>NZ_CP127389.1:3490000-4105600 GCF_030271835.1 Proteus appendicitidis
ATCCCTACACCATGGGGATCTGTGACAATTGTGGTGACTGTATTCCCACTTGCCCTCAACAAGCCCTTTCATTACAAAATGGTGTTATAAGTTGGAACAGTGCCAGTTGTGAACAATGCGACACCTGTATTCAGCAATGTCCCCGTCAATCAAGCCCGATGACATTAACTTATACAGTCGATGAATTAATAGCGATCACACGTAAATATGCCGCTTTTATTAATGGCATTACTGTCAGTGGCGGTGAATCGACATTACAACTTCCTTTTTTAATTAATTATTTTAAAGCAGTCAAAGAAGCACCCGATCTTAAACATCTCACCTGTTTAATCGACAGTAATGGCACACTTTCTATTAATGGTTGGCAAAAAATAGCCCCTTATATGGAGGGCGCAATGATCGATTTAAAAAGCTGGAATGAAAAGATACATATTGATTTAACGGGACGAGGAAATCAGCGTATTAAAGAATCAATCAAATGGTTAGCTAATAATAATTTACTTACAGAATTACGCCTTTTATATATTCCAGAAAAGACAGACTATTTAGAAAATATTGAATTACTTTCCCAGTTTATTAATTCTCTTGGTGAATCAGTATTAGTCAGAATTAATGCTTTTCATCAGCATGGTGTATATGGCGAAGCAAGTAAATGGATATCAGCACAAAAACAACATATTGATTTATTGAGTAAAGAACTAAATAAAAGACATATATTCAATATTAAAACCCCAGAAATATATTCATAATAAAAATCAATTAAAATCAAAAATAATGATTTAAAATTATAATAAATATAATTAGCAATGCATTTTAAAATAAAATCCATTTATATTGACAGAAAAAGAAGATCAAACTAGTCTTCAAAAAAATCCTGCCAATATAAATGGAAAAATAATTTATGCTTATAAGAAAAAAGATATTTAAGTTATCAATAATTACTTCAATAATTATTCTCTCTTCGTTTAGTCATGCAAATATACCTAATGAACTCAGTGCAACAGATCCTATTTATTTTTTCTTTGATCAATATCCTATTCAAAATGTAAAGGACTATAAACACAGTCAACATCATCATGGTGTTCTTGGCTATCGAGAAAAAAATAATATTTATACATCAAAATATTCAACTGTAATTATTAACTCAATTGATAATAAAAATACCATTAGTTTTGATTATGGCGCTCATTTTGAACCTTTAGAGATAGAAAATATTGATAAAATAAAAATTATATCTTTATCTCAAGACGGTCTTTATGTAATAGGGAATGGTCGCGATAAAAATAAAGCATTATCACAACTTTTTATTTATAACACGGTGACAAAAGAGGTTAAATTTTTAAGTAATAAAGATAATAATTATTATACTGATGATCATTTTTTAACAACAGAAGATGGTCGATTTAGCCTTTATGCTGATCATGATGAGAGCTACATTCCATTAATGGAAACACATGATGGTTATCTTCCTTATAATAAAATGGTTTACACCATCTATGATAATAAAAAAAACGGAGTCTTTCCGCTTAAACTTTTAGATAAAACAGACCTAAAAAATCATCCAGAACAAGCAAGGTTTAATGTATTTAATAACTTAAATTTTATTGAAAAATTTATTGATAGAAAACCTCAGATTGAAACCAGCACACTTGATGGTAATTATCTTTATGGTTCATTATTAAGAGATAGCAAAAATGAATCCAATACAAATATTGCTTTTGTTTATCACACTGCTAACGATAAATTAATGACACTAACCAGTTCAAATTTTGGATCATCAAAAATCAATGCAGTCTCTAAAAACAATATTTTTATAGGCTGGTATGAATCATGGGATGATAATAAAAAAATACTTTTTCGCCAATCTTTTTTCTATGCACCTTCAGATAGAAACTTCACTAAGATCAATCCACTATATGATACGGATAGTAAATTCAACTTTAAGGCAAATTCAGAAGCCACAGATATTTCTGACGATGGAAATACTATTGTAGGTTGGTCTGAATATAACGAAAAAAGAAATGGAGAAAGCGAGCTTTCAAATTCTCATTATTTAAGAAATGCATTTGTTTATAAAAAAGATAAAAATGAAATTGTTGCATTAAAAAATATAAATATGGGAAATGAATCAGAAGCACATTCAATTTCAGGCGATGGAAATGTTGTGTTTGGTGTAGCAAATGACGGACAAAATAATTGGAAATTAGTGACATGGAAATTACAAAATTCAAATAATTCAAAGAAAAATAAAAATCATTCAGAGCAAAATAAAAATAATGAAAAAACAAATATAGAGAATATGAAAACCCTTGCTAAGAAGGATATCAATTTAACAAAAAAATTATCTGAAAAATTAAAACTAGATCTTGAAAAAGAAAGAAATTCATTATTTTCTTTAAAAGAAAATCTAGAAAAAAAACAAGCTGAACTTAAAAGTCAACAAAACGAAGCAATACAAAAAAGAGAGGCGATGACTCCTCTCTTAGATAAAAATGAAAATGATTATTTCTCAAAAAATATTCAGTTCTATGAAGAGTATAGTGATGTTATAGAGAATCATAAAAATGAAATTAATAGAATAGAACAACAACTCAATTCTTTAGATAATTCTCAAGAAGGTCAAAATGTAAAATTTATTGAGTCTCAATATAATCAAGCTAAAACTGCATTAGCTGAATTGCAAACAATACCCAAAAAAGAAACAGAACAAGACCGTTTAGCCAAAGAACAAGCCGATAAAGCCAAAGCCGAACAAGAGCGCCTAGCCAAAGAGCAAGCCGATAAAGCTGAACAAGACCGTTTAGCCAAAGAGCAAGCCGATAAAGCTAAAGCCGAACAAGACCGCTTAGCCAAAGAGCAAACCGATAAAGCTAAAGCTGAACAAGACCGCTTAGCCAAAGAGCAAGCCGATAAAGCTAAAGCCGAACAAGACCGCTTAGCCAAAGAGCAAGCCGATAAAGCCAAAGCGGAACAAGATAGCCTAGCCAAAGAGCAAGCCGATAAAGCTAAAGCTGAACAAGATCGCCTAGCCAAAGAGCAAGCCGATAAAGCTAAAGCTGAACAAGATCGCCTAGCCAAAGAGCAAGCCGATAAAGCTAAAGCTGAACAAGACCGTTTAGCCAAAGAGCAAGCCGATAAAGCCAGAGCCGAACAAGATCGCCTAGCCAAAGAGCAAGCCGATAAAGCTAAAGCTGAGCAAGACCGTCTAGCCAAAGAGCAAGCCGATAAAGCCAAAGCGGAACAAGATAGCCTAGCCAAAGAGCAAGCCGATAAAGCTAAAGCTGAACAAGACCGTTTAGCCAAAGAGCAAGTCGATAAAGCCAGAGCTGAACAAGACCGTTTAGCCAAAGAGCAAGCCGATAAAGCTAAAGCTGAACAAGAGCGCTTAGCCAAAGAGCAAGCCGATAAAGCTAAAGCTGAACAAGACCGCCTAGCCAAAGAGCAAGCCGATAAAGCTAAAGCTGAACAAGATAGCCTAGCCAAAGAGCAAGCCGATAAAGCTAAAGCTGAACAAGATCACCTAGCCAAAGAGCAAGAAAAAATTGAGCCATCAATTATTGCCAGCAAACCTATCGATATTGAAAACACTTATAAATCAATGTTATTAATGGCTGAAAACGACTATAAATTTATGGATATGCAACAAGGACAACTGCGCCATTTAGCTTCAGCAACTTGTTCTGTGGGTACTGAAAAAGCCTGTATTAGTGGCTTTGCACACTACCAAAACGTAAATAAAGCCAATGCAACACAAACGGGATTAAGTGGCGCTTATCGTTTTGATATCAACGCAATTCCATTCGTTGTCGGGCTTGCCATTGATACTGATGTCTATTCCTCATTGCCAAAAGGGTATCAATATCAAGGTTATGCATTACCTTTAATTGGTTTTAGCCTAGATTTAATGCCATCACTCAATGCAGAATTAAATAGCGATGCATTACATCTGTCATTAAAAGGGGCTTATTTAAATCGAAAAGTTTCTATCGAAAGACAAATATTAGAAGATACTGAAGCGGGTAAAGGTAATGCTAAAATTTCTGGTTATCACATTGAGTTACAAGGTTACTTCCCTTATTCAATAAACGATGAGTTATTACTGACACCCTTTGCTGGGCTTACTTTTAATCAAATCTCACGTTCAGCTTATAGTGAAACTCAAAATGCGCAATTTGCCGTACACTATGATGCGCTTAACGCACACTCCTTGTTAGCCAAAATGGGATTAGGCATGGATCATTTATTGGGTTCATCTTTTATATTGAATACTAAAGCGGGCTTCTTATGGGATTTATCACATCATCAAGGTGATTTTGGTAGCCATATTGACTATTTAGGTCAGCAAAAAATTGATTACACAGAAAATAAAAAGCAGTTAACACAACGTCCATTTGCGCATATTGGATTAACGTATCAAGTGGATAAACACTCATCTATTGGTACTAAAGCAAATTGGGAAATGACCACCTATCGCAATCACGATATGCAATTTGGTATTAACTACGCCTATCGTTTCTAATTCCATATTGTTACGTTTAGCAGTAATATTCGGCTTCCTATAAAAATATAGGAAGCCATTTTTTTACTAACGGATTAAGATAGCCCGTTATTTTTAATAGTAGAAATACTTTTTCCCGTATCAACCCACCACACCTTCGTCGAAACCTTCTCAAGAAGCGCTTTATTGTGGCTAAAAATAATCAAGCTTAAGGGGCGTTTTTGGCTTTCATCAATTAACACTTTCCAAATTTCAGCTTGAATTTGAGCATCCAATTGTGCCGTTACCTCATCTGCGATCAATATTTGAGTGCGAGGATCAAGCGCCCTTAATAGGGCAATACGCGCTAGCTCTCCTCCTGATAATTCATTAGGTCTACGCGTTAACCACTCTGGCTTTATTCGTAATTTTTCCAGCCAATGTTTATCTGGCGACCAAGCATCACGCACACTTTCGCCTGTTGTTCGAAAAGGGTTAAAACACTTATCAGGATGTTGAGGAACTAATTGAATGGGACAATAACCCTTTTTAGGCAATGGGTTGCCATTAACAAGAATTGAACCGTGAGTGGGTGCTTGCCACTGTGCTAAAACGCGACCTAAGGTTGTTTTTCCTGTGCCACTTGGCGCTGAAATACCGAGTCGCTCTCCCGCATTTAACGAAAAGGAGAGATCTTGCCATAACACCTTACCTGCTTGCTCCACAGATAATTGTTTTAACTCTAAAAGTGGCATAAAGATAACTCCAGAAATAACAGATGAAATGTATAAAAATAAGACTTAAGGACACAATATTATAATGGATTAAGTGATGTTTCTTTTGTATTTATAAATTGTTGTTCAGGTAATGCACTCCAGAGTGTTTTTAACCTCTCACTACCTTCATGGCGATTTAGCACATTAGCAGGAATAATTTCGTTAACCTCACCTTGATTAAGTACCGCTATTGTATCCGCAAATCGTGCCGCTAAAGCTAAATCATGTGTAACCCAAAGCACTGATTTACCTTGATTGCATAACGCTTTTAAATGCCCTAATAACAAACACGCATGTTCATCATCAAGCCACGAGGTGATTTCATCAGCCAGAATATATTGTGCATTAGAAAGCGTTGCATTACAGGCTAATACGCGTTTCGCCATTCCACCAGACAGTTTTGCTGGATATGTTTTTACCAAGGAGCCTGAAAGATGATAAAGACCGAGTTGTTGCACGATATCATCAGACGTAACATCCGCACCGCTTAAACGAGCAGAGCGACTTAATTGATCACCGATACAGATCAACGGATTGAGCGCGCTGACACCTTGAGGAATATAACAAAAAGTATTCCCACGATAAGCAATAAGCTCTCGTTCACTTAATGTATGCCCATTCAGTTTAATCGCGCCACGAACTCGCATATTGGCAGGCAAAAGCCCTAGCGCACTTTGTAATAACAGACTTTTACCTTCACCACTGCCGCCCACTAATGCCAGCATCTTTCCGGGTTTAATATCCAATGAGATTGATTTTAGCAATGGCTGCCAATTTCGTTTTCCTAACCAACGAAACTGTGCGATATCAATGGAAAGCTGTTCAAAACTTAACATCCTGCCCCTCTTAGCCATAATTGTTGCATCGCTTTAGCAAATTGATCGAAAATCAATACTAAGCACATCAAAATTAACCCCGGAAACACCACCATCCACCAAGAGCCAGTACTTAAATAGCGTAGTGCATCTGCCAGTAATAAACCGAGTGAAGGTTCATGCGCAGCCTGACCAAAACCGAGGAAACTTAACGCTGCGCTATGCAATACTGCATGAGGGAACATTAACAAGGTTCCCACGATCCACTGAGGTAATAGCATTGGAATATAGTGTTTTTTTACGCACTCAAAAGGTGAATTGCCAATACGACGCGATAACATCACATAATCCGCTTCACGGATACGCTGAATTTCACCTCGTAAAATTAACGCAAGCTTAGGCCAGTGAGTTAATGCCACCGCCCAAATCACCCCTTGTTGCCCACCACCTAAGGTAAAACAAATAAGAATAAGCAGTAATAAGTGAGGTAATGCCAAAAGCGCATCAACAACACCTCTTACAAAAAAATCGCAATAGCGATTAATGGAAGAAATTCCTGCAAAAATCAACGCAATCGTGCCACTCACAACCGCACTTGTTACACCAATATTTAAGCTACTTAACATGCCTTGAAAGCAACGTAGCCATAATGAACGACCTAAGTTATCCGTCCCAAACCAATATTGACCTGATGGTGCTTGATTCCTAGCCAGAAAATCCATTGCGATATCAGTATGAGAAACAGAAAAGCCATACGCAACTAACCCAATTAACGCGAAGGTGACTAACAAAAGTCGCAACAATGGCTTGTTCGGATCGTAAATCATGAGTCTCGCAAAATTCCTTTATTAATACGTCGTAATAGGCTGTTAGAAATGCTATTACCGAAGAAAATCAAAATAGTGCTGAAAACCACAATGCCCATTAATAGAGGAATATCACCTCGTAACCCCGCATCAACGGTTGCCTGCCCTAATCCAGGATAAGCAAATACTTTCTCTGCTAAGAGAGAGCCACCGAGCAGTTCACCAATGGATGCAAACTGTAAGCAAAGTGCAGGTGTAATGGCATGACGTAGAACATGAAATAGCATCATAGCCCAGCCTTTATCACCTTGAGCTTTAGCAAAATGGATAAATTCACTGCCCATCACCTCAGCAACTTTCGCGCGAGTATGCAGTGCGATATTCCCTGTTCCTAATAAACCAAGCGCAATCATAGGTAAAATAAGATGTGAAAAACGCTGACTTAACGTTGCTGTTTCAGCACTACTTCCCATTGGCCACGCACAACAAATTGGCGCCCAATGTAAGGTGACAGAAAATAGAGATAACAGCAGTAACCCTACCCAGAACGTCGGTAACGCGGCTAATAAATAAGATAAAGTAGAGATAATTCTATCTGGCCAGCGATTAAGGTATCGACCCGCGACTAATCCCATCACAACACCAATAACACCGGAAAATACCCACGCTGAAAAAAGCAAAATAAACGAAGGCCCTGCACGTTCACGAATAACATCAATAACAGGCATGTTATACAACATAGAATAGCCAAAATCCCCTTGAATGATTTGGCTAAACCAAAGCCAAAATCGCATCCATAAAGGTTGGTCAATTCCCCAACGCGCTGCAATTAAAGGATATTGTTCAGGAGGAACATTCAGTAAATCACTACCGATATAAGCCTTAATGGGATCGATTGGCGAAAAACTTAATAAAATAAAAACACCTGCTGTTGTCACCAACAGCAGGCAGAGTAATCGCAGGAAAAAACCTGCACTTTGACGTATTACTGACAAGTCCACTTCCAAGTATCTACGCTATTTAATAATGACCATGAACCATGGATTTCAGGAGTTCCTGTACCCAGATCAACACAAGGATTAGTTAGGTAAGTGTGTTGCACATTCATCAGCCAAGCCCAAGCAGCATCACCTTTTACACCAGCACCGTTTTTACCATCCCACTCTACCGCTTTCCAATGAGGAACAGCTTCTTGCCATGTATGTGCATCAAGTGCGGCTTGTAGATGTTTTTCGACTTCAGGATTTTTGTAATAGCCTGGATTATAATAACCAACACCCGCAGCATTAGCGCTGTAGTGATGATATAACTCCATCGGATCAAGGCTACCCCAACCAAATAAAGTTGGATTTGAGTGCATATAGCGCTCTACAGTATCCCAACTTCCTGATTTAAGATCCATTTGAATGCCAAGAGGTTGCACTAACGCACGAATTGACTCAGCTAAATCACGACGTGTTGCATCACCACTGGTATACCATAAAGTGAGTTTTGCTTCTAAACCGTCTTTTTCACGAATACCGTTTTTATTCAGCTTCCAGCCTGCATCTTCAAGAATTTGTTTTGCTTTTACAACATCACCATCTTTGAAAGCAGCATCAGTTTGATCCCAAGGTAAACCTTTTACGCCGGTATATGCAGGAACGGCATAACCATCAAGCACTTGCTCTGAAAGCAACTTACGATCTAGCGCGTAGTTAATGGCTTTACGAATAGCGATATCAGCGGTGATATCATTACCAATATCATAGCCTTGGGCGTTTTTCTCACCTGATTTTACCATTGGGAAAACAATACCGCGATTTTCAACACTCGGTCTTTCCCACAATTTAGTATTTGGTAAATTCTTAGCAATTGCAGCCGTTGCAGGTGGAATACGCACAATACCTAATTGTCCACTTTGCGCAGCAGCAAAAGCCGCATCTTCGTCAAGGAAAACGAAAATCAATTTTTCAAAATCGTTTTTCTGTCCCGCATAGTAAGGGTTTGCTTCAACGATTAATTGCTGACCCGGTTGGAAACTGACCATGCGATAAGGACCTGCACCAATTGGCTTTTGTGCATAGGTTTTTTCATCATACTTATCGGCAGAAACAATACCTAAAGAGCCGAGCACGTTTACGAAAGTACTTTGTGGTGCTTTTAGCGTGATGGTGACATGCAAATCATCATCTGCTTTTGCAGAGAGGAAGTTACCCATATCAACTTTACCGCCACTGGCAGCCGCATTGTTATAAGTAAATACGATATCTTTTGCTGTAAGCGGTAAGCCATCAGAGAATTTTAAATTTGGCTTTAACGTTAATTTCCATGTTTTACCATCTTCACTTGGCTGATAGTCACTTAACATATTGCTATACCAAGAGAGATCGGCATTTTGCTTTAACAATGGGCTATGAAGAAGCAAATAACTGCCATGACTCCAACCCAGCATTGGGTCAAAACCTTCTGTTGGCTCTTCACCAATAGCTAATTTCAGCGTTTGAGCAGATGTTGCAAAAGGGACGCTTAACGCGGCTAAGCAAGTTAACGTTACTAATGATTGACGCCAACCAAACCGAATAGACATAAAACATTCTCCGATTTTTTAGATACGACTTATCATCAGTCTCTATCTAAATAAGATGAAGAGGCTGAAACAAGATAAATAACAATAGTAATTGTGATGCTCTGCAACTTAATGCAGATAAAGGCTAAACCAGTGGCATCATAATAAGTTTTTTTATTCAAATACTCGAATAATATTCGTCAGTTTATTGATTTCACATAAACTTTTATTAAGGAGCAATACTCATTATGGCAAACTTCTAGTCAGTACACAGTATTTTTCTAATAAATAAGTTATATATTTATCATTAAATTTATTAGTGAGCGCAAAACGAAATAAAATGAATTTTTAACGCAATTAGTTTATTTCATTTTATTTAATATACACTGAAAATAAAAAAGGCACATTATTGCGCCCTTTTGTGATCATGAATTTAATATTCTTTTTAATTTAAAATAGCGTCGTCCTAAACGCCAACGCAATCTTAGATCTTTCGCATTTTTCCAGATCAGCGCCCATATCCCTCTATCAAAAAATTCTTTAATGATTTGTTTTTTAATTTCAATAGATTGAATAGCAACAATTGAGTGAATAATTCCTAAACCTTCTTTTGCGATTTGCCAATAACACGCATTAATATTTTGAGCCACTTTCTTATGTTTTTGATTAATAGCATCAAGCATTTCTAATATTTTCATGTAATTATGAATTGTTCTAACATGAATACTGTCATTAGGTGTGGCATGAGAAACCGATGCAGAATGAATTAAGTAATCGTAATAGCGTTCATCGATATATTTAACCCGCTGCGCTGTTAATAACACTTCAGTTGTCCACGGAATATCTTGATGGTGTAAACCCGGCTCAAAATAATAACCATGAGCAAGTAAAAATTCACGACGATAAATATTTAACCAAGTCACATGTAAGAATTTTTTAGAGTTTAATGCCGTTTCTAACCATTGTGGCCCCGTTAAAATTCCCGTTGTTTGCAAGCGGTTAGATGGAAATATAGGTCGTGAAGGGCGTCCATCTGTATAAACATAATTACCATTACAGGTTAAAATATCCAAATTATCATCTTTAGCCACATTAAGCATTCTGTCATACATATTAGGATGAATTACATCATCAATATCAGGAAAAACAATATATTGACCTTTTGAAATATTAAATCCTATATTACGAGCAACAGATACACCTTGGTTTTCCTGATCAATAATAGTGACTTGAGGAAATCTTTCTGCCCATTCTTGTAATATTTTAAGTGAATTATCTCTAGAGCCATCATTAACTAAAATAAGTTCCCAATTCTTTAATTTGATAGATTGTAATCCATTGAAAAATTGAGATAAAAATTTCTCACCATTATAAATGGCGACGACGATACTCAGTTGAGGTATAGAAGAAGACATAACCCACCTTTTATATTCTTAGCTAAGAAAAGAATTTCCCCCTAAATAGTTAGTATTAAAAACAAGCAACGTAGTCACTCACAGAGTTAATTACTCTTAATTCATTCTTAATGAAAACTTAATTTTTAACTAACTAAAGGTGAAAATGATATTTAATGAAGATAAGTATAATTAACTTCTTTTTATCTCTTATGAAGAAAGGGTTAAGGTGGTTTGTTTTTTAAAAGAAATAACTAAAGGGAAAATTAAGGTTAACATGAAGAATAAATGTTATTAGCAGGCGCTCAACTTATCAATGCGTAATATAAGTTACAAAAAACACTTTTTTTATCATTAATGACACTTATATCACTCATTAAACGAAAAACATCCGCAAAGCGGATGTTTTAGTTTTTATTTAAATTAATAATCAGTGGATACTTGTTGTACTTTTATTCTTCAATATCATCTTCTTCATCGCAGACTTCAAGTGCTGGAAAGTAATCAACTCGCCAAGACTTGATCCCTTGATACACTTCATCAACGGCATTTTTTACCGCTTCGGTCATTGGATAATAAAAACCGACGAGATCGGGTTGTATCCCTAAGAAAGTAATATCTGGAATATCATCTTTTAATTGATCGATAAGAAAATTCAGCGGCATATTATGAGTGCTCATAATAAACATTTCCGCTATGTAGTCAGGATCTATCACCCTAATTTCACCAGGGTTTAAACCAATATCTGCAGCATCAACAATAACAACACATTGAGGTTGTAACTCTCTTACTTGATAAGAGACATTTTCAGGCGCGCTTCCCCCGTTGATAACAATCCATCCATCAATGGGATTTGCTTCCATTAACTCAGCAAGCAGAGGACCTGCACCATCGTCACCCATCATGCTGTTGCCGACCGTTAATACCACTTTAGGTGCTGTCATTGCTTTACTCATGGTTTTCTCTTCACAATCAAATAAATAGCCGGTTCTGCGTGGATCTCACCCAGTAATTTAATCAGCGTTTGACTCCACTCACTAAAAATAGGATCGTCACTTTTAATAATAGGATCAAATGCTAACGCTAATAAGTGAGTATGCTCAGAGTTAATATTAATTTCACCGAACGTCAGCAACCCTTGCATTTTGCGTTTGGCTTCCCCTTCAGGCAATAAATCAATCCATGCTTTATATTTTTCTAAAGGACAAACTAGCTCTGTTTTTAGACAATCAATCATACCGACGTGGTGACCAATCGCGAGCGAATAGTACATCACCTGTTGCGCTTGCTCAGGAATATCATCATCGCTATCAACAAACTTTTGTCTCAATGACCAAAAGTAAACGTTAGCATCATCAGGCATAAATGCCCCCTTGGCTTAATGAATAAACAAGGCGTTTTACAATCTCAGATAAACGAGGATCATTCGCTTGTCGTAGCCATTCATCTACACGTCCACTAACTTCCTGAATAGTAGCGCCCTCTAATAAGGTGAGGAAATGATCGCTGATTTGTCTTCCCTGATAATAGCCAGCAAGACGACGAGCTTCACGCTCAATCATCACTCGAGCATCTAAAGGAATAGAAGGCAGAATTAGAGAGGCTTTTTCATTCTCTACTTCAATGTGCGATTCGCCTTTTAATTTCTGGTCTAACAAGCCCAGCGCAACAGCAAATCCATAAATCGTCGCTGCTGGTGTTGGAGGACAACCTGGGATCCACACATCAATAGGAACGATAGATTCACTGCCACCCCATACACAATAGAGATCGTGGAAAATACCGCCACCACAGCCACAAGCACCATAAGAGATACAGATTTTTGGATCTGGCGCTGATTCATAAGCACGCAATGCAGGAACACGCATCTGGCGCGTTACTGCGCCAGTGAATAATAAAATATCAGCGTGACGAGGCGAAGCCACCACTTTGATACCAAAACGTTCAGCATCAAAAACCGGTGTAATTGCGGAGAAAATTTCAATCTCACAACCATTACAACCACCACAGTCAACACGATAAACATAAGCTGAACGCTGAATATCTTTCAACAATGTCTGTTTTAGCTTTTTAGCCTGTTCATCAAGGGTGATAGGTTGGCTAACATGATGATTAATGGGAATTTCTGGAAAACTCATTTTATTGTACTCCCAATTTCGCCCACACTAATATTTTCACGACCATCAGATAACAAGTTATGTTTACGCTTACATTCAGGGCAAGTTTCAAATTGTGGGCGCATCGCTTCTACGGTTTGCTCATCCCAGCCTGATTGCACTAATAGTTCCATCGCATATTCAACTGATTTTCTAGGCGTAAAGGGTTGATGGCATTCACGGCAATTCAATAACTTAAAAGTTCCTTTGATATAAAGATCTGACTTTTTAGTTACTGCCGTTTCAAACATATCGGATAAAACAATCGCTCTTGTTGGGCAAACTTCTTCACAACGACCACAATAAATACAGCGACCAATGAATAATTGCCAATGACGCTCGCCTGTTTCCAAATTCGTTTCCATCGTTAACGCATTAGCAGGACATGCTGAGGTGCAAGCACCACAGACAATGCATTGCTGTGCATCATATTCAGGCTTTCCTCTGAAACCATCAGGTAAATCCAGAGGTTTAAACGGATATTTGGTCGTTGCTTCGCCTGTTTTGATTATGGTTTTAAACAATTTTAACATCGTTCATTCCCTCACTTGAGCGGCGAATTTTTACGTTCGATGCTGTAACGTTCAATTTCTTTGTAAGAAACTGTTTTAGATTTACGTTTTTTCACATCGACGAGCGTTACCCTGTCAGTACAGGAATAACAAGGGTCAAGACTACCGATAATTAACGGCGCATCAGAGACGGTATTTCCTTGCAACATATAACGTAATACTGGCCAGTTAGCATAAGTTGCAGCACGGCAACGCCAGCGGAATAATTTTTGGTTATCACCCAACATACTCCAGTGAACATCTTCACCGCGTGGTGCTTCAGTAAAGCCCAGCGCAAATTTATATGGCTGATAAGTAAAGCCTTCGGTTAATAATGGACCTTCTGGCAAGTTATCTAAGGCATATTCAATCATTGCCATTGAATCCAAGACTTCTTTAATACGTACCATCACACGGGAGAATACGTCGCCACCTTCATAACTAAAAAGCGTCAGTGGAAGATTGCCATAATCTGCAAACGGGTGGTCAAAACGCACATCACGCTTAAAGCCACTCGCTCTTATCATTGGACCTACCGGGCTAAAATCACGAGCCACTTTCTTATCTAAGATACCAACACCGACAGTACGTTGTTCCATATTCGGCGTTGATAGCAATATATCCACTAATTCAGTGACTTCTTTACGCATTTCTCTAACAAGTTGGATAGTCTTCAGACGCTGATCTTTTAAAATATCGCGGCGAATACCCCCAATTAAGTTCAAGCCATACGTTTTACGCGCACCAGTGAGCATTTCTGCAATTTGCATTGATTTTTCACGAATACGGAAAAATTGCATAAAGCCAGTATCAAAGCCTGTAAAGTGACTGGCTAAACCAATGTTTAATAAATGGCTATGAAGACGTTCAACTTCTAATAGGATAGAACGAATAGTATGCGCACGACGTGGCACTTCAATGCCTAACGCATTTTCAACAGAAGTGACATACGCCACGCTGTGAGTAAAACCACAGATACCACACACGCGGTCTGATAAGAAGGTCACTTCGTTATAACCCATACGGGTTTCAGCCAGTTTTTCCATACCACGGTGAACATAGAACATGCGGTAATCGGCATCGACAATGTTTTCACCGTCTACGAATAAGCGAAAGTGTCCCGGTTCATCAGAGGTAATGTGCATAGGGCCAATTGGCACAACACGCGCATCTTGCTTACCTTCGTTCACGAAAGGATAAGTTTCGACTTCAGTTGCTGGTGCTGGACGTTGGCGATAATCCATCGCATCTTTACGCAGTGGATACATCTCTTCAGGCCAGTCATCGGGAAGCACTAAACGACGTTCATCAGGTAAACCAACCGGGATAAGACCATACATATCACGAATTTCACGCTCACCCCACACGGCTGCTGGGACACGCGGAGTCACTGACGGGAACTCTAAAGTAATTGGGCTAACATGCGCTTTTACAACAACCCAGCATTTTTCACCCTCTTCCATTGATAATGCGTAATAAACAGCATAGTCCCCGTTTAAACTACGTTCGTCGTTACCGAATAAAACAGGTAACCAACCGCCTAAGCCGTAATACAGGTATTCCACCACTTCAGGGAGTGATTCCGTTTTTACTGTTATCGTCAATTGATCAGCGGTTTGTCGCTCTTCATCAAGAACTGCTGATGGGAATTTTTCACGAACCTTGGCAACGTAATCTCCGCCTAGTTCTTTTCCCTCTTTTCTACTGACATAATTTTGGTAGCTCACGTTACATCTCCTGAACCGATGTGGATGGATTGTTGATTAAAGCCGCTGGCCATGCATAAGTAGGTGACTCACTTTTATCAATATTCATCACGATATTAGCGGCATTTTCTAACAGCTCGCTGACAGGTTTAGGAATGTGAGTTCCCATTAACAGCATAAGTGCAATCAGAATGACCATTGGTAATGTGGTTAAAATTCCCAGTTCACCTTTAGCAACAACATCAGGTTTTGGACCAAAGACAGTTTTAGCCACCATACGAACTAAACCACCTAACACTACGGTCAATAACAATAATAATAGGATAGTTAGCCCAATGTGCTGAGAAGCTAAACCTGCCACAACAATCATAAATTCACTAATAAAGACGTTGAAAGGAGGCATACCGCCTAACGCTAAAGCGCCACCAGCAAAAAGAGCGGCACTTAATGGCATCACTTTAAACATGCCTTTCACAACATTTAAATCACGAGTACCGTATTTCAATAACACGTTACCGGAGCCACAGAACAACAGTGCTTTCGCTAAACTGTGGTTTAAGGTGTGGAATAAAGCGGCCAAAATACCAATTGGTCCGCCAATCCCTAATGCGACGGCAATTAATCCCATGTTTTCCACACTGGAATACGCTAAAAGACGTTTCATATCGCGCTGAATAAGAATAAAGAACGCCGCGATAGCAACAGAGAGGAAGCCAAAGATTAACAGTAAGTTACGTGTAAATTCAGTACCAATTGCCGCATCAATAATGATGTAGTAACGAATGATAATTAACAGCGCACAATTCAGTAAAACTGCTGATAACAGCGCACTGACAGGGCTTGGTGCTTCACTGTGTGCGTCTGGTAACCATGCGTGCATTGGGAATAACCCCGTTTTGGTACCGAAACCGATTAAAATAAAGACAAAAGCTAAATGCATCAGTGTTGGGTCTAACTGGTCTGTATATTTCAACACTTCAGTCCAGAAGATAGCCTGATCTGGATCAGGCATAAAGCTTGCGGCATTGGCATAAACCAAAATAGTTCCGAAAAGACCAAATGCCACACCCACACTACAAATAATGATGTACTTCCACGCAGCTTCCAAAGAAGAACGTTGACCATAAATTCCAACTAAGAATGCAGAACTTAGGGTTGTTGCTTCAATGGCTGCCCACATTAAGATCAAGTTATTACTCGTAATTGCTAATAACATGGTGAATAAAAACAGGTGGAAGAAACCATAATAATTACACAAAGTGCGTACTGAAATTTCGCCCTCATCCACTTCGTGATTCATATAGCCAATAGAATAAAGTCCTGTTAAAAAGCCGATAATACCTAAGATGGCGAGGAATAATGCGCCAAGGCTATCCACATGAACCCAATTAGCAGCAGCCAATATTTCGCCATGAGACATGACATCTGCCACAGCCCCTAATGCAGCGATTAACAATACGGTGATACCAATAGCATGAAGCCCTGTTACAACAGGACGCGCACCCGCTTTTAATAACGGGCTTAGAAACGCCAGTATTGAAAATACCAACGGTGCAAACATTAAAATTGTTAACATGGTTGTTTGGTTCATCTCCTCACCCCTTCAGCGCGGTCAGTTGATCCACGTTCAGTGTGTTGAGCGTGCGGTAAATCTTACGAGCCAACACTGCCATAACGATCACAGCAAAGATGGCGTCTGTGGCGATACCAATTTCGACCAGTTCTGGCGCTCTCCACGCTAATAATGCCAGTGTTAAGTGAGAGCCGTTTTCCATTAAACAGTAACCAAAAGCTTGTTTTAGGATATTTCGCTGAGTCACGATGCAAAGTAGACCCAACATAAAGTGCCCCAGAGAAACTGCGAGTGCAGGTTTCAAATCAACAACCATTGGGATTTGAATTGGCTCTACCACAAACCAACTTAAAATGACGATAACAGCAGCCAACAACATTAAAAATGCCGGGCTAATAACACTGATATTCGCACTAGGATCGGATAACTTACGGAATGCAAATCCTAAAATAAGTGGCACAAGCAGAACTTTAGTAAAGAAGGCGGTGATCGCCCAAAGTGTAAGTTGGTGTGCATCTAATGTATTGGCTAAAGTGACGAAAATCATCACTAAAACGAAAGATTGCAATGCATAGAACCAACAGGATGCAATCGGCTTTTTAGCGCCAATTACCAGCAGCGAGGTGATCATCATTAACCCCGCCAAATTGTTTACGATAAGTGCTCCAGTCATGATTTATCTCCCTTATCCTAGCCAAGTGACTGCGATAACACTGGATGCAAAAGACATCACAATCAGTATTCCAATCACAATTTGCATTGCCATAGGAACAGGTTGCCCTTGTGCAACTTCTGTACTTGGTTTGCCAGGAACAACACGACCAAACCAGTAGATAAACCAAGTGAAGCTAGCAACAGACTCAATCAGTACTAGCACCATAATTGGTGTCATCACCCAGAAAACACTCGACAGTTCAAAACCTGCGGCAAAAATTGGGAATTTACTAAAGAAGCCATTCATTGGAGGAACCCCAGCAATTGCCAGCGCGGCAACACAGAAACCCACACCCAATAATGGATATTTATTAATTAACCCTTTTAAGCGCGGCAACATACGAGTACCACAGCTATAACTCAATGCACCGGCAACTAAGAAGAACAAGCTTTTCGCGAAGGCATGGTTAAAGATATAAGCAATACCGCCTTCAAACGCTTCGCGCGGCCCAAAGATAGAAATAGATAATGCAAGGAAGATATAAGAGAGCTGAGTGATGGTTGACCATGCTAATAGGCGTTTCATATCTTTTTGTGGCAAATACATCATAAAGCCATAAATCAACGTGATAACCGCCATGGTAATACCCACCCAACCAATAAGGTGAGGAACATCACCATCTGCTGACATAATCGCACGAGCAAAGATATAAACACCGACTTTTACCATTGATGCGGCGTGTAAGTAAGCACTCACAGGTGTTGGAGCTTCCATCGCATCAGGTAGCCAAGCTTGCAGTGGTAATTGAGCTGATTTACCCCAAGCCGCAAAGAGAATTCCACCAAACACAATCAGTTTGGTTGGCTCATCTAACGTTGCGATTGCGGTTAATTCAAATGTCCCCGTACTCACAAACAAGGTTGCCGCTGCGAGATAAAGACCGATTGAAGCAACGTGAGTGATCAACAACGCTTTCATTGCTGAACGGAGCGATTTGTCAGATTGGTAGTAGCCGATTAATCCCCAAGAACATCCCCCGGTGATTTCAAAAAACAGGAGTTGACCTAAAATAGTCGATGAAAGGACTAACCCCGCCATTGCACCAATAAAAATCAGCAAGAAGGCATAATAGCGACGAGTACCATCATGTGGATGCTCGCGATTGCCATTGGTCAGATAGCCAGTAGAGTAAAAACTCACCAACAATCCTAAGAACACAACCGCGAAAGCAATCAATGTACTGACACGATCAATGGTAAAACCAAAGAGCGCAACATCACCATATTGTACTAGCGTAATTGTGGTATCGACTTTACCTTCAGCGAGGAACTGCCAACCTAAAACAACCGTTCCTAATGTGGCTAATAAAGCGAACAGTGTACATAACCACTTCGCCATCCGATTTGGCATTAAGGACGTAATCAACGCCCCCGCAAATGGGATGAGTAAGGTCGCAAGAGCTATATTTTCCATTGTAATCATCGCTCCTTATAGACCGGTTAAATAGAAAACAAGAGCCAGTGCCGCAACACCGAATCCTAACCATGTCACATGGTGAGTCAGTAAGAAGCGACCACGCGCTAAACTGTTTTCAACCAATGACGCTAATACAAACACCACTAACAACTTCACTGCCATTAAAACTAGCGCAATGATCAGTGCAATAAAGGTGAATTCTGTTGCTTTACCGAAAGGAATAAATATGGCTAAAAACAGTTCAGCCACTACCACTTGTTTTAAACCAAGACCCAGTTTCACCATGGCAAAACCAGAGCCTGAATACTCAGTTAATGGACCTTCTTGTAACTCTTGCTCAGCTTCCGCAACGTCGAATGGCATTTTGCCCATTTCGATAAATGCGGCAAAAGCACAAGCTAATAAGGCTAACAGTGTGGCAGTTGGTGATACCCAACCTTGAGCAAGTGTTGCACTGATGGTGCCGACGTTGGTTGAACCCACAATTAACGCCACCACAATCAGTGATAACACTAAAATAGGCTCTACTAACACACCCAGCGTTAATTCACGGCTAGCACCAATACCTGCAAACGTGCTTCCTGAATCCAGACCAGATAAAGAGAAGAAGAAACGATAAAGTGCAAACAGATAAATCAGTGCGATAAGGTCGGCTGCACCCGCAAACAGTGACGTTGCGGTAAAGACAGGCAACGCCATCGCAACCACCAGCATACTTCCCAGTAACACATAAGGCATTACTTGGAAGATCACGCCAGATTGCTCAGGTGCCACAGATTGACGTTTAAATAACTTAAAGATATCTCGATAATCTTGCAAAATCCCGGGGCCTTGACGCGAATGCATCTTGGCGCGAATTGTGCGCGAAATACCTGTACATAATGGGGTTATCGCTAACAAAAAGAGTGCTTGTATTAGTGCGAATATGCCCATCATTAACGTAGGTGCTTCTTGGAAAGTCATAAGTCCCTCTCCTTACGCTGCGATGACTAAAAGCAAGATGACCAGCGCTGCGACAACGTATAGACAATAGAGTCTGAAATCCCCGCCTTGTAGGCATTGGATACGTTTTGCAAAACGTTGGATACCACGAACCAGAGGATAAATAATGCGTTCATCCCAGAATGGTTCGATCTTTTCAGCACCGAGCTGTGTTTTATTAAAACCACGAGACAGCAATGGAGATGGATCAAGTTGTTTACGCATACGATAAAGTGGTGCAAACATGCTACGTAATGCTTGAGTAAAACCACCTGCTGACACTGCCATATCCTTTTCCCACACATAACCACACGCCCAAGGATCACCTTTACGACGAAACGCAGGTTGATTGCCTTTTAGGCCGAGGTAAATCAGGAATGGGATAAGCGGTAGAGCAATTAATAAAACAAATGTTAATGCTGGAGAGAACATGGCTTGTGATGCAGTATCAGGAACAAGCATGGAGCCTTGAGCTACCGTTAATGCGCTGGTTTCGCTAAGCGACATTGCAATATTGGCAATGATTGGTGCAACGAAAGCTGCCCCCACACCTAACACAACACAGAAAAGCGCTAATAAACCCATCGCAATCGTCATTGGTAGTGGTACTTCTTTTGCTTTTGTTGCTTGCTCACTACGAGGACCGCCACAGAAGCTAACACCATAGACTTTAACGAAACACATTGCCGCTAATGCCCCTGTAATTGCCAGCATAATAATGGCAATAGGACCACTTAAGCGCATCACAAAGTTACCTTCGTAACTCATCGTAAATAAAGATTGATAGGTATACCATTCACTAACAAAACCGTTTAGTGGCGGTAATGCTGAAATCGCCATACAACCAATTAAGAATGCCGTTGCAGTGTAAGGCATCAGTTTGGCTAGCCCACCCATCTTATCCATATCACGCGTGTGAATTTGATTAATAATCGCGCCAGCGCCGAGGAATAATAACCCTTTGAACACCGCATGGTTTAATAAGTGATATAAAGCCCCTAACAGGCCAAGTGCAGCAATAACCGGATGGTCTGTTGCCATGCCGACCATACCAACACCCACACCCATTAAAATGATGCCGATATTTTCAACGGTATGCCATGCAAGCAAACGTTTTAAATCATGCTCTGCTAATGCGTACATAACACCCAATACAGAAGACACTGCACCGAATGCGAGGACAACAATTCCCCACCACATTTCAGTTGCACCCAATAAATCGATACCGACTTTAATTATCCCGAAAATACCAATTTTGACCATCACACCTGACATTAATGCCGATGCATGTGAAGGTGCTGCGGGGTGAGCTTTGGGTAACCAACTGTGTAATGGCAACATACCGGCTTTGGCACCAAAACCAAAAAAGCCCAGTAAAAACACCACAGAAGCCATTGCAGGAGAAAGAGAGAGTTGACGGAATGAATCAAAATCAAGGCTACCACTTTCACGCCACATCAAGAAGAAGGCAATCATGATTAACACGGAGCCTGCGTGAGCAATAAAGAAGTAAAGTAAGCCTGCGTGAATAGATTCGTCATCTTGGTCAGCAATCACTAAGAACCAAGAAGCCAGTGACATCATTTCGAATAGGATAATAAAGTAGAACGCATTATCCATCACTACTAAGCCAACCATAGAAGCAATAAACAGATTCATAAAGAATCCCATGCTCCAAGCGCCACGACCTTTATATTCTTGCACATAAGCAAGAGAATAAAGCGCACACACGCTGACCAGTAATGAAATAACGAACACCATAAAGGCGCCTAACATATCCATGCGCACCACAAAGGCGGCAAACTCGAAAGGCCCTGCGGCGGTAAAAGTAGCGATTTCGCCACCAAAAATAACCGGTAATGCACTTAAAATACCTAAGACACCACCAATGATTGCGCTGATCCCTGAAATAAGGATTGCCAACCCTTCCTGTTTTTTTAAAAACAGTGCAATAACGCCACCAACAACATACAGGATGACTGACCACAGCAGTAACTGAAGAGGTTCCATATTACTTCCGCTCCTGTGTCAAAGTAGATAAATCGTCAAGGCTCGTAATGGGTTCCATCACTGAGTCTAAGCGTCGCGTTTTCATTTGCTCTTCAAGTTTGTCTTCTTCAACTAAATGCAATGCATCGGTTGGACATACGTTGACACAAGCAGGACCTTCATCAGAGAAAGCACATAAATCACATTTCACTGCGATTGCGCGGACACCCACATTCCATGCAAGGAATGGATTGGTTGTTGGAAGGCTTGCTGGCACATCTGCCAACATTTCTTCAGGCACAAAATGTTCAAAAACAGCCGGTAAGTTAACGGGTTTACTGCCTGATGGTGTAATTGCACCAAAAGGACAAACCAGACCACACAACTTACAGCCAATACACAGGCTCTCATTAAGAAAGATCATATTATCTTCATGAGTGATGGCATTGACTGGGCACACGCGAGCACAAGGAGCATCCTCACAGTGCCGACAAAGCATCGGTGCTGTCTGATCCTCCACTTTTACCACTGTAAGACGCGGATGCGCCTGTAGACCCACAGCTTGGTGAACTTCTGAACAAGCTGCCATACAGGTATTACACCCTATGCATCGTTGTGGCTCTGCAATTACAAAGCGATTCATTCGCCACATCCTCCGAAAAACGTTTAACAGCATTACTGTCGTCAATTTTTCTTTAGATAAAGCATATTTCATGCCAAGAGAGGATTTAATTTATTTGTGATAAAAATCATTGAGATAGAAACAAGGAAAGAGGATGAGAATGACGTATCGACAATAATGACGTTGACACTCAAAGAGGGATAAAACTCGGAGAGAAGGCTTTAGGCTGCTGACAAACATACTGTGTTTGCCAGCAAATAATAAGAAGTTTTCAATAAATGAGGTGAGACTTAGTTGTGGTAAATTTTCTTTTCAACATCTTTCATTGAATTTAAGCCACATTTTAAATCTTCTGGTGTTGCTTCAGAAAAACCTTCTGTAAAGGTTGCTGATAAATAAGCATCAACCATCATTTTAGCTTTAAACGGTGTTATTAATAAGCCCCCCATTGCCAGCATATTACAGTTATTAATTACCTTACAAAAACGGGCAGTCGTGATACTTTCACACACGCCACAATAAACATTTTTATGTTTATTCGCACTAATACTCACGCCCATTCCTGTACCACAGAAAACAAAGCCAATATATTCAGGATGTTCAGAAATAATTGAGCCAACTTTATCACCCACATCACAATAGCCAATAGGACCTGATTCTGTGAGATCTTTTATTGTGTAATTTTTTTCTGATAAATAAGATTTAATCGTATTTTTAAGCTCAAATCCTGAAGGATCAGCCCCCATAATAATCGTTTTATTTTCCATATAGCCTCCTAAATTAATTCAAGAACCACTGGTAAACATAAACTATTGATGATATTTAGATTTAAAGTAAATCTAAAGGCTATTATTTATATTTAACCTAAATTAATTATAGATTAAAACTCTATTATTTGTGCTTAAGCGTGGGGAATTTACAAAAAAAAAGAAATAAAGAAATGAAAATTAATTCCATAAATAAGGTAATTAACCTATAAAACAAGCTAATTTTATTATGTCATAAATTGAATTGAATTAAATTGAATTGATAAAAAAATAAAAGAGATATATCAAAGTAAATGTCTATATTGAAAGGGTTTCCCTAGTACAACTAAAATATAAAATAAAGATCAATAATATTACAGGATTAATGTTTTTATCTATACTCTTCAATATCTCTTAAAGGAAAGTCAAAATAACTTAAATAAATATTGCTGTGGATTATCTTTACCAAAACAACCTACCTGCTTATTCTAAGAAAATGGTTATTTTTTACCAATTCCAATATTGAATATCACATTCTGTTTTGGCATCAAGAATAATAAAGAGGTAAATAAATTAGAAACAAAATAATAACACATAAAATTAAATAATGCAGTAATACAAATCGCTCAATTTTTTAGAAAGAAAACACCTTCTATTAATCAATATTAATAAATTAAAATAAAAAAATACCGCAGATATTTAACATTATCTGCGGTAATTATTTATTGTGCTTAGCGTTTCACTCAGTAAAATAATCTATGCGATTATTTTACACGCGATACGTATTCACCTGAGCGAGTATCAACTTTGATAACTTCACCGATTTGTACAAACAGTGGAACTTTAACAACAGCACCAGTGCTTAATGTTGCTGGTTTACCACCTGTACCTGCGGTGTCACCTTTCAGGCCTGGATCTGTATCAACGATTTCTAATTCAACAAAGTTTGGTGGAACAACAGCAATAGGACGACCATCCCACAGTGTTACGATACACTCAGCTTGGTCGATCAGCCATTTAGCATTTTCGCCAACGGCTTTCTCATCTGCTGCTAATTGTTCGAAAGTTTCGTTGTTCATGAAATGCCAGAACTCACCGTCGTTGTACAGGTAAGTTAAGTTGATATCCATGACATCAGCACCATCTGCTGAATCAGTAGATTTAAATGTTTTTTCCAGTAATTTGTTAGAAATCAGTTTACGCAGACGCACACGAGCAAATGCCTGACCTTTACCTGGTTTAACAAATTCACATTCAGTAATGACGGCTGGCTCGCCATCTAACATGATTTTAAGACCTGAACGAAAATCGTTGGTATTATAAGAAGCCATGAATATCCTCTAACTTTTTTAATTTAAAATGGCATAGCCAAAAAATGGCACACATTGTAACTCATAATCACCCCACCAGAGAAGTCTGGTTAACACAACTCGCGCAGGCAATCAGTGATCCTGTTGAATTACTCCAACTTTTAGCGTTGGAACATCACGCTGATCTCCAACAAGGGGCTAAAGCGCGACGGCTTTTTCCGCTACGGGTTCCCCGTGAATTCGTTGCACGCATGAAAAAAGGCGATCCTAACGATCCATTGCTTTTACAAGTATTAACTGCAAATGCTGAATTTACCATAACACCGGGATTTTCTACGGACCCGTTAGATGAGCAACAAAATGCGGTGCCAGGTTTATTACATAAATATCAGAATCGTGCATTGCTTCTGGTCAAAGGTGGTTGCGCGGTCAATTGCCGCTACTGTTTTCGTCGTCATTTTCCTTACGAAGATAACAAAGGAAACAAAGCGAATTGGCAAAAAGCAATTGAGTATATCAAAAATAACTCAAAACTCGATGAAATCATCTTCTCAGGGGGAGATCCCCTTATGGCAAAAGATGAGGAGCTTGATTGGTTAATTACACAATTAGAGGCTATTCCTCATCTTAAACGCTTGCGTATCCACTCTCGCTTGCCGGTAGTTATTCCTGCACGTATTACTGACACGCTATGCAAACGCCTGCAACAATCACGTTTGCAAAATATTATGGTATTGCACACCAATCACGCTAATGAAATTGATGATGCATTGAGAGAAGCCTGCTCAAAGCTAAAAAATGCCAATGTCACTTTATTGAATCAAGGTGTGTTATTACGTGGTGTTAATGACAGTGCTGAAGTCCTTGCGGATTTAAGTCGCGCACTATTTGATGCTGGCGTTATGCCGTATTACTTACATGTTCTCGATAAAGTGCAAGGTGCTGCTCACTTTATGGTGCCAGACAGTGAAGCAAGAGAAATCATGAAAGCACTAATGAGTTTAGTTTCAGGTTATATGGTGCCTAAACTCACGCGTGAAATTGGTGGTGAACCAAGTAAGACGTTGTTAGATCTTGGGCTACGTCAAGAATGATCCCTGATGCTAACTGACACTATTTACGTTTAGACAATATAATTAACCCAACATAATTACACAAAAGTGACTACACTATAAAGATAGGTTTGGTGATAATTTTCATAAAAAATCATTTATCTAATTAAGTTATGTTCACTTTCTTTTATTATGAAAAAGCACCTTCTTTGGTGCTTTTTTGTCTTTTAAATCAGTGAACACTTAAATAGTATTGAGGAGACAATATGAACATAATGGTAATCGGTGCTAAAGGTCGAGTTGGGCATAAATTAGTTGGAACATTATTAGCTAATGGACACCATGTCATCGGAACTACCAGAAAAATCTCACACTTATCTAAAATCAAAGATTCACATTATCGTGAAATTGAACTCGATATCACAAAACCTTTGTCTTCCATTTCTCATAAATTCCCTGAACATTTAGATGCCATCTATTTTACAACAGGCTCTAGAGGGGAAGATCTATTACAGGTTGATTTACATGGTGCCGTAAAAACCATGCAAATTGCCATGGAGAAAGGTATAAAAAGATATATCATGCTTAGTGCAGTAAATTCTTTATTACCTGATAAATGGACCACATTAGTTGATTATTTTACTGCTAAATATTTTGCAGATCTTTATCTGATCAACCAGACCAACCTCGATTACACAATAATTCAAGCTGGTTATTTAACTGAACACTCAGGAACACATAAGATCTGCACAAAAAAAGAAGAAATACCCGCTGATGGCGAAATATCTATTGATAATGTAGCCTTAACGCTTGCTGAAATTTTAGACAAGAAGAATACCTTTAAAAAATGTATTCCTATATTAGATGGTGACATCGAGATAAAAGAGGCTATTAAGCAGATCTAAATACTCAATAGAGTTGCCTTTAATAATAAAAAACAAACCTGACCCCAAAGAAAAGAAATATTGAGGTCAGGTCTTGGTACCTAAAAAGTAACCACGTATTCAATTACTGACACTTATAAACTTGTCCACTCATTTTGCTATCTAATGGTGCAAAGCTATCAACAAAGCTACTTGCGCCAGTACCAACGTTAAAAATAACGTTACCACCCATTGCAGCTGCTTTATTACGTAGATCGTTAGCAGCGCCTCGCAGTGATTGGCTTTCAGTACGGGAACCTGATAACCAGTTATTTTGAACACCAGTCACTGTTCCTAGTAATTGGCATTCACTGCCTGGTTGCGTATCAGTGATTTGTACCTGTGAGCCAGCAGAGCTTAATGTGTTTGTTGCAGAACAGCCTGCTAGTAACAACGCGGCTGCAGCTCCCAATAACAATTTAATTCGCATGATCCCCTCATTTATTTGAGTGTC
The DNA here is from genome assembly GCF_030271835.1 of Proteus appendicitidis. Classification (NCBI taxonomy): domain Bacteria; kingdom Pseudomonadati; phylum Pseudomonadota; class Gammaproteobacteria; order Enterobacterales; family Morganellaceae; genus Proteus; species Proteus appendicitidis. Next base: position 3,517,011 of record NZ_CP127389.1, read on the forward strand.
CGTTTAGTAATGACAACAATATACCTTGTCATCTCTCTTATGCGCAAAAATAAATCATCATCACTATCTCACATTAGCCAATAGCCTTAAGATATTATTTTCGCTTTAAACTTATTTTAACGTACAAATTCGGCTTTGAGATAGACAAAGCAATAATACCTCTATTCTACACCGCTTTTATGCTTTTAAAATGATCAGACTGATTTTCAACCTACACAGTGCGAGAACGAACACATAATTTGTTCATTTTTTAACATCTTCAGACAGCAAATCGCTATCTGAAGATAATATCGACCTAAATTAACTCAAATGATGATTCAACGCTTCTTCTTTTAAATCTAATTCATGGCGCAAACGATGAAAAATATGCTCGCTAATATGACGTGATTTACGTAACTGCTGTAATGTTTCACGCTCTATTTTTAACGCACTGCGCGACAACTGACGCTCCATGCTAAACAAGCGTTTCAGATCAAGCGCTCCTTCTTGCACACTGTCTTCACTATCAAGGCGACGACTATAAATTTCTAATAAATGCGAACCGGCTTCATTGCGTAGTGACATCTCATCAAGATCTTCACAAGGCTGGTTCATTAACTCATTAATATGCGCAATCGCCGCTTCGTTTAACGCTAAACGCGTACGAATTTCATCATTTTCATAAGGTAAATCTTCTGATAGCCCTTTAGTTAAAATCGGCAATGCAATTGTGGCTATCAATAATGAACAGAGAATAACGCCCATCGCAATAAAGATAGCGAGATCTCGTGTTGGGAAAGGTGAGCCGTCTGTCATTAATAAAGGCAAGGTTAAGATACCCGCTAGCGTAATCGCCCCTCTGACACCAGCCGTTGCCATAATCGCCATTAAGCGCAGATCATGGCGAGATAAACGTTTATCAGGAGAGCGGAATACTGTCAGTGACATAGAGATCCACACCCATGTAAAACGTAGTACAGCAAGCCCTATTGTAATAACGATGATATAACCTAAAACAGCCCAAGGATTAGTTGCACCCGCTGATTGCGTCACTTCAGGTAAAATCTTCCACATTGCAGGAAGTTGTTCACCTAATAGAATAAAAATCATCCCATTAAGCGCAACTTGAACGGTATCCCAAACTGCTTTACTTTGCATACGAGTAGCAGCTTGCATACGACCGACAATTTTTTCGTAGTGCATTGCAATACCAGCAACAACTGCTGCGAGGATCCCCGATACATGGAAATGCTCTGCCAATAAATACGCAATAAACGGCATCAACAAGCTGATCAAGATTTGGATAGCCGGATCTTCACCAGTACGTTTAACCAAAAACTGATTTAATCGCCCAATCACGCCTGCCACAATCAAACCAATCGCAGCACCACCTAAAGCAACTAATAAAAATTGCCCCGTTGCTGAAGTAATAGAAAAAGAACCTGTTAATGCTGCTGCGACCGCAAAGCTAAAACAGACTAAGCCTGTAGCGTCATTAAGCAACGACTCGCCTTCTAAAATATGTGTCATACGTGAAGGAAGTGGTGAATTTACAGTCATTGCGGAGACTGAAACAGGATCGGTCGGTGACAAAATCGCCGCTAAGGCAAAAGCAATCGCAAGCGAAATAGAAGGAATAAGCCAATGAATAAAAAAGCCCATCCCAATTACGGTGACAACAACTAAACCGATCGCCAATGACATAATCGGTTTAATCTCTTGAAATAACGCCTCTTTAGGAATACGCCAACCATCCAAAAATAGAAGCGGTGGAATAAAGAGAAACAAGAAAAGATGAGGATCAAAAGCCACCTCAAAACCAAAAATCGACAAACAAGCCCCCACAGCTATTTGGATCAACGGCAGAGGAATTTTTTCTGACAGCAATCGTGAGATAAATACACTCACAATCACGGCAAAAAGAAAAATAAGCACAATGGCAACGACAGACATGGTGAGCACCCCCAATTATTTAATATTTTTTAAGCGGTGCAGTAAAAACGATCTGTTGCCTAATTGTAAAGAAATAAGTTGTTTCTAATTATATAAAAAATGAATTATCTGATAATTCTGAAATAAAACGGTATAAAAAGACCATAATTGGCAATCCAATTATTGGAGGGGAACTCTATACAAGAGATGATATTGTGCATTAAAGGCATAATATGGGATTTATGTTGACAAATTCCCCCCAAAAAAGGGGATATTATGTATACCAATAATAAGATATACAGGATCTGATCCAAACTCCAGAAGCGACAATTCGCGCCCAATATCGGATTTGACGAGAAGATATCAAATATTTTTTTGAAAGTTTTCGAAATGCTTTGCCCACTAAGTATTGATTTACAATAGTGATTTTCAAATCTCAATTATAATTAGACATAAAAAAACCCGAGCCTAAACTCGGGTTTTCTTTGTAAAACAGTAAGCTGATGAATTACATCATGCCGCCCATTCCACCCATGCCGCCCATACCACCAGCGCCACCTAAATCCATTTTATCGTCTTTAGGTGAATCTGTGATCATCGCTTCTGTTGTGATCATCAGACCTGCGATAGATGCCGCAAATTGCAGTGCTGAACGAGTAACTTTAGTTGGATCTAAGATACCCATATCAATCATATCGCCGTAAACATCAGTTGCAGCGTTATAACCATAGTTATCTTCACCTGCTTTCACATTGTTTACAACAACTGAAGGTTCTTCACCTGCGTTAGCAACGATTTGACGCATTGGAGATTCCATTGCACGTAATGCAACACGGATACCCACTGTTTGTTCTTCGTTATCACCAACCATCTCACGCAGAGCGTTAGCAACACGAACCAGCGCAGTACCACCACCCGCAACAACGCCTTCTTCAACTGCTGCACGAGTTGCATGCAGAGCATCATCAACACGAGCGCGTTTTTCTTTCATTTCAACTTCAGTTGCTGCACCAACTTTAATTACTGCAACACCGCCAGCTAATTTAGCAACGCGTTCTTGTAATTTTTCACGGTCATAATCTGAAGTTGCATCTTCGATTTGTTGACGGATTTGAGATACACGACCGCTGATAGCGTCTTGATCACCTAAACCATCAATAATAGTGGTTGTGTCTTTGTTGATAACAACACGTTTTGCTTGACCTAAGTCTTCTAATGTTGCTTTTTCTAACTCCATGCCGATTTCTTCAGAAATCACAGCGCCGTTAGTTAATGTTGCGATATCTTGCAACATTGCTTTACGACGATCACCAAAGCCAGGAGCTTTAACAGCAGCAACTTTAACGATACCACGCATGTTGTTCACAACTAATGTTGCCAGTGCTTCACCTTCAACATCTTCTGCAATGATAAGCAGAGGTTTGTTAGCTTTAGCAACGCCTTCTAAGACAGGCAGTAATTCACGGATGTTAGAAACTTTTTTATCAACTAACAGAATGAATGGGTTTTCTAATTCTGCTGTGCCCGTTTCAGGTTTGTTGATGAAGTAAGGAGACAGATAACCACGGTCAAACTGCATACCTTCAACAACATCTAGCTCATCTTCTAAGCCAGTACCTTCTTCAACGGTGATAACACCTTCTTTACCTACTTTATCCATCGCTTGCGCGATCAGAGTACCAACGGTTTCATCAGAGTTAGCAGAAATTGTACCAACTTGAGCAATCGCCTTAGTATCTGAACATGGAACAGACAGTTTTTTCAGTTCTTCGACAGCTGCAACAACAGCTTTGTCGATACCGCGTTTCAGATCCATAGGGTTCATGCCAGCGGCAACTGCTTTTAAGCCTTCGGCAATGATTGATTGTGCTAATACTGTTGCAGTTGTAGTACCATCACCTGCCGCATCATTGGCTTTAGAAGCAACTTCTTTCACCATCTGTGCGCCCATGTTCTCGAATTTATCTTCGAGTTCAATTTCGCGAGCAACAGATACACCATCTTTAGTAATAACAGGTGCGCCGAAAGATTTATCTAAAACAACGTTACGACCTTTAGGGCCTAAAGTTACTTTAACTGCATCTGCAAGAACATTAACACCACGTAACATTTTATTACGAGCATCTACACCGAATTTGACGTCTTTAGCTGCCATCGTATATTTCCTTTGAATTCGTTCAGTTTAAGAAGATCTTAAAAGAGAAAAATTATTCTTCTACAATTGCTAAAATGTCGCTTTCAGACATGATAAGCACGTCTTCGTTATCAATTTTTTCTGTTTTAACGCCATAACCGTCGTTAAAAATTACGATATCGCCAACTTTAACATCCAGCGGTTTAACGTCGCCGTTTTCCATAATACGGCCTTGACCTACGGCTAAAATTTCGCCACGAGTTGATTTGCCCGCCGCAGTGCCAGTCAGTACGATACCGCCTGCTGATTTAGCTTCGACTTCTTTACGTTTAACAATAACACGGTCATGTAATGGACGAATCTTCATTAATAGTGCTCCTATAAAAAAGTCCATATCAGGATTAAGGTTGATACCAGTGCCCAAGATGAACCAGTACCATGACGATACAAGTGGGGGCATCCAGTAAAACTTCAAGGGGAGAAGTATGATTTTTTTTTCAAATTTTCCCCATTTCAGTTGATTATGCTTTGGGCTAATTATTTTTTGTCAGAAAAATGGTCGTTATCCTGATCTTCCGTCTTATTATTCAGTTGGTTACTCGGTGAATCCTCTTTGCGTTGAAACTCACCTTCAAAGGTTGTTCCACTCTGATTAGAAGAAAATCCACTTTGACCATGACCTGCCGAATAAACTTGAATTCGAGAGATCAGTTTTGTCACTAATAGCGCTTGCAATGGCGGTAACAACAACAGCAAGCCCAAGAAATCTGTAAAAAAGCCCGGTATCAACAGTAAAATACCTGCCAGAATTAACGAAACACTTTTCACCATTTCGGCGGCTGGCACTTCACCCACTGCCAGTTTTTGTTGCATTGAAGCAATATTTTTTACGCCCTGATTTTTTACCAGTGAGACACCAACACAAGAAGTCAGCACCACAAGGAATAGTGTTGTAAGAACGCCAATAGAAGATGCCACATTGACGAAAATAACAGCTTCTATATAGATAAGAAGACAGATAACAATTAATGGGAGCCAACGCACTTGGTTCTCCTTTTTATAAAAAAAGATTCATATTATTAATAGAAAGGAGTGTGAACTACATCTAAGGTGATGGTTTACGAACTCGCTTTTTCTTAGTTTATCTACATAATAATGGGGAGCCTAACACTCCTTTTCAAGGGGCGTTGAAAAGAGAAGTAGAACTGTAAAATCCATGAGATAGATCACAAAAAGAAAATATTTAGAGGTTATTTACTTATAAAGTGATCCAGCTTAAAGGTATTTGTTTACAACCCGAATATGATCGTGTCAGTACTAAGCAAAACGGTAAGTTATATTACATTATTAACCGTTAACGATATATTTTATTAACAAGCGCATAACTAGACAGTTAAAATTTTAATAAGAAGGTTCTCATGTCAAATAAAACTCGTATCGAAGAAGACCTGTTAGGTAAAAGAGAAGTTCCTGCTGATGCTTACTACGGCGTCCACACTTTACGTGCAATTGAAAACTTCTACATCAGTGATCGTACCATCAATGATGTTCCAGAATTCATCCGCGGTATGGTAATGGTGAAAAAAGCTGCTGCATTAGCAAACAAAGAGCTTCACACTATTCCTCGTGAAATCGCTGATACGATTATCAAAGCCTGTGACGTAGTATTAGAAACAGGTAAACACATGGATCAATTCCCAGTTGATGTATTCCAAGGCGGTGCAGGTACTTCATTAAATATGAATACCAATGAAGTTATCGCAAACATCGGTCTGGAATTAATGGGCCACCAAAAAGGTGAATACCAATACCTGAACCCAAATGACCACGTCAATAAGAGCCAATCAACAAACGACGCTTATCCTTGTGGTTTCCGTGTAGCGGTTTATAACTCTATTATCAAATTAACAGAATCTATCGAACTGCTGAAAGCAGGTTTTGATAGAAAAGCAGTTGAGTTCAAAGACATCCTGAAAATGGGTCGTACTCAATTACAAGATGCTGTACCAATGACTTTAGGTCAAGAATTCCACGCTTTCTCTGTACTGATGAAAGAAGAAATCAAAAACCTGAAACGCACTGCTGAGTTACTGTTAGAAATGAACTTAGGTGCAACAGCTATCGGTACTGGTCTGAATACAGCGCCTGGTTACCAAGAACTGTCTGTTAAAAAATTAGCAGAAGTAACTGGTTTAGCTTGTGTTCCAGCAGAAGACTTAATTGAAGCAACTTCTGACTGTGGTGCTTATGTCATGGTTCACGGTGCATTAAAACGCTTAGCTGTGAAAATGTCTAAAATCTGTAATGACTTACGTTTACTGTCCTCTGGTCCTCGTGCAGGTCTGAAAGAAATCAATCTTCCAGAACTACAAGCAGGTTCTTCAATCATGCCAGCTAAAGTAAACCCAGTTATTCCAGAAGTTGTTAACCAAGCTTGCTTTAAAGTTATCGGTAATGACACTTGTGTGACTATGGCTGCTGAAGCTGGTCAATTACAATTAAACGTAATGGAACCAGCAATCGGCCAAGCAATGTTCGAATCAATCTCTCTGTTAAGCAACGCTTGCCGTAACTTAGTAGAAAAATGTGTTGATGGTATCACTGCGAATAAAGAAATCTGTGAACACTTCGTATTCAACTCAATCGGTATCGTTACTTATCTGAACCCATTCATCGGTCACCATAACGGTGATATCGTTGGTAAGATTTGTGCTGAAACAGGTAAGAGTGTACGTGAAGTTGTTCTAGAACGCGGTTTACTAACCGAAGAACAACTGGATGATATCTTCTCTGTTGAGAACTTAAAAAACCCGGCTTACAAAGCAAAACGCTTCGATGATTAATAATTATGTTTCATAACATAATCATGTTAAACATAAGAATGAGCTCTTAAAAATGTAAGGCACGGACTCTTTAAGAGACGTGCCTTTTTACTTGATTGTAAAAACAAAAATTTAACTTATCTTTCTCATTTTTTTAATTATCTCAAGGAGTAAACGCTATGTTAGCCGTAGAATTGATTATCGTTCTGCTGGCCATTTTCCTCGGTGCGAGACTTGGGGGAATTGGTATCGGGTTTGCCGGTGGTTTAGGGGTTTTAGTTTTAGCTGCTATCGGTGTTAAACCTGGTTCAATCCCTTTTGATGTTATCTCCATCATTATGGCTGTTATTGCCGCAATCTCTGCAATGCAGGTTGCTGGTGGTTTGGATTACCTTGTTGGCCAAACTGAAAAACTGTTAAGACGTAATCCAAAATACATCACAATTCTTGCGCCTATTGTGACTTATTTCTTAACTCTATTTGCAGGTACAGGGAACATCTCTTTAGCAACACTGCCAGTTATCGCTGAAGTTGCAAAAGAACAAGGCATCAAACCTTGCCGTCCTTTATCAACAGGTGTTGTTGCTGCTCAAATCGGTATTACTGCATCTCCTATCTCTGCTGCTGTTGTTTACATGGCTTCTGTCATGGAAAACCCAGCAATGGTGGGTGAAGGTCATACTGTAAGTTATATCACTCTGCTGTCTATCTTATTACCAGCGACTTTCCTTGCTATCATTCTGATGTCATTCATCGTGTCTTGGGTATTTAACTCAAAACTGTCTGATGATGCTGTCTACCGTGAGCGTTTAGAACAAGGTCTGGTTGAATTACGTGGTAGCCAAGCACGTAGAGAAACATTACCAGGTGCTAAATCATCTGTAATGCTGTTCCTACTGGGTGTTCTGTGTGTTGTAACTTATGCAATTGTCAACAGCCCAAGCTTAGGTCTTGTCAAAACTCCACTGATGAATACGACTAACGCTATTCTTATCATCATGCTGAGTGTTGCAACCTTAATCACTGTTTTCTGTAAAGTTAAAACTGACAACATCTTAAACTCAAGTACCTTTAAAGCAGGTATGAGTGCATGTATTTGTATTCTGGGTGTTGCATGGTTAGGTGATACTTTCGTTTCAAGCAACATCGATTGGATCAAACTGACTGCGGGTGACTTAATCACTGGCCATCCTTGGTTATTAGCGGTTATCTTCTTCTTCTGTTCTGCTCTGTTATATTCTCAAGCAGCAACAGCGAAAGCGTTAATGCCAATGGCTTTAGCATTAGGTGTAACTCCATTAACTGCCATTGCTTCTTTCTCTGCGGTTTCTGGTCTATTTATTCTGCCAACTTACCCAACACTGGTTGCAGCAGTTCAAATGGATGACACAGGTACAACTCGTATCGGTAAATTAGTCTTCAACCACCCATTCTTTATCCCAGGTACTATTGGTGTGGTATTAGCTGTCGCATTTGGTTTCCTCTTCGGCAGTATGATTTTGTAGTTTGAAGTAAAAAATTAAAACATTGCAAAAAAGTGCTTAGCGCTTAAAAGAAATAAAAAATAAGAAAATACCCTGTCGCAAGATGGGGTATTTTCATTTTAGCCTATCGCTCCTCGCTTTCATTTTTAGCTAAAGTCTGCTAATTATGATGTTCTCGCGACAACGTGATTTAAGGAGATTTCCGTGCAACGTGAAGCGTTATTAGACCACGTACTTATCCAGTTAGAACAATACGGCTTAGCTGCAACCTTACCTGAGCTTCTTCAAGATTCAGGTATCAACGAATCTGATCTTCACCCTTTTTGGCCTGATAGAGACGCATTGATTTTTGATTGTCTTCGCCACCACGGACAGCAAATTGATATTTGGCAACGCCAAGTGATGTTAGATGAAGAACTCACTATCGAACAAAAATTACTGGTGCGTTACGATCAACTCGCTATGCGCTTAGAAAAAAACCGATTCCCCGGTTGTTTATTTGTAGCAGCTTGTAGCGCATATCCTGATGAACACTCTCAAATTCACCAATTAAGCCAACGCCAAAAACAAAGCTCTTTTGATTACTCTAGAACGCTACTACGCGAGCTTGATATTGAAGACAGTGAATTAGTCGCTAAACAAATGGAACTCATCTTAGAGGGCTGTCTAAGTCGTTTAATGGTGAATCATCATGCTGATGATATTGTTACAGCAAAATTATTGGCAGAGGATATTCTTAAGATTGCTCAATGTCGAAAAAATGGCGCATTAAGTTAGTTGTAAGCATTGGAAAACGAGAAAAATGATCTGTTTTTTTGTTTGTACTCAATTTCTATCTACAGAATAGCAAAAAACAAATTTAATCATCAAAAAAAGAGAAGGTTTTCTCTTTGATATGCAAAAAAGCGAATATCTTTACTGATTGTTATTTAAGCATTTTTTACTAAAAAATCGCTTATGATGAAAATTTAAACTCGAATAGAGTAAAAAGAAAGCAAACGAACTTATTTTTGCATTTTTTATTAAAAAGACGTTGACGCATCACGCTGAATACGGTTTAATGCGCCTCGTTAGCCCGAATAGCTCAGTCGGTAGAGCAGGGGATTGAAAATCCCCGTGTCCTTGGTTCGATTCCGAGTTCGGGCACCATCTTTAAAGAAACCAGCCTTAGGGCTGGTTTTTTGCTTTTATAGACTAAGCTAGTTGTTGTTATTAACAAGATGCACTTCATCACTGTTTCTCTTTCTACCTACCTTATTTTTATCTATTAGAAAGTAGCTCAAAAGATAGGGTCAAAAAGCCCACGCTTATTTGTTATAAATTAGGAGTAAACCCTTCTGCTGTTAAAACTTTAATAACGCCCCGAATCAAATAAGAATTTGAAAAGTTTGCAATATAAATTCGAGAACCTTCTTTTATAGGTTGCAACAATCCTCTCTGAACTAATTTACCAAGCTGATACGTTATTTGGGATGACTTTAAGTTAGGTAAAATTTTACGAAAATCTCCAGATTTTATTGTTCCTAATTCTACTGTTTGCTTTAGCACCTTAGATTCGAAAGCATTTATAAGTTTTCTTTCTAGTAAGAAATCAAGCGCTGGGTATAATATTTTTTTACTTAAAAAAGTATGGTTAGTTAATTGATCCAATTTTTTAAGTTCTACTGAGATCCCAGAAAGAACATATAAACACCACTCTTCTAATGCTTGTTCTGTTCCTCTATCAGCTTTAGAAAGCATCACATAATAACGCTCTCTATCATTACAAAAGACTGCCGTCGGATTAAGAACTCGCCCTCCTGCTTGTACATTAAATCCATATTTAATTAATAATGCGTATGTTAACAGTCGTACTGTACGCCCATTACCATTCCCAAAAGGATGAATCCAACCAAATCGATGATGCACTAATGCAATTTTCATCAAATCATATTTAGGTTTATCTACCTTATTTATAAATGTAGTCAGTTCTTTCATGTAATCGGAAACATGAATATAATCTGGTGGTAAATGTTCAGATAAAGCAATACTCACATTATGCTGGCGATAAACACCTGGCGTTTTATCGCCTTCTCGTTGTAATCCAATCACAGCTAAGCTATGTAACTCTCGAATAAAATACTCGGTTATATCATCACCGTTTTTTAAGTATTCATCGATAAATTCCATTGCTGTTTCAATATTATTAATTTCTTTAAGCTGATCTGTAGAATTTTGCATTCCTTCTACTTTACTTTCAACATAATCAGCAAGTGTAGTATGGTTCCCCTCTATTCTTGCAGAACCTAAGCTCTCCAGCATATGGAAAATATCTTTCAATTGAGCAAATAGAAGTGGATGGACATCTGTTTCTAATCGTAAATGTCGGAGTAACTCTAACTCAGTTAAAGCATCAACTAAAGGAGAGTCAAAACTTGGATTTAAGAGTCCAAGTGCAAAGTGATTAAATTGGGGCATTATGTTTAATTACCTCAACTACGCTAAAAAATCATCTCAAAAACGAATGAAAATAAATAATAAAATCAAAAAGTTAAAATCATCAAAAGAAAAAATTATCTCTAAACTGCCAAATAATTATATCAAGTTTGCACTCAACAGAGTGATAAACATTCCAATAATTACAATCTATCAATTTTACATTACTTAACGAAGTCGTTGAACAAAAGGCTCACTCAACATTATATAAATGATGTTCTAGACCTCTTTATAAGAATCAAAATTTTCCTAACAACATGGTTGTATTTTTACTTTAGTGAGTATCGTCGCTAAAACACTCAATATCGTCAATAATTAACCAAGTAATAACACGTAACTTTCAGAAATACTGCAAATGATTTAGCTAATGACGTTATAATTCAATAAAAAATAAGAATTATCTCTTATATTATTAAAAAATAGATAAATACATGGAGTATATTATAATTTATTGATAATCATTTTATTATTTTTAAGTTGTTATTTTTATTTATTTAATAATTTAAAATCATATAACCTTAAGATATTTATAGTAATTATTTACATCCATAAAACCATCATATATAGTTTAATTAAATTGGATAATTTATATTATAACCTCTCAAAATGACATGCCTTTATACAGTTAAAACATTTATAGATTACTATTGAAACAATAATACTTTTTATAAAAATAATAAAAGAAAAAATAAATTTAAATAAAAAATTAAATTTTTAAATTTAAATAATAATTTACATTTTATAAATTTTAGATTATTTTTTACATTAATTATTCTACCGAGTAAAATACAAGGTGTATAACAATGAATTCTAATTTATTAAAGAAAAAAATTCTGGTTGCTATATATCTTAGAATGTCCACTGAACATCAAAAATACTCTATTGACAATCAAAAGAAATATATTCAGCAATATGCTTTAATTCATAACATGGAGATCCTCTACATATATGATGATGAAGGGAAAAGTGGTATTTCTGTATCAGGGCGAAATAATTTCAATAGATTAATTCAAGATGTGGTCACTCAAAAAATAAATATTGAAGCTCTTCTTGTTTATGATGTTAGTAGGTTTGGCCGTTTTCAAGATAATGATGAAGCAGGGTATTATAGTTATTTGTTGAAATCACATGGAGTAAGAATCATATATTGCGCTGAAAATATTCCAGATAGTTCTCCAGAAATAGAAATGCTAACGCTACCTGCACTACGATATGCTGCAGGAGCATATAGTCGAAATTTATCAATTAAAGTATTTGCAGGTCATGTAAATTTAGTTAACAGAGGTTATTTCCAAGGTGGTATAGCTGGCTACGGATTAAGACGTAAACTTATTGATTCAACCCATAATGATAAATTTATACTTCAATCTGGAGAAAGGAAATGTTTACAAACAGATCGTACTATTTTAGTTCCAGGTCCTGATGATGAATTATTAATTATAAATAGAATATTCAACATGTTCATTTTTAAAAATTATAGTGAGTACTTAATATCTGAAAAATTAAATGAAGAAAATATTAAACATAGCAATGATACTCAATGGACTAGAAGTAAAGTTCATAATATTTTAATAAATGAGCGATATATTGGTAACTATGTATATAATAAAACATCAAAAAAACTAAAAAGTAAAAAAATAAAAAATCCTAAAGAGGATTGGATACGATATAGCAACTACTTTCCACCTATTGTCTCTCCTGAAAAATATAGACTAGCACAAGAGATTATCAAAAATAGAAGTATCCATTTATCTGATATTGATATCATAAATTATCTTAAGAAAAAACTAAAAGAACAAGGAAAATTATCTGGATTTATAATAGATGAAGATGATACTGGTCCCTCATCAAGTATAATCTCTAATAGGTTTGGTGGATTAATAAATGCTTATAAGCTGATAGGATATATACCTGAAAGAAATTATAGTTTTATAGAGATAAATAAAGAACTTAGAAAAAAACACCAAACAATAATATCTGAAATTTATAAAAAAATAAATATCTCAGATAAAATCATACTAAAAGATGAAACTATTCTTATTAATAAAAACCTAAAAGTATCATTAATTATATCTAAATGTAAAAAGACTCCGGCAGGAAATTTAAGATGGATTGTTAGATTTGACCGTGGTCTCTTAGCTGATATTAGTATTATCGTAAGAATGGATTCAAAAAATAAAAATTCTGTAGATTATTTTATATTACCTTCTTTCGAAATAATAGAGAAAAAATTACATATAAAAGAAAAGAATTCACAATTAATTGATCTATATCGTTTTGATAATCTTAATTTATTTTTATCTATGTTATCACAAGATAATCGGAGAATCACATGAAGAAAGAAAGTATGCTCTGTGTCACTATGATAGATATTTCGTTAATAAAAATTATTAATCCTCGTTCTAGAAATAAATATAAGCATAATGAGATAACAGACAGTATTAATCAACAAGGTTTAAGGAAACCAATTACAGTTAGAAAAATAAAGGATAAAAATTATGAATATGCTTTAATTTGTGGTCAAGGTCGCATAGAGTCCTTCAGGAATCTTAAAGAAAATTTAATACCTGCATTTATTATCGACGTTGATGAAGATACAGCATATATTATGAGTTTAGTTGAGAATATGGCTAGAGTTAACCCTAGAGCTGGAGAACAATTTCATAGAATAAAAGAGATGATGAATAATGGAATGTCTAATAAAGATATATCTAAGTTTACGGGGCTTTCCATAAAATGGATTAATAGTATTTTATTACTATTAAAGAAAGGTGAAAATAAATTACTAGCCGCTGTTGAATCTGGAAAAATCCCTATATCCCTTGCTGTAGAAATAGCTAAAACAGATCAGAGTGGAGCACAAGAATTATTTATTGAAGCTTTTGAACAAGGAAAAATAAAACATAAAGATATTGTTAAAATAAGAAAGATCCTTGATGACAGAGATGTGGGATTAAAAGGCGCTATTACTAACTCATATAATAGAAATTTTCACAAAAAAAACTCTCAACGAATGATTTAACAAAACTATTTCAAAACAATATAGATGAACATAAAAAATTAAAAAATAAAGCAAGAATAATTGAAGAAAATGTACTATTAGCACAGCAAATTATAATAGAACTTTTAGATAATGAATTTTTCTCAGAAATAATCAGAGAGGAGAGTTTAATTGAAAATATAAATATCATTCAAAATCCACAGTAAGGAAAAAATAATGATTAATTATCTTTTTAAAAATAATGCTATAAATTTAAATATTAATTTACTTAATCCATCTAAATCACTTCCCACAAATATAAAGCAAAGTAAAAAATTTTTACAAATTAAAAAAACCTTAGTTTGCATAGGATTAATTGAACCTATAATTGTATACATGGATACAATAGCTAATAAAATAATGATTATTGATGGTCATTTAAGAATTGAAGCACTAAAAGATTTAGGTGAGAAAAAAGTTAGGTGTTTAATTTCAACAATCTATGATACTTATACACCAAATAATAAAGTCAATAGGATAACAATTATTGAGGAGCAAAAAATGATAGAAAAAGCAATAAAGAAAGGAGTTTCAGCAGAAACTTTATCTGAAGCATTGAATATATCAATGGAATCACTTAAAAATAAAATAACTATATTAGATAATATTTCACCTAAAGTAATTTCGTTATTATCAAATCAAAATATACCTAAAACTACATTTTACATTTTAAAAAAAATGAAAGAAATCCGTCAAATTGAATGTGCCCATTTAATGCTATCGTTAGAAAATTTTTCAGTTAAACTTGCTTCTTCACTGTTACATAAAACAGAATCTGCATTATTAGTTTTAGGAAGAAAAGAAAAAGCTCAACAAAAAGAAGGTCATAGAAAGGTTATTGACCGACTCGAAAAAGAGTTAGCTCAAGTACATATTGAAAATGAAAAAATAAAAGAAATTTATGCTGTTAATTCAATTAGACTTGTCATTATAAAATCTAATATTAAAAAATTATTAGATAATCCTAAAGTTCTACATTGGCTTATCGATAATAAATCTGATTTTTTATCAGAATTAAAACTTATCTCTAACATTAAAAATATTTGAAAGAATAAATACACCTACCCTTACGATATATTGACACTTTTATTAGTCATTTTTTAACTTACTTTTAACTCTATGAAATTAATATACTTATTTATCATATAATGATTTAATTTTTTTATTTTGCTATTCTAGCAATATAAAATTCTATGTACCCCAAGGACAAACATAAATGGAATTTCCCAAAGATCGAATTTATCATTCAGTTATCTGCGTCCTTGCCTTTATAGGCTACTTTTTTTCCTCTTTTAGTCTATTGCTAACGCCTTCACCTGCTGCATTGTTTCAATCTTCTTATATCATCTCATTAATCAGTTTTTTTATTTATCTCCCCTACTGCCTCATTATTTGGTTTGCCTATCAAAAAAATATTAAATTAATGCCGTTAGGTCACCTTCAATGGAATACGCTAAAGGCCCCTTTTTTAGCCTTACTGGGATTATATTTTATAAGCTTATTTTTAGGCTCTGAAGATGATTCTTGGGTTACAGAAATTGAATCTATTACAGGCTTTGCTTTCTTCTTATTTGCCCTTTCTGTTATGTTTATTGCGCCAATTACTGAAGAAATCATTTTTAGAGGTTTTCTACTCAATGCAGGTATGTGGTATGGCAATATAGGAAAATGGGTTGCCATTATGATCTCTTCACTGCTATTTGCCGCTATGCATACTCAATATGAGTCAATCACTACATTTATCCTTATTTTTGTTGTGGGTGTTGTGCTTTGCCAAGTCAGAATAGGCACTCGCTCATTAATCGCACCGATAATACTGCATGGAATACACAACACAATCAGTGTCGTTTTTTTAATGTTATAGCGTTTTTATTTAAAAAATTTCTATTTTTTATAACAAAACACTTATTCAATTAATAAGAAATGATATTTAATAGATGAAAATATTTTTATTATTTTTTAGAGAATGATCTGATTCTATACGCAATAATACCGAATATTATTTACAATTATCTCAATAGGTTATATTAAATTCCATAAAAGATAAAATATAGAAATAAATAGAGAATGTGATTATAACTACATGCTTTTTCAGCGTATTAAAGTATGATAAGAGATATTAATATGACAAGAATATTACCATCTTCTTAAATTAAGAGAACTTTTTATGAATTTGTTTTTCCAAAATAGCCTAGCTTTTCCCAGCATTATTTTCAGTGGATTACTTATTATTATCTCTTTTTATTGGCTTTGTGCTGCTTTTGGATTATTAGATATTGATTTATTTAATATTGATAGTGAATTAGATGTTGATGCCACAGGTTTCGCGGGTTGGTTAACAAAATTAGGATTAGCTGGCATCCCAGTCACTATTATTTTAACCATCTTTATCCTGATTGGCTGGTTTATCAGTTACTTTACTAATTATTGGATTATCAGCGCTATTGAAACCGGTTTTATTCATTATTTAGCGGGCTTTGTTGCTTTAATCATTATCTCTTTTATTTCTCTTAATCTTACTGCGGTATGTTTGAAACCCGTTCGTAAAAAACTGGTGTCGCGTAATAAGCCTAAATCAGTACATCAATTGGTAGGTAAATTAGCCATAGTGCGATCAGCAAATGTAACGGAAAACAAAGGTGAAGCAGTTTTAGAAGATGGGGGCGCGGGTTTAATTTTACAAATTAGAGCGCCAGAACAAGAAAATATTAAACGAGGTGATAGCGTCGTGATTATTAGTTATGACGCGCTCACTCACAGTTATCAAGTCGTAACGGAAGATGAATTTCATCATTAATACCTATTCGATGAGATCTAATTTAGTTAGCAGACAAAAATATTAAAAAATGACGGTATCGTCTGAACCTATGGAGAAAAAAGTATGGATTTGGCTTTCGTTATGCCTTTCTTAACTGTCGTTGGTTTCGCAATCCTAATTATTTTAGGATTATTTGGATTATTTAAGGCTTTCTATATTAAAGTGCCTCAAGGTACTGCCTTAATTGTCAATGACATGACCTCACAACCTAAAGTCCATTTTACGGGTGCATTGGTTTATCCTGTTATCTACAAAAAAGAGTTTATGCGTATTTCTCTTTTAACGTTAGAAGTAGACCGTCGTGGTAAAGATGGGCTGATTTGCCAAGATAACTTACGTGCGGATATCACGGTTGCTTTCTATCTACGAGTGAATGAAACCACTGAAGACGTACTAAAGGTTGCAAAAGCCATTGGTGTTGATAGAGCGTCAGATCATCAAGCAGTCAGTACCCTATTTAGTGCTAAATTCTCAGAAGCATTAAAAACAGTAGGTAAACAGCTTGAGCTATCGAAACTTTTTGAAGATAGACAAAATTTCCGTGATCGCATCGTTGATGTTATTGGTAAAGATCTTAATGGTTATGCGTTAGAAGACGTTGCTATCGACTATTTAGAACAAACGCCGAAATCAGCGCTTGATCCTAATAATATTTTTGACTCTGAAGGTATCCGTAAAATAACGGAAATTACCGCCATTCATAATATTGAAACTAACCAAAAAGAGCGCGATCAAGAACTCGCTATTCAAAAGAAAAATGTTGAAACTCGTGAAGCCAGCCTTGCTTTAGAACGTCAACAAGCCGATGCAGAGGCACGCCAAAAACGTGAAATCGATAATATTCGTGCTCGTGAAACGTCAGAAACCTTACGTGTACAAGAAGAAGAGCGCCTTAAAGCAGAACAGGCTCGTATTCAGACTCAACAAGAAATTGAAATTCGTGAAGAAAACCGTATGCGCGAAGTGGAAGTTGCACAACAAAATCGTACCCGCGCAGTCACTATTGAGCAAGAGCGTGTAAATCGCGCTCGAGAATTAGAGATTGTTGCCCGTGAACGTGAAGTTGAGTTGCAACGTATTGAGAAAGAAAAAGCGTTAGAAGAAGAGCGTAAAAACATCTCAAACGTTATCCGTGAACGTGTTGCCGTAGAAAAAACGGTAGCTCAAGAAGAAGAACGCATTAAAGAAGTACGTGAAGTTTCAGAAGCTGAACGTATGCGCCAAGTCACTGTGATTAATGCACAAGCTGAAGCGGAAGAATCTTTAGTTCGCCAAGTGAAAAAAGCTGAGGCCGATGAATCTAGTGCTAAACATAAAGCCGAAGAAATTAGCACAATGGCGAAAGCTGAATTAGAAGCCTCTGTAAAACAAGCCGAAGCGAAAAAACGTTTAGCGGAAGGTATTGAAGCAGAGCACGCAGCATTAGGTCTTGCCGAGGCTCGGGTACGCCAAGCAACGGCAGAAGCCGAAGAGAAAGAAGGTTTAGTGCTGGCGAATGTCACCGCTGAAAAACTCTTAGCGGAAGCGCGAGGCATGAAAGAGAAAGGCTTAACTGAAGCACAAGTGATGGAAGCTAAAGCACTCGCTCAACAGCAGCAAGGTCTTGCAGAAGCAAAAATTTTAGAAGAAAAATTAGCAGCTCAAGCGCGTGGTGAAGAACAACAAGCCAATGCAAAAGAGAAACTAGGTTTAGCTGATGCGAAAATTCTTGAAGAGAAACTCGCGGCTCAAGCTCGAGGCGAAGGTCAATTAGGTTCAGCACAAGCTGAAGTTATTCGCCAACGCTTGAAAGCAGAAGCAGATGGTTTAACTGATAAATTTAAATCGATGGATCACCTTAGCGATACGGCACGCTCGCACGAAGAGTTCCGTATGCGTCTTGAAAAACAATTTGAACAAGCAATGGCATCTATTGAAGCCAACAAAGAAATTGCACGCGAACAAGCTGATGTATTGGCTGCTGCTCTTAGCAAAACCAATATTGAAATTGTGGGCGGTGATGGCAACTTCTTTAATACCTTCTCTAAAGCATTAAGCTTAGGTAAAGCCGTTGATGGTTTTATGGATAAGAGCAGTTTTGCCAAAGAGAACGTTGAAAAGCTGATTAACCGCACTCAACAAGATAAAAAACTCGATGTTGCTTCTTTATTAAAAAATCCTGAAGTTCAAGATTTAATTAATGGATTTATGGCAACAAAAGGAGCCAGCCAGTTAATTAAAGATGTGACAACTAAATCAGACTCCTCTAAAGAAGAATAATTTCATTTAAAGGAGGTGGAAAGACATAGCGTTTATCTCTGTGTCTTTCTTTTGTTTTTATCGTTTAAGCCAAGGAAATCCGTTATACCATGTCTGAAATTCTGGATACGAATCGCGAACAGGAAATACTCGATAGCGCCGTTGCACAAGGTGGTGCGTATGAAATCTTACGCAAACGCCTTACGGAGCAAGGTCAACAACTTCATCAAAAAGCCACTGAGCTAAATCAGCATCGCTTAGATGAATTTGGTCAAAGCCAAATGGATATTATTGGCCGTATTCGTATTCGTACTGAAAATAACTGCCAAGCCAGAGATATTGTTCGTGTCGGTGAGTGGTTACTGTTTGGTTATAACGTTTTCCTTGGATTAAAACGTGAAATACATCTTGAAGATGTTTTTTCTCTTTATCGTTTAATTGAAAATGAAGGTGAGTTTGATGTTGAAGCTGTACCTTATGAAAATACTTTTTTAAACGACAATCGCTTTATTCAAGATTTTACAGAGCTTTATACTTACTACAAAAATACGCAGCTATTACAGTTAGTTGAGCGTGATGGGAAATTACTTGCTAGCTTCCAAATTGGCGCGCGTATTACTGATGTGCGTGTTTTTCGTTGGGCGATTTCAAGTGATAAACAGCGTATTGAATATATTGATAATCGTGGCGAACGCGATATCGCCCTTCCTCCTGCTTATGATTTTGAATGGACAAAGACTCAGCGCGAAGACACGGTCAATGGTCGTTTTCCCCATATCAATATTCTTGATACCGTTTTTGTTGAAACAACCGGCGGTGATTTAACAGTTAAATGTGAAAATAATACCGAAGATGGTTTAGGGATTTATCGTGAGGCCGTATTAGACAAAAACCAATCTCTCGATGATGCCCAAATTGAATATGCTCAAACTGGCAGTTTAATTCTGTTAAAAATCTTACCGTATCGAGAAGAGAATTGGCGTTATTTGGTCTACAACATGTTGACGCAAACCGTACAACGCATCGATGCAATCGGGCAAGCTTGCGTCCAATTACCTGAAGATCATGGCATTATTTTCCCCGGTGGTTATTACCTACAAAATGGTGAATACAAAACCTTTGATCAACCAATGGAAGGGATGTATTTCCGTCGTCTACGCCGTTCGCCTAATGGTGAAGACGTGTTATATGTGTTCTACTCCCCTTCACAAGGTCGCCTTGCGCTTTTCAATTACAACATGATTGAGCGCAAACTTGCTGTACCTTTAGTCGGTCACGGCTATGCGATGTTAGAAGATGGAAAAATGGTACTGTTTGAAGGTGAAGGCGAAGAAGCAACGCGCGTTCATCCAATGCAAGTTTGGCAAACGCCTTTCTATTCTGAAGAATTTGCCGATAAACAACCTCCTCGTAATGGTTTCTATGGAAGAATTGGTAATGCTGATTTAGTTCGAGGCATTTCCGAAATTTTGCATGTCGCAAAAGAAATTGAAGGTGATCAAATTTCTATTGCTCGTTATGAGCAACTCAGTTCACAACCTAAAAATTTATTAGATCTCTATTATTGGTTTAACGATGAACACTGTTTAGGGATTGGAAAGCTACTTAAAGATATCGCTCAAACCAGCGAATTAGTGCTTGATGAATATGAAAAAGTAGAAAGTATTCGTCAACAATCTGCTAAATCCATGCTTGAAGCCGTTAATCGCCAAAAATCACTACTGACTTTAACACTGCCTGATAGTTGGACTGATATACAACAATTTGTTGATAGCTTAAATTCACTGAATGCCCATCGTGGACATCTTATTTCCTTGCGTGAATTCCGTTATATGGATTTAACCAAGCTTAGTGCGATGGAAACGGAAATTACAGAGGCTCAGCAACGCGTTTCTCAAGCTACGGCTCTTTTTCTGGCTAGTGATAAAGCGTTACAACCATTTAAAACTCAGCTTGTTACCTTTGAAAATCTTATTGAGAAAGCACAAAACAGCGCACAGCTAGATATTCCGATGAATGACATGGAAAAAATGTCTGCTGATTTAGATATGCTTTCTAACTTAATGGCATCTTTAACATTCCAAGACGTCACCCAACAAACACAGATTATTGATGCGATTTCACAGATCTACGCTCAACTAAACCAATCCCGCGCTCGACTACAACAAAAACGTAAATCACAAAGTAGTATCGAAAGTGTGGCACAATTTGGCGCTCAATTTCGCTTGTTTAGCCAAGGGATCACCAATGCATTATCTCTGGCAACCGATCCTGAACGTTGTGATGATCAGCTTTCTCGCTTATTGCTTCAATTAGAAGAGCTAGAGAGCCAATTTAGCCATCATGATGAATTTCTTGATGATATTCTTGCTAAACGTGAAGAGTTAGTTGAAACCTTTGAGTCGCATAAACAAGTACTGCTTGATGATCGCCAACGTCGATCACAAAGTCTGCTTACTGCTGCAAATCGCTTACTGGAAAATCTGCAACGCCGAACATCTCGCTTACAATCACAAGATGAGTTAAATGCCTTTTTTGCATCAGATCCATTATCATTAAAAACACGAGAGATCATTGAAAAGCTAAGAGAAATCAATGATAACGTCAAAGCTGATGATATTGATGCACGCCTAAAATCTTTTCGTGATCAGGCTATTCGTATTCTGCGAGATAAAACGGATATTTTTGAAGATGGCGGCAACGTCATTAAATTAGGACCTCGCCACCGTTTTAGTGTTAATACGCAAGAGCTTGATCTCACTATCTTGCCTAAAGAAGATAAGCTCTGGCTATACCTGACAGGAACAGATTACCAAGAGCCAATTGAAAATGCAGAGCTTGCTCAATTACAGCCTTATTGGAATGCCTCGCTTGAGTCTGAATCAGACACGGTTTATCGTGCAGAATACCTTGCTTATTCCATTATTTATGCGGCAGCAAAACGTCAAGATGGTCTGGATTACGAAACACTAAAAGAAGCACTCACCATTCCAGAAAAACTTGAAAAACTCGTACGTGACTTTGCAACGCCACGTTATAAAGAAGGCTATGAAAAAGGTATCCACGATCACGATGCGATCGCTATATTAAAAAAACTGATCCCAATCGGCGAAAGTGCCGACCTTCTTCGCTATAACCCGACTGCACGCGCAATAGCCGCGCTATTTTGGGAAACGAAACAAAATGAGCAATACCCTGCACTGTGGCCAGAACGAGCAAGAACAGCGCTTAATATTCAGCAATTATTCCATACAGATGATGCATTAATCGATCTACAAGCTGAAATCGAAGCGGATATACGCCTATTCCTTCATGATAATCCGATTGAGTGCGAACACTATATTCCGATACAAGCTTCAGAATATTTAAGCTTTGCGTTGGCGAGAACCCCTATTGAATTGGTTTATAGCAAATACGCTAAAGAGCTAGTAATTGCACTGCAAAGTCGATTAGAAGAAGCTCATATGTGGATGGACTTTAATCGTTCACAACAAAATTTAGGTACACGATACGCACAGCGTTGGGCGCTGATCCAAAATTGGCTACAAGGGCTGTGCTCTCTACCTGATTATGCCGATCTTACGCCTTATATACCGGGTGCTATCGCTATCATTATTTTAGATAAAGTCGCATCAGCACGTTATAGCGAAGCCGATTTGTACTTTACAGTAACGGGCTTGTTAGGCTCTCACCCTACTATTGAAAACCAAGCGTTATCACTCAGTTTAGATGACTATTTCAGTCGAATGCGAGGGCAAAGAAAGAACTTTATTCCTGCATTCCAACAGTACCTTAGCTTGCGACAAAAAATAGTCAGTGATGAACGTGAACGTTTAAAACTGCATGAATTTAAAGCCAAACCGTTAAGCTCTTTTGTCCGTAACAAACTGATTAATGATGTCTATTTACCCATTATTGGCGACAATATGGCAAAACAAATTGGTGCTTTAGGAGAAGGAAAACGCACTGATTTAATGGGATTATTATTAATGATCTCCCCTCCTGGCTACGGTAAAACCACCTTAATGGAATATGCAGCGGCACGTTTAGGTCTAATTTTTATGAAGATCAATGGTCCTGCGTTAGGGCATAACGTGCTATCACTCGATCCTGAACAAGCACCTAATGCAACAGCAAGACAAGAGCTTGAAAAACTCAATTTGGCATTAGAAATGGGAAATAACGTGATGCTGTATGTGGATGATATTCAGCATACCCATCCAGAATTCTTACAAAAATTTATTTCGCTCTGTGATGGAACAAGACGTATTGAAGGGGTATGGAAAGGAAAAACCAAAACCTATGATATGCGTGGTAAAAAATTCTGTGTCGTTATGGCGGGTAACCCTTATACCGAATCAGGCGAAGTATTCCGTATTCCTGATATGCTGGCTAACCGTGCTGATATTTATAACTTAGGTGAGGTATTAGGCGGCATGGATGACGCTTTTGCACTGAGCTATATCGAAAATAGCTTAACCTCGAATGCGGTATTAGCGCCACTGGCACTACGTGATCTCAACGATCTTTATATTTTAGTGGATAAGGCGATGGGGAAATCTGTCTCTACTAACACATTAAGTTACCCTTATTCTGATGCTGAAATTAATGAAATTGTAATGGTACTTAAGCACTTAATTACGCTACGCAATGTTATTTTAAAAGTAAATCAGCAATATATTGCCAGTGCTGCACAATCAGATAAATATCGCGTAGAGCCAGCATTTCGCTTACAAGGCAGTTACCGCAATATGAATAAGCTCAGTGAGAAAGTTTCTGCGGTAATGAATGATGAAGAAATTGAACGCTTATTAGACGATCACTATCTTGGTGAAGCACAACTACTCACAACGGGTGCCGAAGAGAACTTACTAAAACTCGCGGAATTACGTGGAAAATTAACAGAGAAAGACACACTCCGCTGGGAACAAATCAAGAAAGATTTTATGCGTAATAAAGCATTAGGTGGTGATAATGCCGATATTGGCGACCGTGTAGTATCACAATTAGCCAATCTTGTTGAAAGTGTGCAAGGTCTACGCTAAAGAAAAAAAATAACTATATTTAGCCCACTTATTTTAGTGGGCTAAATATGGGATAAACAATGTTTTATAAACCAAGTAACCCATTCCAAAAATCATTAATTAATTGGATGGCTAAATCAGTTTGATTAGAAGAAGGATCTAATTGTCTAACAATGGCATCAATAAACAATTCTTTATCTAAAAGAGATAATTTTTCTAAGCTATCTGGCGAAGCTATTGTTGCAGTATCACTCCCAGCAAGAAGAGCACCTAATCGCTCAGTATGCCAATCAACATCATTTCCCCATCTTGGATTATCATAAAGCCTAGAGTCTTCAATATGTTGATACTCTGAAACAATTTTATAAATATCAATAGCATCTTTTGATGAAGCGTTTCCTCTATCTCGCCATGCGAAGAGTTTTAGTAACAGTAATCCTGGTAATGAACAGAAACGAATATTTATATCTACTGATATTTGAACAATAGTTGAATAGTGGAAAGCCTCATTAAACCCATCAACAGACATAATAATTTCTCTATCTGGTGGCCAAGCTATTTGATTTTCAGATGCAATATCACCAAATGGGATAATATCTAGTTCAATACCATCAAAGATAAATCGATGTATATTGTTATGAACTTCTAAAGCACCTTGTTTAGTTAATTCCTCTTTTAATAAATTAAATTGCTCCCAATCCTGTAAAAAAATAGCAATATCAATATCTCTTGTATGTCTTCCCGCTCTTCGCCCATGAACGTGAGTGAGAAGTACTTCTCGTGATGTTGCACCAGCAATAAAAAAAGGCAGTTTAAGTACTGAGCAAATATGAGCAATTTTTATTAAAATTTGATTTGTTTCTTCAGCTAAAGGTATTCTTAATGTGTAAATACTGTTCATTTATTATCTTCGCTATTTCAATATTACGTTCATCTTGTGTTGCAACCAATTCAGCAACCGATAATAAAGCCTCAGCTCTTTTATTTAGGCAATATGATTTTCCCCAAAATATTTCAACCAACTGAAAATGACTAAATTGAACGGGGATCATATTAAGCGCTTTTCTTCTATCCATTAAAGGAATAGGTGTAAATAATTGAATATTCTCAGGAATAAGATAACCATTAGTCAACTTAGATGCGGCCACTTCTCCCCCCCAATATTCACCATCATAAAGTGGGATATCTAACCAATTTACATCACCAGATAGATAAACTGATTTTAATTTAGGACGTAAAATCCTTCCGTAATCATTGATCCATTGCATACAGATATCATCTGAAAAAATAAAGCGACGATGACCTCCTGACTCTCTGTATAAATTATTTTTCTTAAGGTAATTCATTCCTTTATTGACCATACCTAGAGATATTCCAGATAAATCAGCGAGATCTCGATAGGTTAAATTTATATTACTTTCATCAGAAAGTAATATAAATAATAATTTCATTATACCTAGCGACATTTGAGTTTCTTTTTTTAATAGATGAGTGCCTTTCCTTCCGGAAATATAAAGGTAAAGATCCTTTTTATTAATAAATACATTTCCAACTGAATCAATAAAATTAATATTATTATCAATACAATAATCTTGAATTTTGGGCGTTAAATAATTTGAGATTAAAATAAACTTAGATTTATCTCTATATAAAAGATTTTCATTATATGACATTATTCTTTGTTTATTTATATTTAATTTTATTTCAGCATTAAACTGATAAGTATTATAATTGGGTAATTCCATTTTTATAACACCATCATGTGAAAACTGATTATCTACGCAAGGATCAACCTCTAAGATTTTGACTCTATTAGGAAGATTTTTGTAAAGGTTTTCCATAAAAAGTTCATCAGGATACATTTGTTCACACCTTTAACTTGTTCACAATCTATGAACAAAATAATATCATGAACAAAAAAATTGTACACTCACTAGGAAAATTAAAAAAAGGGAAAGATGGTTATATCATTATTACCCAACAAACTTGGTAGGGACTTTGTCGTAGGTGACATTCATGGTTGTTATGATGAATTTGAATGTTTACTAAGTAGAGTAAATTTTGATAGTGCTAAAGATAGAGTTATTTCTGTTGGAGACTTAATTGATAGAGGAAAAGATAGCTTATCTTGTATAAAATTATTAGATAACCCTTGGTTTTATATAGTGCTAGGTAATCATGAACAAGCCATACTCGATTGGTATCAATCTCACGACCAAGTCACACAAGAAACCTACAAAAGAAAATTATTGCACAATGGTAGTAGCTGGTTTTTAACCCTACCAATAAAACAACAACGACAGATATATAATAAATTAAATTCTCTTCCAAAGGTTATATTTATCAATAATAACAATAGATTATATTGTATCCTACATGCAGAAATTCTTCCTGAAATAAATGATATTAATGTTTTTTTAAAAAATATCGTTCTGTTAGAAGATAAATTAACATTAAAAGCGTGTTTGGAAGGGCGCAGACGAGCCAGAGCCAAGTATTATCCCTTCATAACGGGTATTGATTATCTTCTTTGTGGACACACTCCTTGTTTCAACTTTCAGTCAAAAAATGCTAACACAATTAATCTTGATTTTGGTGCTGGAAGTTATAGAAAAGGAGCTGCTTTAGGAATGATAGACTTAGCATCTCATTCAATAGTACTACAACCCATTTATAATCCTTACTAACAAGCCATTTCATGTTCATGATACTTATCTGTTCAAGATCTATGAACAGACAAAGCTCGTGAACAAGGTTGTAGTTAAATATTTTTAAAATTAACATTTCATGATATTAAAAAGAACGTTACATACATAATACCAATATTATTAACACTTAAATTATATAAATATTTAATTCTATTTAATAGATAATTTATAAAATAATGATTAACAATAAAAAAACAAATTTATTTAACAACCAATTCTATTATGTACATAAAATCCATATTAACTCATACTCTGAAAAGAATGAAATAAATAAGATATTAATAATAATCACTCTTAATTTATTTATGAGATCTCTCTCTAAAGATAGGAAATTAACTTAGGATTAATAGTATAGAAATGATAGCATAAAAAATGCTATAAATTAATTCTATAATTTACATGACTTTAGTTTAAATAAATTAAAAATTTTTAAATATATTGCCTTTAATTTATTAACAAGAAAGATAATGAATATATCCGTTAACAAGTATTTAAACGTACTATTCTAATTTTAAGATTAAAGTTATAAAAATATTATTCTATTTCGATCTAGTTTAAGTTGTTTTTATACTAGATTGATAGCGACACAACAAAAATACTTTCAATAAAAGTGGGCGTACTATGAAAAGCATGTTTACGACTCGGGAACTCCCTGACGTAGATCGGTTTTCCGTATTCAGGGATACAATAAAAGACCGCTTTTTATCGTCTTATGAATGCAATGAAGTCGAATTGCCTCCTCATTCTCGATTTTATGCCAATATTGTCGAGCAGAAGGTGACAAATATTCGCTTTATTCAGCTAGAGTCTAACGGTCACTGGGCGAGTAG
The DNA here is from genome assembly GCF_030271835.1 of Proteus appendicitidis. Classification (NCBI taxonomy): domain Bacteria; kingdom Pseudomonadati; phylum Pseudomonadota; class Gammaproteobacteria; order Enterobacterales; family Morganellaceae; genus Proteus; species Proteus appendicitidis. The sequence goes on from NZ_CP127389.1 coordinate 3,544,495, forward strand.
CCGTCCTTTAACGCATAAACTTAGCTTAGAAGAGCATTTTCAAATTGAGATACAGCGTTCAGGAACGAGCCATCTAACTCAAGATGGAAGAACTGCATTTCTACGGCAAGGGGACTTTTGTATTTTTGATATGGCAAGACCCGTATCATGGTCTTTTGATAACGATTACTCATTGTTTAAAATTTTGATCCCAAGAGAGAAACTGGCATCACGTTTAGGTAATACCCAAAATCTTACTGCAAGAGCAATACGAGGTAATAGTATTACAGGCTCTCTCGTTTATAGCTTTGTGATGCGTTATATCCCTTTCTTAGATTCTATGCCCGCCCAACATGCTCAGCAACTCGCTGATATTTTATTGAATTTAATCACGTCTGCTTTCAGTGAATACAGTATTGCAACTCCACCTCAAAGCTTAGGAAGATCAACACTGTTTTATTTTGCTCAGCACTATTTAGAGCAACATATTTCCGATCCGGATTTAAGTGTTAATCAATGTGCAAATGCTTGTGGGATCTCTGTGCGCTATTTACAGATGTTATTTAAAGAACAAAATACCTCAGTGCTTCGTTGGATCTACCAAAAACGCCTTGAGAATTATAAAGCAGCGTTAGTTAATCCTCTTTTGGCAGAAAAAAATATTACACAATTAGCGTATGAATGTGGATTTAGCGATATTTCTAATTTAAGTCGAAAATTTAAATCCGAATTTTTTATGACGCCTTCAGAATATCGAAAAATACATTCGTTGAGATAAGTTTTAAAACAGGGTTATGGAGCATATAAAAATCATTTCAAGCATTATGATCCATATATGAATCAATATGTACTCAGAATGCTCATTCCCCCCTCTAGTTAAAATTTTGGAGGTTACGCTAAAGGGGGATTGGTGTTGTTACATCAGCCGTAACGAAACTCAATGCCTAATGTGCCACACGGATACTCCCATTTTTTTAAAATCGTCTCGCCACATAAAACACGACAAGTACCACACTCTAAACATCCTGCATAATCAAAAAGATATTGCCCTTTTTCGTCTTTTTTATATAACCCCGCGGGGCAAGCTTTCATTAAGATTGCAAATTGTGCAGGATCAATATCATCCTTTAAGACAATATGTGGATTTTCTTCATCTACATTAAATTTATTGACGCCTAATTTAACATCTACGTTGACTTGACTCATAAAGAACGTACCCCCTTAAACCCATCTTTAATTAAGTTCATCACACCCACTTTCTTAACTTGAGACAGTATTTTCTTACGCACTGGTTTTTCTGGGCCATTAATCACAAATAAATCGTGCATCACGTTAGCCGCCATTTGCGGGTAATCCGTAAAGAATCTTGTATTATCGAGGAAAGAAGGTAAATCTTTGTATAACTTCATATCTTTCATCACAAAGCTGTCATTTAATAAAGATTGGTAGCAACTTAATTCTTTTTGGCTATAGCTATTTTGCTCTTTCGCCATTAATACCGCTTTTGCAGCCGCTTCACCTGAAGCAATGGCTAAATCCATTCCTCTTACGGTATAGCCAACATTTAAGCAAAATCCCGCAGCATCTCCCGCAACTAATACGCCATCTTTCACTAATTCAGACACCATATTCATACCACCCTCTGGCACCATATGCGCTGAATATTCTAATAATTTGCCGTCTTTGATAAGCGGTGCAACAACAGGGTGTTGTTTAAAATCTTCTAATAATTGAGGAACCGTTTTTTCGAACTTATCAACATTATGTAGCCCTAAAACAAGCCCTAAAGAAACGGTATTTTTATTGGTATATAAGAATCCACCACCTAAATATCCACCTGATGGTGCGCCAGCAAAAAGCCAAGCTAAGCCTTCATCATTAGTACAACCAAATCGGTCTTCCATTTGTTGTGGCGTGAATTCCAATAACTCTTTAACCCCTACTGCCACGGTGTGAGGGTTAACTTTTTGTGTCATCCCTACTTGTTTTGCTAATAACGAGTTAACACCATCCGCGAGGATAACTACATGGGCTTCAATTTCATCATCACCCGCTTTTACACCACACACTTTGCCTTCTTTCACCAACACTTCATCGACACGAACACCAGTGATCACTTGTGCGCCAGCATCTTCTGCTTTTTCCATTAACCATTGGTCAAATGAAGAACGTAATACAGTATAAGAGCGAGCCGCTTCCTCTTCTTTTTGAGTATGTTGATAATCTAACGTGACCCCATCGGTTTCCGTTAGCATGGAAATTTTTTCACGCGTCACAAGGCGTTCAACTGGCGCTTCTTGAGCAAAATTGGGGATAATTTTTTCAAGACTATGAGCGTATAAACGCCCTCCCGTCATATTTTTACTGCCAGCGAAATTACCTCGCTCAACCACTAATACATCACATCCTGCTTGCGCCAAAACATAGGCAGCAGTACCACCAGCAAGTCCACCACCCACAATAATGGCGTCAAAAATATCGTCTGACATACTTTCCATCCTTTTATTATGTGTGGTCGCTTAGCACACGTTCACTAAGCGACCGATGGGGATTAGCCGCCAAGCTTCGCGGTTAATGCAGGTAACACTTTATAGAGATCGCCAACAATACCGTAATCCACCATATTGAAAATTGGGGCATTTTTATCTTTGTTGATACCAACAATGATTTTTGCTCTATCCACACCCACCATATGCTGAATTTGCCCTGAAATACCGACAGCAACATAAACATCCGCACCTAAGGTCACACCTGAAACACCAATGTAGCGGTCGTGTTCCATCCAGCCTTCACCTTCAGCAATTGGACGTGAACAACCCACTTCGCCTTGAAGGGCTTTCGCTAATGCCGCCGCGAGTGCAATATCATCCGCCTTAGCAAAACCGCGTCCGACACCCACAACACAATGCGCTTTACCTAAATCAACAGTACTGCCTTGTTTTGGCTTACGCGCTAATACTTTTAATGTATGTGCAGGGGCGATAAAGGCACCTTGCACCACTTGTGCATTGGGTGCGTCGTTAATGACTTCCACATCTAATGCACTGCCCACAGTGGCAATAGCATAAGGTGAGCGAATTTCTGCTTTAGCATGTGCTAAACCACCATAGACTTGGTGTGTTGCAATCACTGTATTGTTTTCAATCGCAAGACTTAATGCATCACTGACAACACCAGCGTTTAATGTCACACCAAGGCGAGCCGCAATCGCTTTTGCTCGTTTTGATGAAGCAAGTAAAACCAATGCATTCGCACCCGCTTCTTTAATAATTGCGGCAAAAGAGGTTGCATAATCTTCAGCAATCACGCCCTCTTGAGGTGCAAAACAGTACACACAATCAGCGCCTAATTTGACACATTCACGCGTGCTTTCATCATCACCGATAAACAGCACATTAACCTTTTCACCAAGACCACGAGCAAACGCAATCAGCTTTGCTAAATCATCCGCTTTTTCGGCATAAACAAAGGTAGTAGGTAGTAAACTAGCCATTTTTAATCTCCTTATTGATTAACCGCTTGGCGTAAATGTTCAGCAAAAGTGGCAATGTTTTCATCTGAATCACCTTCTAAAATAATACCAAGGCGATCAGATTGCTCTGGCGCACAAACTTGTGTTTGCACCACCCTCAGCGCAGAAATATCAACACCAATATCACCTAACCCCAGCTTTTCAACTGGCTTTTTATTTGCCGCTAAAATGGCTTTCATTGAAGGCAGTTTTGGTGTGTTAATGCTTGAAGTGACACACACAATGGCAGGTAATGTCAGTTCAAGTTCTTCTGTGATGTTTTCGAGATCACGTTCAACAATGATTTTGTTACCTTCAACGGTGATTTTGTTTACTGCATTCACGCAAGGTAAACCTAAATATTCACCTACCGCTAAACCTGTTTGTTGAGCGTATAAATCACCCGAACCTTCACCGAAAACTAATAAATCAAAACCCACTTTTTTTGCTGCTTGCGCAATAATACTGGCAGTATCCGTTGAATAAAGCGCGCTACATGCATCATCAGCAACCAGTGTTAATGCATCAGGGCCACGCGATAAAATATCTTTTTTAATTTTCGCGTTTTCAACCATGGCACTTGTACCCACACTTAATGCAGTTACGGTGCTATCACCAAGGGTGGAGGCAATTTCTACAGCGGTTTCAATCGCATTCAAGTCATACAAACTAATTTTTAACCCCGCATTATCGGTTGCGAGTGTACGATCAGGCCGTGTTGTGATGTCTTGTTCGTCATGAACAACCTTACAGCAGGCAATAAGTTTCATAATTCACATTCTCCGTTTTGCACAATGCAACAAATTAATAAGCTCAAATCTCATTACGCTAAAATATGCTTAGCAATGACCATACGTTGCACTTCACTTGTGCCTTCAAAAATCTCAGTGAGTTTTGCTTCACGCATTAAACGTTCAACAGGATAGGATTTGGTGTAACCCATACCGCCATGTAATTGGACGGCTTTTTGAGTCACATAAGTGGCAGTTTCTGCTGCATAAAGTTTGGCTTGAGCAGATTCACGCGTGTAAGGAAGACCCGCCATTTTGGCGGCGGCAGCGCGATAAACCAGCATACGTGCGCAATCAACACGCGTTGCCATTTCCACTAATACCCATTGAATACCTTGATTAGCCGCAATGGGTTTACCAAATTGAATACGTTCTTTGGTGTAAGCAATCGTGGCATCTAGGGCGCTTTGTGCGATCCCTAGTGCAAGCGCAGAGCAACTTAAACGCCCACCATCTAAGGTTTCCATCGCGATATTAAAGCCTTTACCTTCTTCGCCTAACATCGCGCTGGCTGAAACAACACAATCACTGAAACTCACAGAGCAAGTTTCAGAGCCGTTCATGCCCATTTTGTCTTCAGGTAAACCAATGCTAATACCTGGGTTATCACGCTCAACTAAGAATGCGGTGATCCCTTTTACCCCTTTGCTTTTATCGGTCATGGCAAATACGATAAAGAAAGCACCTTGAGGAGCCGCCGTGATCCACAATTTAGAGCCATTAATCACATAGTTATCGCCTTGGCGAACGGCAGTTGTTTCTTGAGCCGCAGCATCACAGCCCGCACTAGGCTCTGACAAACAAAAACACCCTAATTTTTCGCCAGAAACCACTCCCGGTAAAATGCGGGCTTTAGTCTCTTCATCAGCATATTTTTGAATAATTGGCCCTGTCAAAGAGCATTGTGATCCCATGATCATGGCGTGAGAGGCACTCACTTTCGCCATCTCTTCTGTGGCTAATACATAACTAATAGCATCGGCTTCTGTGCCACCATAAGCTTCATCAATGTTGAAACCAAAAAGCCCTAATTCAGCCATCGGTGCAACACTCTCACTTGGAAAGCGATGTTCTTTATCAATTGCACCTGCAATCGGTTTAATGTCGTTTTCAACGAACTCTCTGACCATATCGCGGATCAGAACTTGTTCTTCTGTTAGCTGAAAATCCATATTTATCTTCCTCTGAGAATATTGATGGTTATCTCTATGGCGTGCGATTTCACGTTTGTCGTCTTATCGCACGCCTTAATGGGTTAACGTTATTTCTACATCGTCGCTATTGATGCAGGTAAAAAGGTGTACAGCAGCAACATAAACATCATGGCTAACAGTGGGATAGCGAGGGTTAATGTCCCCACTGGCCCATAGCCCTCTTTATGGCTGACCCCACAGACGCTAAAGACAGTAATAATTAATCCGTTAAATGGCGGCGTTGTACTCATAGATGCCATTGTGGCAACGCGGTGTAATGAACCTTGATCAACCACGGTTGCAGGGAACATTGCAGCAATCATTGGCATGGCGATACTTAACGCACCAGAGCCTGAACCACTGATAAACACTAAGGCACCCACTGAAATTGCAGTTACAACAAGTGGATTAAGACCAGATTGCGCAATCGCTTGAAATGATTCTTTGAACGCAGGTAACGTCATAACTAACGCACCAAACCCAACAATAACCGCCGTGTTAAATAGGGAGGTCACCCCTTCCATAGTCCCTGCGGCTAAATTAGGGACGAGTTTTTTCCAATCGAGATAGCGTAAGTACACAATTAAGGCAGCAATAATGGCGCAGAACAGTGCAATAGCAGGGTCCCATTTCAGGATATTTAGCACGACAAGCAGGATAAGCATCGGCAGTAATGCAACGAGCACATTCGGTAATTGACGATCTTTTTTACCTTCTTCAGCTTTCGCTGTTTTTTCGTCTTCAACCCAGCCTTCACCTTTGGCTTTTACACGCTTAAATAACCAAGTGAGATAAATAATCACTAAGGTGACTTGGAATAATGCAGTCAACATACCCGGTACTAAACCGGCTGTTGCTGACGTACCTAAGAATTTCATTGGGATAAGGTTTTGGATCTGAGGCGATCCCGGCATGATCATCACAAACGTACCCGCACCTGCAAAATAGACAGCCGGAATAAGTCTGCGAGGAAGATTCGCTTTACGGAATAAACTCACCATCATTGAATAGACGGTAAACAGTGCAACAAACACTGACACACCGCCATAGGCTAAAATGGCACAAGCCGCAACTAATGAAGGAATAACGGCTCTTTCACCAAATTTGCCAATAATAAAAGAGGCAACACTATCAGCAGCGCCACTGATAGCGGTTAATTTGCCAAAAATCGCACCAAGTACGAAAATGAAGAAGAAGCTTCCAAAATAGCCACCTAATCCTCCGGTATACACTTGTAATAGTGCATCGACAGGATTAAGCATATCTGGTGATACAAGCCATGCAGTCACAGCAAGAAACAGGCTGGTGGTAAAGACAGAAATGAAAATATGTATGCCTTTCATACACATGATCATTAATATCGCTAGCCCGATGATTAAACAAATAATACCCATGATTGCCCCACTTATATGTGTTAGGGTTCAATTGACCTGCGTAAATCACGCAGGTCTTTTGTGACTATTAATTAACGTTGTTAAGCAGAAAGCACATCTGCGAAAGTTTGCAGTGCTGTTCTTGCCTGTTCATATGTTTTGGTTTGCTGATCGATTTCGATAATGATGGAAGGAATGCCCTCTCTATCGAGGAATTTCTTCACAATAGGTGCATCAAATTCTTCAGGATCACAGAACTTCGTCAGTAAATAGACGACACCATCAGCGCCTGTGTTTTTCACCATATCGGCAATTAAACGACCACGTTTTTTCTCTGGATCATACAAAAGTGAACACCCTTCAAGCTGGGCGACTTGCTCAGCCATCGCTTCATAAGGTGCTTTGTTTTCAGGAATATCTTGGCGAAATTGACGAGACTCATGCGCGACTTCATCTGCCACAATCGCCATGTTGTTGTCAGCCAAAATTTGTAGAATAGAAGGGCTATCCGCAATAATGCCTGTTACAACAATCTTGTGCCCTTTCCAAGGTTCTGGAGACAAGGTTTTGCATTGTGCAACAATGGCTTCAACGGCTTTTGTATGTTCAACGACATCCATAAAATAACCACTTTTGATCACCGTATTACGGCGTTGTGGTGTGACTAAATTTGGATGAAGTGCCGCGATATCTGAAAACTCGCGTAATGCGCGACGACGCTGATTAAATAGATGGATGGCATTTGTCAGTGCTTCGTCTGTCACCGCTTGACCTGAAATTTCCCCTAATTGCAGTGCAATTTTCTTGTATTGTTCAGTTAAGAATGCAATGCCTGCTGGCGTTTTACGGTTCTGTGGATGTACCAATTGAATAAAGGGAACTTGTGGTACACCCGCTTTCCAGTTTTGCCCTAAGCATTTTAAGGTATCGCAAAGAGAAGGAATTAAGGCAGCAGATAATTTATTTAATGCCCCATCTAATCCCATCTCAAGAGAAGAAAGTACTAATGCACAATAGAAAGGAGGGAAATATTTCTTCGCTTCTGAGATCTCACGACCTTCTGCGCCCCAAATACCAAAAGGCACCATACCCGCTGCATAAACAATTTCATTTGGGGTATATTCAGGAAAACAGCCAACCACCTTTTTACCACTACGAATAAAACCCTCTAATTGGGCAACAGGGTTATCCACCACTGCTTGCAACTCATCAAACAACTCAGCTAATGTTTTCATTAGATGTCTCCCTTTTTCATTTCAGCTTTATTAGCCGCCATAATTTCGGTCAATGCTTCAACACGGGTGACATACTGTGCTTCAGAGAAAACACGAGGATCAGCTTGGTCACCATCAAAAGTGACTGTTGGGATTTTGAGTTCATGACGAATGCGACGCTCAATTTCGGGCATAATGCCACTCCAGAGCTTGCAACTACGGTTAACGTGAATAATCGCTCCATCCACTTTATTCTGGCGACTCACGTTAATACGCATATCAGCAGCACGCTCAACAGAGACACAGTTAGGAACGTAAGAGTAAGCACGCATCATTTCGTCACTGTTTTGATAAATCACACCAAATGCGGTGGCGTAAACAGTGGCAGTCACGTTGATACCTTGCTCTTTTAACGGAGTAGATGTGGCGCGCAAGTAAGGCCAGCAGGCGATACCTTCAAAGAGAACACGGTATTTTTCTTCACCGCGGTAAGTCGATTTTTTCTCTTTGATATTTTGTTCCATCTCTTCACACAGTTGCTCAAAAGCCAGCGCAGCTTCCAGTTTGCCACGAGCGCAAACCGCCACTGCCATGTGGTTAAACAGATCAAAACCGTTCATTGGTGATGGTTCATATTGGCAATATTCTGCTGCCTTTAACCATGCACGTCCTGTACGTTGCGAAATTTCACAGACTTCTTTAAATTTCTCTTCGGAAAAGACTTTGCCAGTCACTTTTTCAAGTTGTTTAATCGCATCATCAAATTGAGCTTGAACGTATTTCACCGTTACATCGTCGGTGTCATAGTCATTTTTATAAGGAATATCGATAAGGATCATCGGGATATTCAGCTCATAAGCGATATTTTCATACCATTTGATCATGCAATTACAGATGTTGTTACAGCACAGCAAGAAGTCTGGCTGTGGCATATCCATCTCTTCACACTGTTTAATATCCATGTAAGAGAGACTGATGCGAGCATAAGCACAGATATCATTGGAATATCCCATGCTTTCTGCATGTTCACACATTTTTAAACCTGCCCCTTTTGCGGCAATCGCAGCGGCTTGGTTTTCAGGATAAACCACACATAAACCTAATGTTTCAGCGATTTCTTGAGGGAAGTTAGAGGCGCACCACCCTATTTTTTCACCGCTATTTTTGGCATCCCACGCACGCTGATAAGCATCAGCGGCAATTTTTTGCAGTCGTTTTTTCGCCGGAATATAATCCGGTGCATTCATATCTACATTGCTCATTTTGATGTTCCTATTGTTAACGCATCGTCTTCCAGTTGATGGCGGTACGCTTCAAAGGCATAAATGGCGGCACCTATCGCCCCGTTGTATTGTGATAATGGTGAGGTGGCGATAGGAGCGTTCAGCTCTTCGCTAACATAACGAACAACTTCAAAATTACTGGCAACACCGCCTGTCATGACAACAGGGGCTTCAACACCGACTCGTTTTGCAAGACCAGCAATACGGCTAGCCACAGAGCGGTGAATACCATTAATGACGTCGGGTATTGTTTCGTTATTCGCGAGATGAGAAATAACTTCCGATTCAGAGAACACGGTACAAGTAGAGCTAATGGTGACTTTTTTCGTGGACTTAGCGCCCTCTTGAGCGAGATCGGAAATCTTGGTTTCTAATACTCGCGACATCACATCTAAAAAGCGCCCTGTACCCGCAGCGCACTTGTCATTCATCACAAAGTTCAATAAACGGCCGGCACCATCCATATGAAGTGCTTTAACGTCTTGACCGCCGATATCGATCACTGTTTTCACGCCCGGAAAAAGAAAGTGCGCGCCTTTCGCATGGCAGCTAAGTTCACTCACTTCTTTGTTGGCTTCTTTCAGAGAGTTACGCCCATATCCTGTTGCGCAGATCCAGCTGATCTGACTGAGATCGCCGCCAAATTGGCACAACACTTCATTGATCGCTTTTTCAGGTCCAGATGTCCCAGCACCTACTGATGCCAACGACTTCGCGACAATAGCGTCACCATTTTTCATGATGATGCATTTTGATGCAGACGATCCGATATCAACGCCCATTGTGAAAATGTCTTGTTGCATGCCTTTGCTCTCCTGAAAATTAAAAAAGTAAGTGGATTATTCTTTCCACGTCATCACGTCTTTATTGGCTTCAAGGTTGGCGATTTCTTCTGCGCTATACCCTAATTCCGCTAATACAGACGGTGTGTCTTCGCCTAACAAAGGACCACGGCGATATTCAGGTAAACCACTTTCTAAGAAATCAATGGGTGGGCGAACTAAGGCTTTTTCACTGCCATTTTTGTATTTCATGTTGTAGAAGGTGTTGATTGCCCAAGCTTGTTTATCTGCCAACACTTCTTCCCACGTTTGGGCAATGCTGAATGGAATATCGTTTTGGGTGAAAATATCTGCCCACTCAGATGCTGTTTTTTGCTCAACTTGCTGCCAAATCAGGTCATACAACTCTGGGGAGCGATTATTTTTCGCCACTTCTTGTAGACGTGTATAACGAGCATCTTCAGCTAAATCTGGACGACCAATACAAGAAATAAAGGTTGGATAATAAGCGTCATAAACAGGCATGCAGACTTGAATAAAACGATCATTTTTCGTTTTATAAGCCAGAATAAAAGGGCTGGTGGTTGTACGGCGATCGATTGGATAAGCTTGACCATAATCTGGGTATTGAGCCGCTTGGATCATGATAGCTTGGGTGTAAATAGAGGTATGTAACAAGTTAGTTGAAACATACTCACCTTGACCAATATTTTTAGCGCGGATATAAGCAGCTAACACACCTGAAACTAAACCTAATGCACATTGGTGATCGCCAAGACCGGGGATCACATTCATTGGCACTGTGCCTTTTTGGTACAGAGAACCTAAAATACCGCCACGGGCAAAGAAGGCAGTGTAGTCAAATCCTGGTAAGTCTTTATCTGGACCTTCATCGCCATAACCCGTCACACTGGCGTAAACTAGTTTCGGAAAGCGTTGTTTTAACGTTTCATAATCTAAACCCGCGCGTTCTCTCGCACCCGGACGCCAGTTAGTTAAGAAAATGTCTGCTTTTTCTAACAGTTCAAACAGGATTTTTTTCCCTGCTTCTGTTTTCGTATTTAACACAATCCCACGTTTATTGGCGTTTTCTAAATCAAAACTAGTGTTTTCATGTTGATCTAACGGGCGACCTTCTGTTGGTGCGGTATAGCGTAAGTTATCGCCGCTTGGAGATTCGATTTTGATTACGTTCGCTCCCATATCAGCTAAAATACGGCCCGCTGCCGGTACTGCGATAAAGGTCGCCAGCTCAACTACGGTGACGCCTTCCAGTGCTTTATGACTTGTCATTTCTTCTCCTAATTATTTTTAGACTTCATACTGCTGTTGTCAGAATGTGGATAAATCCGTTGTCACTTAACCCGCTACTTTGTTTTTTTCATCCTTGATTGAAACGCTATAACCCAGTTGCAATTTCAGCGCTTGCACATCGATTTTTCCGCAAGGGGTATGCGGAAATTCTGTAAAGAAATGGAGTTCTTTGGGGATTTTGTAGCGAGCCAGTCGCTCTTGTAGAAATTCACGTAATTCACTTTCACCAATGCTGTGCCCTTTTTGCACACAAATGGCGGCAATCACTTCTTCACCTAAATCCGTTGACGGAATACCAAATGCTTTTGTCGCATCAACACCAGCATATTCAGCAATGGCTTCTTCTATTTCACACAGGCTGATATTTTCACCACCGCGCACCACAATCTCTTTTATGCGATGGGCGTAGTGATAATTGCCTTGTTCATCGACATAACCTATATCACCCGTGTGTAACCAACCTTCTGCATCTAATACCTCTTTGGTTTTTTCGGGTGCATTGTCATAGCCCATCATCACATGAAAACCACGCGTACAAATTTCACCTAAAATGCCGACTGGCACAGGTTTACCTGTTTTCAGATTGATAATTTTCATTTCAACAAAAGGTAAAGGCTTACCAATCGAACTACGTTTTATCGCTAAGGGATCGTGAGGTAATGTTTGAGTACAGCAAGGCGAGGCTTCTGTTTGACCATAAGAGACGGTGATCCCTTTCATACCAAGGGTATTTTCGATGTCATCAATTAAGGCTGGAGGGAAGCTGGCTCCTGCAATAATGCCTTTATCAAGGCTGGATAAATCATAGTGAGAAAATTGCTCATGCTTCATTAAGCGACTAAAAATTGTCGGTACACCGTGCATAATGGTGCAACGATGATTTTGCACGGCTTTTAACACATCTTCCGCACAATAGTTATCAAGAAGAACAAGCTGGCACCCTGTTGTTAACGCAAAAAAGAGGCAAGAAGAGAGTCCAAAGCAGTGGAACAGAGGAACCGCAAGACAAATCACATCGTTATGCGTCACACCTAAGCGCTGTGCTGACAGCATTGCATTATTAATGACATTATATTGGCTTAACATAACCCCTTTAGGCATTGCTGTGCTGCCAGAGGTCATTTGAATAGTCAGCAAATCTTTTACGCTAACGTGTTCAACAGCATGCTGATAAACAGCATCGGATACCTGTATTGCTTTTTCTTTTAATTGAAATAAAGAGACACTTTTTTCTGCATGTTCATTTCCCATGCTAATAAATAATTGAGGTAATACATCTTTATTTTCTGATGCCTTTTTAGAAAGACAATTAATCACCTCAATAAAATGATTACTTTTAAAACCATCAGAAAAACAGAGCGCTTTAATTCCGGTTAATCGACATAAATCTAATAACTCTCTTTTTTTAAAATGAAAGTTAATACAAACAACAGGAACACCAATTTGAGCGGCGGCAAGAAAACAAATTATCCATTCCACACTATTAGCAGACCAAATACCTAAACGATCTCCCTTTTTTAAGCCAATAGATAAAAAACCACGAGCAACTTGATCCACTTCTTGTTGTAGTTGTTGCCAAGTTAATGTTTTTTTACTTTGGTTTTCAATTAGGGCTATTTGTGAAGAATATTGCTTCACTGCATTGTTTAGACATTCTTTAACTGTCGTTTCTAATAAGGTCATAAATACCTACTCAACCGCTTCTTTGCTGGTGTTTACGTCTGTAATGACCTTATTCTGGGTAGGGGGAATTATTCATTCTTGGTAAATAACGAACTGTTTTTCGTCATTTGAATAGTCTGAGAGAGATTTGTGATTGGCGTCTAGATTCGGCGGGTTAATGACTTATGTTAATTGGAAATGAATTTATACAAATGCGGTCAATTTGAAATAAGCATGTAAGTTAATTGTTTGTTTTAAAAGGATTGAAGTTTCATTTTTTTATTATATTGGGTCTTACTCTTTATCAAAAGAAAAGGCGTAATCAGGTAATATGATTGTGCTTTTATGTGAAGAATTTGTATACTGGTTCTGATTTTAAAAATGAATTTTCATCATCTTTCTTAGAATAATTATTATTAAATAAATCAAATTCAAAAGTCAGAGACCATCGACAAAAGATATGATTAATCTTTCAATATAAATAATTAAAATACACTTAAGGATAAAAAATGATTACACGAATTTATATTGATAACTTCAAATCATTACTCGATTTTGAACTTCATTTATCGCCTTTTACCTGTCTGATTGGCTTAAATGGGGCAGGTAAAAGTACCGTTTTACAAGCAATGGATTTTTCAAGCGCCTTAATGCTCGGAAAAGTAAAAAAGTGGCTAGACGAGCGACGTTGGACACCTAAAGAGCTGAATTCAGGTTTAGTTGCGCGAAAAAATATTCAAATACATATTGATTTGGTTATAAACCATATAAATTATCGCTGGCAAGCCTCTTTTAACCGACAAATGTTATGTTGTACGAATGAACAACTTTTTAAAGTAGAGGATAATGGCAATTTAGAAACTTTATTTCTTTTAAAAGATGGGCGTTATTCAGTAAATAACCGTCAAGATACAGTATCATTTGAATATGAAGGCTCTATTCTTTCTCAATTAAAAGATGAAATTCTTGGCAAAGAAATAAAAATAATAAAAGAGCGCTTATGTGCCTTACGCTCTCTTGATTTATTATCTCCTCAATCGTTGCGTCAAAAAGTACGAAAAACAGAACGGCAAGATATTGGTATGGGAGGAGAACAACTTTCTGCATTTTTACATCAACTAAAAGCTGATCAAAAAGAATTACTTATCAAACAATTGCAAGAATACTATCCTCAAATTACTGAGATAAAAACGAGTGTACAACGCTCTGGCTGGATACAATTAAAGATTAATGAAAAATTTATTGTTGATGGGAAAGAAATTAGTTTAACCACAGAAGCGCGTCATATTAATGATGGTATGTTAAGGTTACTCGCTATTTTAGCGCAACAATTTAGTGATTTAGAAACATTACTTTTTGACGAAATTGAAAATGGAATTAATCCCGAAATCACTGAAAAAATTGTTGATGCACTTGTCGCCTCACCTAAACAAATTATCGTCACAACACACAGCCCAATGGTTTTAAATTACCTAGAAGATGATGTCGCAAAAAAAGCCGTTGTACTGATTTATAGAAGAAAAAATGGTGAAGTGGGTGCAGTCAAATTCTTTGATTTAACCTCAGCTAATAAAAAACTAGACACTCTCGCACCAGGTGACGCTATGTTAGATCTCTATTTAACGGATATGGCGAAAGAGGCTGACTCTTTATTAGGGAAATAATACATGCTTACTAACCTATTAGTTACTGGTGAAGGCCCCACAGATATGGGTGTTTCTAATAATCAGCAAAATATCTGTACAGGAAACGATTTTAATATCGGCGCAATGGCCATTATTTCAGTCAAAGTTTTACAACACTATTTACCTGATTGGAATAGTGATAATTTAAACTTTGACGATCCTAAACGTTGGATAACCTATATTGGTGGTAATAAGCTAGCAGAACTCGCTAAAAATAAACAAATTTTTAAGCCAAGTAAAAAATTAGCTAAAGGTTTTATTGAGCATGCACATAGAGCCGCAGTAATGGCAGAATATGCTTATAATCATGCCCATCAGTTGGGAATTTACTTTCATGATGCTGATAAAGGCTCCATCTCTCATTTTATTAACGCTATAACGTTAGGCGCTAATAGTTTCGATGATGAAGCAGATTATCCCCCGATAGTTGCCATGATCCCAAAACCCACTTCAGAAGCTTGGTTTATCTGTGCTAAAAAAGAATCACCTTATACTCATTGTGCTCAGTTAGAATATGATTTATCAGGTAACGACAGCGCATCTCCTCAAAATTCACCTAAGCGAGTTTTAGCCTCTCTCCTTGGTGTTGATGATTGCACAACACCTATTCAATTAGATTTAGCGAGAGAATGTAATATTGAGCAAATTGATATGCCGAGTTTTAACAAATTTAAGGCAGACTTACACCAAGCGATAACTAAAATATGTGGCACAACTCGAGTACCTTTATAACGATATTTAAATAGAGATTGAATACCTCAATCTCTATTCTATTTATTTCGAACTCCGGCGCATCGGCATAGTTGAAGTCTGATTAAGCGTTAATCCTTTGGTTTCTGGTGCAAATAACACAGAGACTATCATCCCAAATAAAGAAATCGCGGCACCCACCAGCATCGTTGTATTAATACCATACGTCGCGATAAATGCAGGGAGCGCACAGGTTGAAATTACTGTACCAATACGACTTATCGACATAATCACACCCACCGCGGATGCACGGATATCGGTTGGAAACAATTCGTTAGGATAGAGCCATTGTAAAATTCCGGGGCCACCAGAGAAAAAGGCGTAAGTCGCAAACGCTAAGATAACAAATAAGATAGGTAGATCAGGAAAGACGCCTAGTACCAATAACGCCAATGTCATCATACCAAAGCTACCAATCAATAATGGGCGTCGCCCTGTTTGATTTAACCAAAACATCGCGGGAATACACCCAAACATAAAGAACAGGCTGATGACCACATTACCCAATGCGGCACTTCTTCCTGCATCCCATCCCAATAAACCAACAATTTGTGGTCCAAAGGTATAGATGGCAAACATCGGGATAACTTGGCAAGTCCAAATCACCGCAACAAACAGAACAAAAGAAAAGTGACGTTTATTAAATAACTCGATAAAACGCGTTGTTTTGGTATCTTCCGCTTCAAATACCACGGGTTCGCCAAAGAGTTTTATCATCATCTCATTACACTCTTTAATACGCCCTTGGCGTATTAACCAAAGCGGAGATTCGGGTAAATCAAAACGACCAATTAAAATAATAACGCAAGGAATAAAGGCGCTGCCTAGCATCCAACGCCAGCCATCTTCAATATCATATAAAAGATAACCGACTAAGTTGGCGCACGTCGCCCCGATATACCACATAGCAGCAATAAAACCGACAGCAAAAGCGCGTTGTTTTTTATTGGAAAACTCAGTGATCATTGAGGTCGCAATAGGATAATCGGCTCCAATCACAATACCAATCAGGAACCGCATCACCAACAGACCTACTGGGGTTGAAACAAACATTGTCGCGATAGAAATAATGGCAATAGCCACAATATCCACAAGGAACATTTTGCGACGACCCACTTTGTCACAAATATAACCAAAGAGTGATGTGCCAATAAAAAGCCCTGCTAATGTTGCTGCACCAAGCAGACCAATCCATCGTGTATCAAGCTGTAATAACGGTGTGAGTTGCTCTAACGCTACACCAATAATCACTAATACATAGCCATCAAGAAAAGGGCCGCCACTGCCCCATAACATCACTCGACGATGTACAGAGGTAAAACGAATATCATCAAAGTTTCTGGGTTGCATGACTGCGTCCTGGTATTTTTTCTAAATAAAACAAAAAAAGAAAAGCTCCCAGGCCGGAGCAGCACTGGGAGAAAAGTAGCGATACATCATCCGTAACGATATTCCACGCCAAACGTTCCGCGTGGGTATTCCCATTTTTCAAGCGCACTATCTAAACCAAGGATTCGACAAGTTCCACACTCTAAGCACCCTGCATAATCAAAGCTGATGGTGCCATCTTCTTGTTTTTTATAAAGACCGGCTGGACATGCTTTAACTAAGGTTTCCAATACCTGCATATCAGGCTGCTCTTTAACAACGATATGTGGATTTTCCTCATCGACATTAAATTTATTGATGCCTAATTTGACATCGACATTCACGGGAGAACTCATATTGCTTTTACTCCTTTGATCCCATCTTTAATTAAGTTCATCCAGCCGACCTTTTTGGTATGATGCATTAGGGTTTTACGCATTGGTACTGGCGCTTCACCCGTGACAGTAAACAGATCATGAGCAATACCTACCACCATTTCAGGATAAGCGGTGAACATACGAGGGTTATCAAGTAAATCAGGCATACGCTGATAGGCTTTCATATCGCGTAATGGACCATCTTCTAAATGTTTGAGATATTCACTAAGTGTTTGTTTACTAAAATCGTTTTTTTCCATCGCTGAGAGCACGGTTTTTGCCGCCGCTTCGCCTGATGCCATCGCTAAATCCATGCCTCGGATAGTAAAGCCAAGGTTCATACACATCCCTGCTGCATCACCCGCAATCAATACACCATCACGCACTAACTCGTTTTGCATTCTTAACCCAGCTTCAGGAACAACGTGCGCACCGTATTCCAGCATTTTTCCACCTTCAATCAGTGGCGCAACAACAGGATGCTGTTTAAAATCTTCCAGCATTTGTGGCACTGATTTTTTGGCATCTTTAATATGGTGAAGCCCACACACCAAACCTAAAGAAAGCGTGGTTTTATTGGTATATAAAAAACCACCACCCATTAGTCCATCAGTAGGCGAGCCTGCAAATAACCAAGCCGCACCTTCGTTATCTTTTAGGTTGAAGCGATCTTTAATCACACTTTCAGGCAGTTCGATGATCTCTTTGACGCCTACCGCGACATTTTCGGCCGCAACACGTTTTGTCATTCCTAGCTGTTCTGCAAGAATAGAATTCACACCATCCGCGAGGATCACGGCTTTGGCTTCTAACACATCACCATCGGCTTCAACACCAACAATTTTGCCATCACGCTCAACTAACTTATCAACACGAATGCCTGTGATACATTGCGCACCCGCATTTTCGGCTTGTTCCATTAGCCATTGGTCAAACTCGCCCCGTAATACAGACCAAGAGGCTGTTTTAGGGGTGTTCCCTTCCGTGTTTTGGTAATCAATCGTCATTGCGCCTGTTTCAGTCATAAATGACAATTTTTCATGAGTAATCACGCGTTCAACAGGCGCTTCTTGCGCAAACTCAGGAATGATGCGCTCAAGGGTATGTGCATACATACGACCACCGGTTACATTTTTCCCGCCAGCGTAGTTACCTCTTTCTATTAGCAATACTTGTGCGCCTTCTCTTGCCAAAACAAGTGCAGCCACAGATCCGGCTAATCCTGCGCCAACAATAATGGCATCGAAAATATCTTCGGAATCGGACATAACATCTCCAGAATTTGCGATAAACAGCAGAGAAGTTTCCTTCTCTGCTTAAATAAATCAGTTAGATAATTGACGAGTTAATGCAGGTAAGATCTTCATTAAATCACCGACAATGCCGTAGTCAGCAAATTGGAAGATAGGCGCATTTTTGTCTTTATTGATAGCAACAATAGTTTGCGCGCCATTCGCACCAACCATATGTTGAATTTGTCCTGAAATACCGGCAGCTAAATAAAGCTCCGGTTTCAGCATCAAGTTAGAAATTCCGACATAACGCTCATGTTCCATCCACTTCTCATTTTCAGCAACAGGACGAGAACAAGCGATTTCAGCACCAATGGCTTGTGCTAAGGCTTCTGCAATAGCGATATTTTCTTTACTGCCAATACCACGACCTACGCTGACAACAAAGCGTGCTTTATCTAAATCAACAGCATTGATTGCGCGTGGTTGAACTGAATTGCGAACGATGGTTTGAGCAGGGGCAATCCATGCGACTTTTTGTGCATTACCCGTAGCGCCAGTTTCTGGCGCAACATCAAAAGCACCCACACTTGCAGTTACAACACAATAAGGCGTTTTCAGGGTTTCATCACCAAAGGCTAAACCACCGTAAACCATGTGTTTTGTTACTAATGCATCACCTTCTGCATTTAAAGATTGTGCATCATTAGAAACAACCGCCTCTAAACGATGACCTAAACGTGCTGCGATTAATTTTCCGCGACGTGTATTAGGCAGTAGCACTAAACCTGCATCACCGTTTTGTTTGATGGTTTCAACCATGCTTTGTGCATAATCTTCAATAATGCGATCGTCAGGTTTACCTTCTAATTGGAAAACGGCTGTTGCACCTAATTTAAAAGCAGCAACGCTTTGCTCATCATTCAATGTAAATACATTGATAGATTGTCCTAACGAAGAAGCGCCACCCATTAATTCTGGTAAACGGGAAAGTGCATCACTAAATACCCAAACAGTTGAAAACTGGCTCATAACTCCCCCTATTACTTAAGAATTTTACGTAAATGTTCTGCCAACTCAGCAATCTGATCATCGCCATCACCTTCAATAATGATGCGTTGACGAACTTTTTGTTTCGGTGCGGCCACTTTTTGCTCTGAACGCGCAGTAATCGCATCCAAACCAAGATCGGTAACACTCCATTGCTGAACAGGTTTCTTGGCAGCGCCAAGAATGGCTTTCATCGAAGGAATTTGAGGTATGTTAATGTCGGTAGATACCGCAATTACTGCGGGTAAAGGCAACGTCAGTGTTTCAATTTCATTTTCTAATTCACGCTCAACGGTAATTGAATCATTAGAAAGAGAAACAATTTTGTTAATACCATTTATTGCTGGAATATTTAAAATTTCACCCACCAGCAAACTCACTTGTTGTGAACTCAGATCCGCAGAGCCGTCACCACAAAGAATTAAGTCATAACCTTTTTTCGTCGCTGCGGCAGCCAGTGCAACCGCTGTTTGGTAAGGTAAAGAGGCTTCAAATTGGTCATCAACCACAACCACTAATTCATCAGCACCACGAGAAAGAACGTCTTTACGCGCTTTCGCATTTGTTAATGCTTTACCGCCGACACTCATTGCCGTGATTTGAATACCATCAATTTGAGTCTTAAGCTGATTAGCGGCTTCAATCGCATTTAAATCATATTGACTGATTTTGGTGTTAGCACGGGAAAAATCTAGCGAACCGTCTGCGCTATTTACCGTAATATCCTGCTCATCGGGAACACTCTTGTAACATGTAATAATATTCATTACATCTCCTGAAATTAATAAATAATGTCATTTGCTCTGGCAATGTAATATAGAATTAACACAATTAAGCGTTTAAAAAATTAAACCTAGGTCACCAATATTGAACATAGATAAATAAAGAATGGATAGGTTTCAATATTGCTAAACATATCACCAATATTGAAATTAGTTTTAATTGAAGTGAACAACTTTCAATATTGCTACAGCGATCAACAATATTGAATATAATAAATATAACGGTATTTAACGTTCAATATTGCCACCGAGATCAACAATATTGAAAGACGGAATATAACAACCCCATTACATACAAGGCTATACCAATAATTATCAATCAGTTACAATGAAAACAAAACGTTATAAAACGTAACATAAAATCGACAAAAAGAATAGTGTGAAGTGAATAACAGAATGGATTTCTTATAATATTCATTATTCATCATCATTAATTGATTTGTGAATTAGCCAATCACTTTATTTTTCTATTATGATGAAACGCCAATAGACGGAATACTCATAAATAAACTTAAATGATTTATTAGATATTAGGAATTAACACTACTTAAACTTCTGCGTTAAATATATTTGGAAAATTTACCTATGAGCAAAGATAATAAAAAGGCAGGAATAGAACCGAAGGTTTTTTTTCCGCCATTAATCATTGTTGGTATTTTATGCTGGCTAACGGTACGTGATCTTGACGCTTCAAATGAAGTGATTAATGCCGTATTCAGCTATGTTACCAATGTCTGGGGTTGGACCTTCGAATGGTATATGGTCATTATGTTCGGGGGTTGGTTTTGGTTAGTCTTCGGTCGTTATGCCAATAAACGCCTAGGGGAAGATAAACCTGAATTTAGTACCGCAAGCTGGATCTTTATGATGTTTGCGTCTTGTACATCCGCAGCCGTCCTCTTCTGGGGTTCGATTGAAATATACTACTACATTTCAAGCCCGCCTTTTGGAATGGAAGCTTACTCAACGCAAGCAAAAGAAATTGGTTTAGCCTATAGCTTGTTCCACTGGGGTCCTTTACCTTGGGCAACTTATAGTTTCCTTTCTGTTGCCTTCGCTTACTTCTTCTTTGTTCGCAAAATGGAAGTTATCCGCCCAAGTAGCACCTTAACCCCATTAATCGGTGAAAAACACGTTAATGGGATCGTCGGAACCATTATTGATAACTTCTATCTTGTTGCTTTAATTCTGGCAATGGGGACGAGTCTCGGGTTAGCAACACCGTTAGTCACTGAATGTATTCAATACTTATTTGGTATTCCTCATACCCTGCAATTAGACGCCATCATTATCTCTTGCTGGATCATATTAAACGCAATTTGCGTGGCATTCGGTCTGCAAAAAGGGGTGAAAATCGCCAGTGATATTCGTACTTACCTAAGTTTCTTAATGTTGGGTTGGGTATTTATCGTCGGTGGTGCGAGCTTTATCGTCAATTATTTCACCGATTCTGTGGGTACATTGATGATGTATATGCCTCGTATGCTGTTCTATACAGACCCTATCGGTAAAGGCGGATTCCCTCAAGGCTGGACTGTTTTCTATTGGGCTTGGTGGGTTATCTACGCTATCCAAATGAGTATTTTCTTAGCGCGTATTTCTAAAGGTCGTACTGTTCGTGAATTGTGTTTAGGGATGGTTTCCGGTTTAACCGCAGGGACTTGGTTAATTTGGACAATCCTTGGTGGTAACACCTTACAACTGATTGACCAAAATATTCTCAACATTCCACAACTGATTGAACAATACGGTGTTCCACGCGCAATCATCGAAACATGGGCGGCATTACCGTTGAGCACAGCAACAATGTGGGGCTTCTTTATCCTCTGCTTTATTGCCACTGTCACCCTAATTAACGCCTGTTCTTACACTCTGGCAATGTCCACTTGCCGTTCGATGAAAGAAGGTTCTGAGCCACCTTTATTGGTACGCATCGGCTGGTCTGTGCTGGTTGGTGTTATCGGCATCATTCTATTAGCCCTTGGTGGTTTAAAACCGATTCAAACCGCCATTATCGCTGGAGGATGCCCACTATTTTTCGTCAATATCATGGTCACCTTGTCCTTTATTAAAGATGCCAAAGTACATTGGAAAGACTGATCCGCTATACGCAAAGAATGACATATTAAGAGGTTATTAACATGGATTTTAGATTGAATGATGAGCAGGAACTGTTTGTTGACGGTGTCCGCGAATTAATGGCCAGTGAAAACTGGGAAGCTTATTTCGCCGAGTGTGATCGCGAAAGTAAATACCCAGAACGTTTTGTCAAAGCCTTAGCGGATATGGAAATAGACAATCTGCTTATCCCTGAAGAGCACGGTGGATTAAATGCAGGTTTTGTCACTGTTGCCGCTATTTGGATGGAGTTAGGTCGTTTAGGTGCGCCAACTTACGTGCTTTATCAATTACCGGGTGGTTTTAACACCGTATTACGAGAAGGCACACAAGAGCAAATCGATAAAATTATGGCGTTCCGCGGTACGGGTAAACAGATGTGGAACTCTGCAATTACAGAGCCGGGCGCGGGTTCCGATGTAGGTAGCTTACAAACGACTTATACCCGTAAAGATGGCAAAGTTTACCTTAATGGTAGCAAATGCTTTATCACCAGTAGTGCATACACCCCTTATGTTGTTGTGATGAGCCGTGATGCAGCATCACCTGACAAACCCGTCTTTACAGAATGGTTTGTGGATATGAGCAAGCCGGGCATCAAAGTCAACAAGTTAGCAAAACTGGGTTTACGCATGGATAGCTGCTGTGAAATCACGTTTGATAACGTAGAGCTTGAAGAAAAAGACATGTTTGGTCGTGAAGGCAACGGCTTTAACCGTGTTAAAGAAGAGTTCGACCATGAGCGTTTCTTAGTGGCACTCACTAACTACGGCACAGCGATGTGTGCCTTTGAAGATGCCGCGCGTTATGCCAATCAACGTGTTCAATTTGGCGAAGCAATTGGTCGTTTCCAATTAATTCAAGAAAAATTCGCTCATATGGCGATCAAACTCAATTCAATGCGCAACATGTTATATGAAACTGCATGGAAGAGTGACAACAACTTAATCACTTCCGGTGATGCAGCAATGTGTAAATACTTCTGTGCAAATGCGGCGTTTGAAGTGGTTGATAGTGCAATGCAAGTGCTTGGTGGTGTCGGTATTGCTGGCGAGCACCGTATTTCTCGTTTCTGGCGTGACCTTCGTGTTGACCGTGTATCTGGGGGTTCTGACGAAATGCAGATCCTGACATTAGGACGTTCAGTACTTAAACAGTATCGCTAATTAATCACGAATAACTCTCTCATCTACAGGTGAGAGAGTTTTCACTCAGACCACTTACGAGGTGACGCTATGACAGAACATTTACCAATGCCACAATTTGGCCCCCTTTCAGGGGTTCGTGTTGTGTTTTCAGGAATTGAAATTGCAGGGCCATTCGCAGGACAAATGTTCGCAGAATGGGGAGCTGAAGTAATTTGGATTGAAAACGTTGCATGGGCTGACACCATTCGCGTTCAACCTCACTACCCTCAACTTTCTCGTCGTAATTTACATGCTCTTTCACTCAATATTTTTAAAGATGAAGGTCGTGATGCATTCCTAAAATTAATGGAAACCACCGATATCTTTATTGAAGCCAGTAAAGGTCCTGCCTTTGCGCGTCGTGGTATTACCGATGAAGTGTTATGGGAACATAACCCTAAATTGGTTATCGCTCATTTATCTGGCTTTGGCCAATATGGCGATCCGCAATACACCAACTTACCGGCTTATAACACGATTGCCCAAGCCTTTAGTGGCTACTTGATCCAAAACGGTGACAAAGATCAGCCAATGCCGGCGTTTCCTTATACCGCAGATTACTTCTCAGGAATGACAGCAACCACTTCTGCGTTAGCGGCACTGTATAAAGTTCAACAAACAGGCAAAGGCGAAAGTATTGATATTGCGATGTATGAAGTCATGTTGCGTATGGGGCAATACTTCATGATGGATTATTTCAATGGTGGCGAAATCTGCCCTCGTATGACCAAAGGGAAAGATCCGTATTACGCAGGCTGTGGTCTTTACCGTTGCCAAGATGGCTTTATCGTGATGGAAGTTGTCGGCATTACGCAAATTGAAGAAATCTTCAAAGATATTGGTCTTGCGCATCTTTTAGGTACTCCAGAAGTGCCAGAAGGCACTCAACTTATTCACCGTATTAATTGCCCTCATGGTCAATTATTTGAAGACAAACTCGATGAATGGTTAGCAAAACAACCAATCACTGATGTGCTGAAACGCCTGTCAGAACTCAATATAGCCAGTGCCAAAGTGCTGACTATTCCGGAGCTTGAAGACAATCCACAATATGTCGCACGCGAATCAATTACCCAATGGCAAACCATGAATGGCGAAACCTGTAAAGGGCCAAATGTAATGCCGAAATTCAAAAATAATCCGGGAAAAATCTGGCGTGGCATGCCATCTCACGGCATGGACACTGACGCTATCTTGAAAAATATCGGTTATAGCGACGAACAAATCAGGGGGCTGGTCGATAAAGGGCTGGCTAAAATCGTAAAGTAACACCGTAAAATTCAGGCATAGCACGCCTCTAAAATCGTGTCTGAATTCACGGCAAAAGTATGGGATAACAGTTTAATGGATGTGATTGGCAAACAAAACTTACGTCAAATGTGGGATGATTTGGCAGAGGTTTATGGCACAAAAACAGCGCTAATTTTTGAATCCGCACAAGGACAAATGAGACAATTTAGCTACTGTGAATTAAATGAAGAGATAAACAGAACCGCAAATCTTTTCCATGCTGGTGGCATAAAAAAAGGCGACCATGTTGCCTTACATCTTGATAACTGCCCTGAATTTTTCTTTTGCTGGTTTGGGTTGGCAAAAATAGGCGCTGTGATGGTGCCTATTAATGCGCGTTTTATGTACGAAGAAAGCGCATGGATAATCAATCACTGCCAAGCCCATTACGTCGTTACTCGCGATAATTTCTATCCGATTTACCAACCTATGTTGCAGGATGAACAAAACCCTTTAGCACAGCTATTTTTAATTTCTGAAAACACAATCGCTGCTGAAAAAGGCGTTATCGACTTTTTAAAAGAAAAAGCCAAACATCCTGTTACGCTTAATCATCACACACCATTAAGTGTGGATGACACTGCTGAAATTCTTTTCACCTCTGGTACCACATCGCAACCTAAAGGTGTGGTTATCACACACTATAACTTACGCTTTGCGGGTTATTACTCATCATGGCAAAACGCATTACGCGAAGATGATATTTATCTTACTGTTATGCCTGCATTTCATATTGATTGCCAATGTACTGCATCACTGGCTGCATTTTCTGTGGGTGCGACTTTTGTCTTGTTAGAAAAATACAGTGCCAGAGCCTTTTGGAAGCAAATACTCAAGTACCAAGCGACGGTCACTGAATGTATTCCAATGATGATGAGAACCTTAATGGCACAGCCCGTTTCATCAGAAGAAAAGCAACACAAATTACGCGAAGTGATGTTCTATCTCAATCTCGCAGATGAAGAGAAAGACGCCTTTATCGAACGCTTTAATGTGCGATTACTCACCTCTTACGGCATGACAGAAACTATCGTGGGTTTAATTGGTGACAGGCCTGGCGATAAACGCCGCTGGCCGTCAATTGGTAGACCCGGTTTTTGCTATCAAGCTCAAATCAGAGATAAACAAAACAACGAAGTTCCTAATGGCGTTGTGGGTGAGATTTGCGTAAAAGGCGAACCCGGAAAAACCTTATTCAAAGAGTATTACAACCGACCGGATGCAACAGCAAAAGCATTAGAGCCTGAAGGTTGGTTACATACTGGTGATTATGGTTACCGAGACGATGAAGGTTTTTTCTATTTCGTTGATCGCAGTTGCAATATGATCAAACGCGGAGGCGAAAACGTCTCTTGCGTTGAGATTGAAAACATCATTAGTTCACATCCTAAAATTCAAGATGTGGCGGTTATTGGTGTGCCTGATGATATTCGTGATGAAGCCATTAAAGCGTTTGTGGTGCTCGTTGAAGGTGAAACCTTGAGTGAAGAAGAATTCTTCCATTTCTGTGAGCAAAATATGGCGAAATTTAAAGTTCCCTCAGCGGTTGAGTTTAAAGAGGGTTTGCCACGTAATTGCTCAGGAAAAGTGATTAAAAAGCATTTGAAATAAGCCATAGGTCGGTTTAGCCACAAATTAATAACCTCAATCATAAATGCTTATTTTTGATGACGAAAAGGAATACAACATGAGCCAATCATTACACCTAACAACGCGTGGTTCAGTACTTGAAATTGTATTAGATAGACCAAAAGCAAACGCTATTGATGCAAAAACCAGTCATGAAATGGGTGAAGTCTTTCTGCGTTTTCGTGATGATCCCAACTTACGCGTTGCCATTATTACGGGCGCGGGCGAACGCTTTTTCTCCGCGGGTTGGGATTTAAAAGCCGCGGCAGAAGGCGAAGCCCCTGATGCAGACTTTGGTGCGGGTGGTTTTGCAGGTTTAACTGAATTATTTGATCTTGATAAACCTGTCATTGCCGCCGTTAACGGCTATGCTTTTGGTGGTGGCTTTGAATTAGCACTCGCTGCCGACATGATGATTTGTTCAGACAATGCTTCTTTTGCTTTACCTGAAGCACAATTAGGCATTGTCCCTGATAGCGGTGGCGTTCTTCGTTTACCTAAACGTTTACCGCCCGCTATCGTCAACGAAATGCTGATGACAGGTCGTCGTATGAATGCCGATGAGGCACTACGTTGGGGTATTGCTAACCGCGTTGTCAGTTCTGCTGAATTAATGGATAGCGCACGCGAACTTGCCGATCAAATCGCAAATAGCGCTCCACTGGCTGTGGCGGCTTTAAAAGAGATTTATCGTGCCACTAGCGAGCTTTCTATTGAAGAGGGCTACAAATTAATGCGCAGTGGCGTATTAAAACATTACCCAAGTGTTTTACATTCAGAAGATGCTACAGAAGGACCTCTAGCCTTTGCTGAAAAGCGCACACCTGAATGGAAAGGACGGTAATTATCCCGTATTTCGAGAATACAACTCGATAATACAACAAAGAGGAAAACTGATGAGTATCTACGCATTTGAAGGTCTTGTTCCTGTGGTTCATCCAACAGCTTATATTCATCCATCTGCTGTACTAATTGGTGATGTGATTATTGGCGCTGGCGTTTATATCGGCCCTTTAGCCTCACTAAGAGGTGACTATGGTCGCTTAATTGTTGAAGCAGGCGCAAATCTTCAAGACGGCTGTATCATGCACGGTTATACCGATATGGACACCATTGTGAGAGAAAACGGACATATTGGGCATGGTGCGATCCTTCACAGTTGTATTATCGGGCGTGACAGCTTAGTTGGCATGAATAGCGTGATTATGGATGGTGCCGTCATTGGTGAGGAAAGTATTGTTGCCGCCATGAGCTTTGTAAAAGCGGGCTTTCAAGGACAACCGCGACAAATGTTAATAGGAAGCCCTGCAAAACATGTGCGTGATATTACCGATCAAGATATGGAGTGGAAACGGATGAACACCCGTGAATACCAAGATTTAGCGGTACGTTGTCGCAAAAGCTTGGTAGAAACAACACCGTTAACAGCGCCCGAACTTAATCGCCCACGTTTACGTGGCACAACAGACGTTAAGCCAAAAGGTTAGTCACAGATGGCGACAGGCGTCAATAACGCCTGTCGTATTTATTCGATTTGAGTAAAACGCAATTTCTCAGATTAGCGACGTTGCGATTTTGACAACATCCATTGCCATTTTTGCTCATGATTTAATCCATGAGGGATCATCGTTGCTAATTTTTCAGGTGAGCTTTGACTACTTTTGCCTTGAACATGACCTTTTATGCGAGAATAAAGCTGAGGATCAATATGACTCACTTTGATCATGCGTTGGCATTGACAGCCTCTACCTTCAAGCTGGTTAGGCACGCTTTTTGTTTCACACTCAATTTCTTTTACATCAGAAAGAATGTAAGAGACGATATTAATCGCATTGCATTGAGGAATATCGAATTTCTTAGCAATCTCTTTTGCGCTTACCCAGCGTTCTTGCTCTTGAACCCAATCAGCAATGGACAGATAGAGTGGCTTATTCATGTATTCTTCACACATATTTACTCCAGTATCACAAATAAAGTTTTATTTATCGCTAAATAAAGATAATAACTGAATATGTTAATTATCATTGCACCGCGGAGTATCGGTTTTCCCTGTTAATTAGGTAAGTTAACTACCCCATCAATATAATATTAGTTTATTTTTAACAACCAAACTCTTTAATTAACACGCCCGTCACAATTTATTATTTTGTTATTAAATCCAAAGTAATAACAATTAAACCGAGTAAAAAACAAAAAATTAATAAAATATTAAAATATAAAAAACACTTTAAGTAACTAACAATAATTTATTGATATAAAAGCCATTTTTAACAACAAAACAAAAAACAGAATAGATTGTATTAATAATCCATTTATAGACTAACATTATAATAATAGATCTAAATTTAGATTGCCAGAAAGGTGGCTTATTATTAGATGTAAATCAATATTCGTTTATTTTAAGCTATATTAACCTAGTTATTAATACATTAGTAAAAGTGAAGATAAATATCGACATATACCGAAATTGATAAATAAAGTGCCATATTGCGGTATATAGCGATATAGCACTTAATCTTATATTATTAATTTGATTATAAAAAACGACGATCAAATGCAGTTTGCCAATCGTCAGCAAATCTATTTACTGCATCATCCACTACTGGTGAACGGATAATTGAGTAAGCAAGCTCTATCGGTAATGTCACCGACGAAGCCCCGGCTAATAAACAATCAACCACTTGGCGTGGCGTTTTAAAACTCGCAGCTAGGATTTTTGTGGGTAAATTATGCATGGTGATCAGCGTTTGTAACTCTTTTACTACTCTGACTCCATCAGAACCTTGTCTATCCATACGATGAACATAAGGGGCAATATAATCAGCGCCTGCTAATGCTGCCATTAACCCTTGGGAAACACTATAAATTGCCGTGCCTAATACCAGCATATTTTTCTGTTTTAATTGTTTAATGGCGACTAAACCCGCTTCAGTAACGGGTATTTTAATTACCGTATTATCTGCGATATTACCAATACGTAAGGCTTCTTCAATCATCGTATCGACATCATTGGCAATGACCTGTGCAAATATACGACCTTTACCCCCCATGGCGGCTTTTAATTCAGGTAATAGGGTTTCAATATTTTGTGCAGATTTAGCAATAATGGAAGGATTGGTAGTCACACCCGCAATAGGAAGAACTTGAGAGAGTTTTCTAACTTCTTCAATATCCGCTGTATCTAAATAGATTTCCATAATCGCACCTCAATGATGTTGGTTTAAGCTAAATAATTATAGATATAACATAGAAAATAACATTGTGAGCGGTGGATTTCTAGTCGATTTAATGAAAATAGCGCCTATATCAAGGCGCCATTAATTAAATAACGATAATAAATAGTTATATTTTTTATTTAATACAAAATATAATCTCTCATCTAAATTTTAAATTTAGATTAAGAATTTATTTATACTTTAAAATAAACAGTATTAAAAACAATACTACTATTGATATTAAATAATTATTTGCATTAAATTAAATTGATTATTCTTTAAATTCAGCATCAATCACTTGATAAAAAGCATTTTTCGTATCCGCAATATCCCAAACCCCTAAAATAACCTGATAACCTGAACGTTCTGGTATATTACAATTTAATTCTACTGTTGCCGTGGGTATTTTACCATTATCAAATCTCTGGCAAAAAGGCTTTAAATCGAAATCATCTCGGGTAAGCGGTTTATTTACATCCCAATTTTGTTTAGTAATAAAAAACCGCCATGATGCGGTACTGTGTCTCGCAGTTAATGTCCATTTAAAGGTGTTTTCTCCACTTTTCATTGCGACTTTATGCCAGCGATCAGCACTCTGCTCATTTAATGCAGAAAATGCTTCATTTCCACCACTGGCAATTTTACCATTTTCAGGTCCATCTTTAGGAAAGCCTTTAAGTCCTTCAACTGATTGAGGCTCATATTCTACAGGACCACAATTTTTATTAAATTTTATATTATTACTATTAGGAATTGTAGTTCTGCATAACACTGCACGGCTTGGTGGTTTATCAATATAGCCATGTTTTAATGTGACATCCTCTGATGCTGTTGAAATAAAACTAGCTGATGATAATAATAATGTTGCAGTAAATACCATAAGTTTATTTTTCTTCATAATAAATCCTCAATAATTATTAATAAATATTTTTAAATATAATGATTGCATCAATCACATTAGATATTAGTCGAAAATAGATAATTGAATATCCATTTATTAAGGACTGTGAGCAATATCGCGATTTAATTTAATATTAAAATGGAACTAACACTGTTATTTAATATTTATTAAATGACTATCAATAATAAAAATAATAAATTAAATTATTTTCATTACTTTTTTATATTTTATTAAAAGAAATAAAATCATCGATATAAAATAAAAACAACCCAAATAAGACAGAAATACTGTCTCACTGGGTTGTATATTTTGGGATATGTTTTAACGTGATTACAATATAGCAATATACAGTCGTAATTGATGTCATTCTGTAATTGCGATGTATTAATGTAAACGAGTTTTCATTGAGTTAAGAACACTAATTTTGTTCGTCTTCATATCGATAGTCACATCTTCCGACAATACTTTCACATTAACTTTTCCTGAATTCTTGGCCAATAGAGCATAACTATAACCAGCCCTGCCGGAGAAACTAGGCAACTTAGCTTCAAGATTATAATCAAATGCAGCGACATTTTCTTGGACATGATCGATCTTCGTGCCTTGTTTCCCAAGATAAGTTATTGCCGAATTTTCAAACTCACTTAATGTACCAATCAAGTCATTATTGTGATCCCCTGATACCGATAAATTCTTACCTGATAAGGCATTAAGGCTGGTTTGTGCTGTTTTCACTCCCTGAATCCCCGTTTTCCAGTTATTATCACCAGGTCTTTGTCCAGTATGTAACGCATAGAATTTCTCTTTATCTACAGCGTATAGCATTGTACAGCCACTCAAAGCTCCTGAAGTGATCACTAATGGTTTCCCCTCCTTAATATCATTCAACCGAATGCTAATACCTACACTGCCAGACATACCACTCATAACTTTAATGGCGGTAAGATTATCAGAAAGTGTTTTATGCCCCCAATAAGTTCCTATTGTTCCAGAACCGTATTCGTTGGACGTAACCTTAGAGCCATAGAAAATATGAACAGCATTGTAAAAATTACCTCCTTCTTGTAATAATTGCGGACTGTACTCTCTTACTACGGGATTATGCCCAACCGAATCAAATCGATTAATGACGAATGGCAATGTCGCCTCAGCACTCTCGTTATTACTCCCCACAAATAATCCACGATTTCGTAGAGGAGTAATAGATCCCTTTTGTAGTTTCGTATCATCTGATGAAAAGAAAAGAGAAAAGCTGCTACTAGGCATTCGCCCATCAGGATCACGCAATGTCACAGAGTTATTACGCACCATGCGGTATAAATTCAGCCCATCCACCGTACCTGCCGGATCGGCGCTTAGCCAACGACCAATCCACGGTTGATAATAACGATAACCGTAGTAATAAAGCCCCGTAGCGTCTTTTTCTTTGCCTGAATAACGAATAGTTTTGTAATTGGCTTCTACTGCATTTTGGCTAAACCAAATCGCGGTACCCCCATAAGGGTAATACTCTTCATAACTGACTAATTGCCCTTGACCATCGGTTTCTAATCCACTGTTACCCACACCATCATCATAGCTATAACGCAGTTGGTTATTCTTGATCCCTTTTGGGAAACCCACTTTCCAACATAAGGCTCTTACATTTCCTGTTATATCAACCACCTCTCGATGTTCGGTAAGATGCCCCCCTTCCGTTGATTGCCATATTTCTAAATTCGGTAAATAGTGAGTTTCCGTGATAATCTGCCGTCCTGATAATCTCTGTACCTGTTGTTTTATTAATCGTTGAGATGCGCTTGCATAAACATAGTGTTCTGAATTCCCGCTCTTATTCACTTGTGCCAATGTACCGCGAAGATCCCACTGCAATGCATCGCCCGTTGATAAATATTTCTGATTACCTAAAGCATCAAATTGCTGATCAATCTGTTCGATAGCCACCTGTTGTGTTTCAAGTAATGCCCGATTGGTTTTATTGGAGACACTGATATTTTGGGTAAAACTTTGTTGTGCAATAGCAGAGTTATGGCGAATTTGCGTTAAATTACCCCCACGATCATAAGCGTATAAACGCGTATAATTGGTATAACTTTGTGCATCTTTCACTAATGTAGTGACTGATTGAGATTGCATTGAAGCGGGTGTTTTTTGATTGGCAGATTCACGCCCTGTGGCACTCACTAATTGATACAGAGAGTCATACACATAACGATTTTCAGGCACTATTTTCTGGTTACGCCAGTAGCGAGTGGCTTCAGCATCATTTTTCAGACAGATAATATTGCCGACCGGATCGTACTCATAACGCAGATCTTGCATTATCTTCGCACCCAAAACATGCTCTTGAGGACGCTGGGTTTTGACATGCAGCAAGCGCTGAGTTTCAGGCTCGTATTCATAAGTGGTGACTAATCCATTACCGTGCTCTACACGTAATTTTTGCCCTGCTGCCGAGTAATCGATCGCTTTAATCACGAGTTGTTTTTTATCGCTTTGTAATTGCACACTACTTTGTTTTAAAAAACCCGCTCTATCGTATTTCCATTCACGCTCATGCCCGGCAGCATCAATTTGTTTTAATAACTGACCTGTAGCATCATAAATATTGCGCGTTTGATATTGAGAATGTGCGGGTGTTTTAACGGTATTCGCAGTGATAAACCGTAATTCAATTAAATGTTGCCCTGTTAAGGCATAAGCACCATATTCTGTTCTTCCAGCAAGAAAGTCATGATGAGTACATTTACCGACGGAGTTATTGGCAATATTTTTATTATCAGCCCCACCCCAAGTAAAACGCTCTTTTAATATCTGTTTGGACGTCGGGGAAGACTCCATAATCGCCATAAGTTGTGAAACAAACTCTGGCTTTGTATAGTGATATTCCGTCACTAGCCCCAACCCATTAATATCCATCACTTTTTTGTTTTCAATATCACTGATATTGACACTATTACCACTATCTACACTTTTAGTTGCAGACAATAATCCGCCTAAACTCACCACTTGCTGAATATTCGCTTGAATAGTTGAGTCTGATTGTTGTGTTTTATACAATCTTGCATCAATACTGCGTTCTAAATAGCCGCGCGCATGATAATGGTGACGCGTAATACGCTCATCGGTTTTATTAATTGTGTCAGGATGACGGCAATAATTAATTTCACGAATTGTTGATCCGCGATTATCAAGCACCACCACGGTTGGGGTGCTTGTGTGTAATTGTTGGTTTAACATCTTTTTAATTCCTTAATTTGCTTTCTTTTATAAATTAGCTCGTAAGCACTGAGCTGACTTGCTGACTTTTGGCTGCTAATATTTCTGCGATCGCTTTTTTATCGGTATTACATTTCTCTAATATCAACAATAACCGCGCCACATAATCGGGATAATCCCCCCACACTTGCACATTAAAAAATGGTGCAGAACACGGCTGTAGCAAGTGTGTGGGTACAAACTTATTGGGCGCTTCCACGACGGTTGAGGGTGCTTTGTTGCAGCTGGATAACAGCATTAGGCACAGGCTCATTAGCACAAGGCGCTTGAGCCAAAAGCTGCCGTAACTCTTGACGTATAGCATGATTTTCTTCCTCTAAATAACGTTGTTCCTCTTGTTGGTGCGTAAGTGTTTCAGAGACTTTTTCTGCTTGCTTGTGCCATTGAATTAATTGTGATTGCAATGTGCGTTGTTGATATTCAAGCTGACTGTTTTGCTCTGAAAGTCGATTAATTTGGTTGTATTGATAGCGAAGTACTAATAAAGCAACAACAATCATGATCGCTATCCCCCCTTTAATACCTAAACGTAAAAAAGCACTCATATTCATGGATATGCTCCGCGACATAATTCGTAATGAGGTCCATCACGAAACGACACCCAATCTCCGCCCCAATTAATTGAAATACCTAATTGATAAGCGGCTTTCTTCATCGCTTTTGATACTGATTCAAACGCTGACCAATCTTGCCAAGGAATAACACCATTCACTAACGGGACAATATCCACGGCATGACCCGTTAAATGTCGGCTATTGAGGGTTTTGCTTTTACCTTCTTTCATCAACTCTTTTTGTCGAATCAATGAACGCACTCCTTCAATCACCACAAAATCGTATTCACTGAATGTCAGAGCCAGATAAACAATACGTACTAAATCTTGATGTACGTCGTTTAAATTATTTTGACTACGTTGACTTAATGTATAGGTATTCATTTAGGCTCCTTAAGATTGTTCATGCCAAAAATACGATTCCATAGCCAAATCAATGTCGTGCTCCCCATTGATCCAAAAAGCCCTGCAATCATGTAAGACATATAGCGACTTGCACCACTTTCAAAACTTAATAATCCGCCTAATAATCCTGTAAACACTGAAATCACGATCTGGCTACCAATGCCACACCAAGACCACTTAATTTGTTTTTGTCTAATTTCCATTAAATACCTCACGATACCTCCCCAGGCTGAAAATCCACCGATAATCATCCAAGCCAGCGCATCGCTTTCAGATGTGATTGCTACCAGCATAATAAAATTCCTAAATAAAGCGGATAAAACGGTAGCCCCCATTTATCCGCAAAATAAATCACCTACACTAGGGTGTCATTTTCATCTTCCTGAGCCACAAACCACGGTGTCACTATCGTATTACGCTGATAGTTCTTTGCGGTATTCACTCGATATAAGCGACCTAATGCATCGTAATAATGGGTATCCGCAAAACGATTGGGTTGAGATGAACTCTCCGAAATATAACGCCAGTCATTAAGAAAATAAGGCTGATAAACACGCTTTACATTTCCTTTGTTGTCATATTCTGTTTCACCTGAAATTGCCCAACGTGTTGTGGTACTTTTTTGTTGTGCCTGTTGCGTACGATCAACCACTAATCCACCTTTTTCACTACGCAAAAAGGACTCGCCCGCTTCAACTCTGACGGACGTTTGCAATAAGCGACCAAAACCATCGCTAAAAGTGATTTGTTGGCGAATTTGCTGTTGTGAGTCTCTGTCATAACGGTCGGTCATGATTTGCAGCGCATGAGGTGGCATTTTTGAGGATGCTGACATCCAACTGTCTGTTACATACACAAACCCCATGGCGATAGGCAGTGCCGAAGTCAATGCTAAAGCATCTTCTACGGTTGTCGGCATAATGAAGCTTTTATCGCTATAACCACTTTGTTGACCATTTTCGGTACCTGAAAAGCGTGTTGTGGTAACACGACCAAAGCCATCAAAGGTCACTTGATGAAGATTGTGGTTTTCATCAGTGATTGAATTAGGTGATAAAAAACGCCAATCATAAGTAAGATGGAAATCTTGTACGCTCAAAGGGGACTCTTTCCCCATTAATACACAAAATTGCTTATCCCATAACAGCTTATAGTCACAAGAGAGTGTCGTTTTTTTGTACACCAGTGGCTTATAAAACTGAGCTAATGAGCCATAGGCTTTAACGCCTAATAACGTTTTTACCCACAGTTTTTTGCCTTTTTCTGACGTATCCGCAAATAAATAGTCTTTTTGCTGATAACCCGCGTTTTTCATCACTTCATCCAGTTTTAAATCTGGATAAGGTTGTGAAATAGCTTTTGCGGTTTCTTCGTCTAATTCTGCGGTTTCGCTATACGCTAAACGCACAGGGAAATCGGGTTCTGCTAATGTCGCATTACCACTCGCATCCAGATAAGCAAACTGTTGTTGCCCAGCAAATACCGAAGCTGCTTTTTGTGCCAACAAACTGTCAGTTGCTAGTAAGGCTTCTACATTCAAGCCATTCTTAGGCTGCTTTTCTGCTCCATATGTCCAAATATCCTGACGACTTGCGTTAGTAATACCCAGTTGATAAACCTGTTTTTCAGGGGGATTAATATGATCACATGTTTGACGCGATAAGCTTAAGCGTAAGTTTTGTTGCTGTTCGTCATAACTGGATGCCCATAACGTTTCAGGCAAGCTTTCATAATGCTGATAAGGATTTTTTGCACCTTTAGCGCGTCTTGGATAATCAATTGCAACCGCTTTGGTCACAACACCATAGGCGTCTTGCTCTAATGTGATTTGTTGATGACAAGACGGATCAGCGGCAATACGTTCATAATGGTATGTACGATTTTCCACCACTGAAGGCATCACCACTGGTGAGCGCCCTTGTGTTTCAATTAAACGCACTTGTGGGCGTTGTTCCGTAACGGCATAAGGCACATCGGATACAACGGTATTGTCTAAACTATAGACTTCTTTTCTGAGTAACTGACCTTGTAGCCCACGCTCAAACCAATACGTATATTGTTGATGTAGTGAGTCGTCGCAGATCTTTTCTCGGCTTCCTGCACCTTGGGTAAAACGTGGTGAGAAGTGAGGAAATGCCGCACTGTCACCTTGCCAAAACTCATTATAAAACTCGGCATCAATCACAGATTTACCCGTTAAAAACCACTGACGCGTTAACGCACTCGGTGTTTTATCCGTGGTATTTTCTTCGCTTTTAAAGGATTCTGCATTGGTGGCTTCTACACAACCAAAACCACGAAACTCTTTCTCTTTACCATCCCAAACACCATGACGATAATTAAACGTTTGTGTTAACTGGCTTTGGGTTACCTCATCCACTGTGTCGATTTTCCACAATGTATGTAATGCAAAAGGTAAGTGGCTAACCGCTTTGCCTTTGCTCTGTTGTTGGCGAGTTGATTTCTCATCTAACCAATATTGCGCTGAACTGCGGTAATGCAGATTTTGAATTAGCCCCATATTGTTATTAATCGATGTTAATAACCATGGTTTTTGATTTTGCAAAGACAGCACCCAATGCTGTGGCACAGGATATGATTTAGTCAGTAAAATACTGGCAACACCAAGGCCTTGCACATCGGCAACTTGTAGCTGGCAATGGCTATCAAAACGCATATTTTTAGGTAATGCGATATCATCGCCACGCACAAATTGATTGCCACTTTGGTTAAAATAAACCTCTAAATGGGTCGATTGGGCGTAAATAATATCGGTTGTACCACTACCATCTAAATCGGCTAAATAGAGCTGATTAGGATTAAATTTAAGGCGATCCGCAGAGAAACCAGGAATAGTAATAGGTGAACTAAATTTACCCTCACCTAAATGCACCCAACAGGTTACACCTTGATAATCCACTTTAATTAGATGTTGTTGACCTGAACCCAACACGTCACTAAATGCCACTAAAGTACGACGATTAATATTCTTAATCGGCAAAATCACACCATCTGTTTGCATTACCTCTTTACTTTTTTTCCAGCCTTGCGCAGAGCCTGCATAAAGACGAATACTACGAGGACCAATTAAAGCTAAATCAGCAAAACCACTACCTGTTAATGAAGTGATTTCAGCTCTCGGGTGAAAATACTCCACAGGGATTGCATCAAGTGGCACAAAATTCAACCAATTTTCTGCATTGGTTTCATCTTGAGTGTAATAACCATTCACATCACCTTGGGTAACTAACCATTCCAGTTTTCCATCACCCGTCACGTCGGTCAGTATGGCTGAATTTCGCAATGACGGAATAACAGGAAGCTTTTTCGCGTTATCCCATGTTATGGCATTAGGATTTTGCTTATCTTCTTTTCTAATCGGTGCGCGATACCACCAAGCGCTGCTATCTTGATAAAGTACCCCCGCAAGCCCTTCGCCAAATAGATCGACATATTGATAAGGTTGTTGTGGCGTAAATGACGCAAGTTCATCAAGTGATTGCCACTGTGCTTGTTGAGTCGCACCGACCCTTTGCCAATCAAATTTTACTGGCGGTAATGTCACTAACGATTGAGTGTCTTTATTATCATTAAACGCTGATTGTTGTGCTGAAACTAAAACAGTCCCTGATGCTGACTCATCGTAAGTGAGCGTTAATCTGGCAACTAATTCTGGCGTTTCTGCTAGTGGTGTTTGTTTTTCTAAACTTTCAATACGGTGATACATCAGCACTTGGCGACATAAACGACGAGTACGAACTTCAAAACCGTAATGGAAAAGTGAAAAGCAGTCTTTACGCAATGCCCATGTTGAATTGCTCTGCCACTGTGGATAGGTGGCTAATGCACTACTACGCTCACCGTAATCAAATACCAGTGTAAATAACGCATTGTTAGGTAATGTGTTATCGGTTTTGACACAAGAAAAAGCACGCTCACCGATAGAATTACCGTAATACACTTTGTCTAAATAGCGTTGTGTATTGGCATTGGTATGTGATTGAATTTCTTGTTTATCACAACCTTGTTCATCTTCAGGGCGATAGTGATATTCAATTTGTTCACCGGTTGCTGAAACTGACGCATTTAGGTTCCATTGAGCGATATGCGCACTGTTTTGACTATCTACAATCTGTGCTGTGGTTTCATAACCAAATAAATGTGCATCCCCATTTGCGCTATACATTACCCAAAATTGGGTTGGCGTATTCGCTGGTGATTTGCTGTCATTGAGTGACCAATATTCGAAACGACTAAAGCTTTTTTCAATACGAGCGCGATAAGCGATCACTTGATATTGATGGGCTAATTTTACGCCTAATAATTCATTGTGATGTGTTGCTTCAACTTCACCTTTTTTATTCATCATCGGCACAATAACTTCGCCATCAGCACCAATAAACTCATCTAATTGAGTATAAGTTGGCACACCTTTTGAAGTACGACGACGAATCGACATCACACCCACAGACCAACCAAAGCCAAAAGTGCCATTACCGGCTTGATTTTGATAACTTAGGCCTAAAGAAGGGGCATAACCACGGCCTTGGCTAATGGGCAACGGCAAGCTAAAAGTGGCTGCGCCATCAGGGCCAACAGCGCCCATATTGCCGGTTAATCCCGTGACTGCGCCGCCCCCTTTGGGTAAATTTGGCGCATCAAAGGTCAATTTCTCTGAATTTTGCATGTAAAGCTCCTGACAGGCTCCCTAAGGAGCCTGTAATTAATTAAGATTTGGATAATTAACGAATGGTGTAATTAATGTGGAGAATGATATCGCTCAGTGTCAGTAACATCTCTTTTTGCTTATCTGTCGCATCAGGGAAGCTTAAAGTCAGTGTACTGGTGTCATTCACTGGTAAACCTTCAAATGGTAGATAACGATCATCATTGAAATTCAGTTGGAATTGACCACTGTCATTCATGCCATGAGAAATCGCAATTGCACTACAACCTCGTGGTTTCACCGCACTACCGCCATAATTCAGTACAGCTCTAATATTCTGATATGTGCCTGTTAACGCTGGCAATGTCACACTAATTTGTTTAACACGGCGTAATTGACCTAAATCAGCAGGGTAATCTTTGTCGATAGCTAAATCAGAGAGCTTAATCGATGCCTGTAATTGACCATTTTTCAGCGTGATACCATTTTCTGCCGTACCTAGCTGAGTTTTCGATTTATTAATCACCTCTGCCACTTGCTCAAAGCCAAACTTATTACTGCCTAAACCTTGATACACATCGGCCAACGATACAATCTTGGTGATTTCCAACACTCGTTTATCTTTTTCAAGGTAGCTATTTTCCATTTGAGTCAGGTTATGCATTAAGCTTTCACCCGCCATTAAACCAGAATAATTACCTTGCCATGCACCAGGTCGAATAAAGGTTTGTGTTTCACCTAAATCATACTGATAAGCCCACTCTGCCATACGACAACGAGATACCGTTAAATCGTAGAAAGGCTTATAAATCGCCATTAATTTACCGCGTAACCAGTTATACAGCGCTTTATTGGTAAATTTATTTTGTAAGAAGGTTAAATGCTCTTGCGTTTGTTGTTGCTGTAATTTCACACTATCTAATTGCAGACTCATGGCTTGCTGGCGAACGGCTAATGCAGCAAGTTGAGCATCAAACTGATCTAATTCAGATTGTGCTGAATCACGTAATGAACCCCACTCTTCACGACGACGACGATAAGCCTCTGATTGACTTAATCGGTCTGCCGCAATACGAGTTGCAGAGCCAGACAATTGTAGACCAATCGATGTAGCATTAAAGATAGCGCCTAGACGCGAGCCACCAACAGCCATACCATAAATATTGGGTATAAGATCTGCAGCAGCGGCAGCCATATTTAACCCTTGGCTGGCGGTATTGAGCACAGAAGAACTCAAATAGAGATCCATCGCTTGTTGCTCTGCCGTACTAATATTCTGATTATATAATTTGCTATAATAATCAAGGCGTTTTTTAGTACCTAAACGCAGATCCTGTAATGCTTTTTTGCTATATTCAAATTCTTCCAAAGTTTTCTGCTGATATTTAATATTTTGCAGAATAATTTCGCTACCTTGTGTGGCAAATAATTCAGCTAATGCTTGAGCATCTTGACGTTCAGTTATGCTAAATAATGAGTTACCAAACTGCATTAATTGATTTACTGCCGATTTTGCACTGGTCAAAATAGCAGGGAAACG
Source organism: Proteus appendicitidis (assembly GCF_030271835.1). Classification (NCBI taxonomy): domain Bacteria; kingdom Pseudomonadati; phylum Pseudomonadota; class Gammaproteobacteria; order Enterobacterales; family Morganellaceae; genus Proteus; species Proteus appendicitidis. Next base: position 3,585,624 of record NZ_CP127389.1, read on the forward strand.
CTGAACGGGAACCATCACTTTTGGCAATACACCGTTCTCTTGTGATTGATTCACTGCTGTATTTTGCAACATTTTAGGATCTACTGGCGTTGCATACATTGGCAACGACAATGGTTGCCCATCAATCGATAAATTGTGACGTAAGTTAAATAAACGCGCTTTTAACGTGTTGTGATATTGCGCTAACTTCTCATTAATTTGTGGCAAAAACAGCGATGTTAATGAATTTGCTGTCCGCGGTGATGCCGCTTCTTCGCTTTCTTCATTGATAGCGCGTGTTGGCTGTTCTGTTTTTGATGCCGCATCGGTTAATTTAGGTGCTGACCAAACGTTATTGCCTAATAACTCAGTTTCATCACCCAATAATTTCAGCGCCTGCATATACCACATTTTAGCTTCATTTAAAGTATCACGCTCCAATAGGCGATAAGCGCTGTCGCCCCGCGCCACAAAAATATCAAGGCACTTCATAAAGGTAGCCAATTTATAATGCATAGGATCAGTTTGCGCGACTGCATCAGGATCAGTTGAATCCAGTTGTTCCTTGTCCCAAGCTGTATTAGCTAATAATGGCTGTGAATTCCAAATACGATAAGAATGAGTATCACTATCAATATAACCGTTTGGATTAAATACATAACGCAACCAACGGCTAGCTTCATCGTAATTTTGTCCTTCTAACATCACATTGGCTAACATCATCGGGGTGTAATAGAACAGTTCCCAAAAGTAGAGAGCATTAGCACCATTAAAATCCATCGGTACATCAGCGCCTTTTTCCAAAGCAGGTTCTGGCAGTCTCTGAGAGCTTAACGTTAAAATAGCATCAATTCCGTTATTCGCACGTTTGACTAATTGACGTGCAAATAATGTATTTAAACGCACTAACACAGGTTCATTTTCTACTGTCATTGAAATATATTGAGCATGCTTTTTATTTGTTTTTAGGCTAATAATACTCTCGTTTATATGTTCTAATTCACTGACTTTAAAGTAACATTGGCTTTCAGAAATAATTTTTTGGCTCTTATTAACCGCAGTTACATTTGCAGTTAATATAAACTCACCATTGTCATTAAATTCACTCAGAGGCACATCAAGCTTAAGCTCTTTATTTTTACTATTAAAGCTGTTACTACCTTCAATTAAAGAAGTATTCGCGTTAGACCATTGTTCAAGAGAGTAGGTCACTTTGTGATCTGGGCTAGAAGATAATGTTATCTTAATATCATTAACTATTTCTTTATCGCTATAGGAAACTTTATTTAACTTATTAATAGTTAATGGGTAAGATATTTGTTTCCCATATGCTCCCATAAGCAATTGACTCGTTGCTTCTCCTGAAATATAAAAAATAAATCTTGGTGTTTCTTTATTTAGAAAACTTTGTAACGAGAAGTTACCCAATTCATTAGAAAGCGTAAAGGCAACATTGTTTTTCGATGTATATTTTAATAAACCATTTGACTGTTTAGTGAAGAACGACAGTTCTACATTATAATCTCCTCCATTGTTAATATCTGAACCTTTAATTAGCGTACCTTTAGCATTATCATAAATAAAAAAGTAAACTGTATTCTTTTTAATATCGAAACCTAAATAATAGCTATAATCCGTTTTTCCACTAAAAGAAAGAGTTAATAATTTACCAACACTACCTGAAGTATAAACAATATCTTCTAACATAGAGCCATCTTTTAATAAGCCTTTAAAGATATCTTGAATAGGTCCAGGAGCAAGATGACCATAATCGATATTACAGTTAATAAAAGCAGAAAGATAACAAGATAATGTTTCATTTTTAGACTCTACATTTACGCCATTAATTAGACTTCCTGATAGAGAAACATTTTGAGAATCAGTTGTTTTTATATCATCGATAGGATCATGAGATATTGAGTAAGCTAATTCACCTCTTAATACAAAACTATTATTAATATTCTTAGTAAGTTCTTCACCAGCTATATCAAATTCAGACTTCACATTAATATAAATGTTTTTTGCATGTTCCTTATTTGAATCTGAGACATTAGAAAATACCATTTCATTATTAATAGAATAAACTTGATACTCCTTATTTTCATCTTTATAACTATCACTGGTGATATAAGTTAAAAAATATAACTTATCAAGTTCTTGGTCGTAGCTTAAATGAAAATTACCTTTTTTATTGTCCATAATATTATCAGACAATTGGAAATTAACAGATGTGCTCCAAGTACCATCATAACGGATGTGTGATAAATTCAAACTATAACTTGTCTGCTTAGAAAGTGGTGTAGATGTACTTTTTTCTTTATTTTCAGACTCTTTATTTTCAATTTCTTTCTGTTCAATCCAAGCAACATATAATCGATTATTAAAAATAACAGGACGAATTAAATTATTGTAAGGGTTCGCACCATTCTCAATTTTAGTCCACTCTGTCCAAGCATTGGCTGCCATGACGCCTTTTTTGATTTTACTATGATCCGCACTACGCCAATAATAACTGGCTTTTTCTGATGCATTACAACCAATAAAATAAGTGTATCCTTCTTTTAATGTCACACCATCATGATAACCACTAATTACTTCTAAATTAGCTATTTGCTCAAAAGACGTTAAATATGTTTTAAATGCATCATCAATAGTATCACTATTAATACTATTTTGACTGATCGTCTGTAACAGCGTATCCATCATTTTAGTTTGACCAATACGTACTGTAGGATCAACATAGTTTTCAGGATAATATGCTAATAAAGAGATACCACTCCAAGTGCTATAACGCTTATTGTATTTATCCCAATCTCTGAAAAATTGACGAGAAGCAACAGGTGTATTAGTGTTTTTTTCATTCAACGATAAAAATTCATTAATATATAACTGTATGCTTGCAATAGCTTGCTCTATCTTTGTGGTTTTTATTTCAGATGAAACTTTATTGTCAATTAATAAATAATTATAAATATCATCGCTATTTAATAAGTTTAATTCACTAAATTGATGAATATAAAACGCACTGAATACAACACTTTCTTTTTCATCCACTTTATCTTTTAGCAAAATAACTTGTTGAGCATTTAACCCGCTTTGTAAAACTTTACTAATTCTATCCCAATTTAAGTAGTCTTTTTCTTTATTCTCACTTGTAGAAAATTTTAACTGAGTTAATAGACTAAAATTATTTGGTGTGATATTAAATGTTTTAATCATATCAATATAGCTAGAGATTTCTTTGATATTATCAAATTTAATTTCATCACCCAGTTTTAATAAAGAGATAATTTGCTCAATTACCGCATCAGAGACTCCATATGCCTTTGATAAAATTGAAACTGTTCCATAACCTCTAAAAAGGTTAATTAGCTCATCTTTATTATTTATTTTATCTAAATAGAAACGATGGAATTCAGATATATCTTTTATTGATTCGATATTAGGAAGGACAGATTTATAATTAAGTAAACGTTTTTCTCCCAATATATATATTTCGTTTTCATTTAATCCTAACTTAGTAAATATAGAAATTATTTGACATAACATTTGTATATAAGTGACAAGGTTATTTTTGTCATCCAATGTTTTATCATCCTTGTTTACCAAGTTTTTAAAATCATCAATAGATAAGTTTAATGTCCCATTACTATCGAGATATTTCCATACAGCATTGGCAACACTTAAAGAAGGAAAGGATAAATGATAACCTAGTATAGGCAAATAGCACGGAATAATTTCCCGGTCAGTTAATTCATTATCATCAGAAAACTTAACATTCATTAGCTCTTCAATAATGTTTTTCATTTCATTTGTATAAGATAAATCATATTTCTTCGCTGTCATTAAATATAGCTCTGAAACACTCAGTTTATACTCTTTAATAAACTTGCAATAATTATCTATTGTATAAATTAAATTACCTGCATCATCTGATAAAGATTGTTTATTAATAGGTTTATTGAAAGGCTCAGGTAACATATCAAGTAATAAAGAAAGAGAATAAATATCTAGATCATGTACCGTTGCTAATAAATACACTCGATATAAAAGTGATATATTTTCTATAGAACAAGTAAATTCAGTTGGCTTGCCAAAAGCTAATTTCCACATAGCGACAATGCCAATATCATCGACATGAAATGCGCGTTTTAAGGTATTAATACGTATAATGTCATTTGGAGATGATGAATTAAAATCAAGTGCTTTATTATCTGCAATAAATTTATTTTCACCTAATGGAGGGGAATTAAATAAAACATCAAATAGCGATAAAGAGTTATTCAATGTGTATTGATTAATATTAGCACCATTAAGTACTATAGATTGCTCAACATTAATATTGTATTTCTCCATAATATATTGCACATGAAGAATAGAACGGATAATCTCAGAATCAATATTATTATCATTATTTTTTGTTTTAATTAAAATAATTAGATTATCAAAAGAGATCCCCGTTGCTTTATGCAAGCGAATGATCTTATTTAAGAACAACATATCTTTTGAAGATAATTCATCATTTAATTTAAGTGTATTAAGTAAGAGTGATATTTCTTCTTCTGCAATAGAATAATATTCCGATAGGAATTTTAAATTATTTTTTAAACTGACATATTTATTGCCAAAATTTTTCTCTATTAGTTCATCAATATTATCATCAGAGATTACCTCTGTTAAAATAGCATATAATTCAGGAGAAATAGATGAGCTAATCGTTGAGATCCATTCTGTATCTAAAATATCTAGATGATCTTTAGCTTTTACCAATTTATCAACTAAGCCATCACGTAATAATAATGTTTGTCGAATAGTTTCATAAGGTCGATGATAAGGATTTTCACCCATTACGCGGGTTGTTGCTAACTCTTGAAATAAATCTTTACCACTACCTAATTTACTCTGCAATGCTGTGGTTAAAATTTGATTTGATAAAGAGAGGGTAGAAACTTCTTTATCCATATTATCTTGAGATAACACTAATTGCGCTAAATCAGGGCGACGTTTATCCAAATGATAAATTGAATTTTCTGCATCTAAGGCTTTTGCTTCACGATAAAGCTCGGTTAAATAACCAGCCGGTGAAAACATCGATGCAACCGATTTAGAATCAACATAATGGTTGTCTCGATTTGGGAGCCAATCACCTAATGCACGGCTTTGTGCTGATTGTGGTTGAACACCTAACATCACGGCATTTTGCACTTGTGGGTTATTACGTGCTAAATGATGAGCTTCATTAAGCTTATTAATTTTTGTTGCTTCTTGTGCATGTGTATATAATATTTTTGCCTCATGCCAACTTAATTTCTCTTCGCTTAATGCACGAATTTCATGAAGTGACAATGGTGCTAATTCTTTTAATGTAATCACTTCTGAAGTAGAAGCGTTCATTTTCGTTAAAAGTGTATTAATGTTTTTCATTAAATATTTTCCTAATATAATTTAATTTAAAATTAAGAGAATGGAATCATCATTTCATCTCGAAAATTAAAATATCAAGAAAATAAAAATTGAAAATTGAATTTTTTATAACCTATTATTGAGTTTTTTTATTCTTTGTCGGCTAAATGCGATTCTAAATAAGAAAAAAAACAAGAAAAGAGATGTAAATAACAAACAAAATATGGCAGCATAATACAATCAATCATTTGATTTTATTTTTATCAAAAATATTCTGATTTATTATCAATATTAGTCGGTAATGTTATTTTTTAAATTATTCGTTATGCTTTTTTTATTTTTAGTCGCGCTAAAATGATTATTGATAAATATCAATATAAAAATTTCATTCAAGAGGATTATTCATTTTAAATATATATACAAATAAATATGGAGAACGTCTGCATGTTTTTCTCACGAAAAATAAATCAGTTCTTTGCCGTTGCGACTTGTCAAAGCCTAGTAAAAGCAGCGGAACAAATCAATGTTACCCCATCCGCACTACGCCACGGTATTAATGAACTCGAAAACCAAATTGGTAAGTCTCTAATTAAACGCTCCAAAAGCGGCATGGATCTTACCCCTGCGGGAAAAACACTTTATGAACGTTTATATCCCTATTATGAAAAAATTAGAAAAATTGAAAATCAGATACTGACCTCAAATGAGGATAAAATCTCACTCTCCATTAAATTGGATGGTCTTTATTACCCTGATTTAAAAACAAAATTGTTAGAGATCCGACAAAAAAATAATCAATACAGCCTGTCTTTAGAAGACGGTTATATCGATGATATTAAAGAGGAACTTTTTGATAAAGAGTTTGATCTTGTGATTTCTTCTCTTGAGTTTGACTATCCACAAAAAAATATCAACGCAATCAATTTATGCACACAAAAAGTCGGCTTATTAGTAAATAAGAAGCTCTTTGAACAATATCCCAATACCAAAACATTTTTTGCCAAAGAAACCTTGATACAAAGAAACAGCACTTTACAAAACCCAATATTCTCAACGATTTTTAGTAAGCTAAAAAATCAAGGTTATCAATACCATACTTTAGGTTTAACAGAAATGGCGGATGTTTTGCACTGCGTTGATGAGGGGGCGGGTTACTGCTTTATGCCTGAAAATATTCATTATATTTCAACCATTACAAACGATGAAGTGCAGTTTATTCGTTCTCCTTTTCCTTTTGATATTTTCTTACATCAAAAAGTCTATTTTAAAAAAGAGAATAATAAGAAATTAGCCGATATCGCAATGACACTACGTTAATGACTTAAAACAGCGCATTAATCGTGTCAGAGGTAAACCCTCGGTATTGTAGATAACGAATGTGTTTCGCTTTCTCTTTAAAATCTTTGGGTTGACCACCACCAAATTTTTTTTCATGAACCTCTTGGCAAAGGGTATACCAGTCAGTTTCATCTTCTTCGAAGAGGCGTTCAATAATTTCACCAGGGAAACCTTTTACGCGTAATTCTTGACGAATACGCAAAGGACCATAAGATTTGTTTAAATAACTGCGAAAGAAAGCATAAACAGTACGATTATCATCAAGATAATGATTTTCTAATAAATGTTCCATCACTTGAGGTAAGCATGTTTCATCAGTGACGGTTTGTGCTTCTCGATCACTTTCTCTTATTCTTCGCGCTAGGCGACGTTGAAGCTCTACGGTGCCGTAATCACGGCGAGAGAGCATAAAAATAGCGTACTGATAAAGCTCTTGATAGGTCATAACGTTCCTTTATTAAAAATAATCCGTCTGAAGCGACCATTATCATAACCGTTTATCACACGAATATCTTATTCCGATGTTTATTTAGTCAATAAAAAGAAAAATTACAGAATTAGAATAATAAGAAGAAACGTTATCATTCTTCTTTATAAAAAGATCTTCTACTTTTATTAAGATTAACTTAGAAAATATCGCGTTTTTTCCTTAATAAACCCTTAATAATCCTATGATAACGCTAAATATAAGCATCTCTTACTGTATATCGCACTTATAGCTGGTGACCATTAATAAGAAAAAGATTAAAATTTCTGGCTATTCTTTTACTTACTACTTTCTTTTTAAACATTTTCTGTGGGTTATGTATGAACTTTTCCAATTTAAATAAGGTGGTGTTAACTGCCTCTCTTCTTGCTACTGGCTTTTCTTATGCTGATAGCGATCGCCCTCTGCTCTCTTTAAGTGTGAGCCAATCCGGCGGTACTGCCTTAAATAGCGAAGGTTCGTTAGATACTCGCACCCCAGCAAGCCAATCTCGCGTTTTACCTATTTGGGGCGATGAAGCCCGCGCCCGTGGTTATGATTTACCAGAGCCTTTTGGTGCCAGCTATAGCTATATGAATCTACGCCAAGATATCATCGTAGATAAAATTGGTTTTATCATGCCTAAAAATCCAGAAACAGCAGACGCGTTAAAAATAGATGCAGGTCATACGCGTGAAAAAAGTGAAACCCATATGCTAAAACTCGATAGCTGGGTATTCCCTTTTATGAATGTCTATGGGCTATATGGTCGAACTAAAGGTACATCAAAAACAACCCTGAATAGCGGTAGTTTTGGTGGTATTCCTTTACCGTTTATAGAAGGCATGCCTTTTGACCTTGATTTTAAAGGTGATACTTATGGTGGTGGTTTTACTTTGGCGGGAGGATATAACCAATATTTCGCTACTTTCGATTTAAACTACACCAAAACCAACCTTGATATTTTAGATGGTGATATTAAAGCATTAGTGATTTCACCGCGTGTGGGTTATGAATTTGTTTTTTCTCCTCTCATTTCTGGTCAAGGTAATACTAAATTACAAGTGTGGACAGGTGCAATGTACCAAGATATTACCCAACGTTTTAAAGGGGATATTAATAAGTTAAACCTTCCACCAGCATTTGCAGGCTTAATCCAAGCATTAGATGATCCTGGCATGAAATTCGATGTTGAACAGCATCTTGCCCATAAATGGAGCCAAACAGTGGGTGCGCGTTTAGAAGTCACACGTAATTTTAATGTGATCACAGAACTTGGTTTCAACAACCGTAATAGCTTCTTTGTTTCTGGTGAGTTCCGTTTTTAATGGTTAAATACCCTTTTATTTTGGGGCTGGCATTTGCCAGCCTCTTTATTTCACACACAGCACAAGCACAACATTTTCCAGATAGACAACAAATAGACCAATGGTTAGTTGGCTTAGGGGGAGAAAATAGCTTCGACCGCAACAAAACGATCGACTGGGGAATATTGCCTGGCCCCTTTTATACGCCAGAATTAGAGCTTGGTGTGGGCATTGCCCTTGTCGGGCTTTATCAAGCCGATAGTCGCCCTGATAGCAAAATTTCTTCACTCTCTTTAAGTGGCTTTGGTTCATCAACGGGCGCTTTTGGGATGACCTTTAGCAACTACACTTATCTCGCGGATGATACTTGGCGCTTTTATCTCACAGGCTCGTTAAACAATGTGCCAACCAATTATTGGGGAGAGGGTTATCATGAAGGTCGTGTTAAAGATCATTTTGGTGAATACCGCTCTCAAGAATTACATTTAACACCGACTTTATTGCGTCAAATCGCCCAAAACACCTATATCGGATTAGGCTGGGACTATTCAAATTTACAAGCCGCAGCCCCAGACGCCCCCTTTAAAGCGTATATGGATAAACGCGATTTACCTTTGCGCTCCACAAGCTCTGGGTTAAGTCTCCGCTTTACTTACGACAGCCGTGATTTTTTGCCTAATGCGAGTCAAGGGCAGGCATTTGATATTAGTTATACTCACTATTCTCCGGATACAGGTAGTAATAACCGCTTTAATGCGACACAAATGCAATATAACTACTATTATCCTTTAAGTGACAGTGCGGTTTTAGCTTTTGATAATTATGCCCGCTTCACATCAGGCGATGTGCCTTGGAGCCAACTTTCTAAGTTAAGTAATGGGCACCAGATGCGCGGTTATTACGAAGGGCGATATCAAGATAATCACGTCTTTTCAACGCAATTAGAGTACCGCCAAAAACTTGATTGGCGTCACGGCATTGCACTTTGGATTGGCGGCGGTACGTTAAGTGATCAAGCCCGTGATTTAGGTCAAGGTCATTGGCTACCCAGTGTCGGTGTGGGTTATCGATTTGAATTTAAGCCACGCATGAATGTACGTCTCGATTTTGGTATAGGTAAAGAAAGTACAGGATTCTATTTTCAAGTAGGTGAAGCATTTTGATGTTCAAGCGTTTTCTTTTTATCAACACCATGACCTTCTTCTTATTTATTACAGGTTGTACTCAAGTCACACCTGTTAATTCCATTCACGCCAATATGGAAAGCGTCACTAATGAAGAAGCAGCCCAAGCTTGGCAAACACCACCGCCTCTTACCGCACCTAATGGCTTAAGACCTTGCTGTGCTTTTGGCTATGACTTAAAAGTTAAAGTATTTGAAATACCCGTTCCTTTTTATCGTATTGATAATATTGTTGAAGCCTCAAAACTCGGTAGTCATCGTTATAACGACAGTTTTTTGCTCGGCACTGCAGCAGTATTAGGGATTGGCAGCGAAAGATCGGGTTTAGTTTACTCTCATAAAGGTGGGTTTCTTGATATTGCCCATATTCGTGACACCGCAGATTATACTTATTATCTCTTTAGTCATATTTATCCTAATTTAGGGCAAGAGTGGACACTGACTCTGAGTGATGAACTCGCACAACGTAAAATACACTTTAATGCTTTTACACCACCTAAAAATGAAGCACAGCGTTATACCTTAAGTGCCTATCTTGCTGCTCGATTAGGTTATCGTCTTGCAATATGGCATGAGATTGCACAGTGGTATGGTTTTCGTTCGGTGCCCGGGTTTTCAGAAGGGATATCCGCATTTTCACCCGAAGATCTCTACTCTAACTTGATTGGCGCTCGTCTTTCACTTACCTTGATCCTTAATGGTTACACCACCAGCCTTGAGCAATATAACCAATCGATGCAGGGCATTATCCCTTCTGCACTTTATCAATTAGAGGCTCAGCCTCGTCAATTAACTCAGCAATGGTTTGATGTGATTGATGGGCAATGGTGGGATAGTCAGCAACGTGTACCCGATAAATTTTTAGTTTTAATGCGTGATTATCATATTTCTGATAAACGCTATCCGGTCTTACCTTTTGAGGAAATAGCATCGCCTCATTACCTCACATTACCTAGTGCTTATTCCGGTTATATTTTAGAACAATTAGCAGAATTTCAGCTTTGGCCAACAAATCATATGGAAGATTTACCTCGCCCCAAAAGCTATTGGCGTGAAGCGGATTTTACTGATTTAACAGAAAAAGCACACGAAATTGATGATAAAACCAGACCAAAAACAACAAAATTTGACTAAATAATAAACAAAATTGACACATTAGAAACCCTTATTTTTGCTAAATTTGGGTTAAGTCACACCTATTTATATAAGATAAATTTAAGTTTACATAAAAAAAGCACTTTTTGTTAAAGAGAAAAAGAGATTATAAAACGAGGCTTTCCAGTAAACCTTATACATTTATTTAACAAATCACTCGTAGTTATCCTAATGTGAGGCGATATTTTGTAGCTATGAAAAAAGTAATTTGCTAGTATTCGTTCGATTTTTATCCAGTTAAACGAGGAGAAGCAATGCCCTCTCAATTGATGAGGACAAGTGCCGTCTTCGCTTTCTTGATTTCACTACTCTTTACTGGTGTAAGCTTTGCTTCAACCAGTACCGGCAGTTCCCAGATTCTGCAGGCATATTCTTTCAAGAGCACGTCCACACCGTTGCCAGATTTGAAAAAATATCCATCGGGAACACAGCGTAAGAAAGCGTTTTTAAATGTCGTAGTTCCTATTATTGACAACGTTAATAATAAGATTTTGAGAGATCGTGAGTGGTTACTCGCTCAACGTAAAGCCCAGCACTGGGGCAGCGCAGAGTTAAAAAAACTGCGTGAGATCTGTCAATACTATGGCGTTACATGTACCAGCCCCAAAAAAGTAAATTGGGATTCGTTATTGACTCGCGTTGACATTATTCCGACACACTTTGTCGCAACGCAAGCCGCTACAGAATCAGGTTGGGGCACATCGAAGTTGGCACAGCAAAACAATAACTTATTCGGTATGCGATGTGGGAGTCAGTCTTGCAATAATGTACCAGGGAAAACCAAAGGCTATGCAGCCTACCCTGATATTGAAGGCTCTGTGATTGCTTATATGCGTAATCTCAATACGCACCGCGCCTATAATTCATTGCGCTCCTCAAGAGCACAGCAAAGAATGACGCAACAGCAACTCGACTCTCGCCAGTTAATCACTGACTTGAAAGGTTACTCAGAATTGGGTTCAAGTTATAACGATTATCTGACCGAAATGTTCGACTCAAATAAAAAACTGATCACCCAAGTTCAGTTACAGTCGAAACAAGAAAGTTAGCCCTTAACAGGCTTTCATAGTGTAAAAAGCCACTTTTCTTTCTAGAGAAAAGTGGCTTTTATTTATCACAAGATAATCTTTTGATTGAAAGCCGGCTTAGAATTCATAATATAGGGGGTAACACGTTTGGTATGACTTTTAAATCACACCCTTAGAGCCATTTATGAATTTTTTTTCATTCGAGTTTCTCGGAGCCTTTGTTAGCTTTTTTATTCTATACTGGCTCTTCCAAAAGCAGGTCAAGATCCAAAATATCCTACTAATTACAGTTAGTTATGCTTTTCTCTTTTATGCGGATTATCGTCCTGCGATTATCTTATTAAGCTATACGCTCTTTATTTATTTACTGGCAAATATATTAACTAAGTACACATCTTCTAAAGTCATCTATTGGCTATTGGGATTATTGGTTGCTGTCTATTTTACTGCCTTTAAATACTATTCATTTTTCCAAGAAAGCCTCACTCAAGCCTTCCAACAATGGGGACTCAGTATTGAGCTTCCTCTGATTGAATTGCTGGCACCATTAGGACTCTCTTTCTATATTTTCCACTCGGTCAGTTATGTGGTTTCCGTTTGTCGAAAAGAGATCCCTAAAGCGCCTTTTTTAGATGTCGTTCTTTATTTATGCTTTTTCCCAAGCATAGTTGCAGGGCCAATTAATCGCGCGAAAGAATTTCTCCCGCAAATTCAGGCACCGGCACGTAAAATCATTGATTATAAAGGGGCGATAATGCTAATTGTTTTAGCTATCGCAAAACTCTTTTGGTTAAGTGGTTGGTTCTCAACAAACTATGTCGATCCGGTATTTAATGCCCCCGATTTAGCGCAAAGTGGACAAGTGCTAACGGCTGTCTATGCCTATGCGTGGCATATCTATTTCAACTTCTCGGGTTACACCAATCTTGTTACAGGTATTGCCTTATTACTTGGCTTTGCCGTACCTCGTAACTTTAATGCCCCGTATTTAGCGATAAACTTGGCTGATTTCTGGCGTCGCTGGCATATTAGTTTATCTACCTTTATTCGCGATTACGTCTATATTCCTTTAGGGGGTAATCGTAAAGGAGTCATTAGACAAAACTTCAATGCTTTTGCTGCGATGGTGATTTCAGGATTGTGGCATGGCGCAGCAATGACCTTTATTATTTGGGGTGCCATTCACGGTATTGGTGTGGTGTTATTAAATATTAAACACCGCCTGTTCCCGGTGAAGAAAAATGCGCCACCTACTGCGTTATCTTCGTTAAATATGTTGTTGTCATGGATCATCACGTTCCACTTTGTTTGCTTTGCGTGGATCTTTTTCCGCAGTCAAACCGTGGGAGATGCTTTGATCCTAATACAGCAACTCTTTAGTGCGGGTGCTTGGGCATCATTACAAGCAGAAGGCTTAACCCTCTTTATGTTCTGGGGACTTTTCTTACTTTACCCTTGCTTTGTCACCTTAAAGGATATTGTAGCTCGTCTTGAGAAAAGAGTGCCGTGGTATGTTTATCCTCTGCCACTTGCGTTGATCCTCACAATTATTTTTATGTTGTCTCCAGATGGGGTGCCAGGATTTATTTATGCCAGCTTTTGATTTCTGCTCAAACTTAAAAAAGACAGCAAAAGTCGCTTTAATGGTGCTATTTAGCACCCTCTTGCTGATTTGGCTAAACCAAACATCACTAGAGCGCTTTTGGCAACAGCAATATCATCGCCCTGCGCCTTGGTCTGGGCTTTCTCACTATTATGCTTGGCAAGTGGGAGGACAACTGCGTGATGGCGTATTTGTTGCGATAGAAAGCTATGGTGATTATCTACAAGTTAATCATCCTGATAATCAGGCAAAGCCAATAGAAAAAAGCTCTACGTTGGAGCAACTTCCTGAAGGCTTTGCGGTGGGATTGCATTTCTTTAATGGTTATACACGACCAGCATCCCAATTAACGCAACGCTTTCCGCAATTATTACAGCGTAAACAAGCAATGGGGGGATTACCTTACCATTCAGTTACGGATGTGTCTGATGCTGCTTTGGAAGCCTTAAAGCCTATCGTTCAGAAAACAGAAATTATCTTGTCACCTCAAGATAAAGTCTTATTTGCTGGCGACTCAATGATGCAAGGCGTTGCTCCTTTACTTAAGCGTCAACTGCAAACGGATTACAACATCAGCAGTATTGATTTAAGTAAGCAAAGTACAGGGCTTGCCTATCCTCGCTTTTTCAATTGGCCTCAAACGATTGCAACGCGATTAGCCAGTGACGATTCCATTAAATTATTAGTGGTCTTTTTAGGTCCTAACGATCCTTGGGATATGCCACCTGATGGTGGAGGGCGTTACTTAAAATTTGCAAGTGAAGCATGGGAATCAGCCTACCGAGCGCGAATTGCCAGCATTATAGAAAATGCCAGACAGAATAATGTCACGGTTATTTGGGTTGGACCACCTAATATGCGTAAGCAGAAGTTATCTGAAGGTATGGCATATCTTGATAAACTTTACCGTGAAGAAGCTGAAAAAATGGGCGAAATTTACCTTTCCGTCAATGATATGTTTAAATATGAAAAAGATATTTATTCTGATTATATGGGGGATGGTAGCAGTCGTGTTAAGTTAAGAGCCGGTGATGGCATTCATTTTAGCTTAAAAGGTCAGCAAATTATTGCTCAACACGTATTCTCACGTATTCATCTTCAAGAAGAAACAAAAGAAGATAATGCAGTTGATGATGTAAAAGATAAAAACACGGTTATTGTAAATGAAACAACTAACGCACATCCTTGAGCGTAAAACCTTAGTCAGTAGTTCAATCATACTGGCCTTGGTTTCACTCTTAGTCGCTTGTAACCAAGAAACTGAAAAAACAGTGAAGTTACCAACCCCCTCAGTATTACCTGCTGATGGTTCAAGACAACTTTACAACTATCACGATCCGCATTTTGCAGGCTTTGTTAAGAAATTACAGCAAGGTCGTCAAACTGTACACATTGTTCAGTTAGGGGATTCCCATACTGCGGCTGATTTTTTCAGTGGTAAGTTGCGTGAACGTTTTCAGGCTGACTATGGTAATGGGGGTATTGGTTTTATTCCTCCGACGAGTATCGCAGGTCAGCGTATTGCAAACGTACAATACCAAAGTGACAAAAAAGCATGGACACTGCTTTCAAGCAGAAAAGATAGCGATCCTGATTTTCCTTTAGGGGGTTTTATTAGTGAACCTCAAGCGAAATGGGCAAAATTACAGTTATCTGAAAATCCAGTTACTCAACAACGTTATCAATTACAAGCGCTCTATAAAGCCCCTACAGCGGCTCAAGTGAATGTACAGTCATCGACAAACAAAGTCCTTTCATTATCGCAAACGCAAGGTAAATGGCAGTTTTCAAACCCAACAACCATGACATTCCCTGTTAGTATTACCATCAGCAAAAATCAGCCCGTTAAATTAGGCGGTTGGTTGATAACCAATCAACAGCCTGGCGTAATGCTTTCCTCATTAGGCATTAATGGTGCCACCATAAATATGATGGATAAATGGGGTGTGCAATGGACTGAAACACTCGGTCAATTAAATCCTGATATGGTGATTTTAGCGTATGGCACCAATGAAGCATTTAATGACACTTTCGATTTGAGCGCCTATCGCCAACAGCTAACCGATAAAATTCGTCAGATCCGCCAGCAAGCGCCTAATAGCGCCATTTTATTAATTGGACCTTCGGACTCTATTAAAAATAAAGAGGCACCTGATTGCCGTTCACAACAGCCTCAATGGCTAAGTGATATTATCAGAATTCAAAAAGAAGTGGCTCAACAGGAAAAGACGCTCTTTTGGGATTGGCGTGATTATATGGGTGGCGAATGTTCGATAAAAGCATGGGCGCTGTATGATTTAGCAAGACCTGACGGTGTTCATCTTTCTCGTGAAGGTTATGAAAGCAGTGCCAATACACTTTATAGCCAATTGAATACCTTAATAAACAAGAGCTAATTCACGCGGTTCAACACACAAAAAGGAGCTTATCGCTCCTTTTTATTTTTGTTGTTTTATTCATCAAGTTAGTAATTATCTAAATTTAATAAAACATCGACATATTTGATAACATCAACGCTGGCTTGTTCCATTTTCTCTATATAGTGTGCAACCGCTTCTTGATTATCTTCTATATTGGCCTTTAATGCTAAACGTCCGCATTCATGCACTAACTTATGCGGCTCTTCTAAACGCCGAAAAGCCTCTGTACCAGCAAATTTCCGTCCATCACCTTGATAATACCATTTGCCTAAACGGCACTCTGTATGCTGATTAACACAGTGTTCATCATCATTATTTAATAAATGGATATAAATCGCTTCTTTCCATAAAACATGATCAAGTTTGACCGTATTAAAAAACTGTTGCATCGAAAGAAAGGTAAAAATATGTTTAAGCTCGCTAGCTTGTTCTGACAGTGACGTTAAATTTTGATGCCCTTCTTCAACCAGTGTTTTAACTTGTTGAACCTGCTGTTGGTTTTTTTCTGTAGTTTCTTTAACAGGAATAAAACGAGCGCCTAAATTATTATTAATGCTGGCAATAGAAGAAGCTTGTTTCTGGATTTCTAATGATAACTTTTTCATCTCTTGGGCTAAGACTGAAAATCCCGCCCCTTCACGCCCGATATGTCCAGCTTCAATTGCTGAATTAATTGATAAAAGATTCGCCTGACTAGAAAGCCTATCAATATTGCTAGCACTATCTTTAATTTTTTTCAGCCAACTTGAAAAATCATCTATCTCTTTTCGGCTATGCGTAAAATGCGCATCCACTTCATTTAGAAATTGAGTCAATGATTGCGAATTATCCAACATTTGGCTAAAGAGATGTTCCATTTCATCAAGCAAACTGAGCTTATCTTGTAGCTTATTACTTGATGCTAAAATTGAATCTCGAATTAGCGTGATAGTGTGGATATTACAATCCGTGTGTTTAATAAAAAGCGAATTATAGTCAACCATAAAATAACAGCCCTAGTTTGCCCACTTAATAAAGAAACCTATAGATTAATGAGAAACGGGATATTTTCTGTCATATTTGATAGCCATTTATAGCAATGAAAAAAAGCGCGTCAAAAGACGCGCTAATTACAAGAAGATAAAGATTTAATTTTATAAAAAAGCGAAGAAAATCATACCTACGATAGCACCGGTTGTGCCAAGAATCGTTTCCATTAATGACCATGTCTTTAATGTTTGCGCTTCTGTTGCCCCAGTAAATTTACCGAATAACCAGAAACCAGAGTCATTAACGTGGCTAAGAATAATAGAGCCACCCGCGATACAGACAGATAATGCCGCCATTTGAGCGCCACTGTAGCCCAACTCATTAATAACCGGTAAAACTAAACCCACTGCGGTTAAACAAGCCACCGTTGCTGAACCTTGAATAACACGTACTGCACCTGCCAGAATAAAACACGCGACCGCAATTGGCATACCTGCGCCAATTAACGCATTCCCTAATGCAGGGCCAACACCCGAATCGACTAACACTTGTTTAAAGACGCCACCTGCACCAGTAACCAATAAAATGATCCCCGCAGGTTGGATTGCAGCAGAACAAATCTCCATCACTTTTTCTTTGCTCATACCACGGCGGATTGCTAAGCCATAAATAGCCACTAAACAAGCCACAAGAATAGCGATAAAAGGATGACCAACAAATTCAAGGATATTGTACAGCTCTGAACCTTTCTCAACGAAACGAGCGCCAATGGTTTTGAATCCCACTAAGACTAAAGGTAATAACACCAGAGCAAGACTGAAACCAAAAGAAGGCATTTTATTCTGACCTAAACTAGGCTCTGATAAATCTTTTGGTAATTCTAAGGTGACATAACGGCTAATAAAATTACCGAAAATAGGACCGGCTAATAACATTCCCGGAATAGCTGCGCACAGGCCAATTAAGATCATCCAACCAAAGTCAGCATTCATTTGGTCGGCTAATAGCATTGGTGTTGGCCCTGGTAATAAGAAAGCGGCAGCACCTGCAACACCCGCAAAGAGAGGGATTGCCATTTTCACCACGTTGCCACCCGTACGGCGAGCAACAGCAAATACAACACCAATTAATAAGACAACGGCAACATCAAAGAACAGAGGTAAAGCACAAATTAAACCCGCAATACCTAATGCGTAGTTGGCGCGTTTCTCACCAAAGTATTTTAATAATCGCACCGCGATTTGGTCTAATGCCCCTGTTTCATGTAGCACCTTACCAAACATTGCCCCCAGCGCGACGACGATGGAGAGGAAACCTAAAGTACCGCCCATACCGTTTTGCATGGTTTGTGTGATTTTCTCTAAAGGCATACCTGAGAAAATACCCGCGCCAATGGCAACAATCATTAATGCAATAAAAGCATGTAAACGTGCATACATTACAAAAAAGAGCAGTAATAAAACCGAGCCAACCGCGGTTAGCACAAGCGTTAATGTACTCATACCGTTTCCTCTTCAAAAGTCTTTTGAGTGACTAAATTTATTGTCTTAATTACACTTTCAATCACATCATCAAGTGGCACTGAAATATCAATTTCATACACATCGTTTTCAGCTTTTGTTGGCTCTTCTAAGGTTTCAAATTGAGTCACTAACATTTGAGGTTTAAAGAAGTGTCCTTTACGTGCTTTTAAGCGACTTTCAATCAGCTCATAGTCACCTTTTAAATATAAAAAGTGCAGGCATTTATTGCCGTCTCTTAACATATCGCGATACTGTTTTTTCAATGCAGAACAAACAATTAACGAAACACTATTAGTTCTTTGCATTGCAAATGCGGCATCATTTAATGCTTGTAGCCAAGGTTTACGATCTTCATCATTTAAAGCGTGACCTGATGCCATTTTAGTAATATTTGAGCGAGGATGCAGAAAATCACCGTCCAAAAAAGCAGCACCTGTACGTTGTGCTACACCACTTGCGACCGCAGATTTACCGCTGCCTGATACCCCCATTAAGATGAAAACATGGTGTAGGGATTGGGTATCGTTCATAGAATGCTCCTTTAAGGCAGATATTAAGTCTTTTTTGTAATGTTACCCGTAACTGTTACGGGTAACATATCCGAAGTGATAAGGTGAATACAACAACCAAGATCAACTAAGGAGCGAAAATGTGAAGCGACTCTCAAATGAAAGTAAGATGATCTACAAACTGACAACAAAATATCCGACTAATAGCCCCATTTTCATCCTTAGGGCGCAATAAAAAACCCTATTGTTCATCATATAACAATAGGGTTAGTAAATTATCAATTTAGAGTAATATCAATAGGTTAAACGTTTAAATACTTTCACCGGTGATAATACGAAAACCGACATCAATCACTTGACCTCGCGCAATTTTACCTTTCATTCGTTTAAGCAATAAATCAGCTGCTTGCTGCCCCATTTCATCACGCGGAGTAAAAATACTGGCAAGGCGAGGTGTCATAACTTGTCCAACATCGTGCCCGTGGAAACCTGATATCGCAATATCCTCTGGCACTGAAATGCCTAAACGCTGGCACTCAAAAACAGCACCAATCGCAATATCGTCATTGGTGCAATAAAGCCCGTCTAAATCAGGATATTGCTTACGTGCCGCATGTAATAATTCAGCGCCCAATGAATAAGAAGAACTTTTTGGCGTCATCACATTACCAACAGGCAAGCCCGCATTTTGCATCGCTTTTTCATAGCCATTTAAACGCATTAAGGTTCGTTCATCTTGTCTTGCGCCAAGGTAGATAACGCGTTTACAGCCACGCTTGATCATTTCACTGACCATCTGTTGTGAGGCTGCAACGTTATCTAATCCTACCGCTGAATCAAAACAAGGAGAAACGCTGTCCATAATCTCCACCACAGGAATACCCGCGGTTTCTAGCATTTTCATGGTTTTTGGCGTGTGCGTTCTTTCAGCAAGAATAAGCCCATCAATATTATAAGAGAGTAATGAAAGCAGACGTTCTTCTTCTTTTTCAGCACGATAGCCATAGTGCGCTAACATGGTTTGATAACCGTATTTATCGGTGACTGATTCAATACCACGAATAACTTCGGCAAAAACTTGGTTAGTTAAAGAAGGTAGCAATACCCCAATCGCATGACTGGTTGAATTAGATAAAATATCAGGGGCGCGATTAGGAATATAATTAAGGCTATCTAATTCACGCGCAATTTTTTCTCGTAAAGCTTCAGAGACTTGTTCGGGGTTACGCAAAAATCGGCTAACCGTCATTTTGGTAACACCAACTCGTGAAGCTACATCCTGTAATGAGGGGCGTTTTTTCTTCATTTTATATCGCAACTATCCAAAAACACTCGTATTAATACGCGCTTTAATTTTCCAAGAACGCTGATTATAGCCCTAGGTTATACACTATTTCGAATAAAGTTTTTCAGATATGAGCCTAGATTTGATTTTGACTGATGATCCCTTGACTTAAGCCAAAGGAAATATAGTATTCTTCGCTATATAATAAATGAAACAACGTTCTCAATATAAAACAATAAACAGTGTGAACTTATGGCGATCTGTAGACGACAATTTCTAACTTACCTCACAACCATTGCGACATTATCAGCACTTCCACATTCGGTAAGAGCCGCAATAACCTCACGTATAGCAGCACAATTTGGTCATATTCCTGCACCAACAGCGATCCACCGCGTGATAAGTGCGGGGCCTCCAACTGATCAATTGTTACTCGCATTAGCGCCTGAAAAATTATTGGGTTTTTCATCACTTAATTTAGAAAAAAGCCCTTTATTTTCAGATGAACTGCGTAAATTACCTCGTTTAGGGCGCTTATCAGGACGAGGTAGTACACTCTCTTTAGAAGCGTTACTGACGTTAGAGCCTGATATCATTATTGATAGTGGTAATGTGGATGAAACCTATCGTTCACTAGCGAAGCGTGTTTCTGATCAAGCTGGTGTGCCTTATGTGTTAATTGATGGCACATTAAAAGATAGCCCAGCGCAGTTACGTCAAACAGGGGCTTTATTAGGTGTTAGTGAAAGAGCAGAAACATTAGCACGCATTGCAGAGCAATATCTTAGTGATGCAGCCTTATTTGCTGCGGCACAAAAAATAAGCCCTCGTTTTTACCTTGCTCGAGGTGCAAAAGGGTTACAAACAGGTGCTAGAAGCTCTATTCATACCGAAGCTATTGAAACATTAGGTTTTGAAAATGTGGTAGATATTCCTGATTTCACAGGGTTAACAGATGTGTCACCAGAACAACTGTTGATGTGGGACCCTGAAATTATCATCACACAAGATGAAAATGCCTATCAGCAAATTATGCACGACGCGGTATGGAAAAGCATCCAAGCTGTTAAAAACAACAAAGTTTTACTGTTTAAAGGATTACCATTTGGTTGGTTAGATGGTCCTCCAGGTATCAACCGTTTAATGGGGATGCGTCGCTTACAGAGCCATTTTGACGCTCGAATAGAAAAACAAGCCGATCAAGATCTACAAAATTACTTTGCTCATTTTTATCATACGCAATTAAGTGCTGAACAATGTCAGCAATTGCTGGGGTATTCATGAGTCAATCAGTACGCATCACGCTTTTATTTGCGTTATTCTCAATTGTCACATTGATTGCCATCACTAGTGGTAAGTATTCACTTACTGCTAATGAACTGTGGACACTGGTAAGTAATAAATTAATAGGCAATGTGGAATACAGCAGAACTGAAACCGTCTTTTGGCAAATAAGATTTCCCCGTGTTTTGGCGGCAATCTTAATTGGTGGCGGGCTTGCGATTGCAGGGGCGGCTTATCAAGGCATGTTCCGTAATCCATTGGTATCACCTGATATTCTTGGCGTTTCATCAGGTGCAGGCGTGGGTGCGGTTTTAGGTATTTTCCTTGGGCAATCGATGTTGTCTATTCAGCTATTTGCCTTTG
Organism: Proteus appendicitidis; assembly: GCF_030271835.1. Taxonomy (NCBI): domain Bacteria; kingdom Pseudomonadati; phylum Pseudomonadota; class Gammaproteobacteria; order Enterobacterales; family Morganellaceae; genus Proteus; species Proteus appendicitidis. The sequence continues at coordinate 3,607,439 of NZ_CP127389.1, forward strand.
CAGGCGGTTTGGCAACGGTTGCCTTAGTCTACTTTATTGCAAGGCTTGCTAAACAACACGATCCTGTTCTTTCGCTTGTCTTGGTTGGTATTGCGATTAGTGCGTTATGTGGCTCTGCGATCTCATTAATGAAAATTCTCGCTGATCCTTATACACAATTGCCTTCAATTACCTTTTGGCTTTTGGGGGGGCTTTCGACCATTACGGCTTCTGATTTAATTTCTGTCGCCCCTTTAATGTTGATTGGCTTTATTCCACTGATTTTACTGCGCTGGCGCATGAATATTCTCAGTTTATCTGATGAAGAAGCCAGAGCATTAGGTTTAAACGTCGAAGTTACTCGACTTGTCTTTATTTTGTCAGCCACATTAATCACCGCAAGTGCGGTTTCTATCGCGGGTATTATTGGCTGGCTCGGCTTAATAGTGCCGCATATTGCAAGATTGTTAGTAGGCGCTAACTTTAGTCAACAACTGCCTGTATCCTTACTTGTGGGTGCCATTATGCTGCTAATCACTGACACATTAGCGCGGACAATAGCCAATATTGAACTTCCATTAGGTATTTTAACCTCTGCCATTGGTGCGCCATTCTTCTTAATGTTGTTACTTAGAACAAGGAAAGGTGCATGATCATTGCTAATGCAAAACAGCTCGCCATTGGCTATAAAGGCAAAATCTTAATTAAAGATCTCTCATTCCACATCAAACAAGGGCAAATCATCTGCTTATTAGGTGCCAATGGCTGTGGAAAAACCACACTGATGCGAACGCTATTAGGGTTAATACCTTGTATTGATGGTGAGATTAATATCGCGGGTAAAAAACTAAGTGAGTGGTCACCAACAGAACTGGCTAAAGTGGTGGCGTATGTTCCTCAAGCCACACATATCCCCTTTTCATTCAATGTTATCGATATGGTTGTGATGGGACGAGGCGCACATTTATCCTTTTTCTCAATGCCTAGCTCACAAGATAAAGCAATGGCAATGGAAACCTTAGAAATGCTCTCGCTTTCTCACCTTGCTTACCGCACTTTTGATACCTTAAGTGGTGGTGAAAAACAGATGGTCTTGATTGCCCGTGCTTTAGTGCAACAGCCCAAATTACTGATTATGGATGAACCCGCAGCCAGCCTTGATTTTGGTAATCAAATAAAACTGCTTACCCAAGTTAAGGCATTAAAAGCGTTAGGGATCAGTGTGTTTATGTCAACACACCATCCACAACATGCCGCTTCATTGGCTGATGATGTTATTTTACTGACACCTCATACGCCTGTTTTGCAAAATAGCCCTGAAATTTTGCTAACACCCGATAATTTAGCGCACCTTTATGGTGTACAACCCACAGATATTCAGGCGCATTTTCACGCCTACTCTGATAATAACAATGACCATAGGCAAGAATATGAACACCATTGAAACCACCGATTTTGCTCAACTTTATAAAAACCACATGGTACAGGCTGAAAGAACCAAAAAAGAGCCAGAACATTGGGATAAACGTGCTGAGAAAATGGCAGAAACCTGTGCAAATCCTAACGATCCTTATTTAATAAAATTTCGTGAAATGATGGATTTCACAGGTGCAGAAACCCTATTAGATGTAGGTTGTGGTCCTGGCTCTATCAGCATTCATGTTGCGGATAAATTCAAAAAAACCATTGGTATTGATTACAGTACAGGGATGCTCGCAGTGGCTAAACGCCGAGCCGAACAAGCCGGCATCAATCATGCAGAATTTATCACTTGCTCATGGGAAGATAGCTGGGATGCACTTCCTCGTTGTGATATCGCGGTTGCTTCACGTTCAACACTCGTGATGGATTTACAAACCGCACTCTTAAAACTTAATCGCCAAGCTAAACTCCGTGTTTATACCACTCACACGGTTTCGCCAACCTTTGTTGATCAACGCATTATTCGCTTACTGGGTCGAGAGGTTCCTACACTTCCGACGTACATTTATGCGGTGAATATGCTGAATCAAATGGGCATTCACCCTAAAGTAGATTATATCCGTAGCCGTAATTGCCAGAGTAATTTCAATAGCCTTGAGCAATTTATTGAAGGCATCAACTTCTCTGTAGGGCCGCTAAGCGAAGACGAAATCACTCGCTTAACCCATTATTATCATGAAAGCATTAAAAATGGTGTTTCACTGATTTCGCCTACCCGTGATTGGGCGATGGTGTCTTGGGATGTAGTACCTGAAAGTGAGTTAACGCTATGATTTATTACCCTGATGCCTTTCTTGATAATTTATTGATGGAAGATATTCAGTATGGTGATTTAACAAGTCGCGCCCTGAATATTAGTGATCAATTAGGTACGATGACATTTACACGCCGTGAAGCGGGTTGTGTCAGTGGGATCACGCTAGGTTGCCGTTTATTGGAAAAGTTAGGGTTAGAGGTAAAAGCACATCGACAAGACGGTGATTTTGCCGACAAAGGCGATTGTTTAATCACAGCAGAAGGTCGTGCTGATGCACTGCATCAAGGCTGGAAAGTGGTACAAAACGTGCTGGAGTGGAGTTGTGGTGTGAGTGACTATATGGCGAAAATGCTAGAAATCTATCACCGCTATCAACCAAAAGGACAAATTGCGTGTACCCGTAAAAATATCCCAAATACCAAGTTACTGGCAACACAAGCGGTACTTGCGGGCGGTGGTGTGATCCATCGCCAAGGTTGTTCTGAAACTATTTTACTCTTTGCGAATCATCGCCGATTTTTATCAGAGCCTGATAATTGGGCGCAACACGTTAAACAGTTACGCCAAGCTGCACCTGAAAAGTGCATCGTGGTAGAGGCTGATGATATTGAACAAGCGAGAGAAGCGCTAAAAGCTCAACCGGATATCTTACAGCTAGATAAATTCTCCGTTGAAGATATTGCTCAACTCCAACATGAAGCGCCTCAAATTGCACCTCAATGCCATCTTTCGTTGGCTGGCGGCATTAACCTGAATACGATTGAAAAATACGCACAAACAGGCATCCGTTTAATGGTAACGTCTGCGCCTTATTATGCACCACCGACGGATATTAAAGTTCGTCTTTACCCAAAAGATTAAATAAAAATAGCATTTTACTTGTAAGTAAGTATTTACATATTTAATCAATAATAAACAAACCGAGTGCTAACGTATTGTCAGCACTCATTTTATTCATTTATTTTTACGCATATCGCTATATAAAAAATTATATACGGACTGCAAATTGAGATTGGAATGATGAAATTAAAACCTCTATGCTACTGTTTATCTGTTGCTCTGCTGCCAAGTATTGCGCTTGCTGACACTACTTATGGGCAATCAACGCCTGATCTATTAACCGTTTGGAGTAGCCCGATTGCGGCCAATCCAGATGTGTTAACACAAGAACAAATGCTTGAACAAAATAAAGTGAATGCGGCACAAGCTATTGCAACATTACCCGGTGTTGTGATGCAAAAATCGGGCAACCGTAATGAATACACCATCAAAGTGCGTGGCTTTGATAGTCGTCAAGTACCTGTATTCTTTGATGGTATTCCAACGTATGTTCCTTATGATGGCAACTTAGACTTAGCGCGCTTTACCACTAACGATCTGGCAAGCATCGAAGTCAACAAAGGCTATACCTCATTACTGCAAGGCCCTAACTTAATGGGCGGCGCTATCAATATCACCACTGCGACACCGAAAAAACCCTTAGAAGGAAGCATTGCTTATTCTCAAGGTTTTGCTCGCGGTGCTGATTATGCACATAACATGAGTGCACGTTTAGGCGCTCGCAATGATTTAGGTTTTATTCAAATCAGTGGTAGCCAATTAAAACAACGCTTTACACCAATTCCGGGGGCTGACGAAAATAATCAAGCAGCCGGTACACATGGACGTCGTGATAATTCAGCAACTGACGATAAGCGCGGCATGATTAAAGTAGGCTGGACGCCACGCGCTTCTGACGAATATACCCTGACTTATGTAAAACAAGACGGTGAAAAAAATAGCCCACCGTCAACATTAGGTAAGGGTAAATTTAAATATTGGGCGTGGCCAGATTACAACAAAGAGAGCTATTACTATAGCGGTGTAACACAAATCACCGATGGTATTAATCTACAAAGCCGTGCTTATCACGATAAATTTGAAAATACCCTCTATATGTATCCAAAAAAAGGGGATACTCCTGACTATAGCCACTATGACGACTACAGCACAGGCGCTGCATTGCAATTAGGTATAGATACACGCGACAGTGACCTACTCTCTTTTGCTGCACATTGGAAAGATGATGTTCATCGCGCTCAAAAAGAGAAAGGCGGTGATTGGATGCGTTATAAAGACAGAACATGGTCTTTAGCCACAGAATACCAATGGGTTGTCACCAATGATCTCGATTTAGTGGGTGCCATTAGCTATGACTGGCGTGACAGTGTTGATACTGATAAAGGGGCTGATGACAACAAACAAACCGCTTTTAACTGGGAAATGATGGCGAAATATTCTTTAGCCAATGATGATGCTGTCCGCTTCTCGGTGTCTGATCGTAGTCGCTTCCCAACACAAAAAGAGCGTTATACCACTGAGAAACCGAAAGATGGATCAAAAGGGATTATTAATCCTGATTTAGATCCTGAACGTGCATTATCGTTCGACTTAACCTATGAAGGGCACATTACCGATAAATGGGGTTACCAAACCAGCATTTATTACAACCGTGTCAGTGATGCAATTATGGCACACACAGTTTATCGTAATGGCAACGCGTTCTTCCAAAACCAAAATAGTGGACGCATTGACTACGTGGGTCTTGATTTAGGCACGAAAGGCAACGTCACTGATTGGCTAGAACTTGGCGTAAATTATAGCTATATTCACAGTGACCCGAAAAAAATCGAACATATTGAAGGCTTACCAAAACATAAAGCTTATATGTGGATGACGTTTATTCCAGTTGAACAAGTTCGCTTTACCATTATGGAAGAAGCACAAGGCTGGACTTATAACCGTATTGATGAAGATGACAAACTCGCAGGCTATGCAAAAACCGATCTTCGTTTAGATTATGACTTTGGTTATGGTGTTTCTGCGAATGCTTCTATTAATAACCTGTTTGATAAATCTTATGAATACACTCAAGGTTATATGGAAGACGGTCGTAATTACTGGTTAGGCCTAGAGTATAAATTCTAATTTAAATTATTATTAATAAATTTAAGAGCTGATATTTATTTTAATATCAGCTCTTTTTTATCCCTAAAATAACGTTACTTTCCATAATATCACTCTAAAAAAATTAAAAATGTAAGAATCCCTTTGCCATTTCTAATAATGTATTCATAGTGCTACTCACTATTTTGACGAAATTATCATAATTGCTATTTGCAGAACTGTATTTTTTTGATAATTCATCCAAATTAGTATTAACACCTTTTTCAACTGCATCTAATGTTTTCTTTAATAAATCAAACTCCGTTTGTAAAATATCATGCCCGCCTCTCGGCATTTTATCGAAATAATCAAGTAATTTATCTATTCCTGACAAATCCAAACTAGCCTCAAATAAAAAAGCAATGTTGGGTCTAATCCCCCCCGAATTATCAGTTTTTTTGTAGTTCACACCTTTAATTTGGCTAAGTAATTTTTCTACTGCATTAATCGCACTATCTACTTCAGTACTACTTTGATAATATATCTTTTCTCCATTAATCAATCGATAAAACCGACCATCATCCTCTTTCACAAAAGTCATACCTAAGCTAAAAAAACCAGGTCTTTGTGATTTTATTTTTAATAAATTTAATCTATCGTATAGAGCATCAACATTTACATTGATATATCCATCTTTACTCCCAGCCTTTGTTGCCTGACTTAATTCAGATAATATCTCTCTTAACTCTTTTACAAAATCCATATACTTAGAAAAAATATCTTTTAAAACATCTAAATAATCATTTTTACCCGCGACAATGGATTGTTTTACTTCATCAAATAAATCACTTAATGAATCTGTTGGATAACTGTCATTTGATTGCGCATTTTCTATGGCACCAGCAGCATAACTAATGTCATTTAAACTTTTCTTTTGATTAATATTATTTTCTACATATTGTTCATCAAGGTAAAAACCTTTTTCTTTACTAGAGAGATGTTCAAATTTATTATCATCTTTACCATCATTAAGATAAAGTTCTTGGTATTCTCGCTTTATGTCTTCTAATAAAAAACTTGAATTATTTAAAAATTCACCTTGATTATGTGCTTGCACATTATAGAACCTATTTTCTATATGTGATTTATGATTACTTTTAGGTACATCAAAATTAATAGCAGTAGCCATAACATTAACCTTTTATATAAAAATAAAAGAAGTTGTTTCAAGAAAAAAATAAAACTAATATTTTAACAAAACTTAAAACAACACATAAACGTTAGCACTGTTGGGCTATTTTTTCTAAAAATATAAACTTTACTTTTAATCTCTATAAAAAATTAAAATTGTAAAAAACCTTTCGCCATTTCTAATAATGTATTCATTGTACTACTCACTATTTTAACAAAATTATCATAATTGCTATTTGCTGAGCTGTATTTTTTAGAGAGTTCATCAAGATTAGAATTCATTCTCTTTTCTAATGAATCAAGCGATTTTTTAAATAAATCAAATTCAGTTTGTAAAATATTTTTATATTTTACTTCTTCTTTTTTATTTTCATTATCTTTTTTTACTTTTCTCATCTCTTCTTCAATATCAAAACCAGGTCTAACTAAACCAAATAAAGATGTATTATCATAAAGTAGTTGTTTTCTTTTTTTCTCTATTTCAGCATCTGATAATACGCCATCCATAGAGATATCCGTATTTATTTTACTCAGGAAATTATCAAGATCATCAAAATCAATATAGCCAATAAAATTTAATCCAATATCATTTTTTATTTCTGATGCGTGATTTTCCTTTCTTACCTTAATGCCTTTTATATCTGTTAATAATTTTTCTATTGCATTTAATGATTGATGAATTTGCTCTTTATCTTTATAACTTATTAAGTGTTTTCCTATTTTTCTAATGTAATTTCCATCATTTTGATATTCAAATAAAAGTGTATTGTGAAAAAATGATTTCTCTCCTAATTTTTCCTGATACTCTTTTTTAACATTCTCCAATGTTTTTTTTAATTCAATATAATTAATTGCTATACATCCATCTTTCTTACCTGCTTTAGTATATTGGATAATGGATGTTATTGCCGCTCTTAAGTCTCTTACATAATCCATATAATTGGAAAAAACATCTTTTAGAACATCTAAATAATCATTTTTACCCACAACTATTGATTGCTTAATTTCATAAAAAAAATCACTCAATGAATCCGTAGAATAACCAGAATCCGCAATTTCATCTTTTATAATTGGCTCTAGTTTTTTTATAATGTTTAAGCATTGATTATGAGAAATAATATTTTTATCATATTGTGCAGAGAGAGAAACATATATTTCCCTCTCCGTTTTTCCCTTTAAATTATTACAACTAATCCAGTTATCAAGATCAAAATCTTTTTTTTCTCGCCTTATATTTATTAATAATTCTTTCATATCATCTAAAATGTATTTCCCATTCTTAGATGTAGAAACAACATCATTATCTGAAGAATAGATTTTCGAATGACTTGCTATATTAGACATCCCTGAATCAATAGCTTTAGCCATAAATTATCCTCTTACATTCGAACCAATTGCAGAAGCCGCATCCTGCTGCGCATGAATAATTGCTTCAATAGCTTGTAACAATGCTTTTATCACTTCCGTTACTTCGCGTTGCATCTCATTATTATTATTAATAACATGGTTATTAATGCTTCCTCTTGCTTCCAATACTTTTTGCTTACCATCAAGTACAATTCCTTGAGATTGCAAAGTTTGGTCTGCCACTCGTGCCAAAGGGTCCGCAGTTGAAGTCACTAAGTTACCGGTGATCATCGTTGGGTTAGAATGACCAATAAGATCTTTCCCCATCCCTTTAATTGAAACAAAAGCCCCCATACCATGAACTGCCATTGAAATACCGGCACTCGTAATTGCAGCACCAATCATAATATTGGCTTTTTTATTAAGATTATCTTTTATTTGATCAGCGATATTTAATTCAATATTCATCAGCATCACACCCATTTCTCTAGATGCTTCGAACTTTTTAATCATAGACTCTAAATATTTAACAATTAAGTTGATTAATTTCATCATATCCGTAGAGATGAAATTAAACATACCCAATTTTTCTGTTTTTATATTATCATAAATATCATTATCATTATCAACTTCGAGTGATTTTAATATCTTTTTTATATCCGGTGTTTTTACTTCTGGTTCATCTAGAATTGGTTTTGATTTATTTCTTGTTTTTTCTAAAATGCTATTTAATTTATTATCAATCTCTTTACTTAGTTTACTATCATTAATAATAACTTTGTTATCAATGATTTCATTGAATTTAGACTTATAGTCATTAGATACATTATCATTACTTATTTTCATATTAATACCTTATTAAGGATAAACTTGATTAAATAGATATATTTCTGATCATGTCTGATTTAGTTCGATTACTTATAGAAGATTTTTCACTCATATTTTTTAAAATTTCAGTGATACTATCGATATTCTCATGATAACTTTCCATTATCTTATCCATTAAGTTTTGAATAAGATTTAATATGGCATCTAATTTTTTACTGTCAGCGATAGATTGCATAATTTTTGCAGAAAGAACACTACTATAAATATTAACTACATTTGTTGCTGTTGCATTAACTAACTTAGAAATAACTACGATTCTGTTTAACATCACACCTGCCTTCTGACTGATCTCTTTAGCAAGTAGTGCATTAATTTTCTTCATCGCTTCTTCAAGTGCTTGAATAATGATTTCTTTAATCATTTTTTCCATCATAATTTCAAGTGCTTCATTGAAGACTCTTTTCAATAGATCTCTGACTTGTTGATTAATTATTTTCTTCGCTACATTTGTTATACCATTTACGGCGGGACCAGCAACAAAACTTAATGCAATTGCGGCAATAAATAAAACCGCGGTAATTAAAGCCTTAAGCCCCATTTTTAATTTATTTTGTATTGAGTTTTTTATATCCTCAATAATTTTTTTATCTATACCTAATTTCTTTAATTCATCTAAAGAGCCATAAATCACATCCGCTAGAAAATCGACCACCTTATCTAAAGCCTCCATCAAAGCTTCATTCATAGGTTGCATTAATTCATCCATAAACGATGTGCCATGTATCGCTTGGTACACTTCATCTGCAATAGTTAATGCGGCATCCGCGACCATTAATACAACGGCAACCGCCATTAAGGCCATGGATGCACCTGCTGTAAAAATAGAAGCAACACCCGCAACGATGGCGATTAATCCAGCTAACAGTTTTAACCCAATACCTGACCAAAATCGAATTTCTTCTTGTTTTTTTATTTGGGCTTTTTGATCGTCAATTTTTTCTTTAAGTGATTTTTTCGTCACTTCTTGCATTTCCTCAAAGAGTTTTTGCTCATTTTCAGAACGCTGCAACATCACTTTTAATGTTAATTCTCGTGTTTTCGCTAATAAAAAAGTTAATAACGCCATTCCAGATAAAGAATTTGACATTATTTTAAGTTCTAATGTACTTTGATTCGCCGTAAGCGCTCGATATACTTCTTTTATTTGCTCTAATTTTTCTTTTATTGACTCATTTTCTTTTTTATTAATTAATGCTCTTAGTTCATCTTTATGTGAAGTGATTGTATTAATTCTATCTTCACTGATAGAAACATTGGGCATAACTTTAAAAATATTATCAAAGAATTGAGATAGGCTACTATATAATTTGTCCAAATTATCTAAGGATAATTTAGAGAGATCATCAGGTAATTTCAAAAATGGAAATATCTTTTCAAGTGATTTTTCCATATCATTTTTAGATTTAATTTTTCCTGATAATAATCCTTTAATTAATGCGCTAGGAATATTATTGTTTTTTAAAAAGTTTTCAACTTCAGATTTCGTTTTAAAGTTATTCGATTTTATTTGATTATAGACCTCCATCCAATAATCAGTATAAGCATCTTTATTATTTTTAAATTCATTGATCACTGATTTAAATTTATCTCTTAAACCATCAACACCTTTCGATAAGGTATTTAGCTTATCTATATAATAATCGAGTTTATCCGGATCTTTAATTTGATCTAACACATTTTGGTGAATGACATTTTGATAGGATAATTGTAAGTATAAAAAATCATACTCTTTACTTGATTTATTATTTGGGGAGTAGATGATAACAGAAGGGGTTGGTGATGATTGTTGTTCTTGAGATATATTTCTATTATTAGTCTTTATATTTTGTTGAGAGAAAGTATTTATTTTATACTGCACATCATCCTGAATATTAATCCTTTGATTATTTTTTTTCTGCTCAATAGGCGCTCTAAGAGCAGGTGCAGAAGCTTTATTTTCTTTATCTTTAATTTGTGAAGAAACAATACTTTCATTTACAGTATTGATTCTTTGAGCTTGTTGCGTTGTCTTTTTAACGACATTTTCCACTTCCTTAGAAGGTAAAGGTGTGGAAAATACCATGTTATCATTAACTTTCTTAATATCATTCATACTGTTCTTCCTTATCTCCTTTATCTGTATTAAGAACAACAAGGGGAATATCTTTTAATGATTCTAAATAAATATTGGCTCTTTCTTTTATAGCTTGATCATTAATATTTTCTGAAACTTGATGAAAACAATATTTGGCTTTTTCTTTTTCACCCAGCGATAAATTACATTGTCCTGCATAAAAGACAGGTCGATAATCATTTTTCGCATTGAGATAAGCTAAAGCATAAAGATCAATTGCTGCTTGATACTGTTTTTTTAATTGCTTAACAGCAGCAAGCCCCATAATGTAATCAACATTATAAAAATCGTAGAGACACAAAAATTTGAAAATCGCTTCAGCTTCATCCAGTTTTCCTTTCTGGTAAAAGTCATAAGCAAATGAATAGATTCCTTCCATAAATCCTTCTGGGATAGCGCCTTCATCCTTGAGTGATGCCCCATTCTGAACAATAGAAACAATATAGTTTGCTAATTGATCAATTTCTTTTTCTGACATTTTTTCATATACTGACATGATGTTAATCCTTTCATCTATGATGAATAATTAATAATGAAATTCTAAATTAACTATTAATTATTTGCTTTAATAAAACACACGCCTATTTTTATCAAAACAAATATATTATTTTTATAATTAAAATATATATGCGTTAGGATGACTTATTAGTAATTTATATAATCCATTTCTTCTCTTAATAATCCTTCATTTTCTATTCTCTTAAGCCAAATAAGAATATCCATAACATCTAATAAATCTTGATCTATCATTACATCAAATAAATGATATTTATGATAAATTTTTCTCGCAAGCTCAGGATAACGAACAACAGGTGTTCCCACTTTTTTAGCATAGGCTTTTACTGCCAATGCTTTTTCATTCATACAGCTCAATGAAACTAAAGGCATAATGCCATTATCAGGATCGAAATAGATACCAACAGCCACATGAGTTGGATTGACAATAACGGCAGATGAATCTTGGATCACTTTTTTCGTAGGTTCATCAAGCAATTCTTTATGGAACTGCCGACGAGTTGATTTTATTTCAGGATCACCTTCCATATTCTTGTTTTCTTGTTTAACTTCATGTTTTTCCATCATCATATCTTTCATAAAGATAAAGAAATCAGCAATAATATTTAAAATAAGAATAGGTATTGAAAGAATAAAAAACACAAATACAAAATTAACGACGAGTGAACACCATTTATCAACAATAATATTTAAATTCGAGCGGTATAATATAAATATTTCCGTACCATGTAAAATAATAAAAACATAACAAGTAATTAAAAATATAACTATAAATAATAATGTTTTTAACAGATCTTTTATTGTTCTTATGCTAAATATTTTTTTAAATCCAGAGATTGGATTAATATGATTAATATCAATTCTAATAGCTTCAGTCGCAAGCTTAAATCGTGAACTAAATAAAGAAGGGATCGCGCCAGATAAAAAAGCAACAACAAGTATAGGTAAAACAATATCAAAGAATAGTTTTGATATTACATCGACATAACTTTTTAACGTGATATTCGTTGGATGGAGTAAAAGAGATTGATAAAAACGACTAAATTCACTTAGATCAACTTGATGAAATAAATACATAACACCAATAAGATAAACAAGCCCTGATGTTAATTCTTTACTCTTAAAACTTTGCCCTTTTTTTGCAGAGTCATCGAGTTTTTTCTGGGTAGGTTTTTCTGTTTTTTCAGCCATGATAAATACTCATAAAAATCGTATAAAAGTATCTATTATTAAAAAATTCATAAAGCTCTGTGGTCATTGCCGAAGTAAAGAAAAGAAGTAATGATATAAAGGCAATAATTCCTTTTATACATAATGATAGTGAAAATGCATTTAGTTGAGGACAAAATAAAGAATAAACGCCCAATGCCACCTCGCTCAAAAACATAATAATCAGTACAGGTGAAACCAAAACAAGCGCCGTACGAACCATATTATTTAGCCAGTGCCCAATAAAAGAATAACCAATTTCTTTGTTAAAATAGCCAATAGGAAATACGTCATAGCTATCTTTTATCGTACTCATCAATAAAGTTAGGCCACCTGTTGATAAAAAATAGGCAGCGCAAAATAACCCCGTTAATGAAGCAAATTCAGAAGACTCAATTCCCGTAGTTGGATTGATAGTATCCCCAATACTAGCGCCCCGTTGGTTATCCACAAACTCGCCAAATGCAGACGCGATCCAAAATGGTGTAGCAAAAAGAAGCCCTATTAAAACGCCAAGAAGTAATTCACTTAATAATATAATTTCCCATATATTTCTTATTTCATCGGTAATAATAATGCTGGGTCTAATTCCCATAGCAATATAAAAAATAATGATATATTTTAATAATTGGCTATTAAGAACTCGACTATTTAAAAAAGGAATAAAAAGAAAGATAGGAAATAATCTTGCAACAAGTAAAAAAAGATCAACTAAATAAGTCTGTATATACCCTAGCAGTATTAACATATTATTTATCCTGCAAATCCTAACGTCATCATCTCTTTTGCATACACTAATATTTTATCGCCCATCCACCCCATAGTGACTAATAAGCAAACAAAAACACCAACAAGTTTTACACCAAAAGGTAATGTCTGTTCTTGTATTTGTGTAATGGTCTGTAATAAACCAATTGCCAATCCAATAAATGTCGCAATGGCAATAGGTCCCGCTGAAAGTAATATCACTAAATAAACGGCTTTATTGGCCGCATAAACCATATCCATTACCTTACCGCCATGAGTTCAAGATATTGATTAATTAGTCCTTTAGCTAAAAGAGTCCAACCATCCATAGCGATAAATAAAATTAATTTTAACGGCACTGATAATGTGACTGGACTCATCATCATCATCCCCAACGCCAATAAAATACAAGAAACAACTAAATCAATAACAATAAAAGGTAGATAAAGATAAAAACCAATAATAAAAGCAGACTTTATTTCACTTAATGCATACGCGGGAAGCAGTGATAACAACGATTTTTCTATATTTTCTTTCTCGCCATAGCTATCAGGTCGGTTTCCTTGTGCTTGTTCAAAAAAATCTAATAACTCAGGATCAGAATATTTGTACAAATATTGTTTATACTCCCCTAATGCATCGTCAGAAAATCGCTCAAAAGAATCAGGAGAGGTTATATCAACTGGGTTTTCAATAAGATATTGATAGGTATTTTTTGCTATTGGTGTCATAACAAACAAAGCCATCATTAATGCAATCGCATTGAGTACCATATTAGACGGCACTTGCTGAACACCTAAAGCATTACGAGTCATAACAAGTACGATAGAGAATTTTAAGTAGCAGGTTCCAGCAGCAATAATAAAGGGCGCTAATGTTGCTAGTGCTAACGTTAAAATGAGCGTTGTTGAGCTTTCCATATATTTAATCTTGCTGTAAATGGGAATGTTGAATTTCTACAGCTAATCGCTCACCCACTTTAATTAATTCCCCTTGAGCAATAGGAACACCATTAACAACTAATGTAATTTGTCGCGAAGCATTATCAGGTAATATAATTTGTTGTCCTGGGGCTAGTTTTTCAATTTCTTCAATAGATAATATTTTACTTGCGAGTAAAAAAGATAAGGTGATAGGAATAGTACCAATTGATTTTAAATCCTCATTTTCTTGTGTCGCTGTGTTTGTATCAATATCGTCTATTAATGCTTCTTTCTCTACCTCATTAGTCGGTAACTTTTCATCTAAAACCACCGCGTTTTCTCCTTCTTGCCATTGATAACGCATCCATTTTTTTTCACCAATAATAAGTGAAAAATCAATGCTATCAATCAACACAATATCGCCCAAATAAAGGGTTTTTAATAACGAAACAGATATTTTGCTATTACCGAGCTGGAATTGAGCAATAGCATTTATTTTATTTTTTGAGGACAACATCCATTCATAATGCCCCTCAAAAGAGCAAATAAATACATCTCCTATTGAGGTATTAACAACGGGATAACTAACTTTTTTTTGCTCTCCTAAACAGATATTGTCTACAGTTACTGACATCTCTTCTTTCGAAAAAGGAAACAATAATTGTGAACATTTCTGTGAAAATAGAACACGAAGATAAGCTTCTGGAACCGTTTCCCAATCTATTTTTTTTTCAGCATATAGGTTATCCATGACTTGGTTAACGGCAACAAACCCTGTAAATAAACCTAATGTATTCTGACCTTTTATTTTAAAATAATAAGCAGATGCGATAGGTAATTGCGCTTCATATAAAGAAGATAGAATTCTCATTGAATCGCTATTTTGATCCTGGCTATTTTGGTTCTGATTAACACTTTCTTTAACATCTGATAAGATCATTTTTCATCTTCTTTATCATCGGAAGCATCAATTGCATTAATCTGCCAATGAGAATTATCATTTTCTAATGAAAGCGCTAATCGCCCTTGATATTGATTAAAATTGTCTAAAGAGGATTGATAAACACGTCCAGTAGAAGCAATCAATTCGATCTTTTTATTAATATCAAAATTAACTTTCATCTGATGAAGCTCACTTCCCCATTTTTTAAAAACATAAGTAATGCTAGGAGGTTGAGTCATCTTTGATACTTCTTTATAAAGAAGACTTAAAGCGGGTATATCAAGCAGTTTTTTATCTATTAAAGGCTCTTGTATTTTCTGTTGATACTCTGGTTTTATATTATTGAACATAGATATATCATTAACTTCTTCTTGTACTTTTTTTTCATCCAATTTATCTATATTCAATTTTTGTCTTGCAGTATCAAATGAAAAATCATTTTTCTCTATTTCTTTACTGCTTGAATGATTATTTTCATAGGCTGAATGATATAATTTTTCTATTCTATTATTATGAATACCCGATGTATTCTCTTTTATTTTAAATGCAGTATTACCTTCAGAAAAAGAGCGTTTTCCTTCATAAGGGTACTGTTTATTTTCTACTTGCTTTTCTATTTTGTTTTCTACTTGTTTTTCATTGTTTTTGATAGCCTTATGCGTTTTAATTTTGTTATCTATTTCTACTAGATTAGGATCGATGTCTTTTTTTTTCTCTACGCTTTCCAATTTCTGATTGACGACATTCCTTTCACCAATTAAACCTAACTCATTAATATCTAATCTACTTTCCTTTTTACCATCAGAAGGACTAATGCTTATGCCTTTAGTTGATTTAAGATCACTTGCCACTGTTATATTAGAAGAAATCGGTATTTTTTTACTTTCATAATTTAATAGTGTTTTTTTTTCTATTTTCACTTTCTTTGTATGAGCGCAAATTTGTGAATATATTTTTCTTTGTGTTAATAATAATCCTTCTAAATTTAAAAAATCGATCTCTTCTTTTTCATCTTTAGATTTTATCTTATTGAATTTTATTTTTAGATGATTTTTTAGATCAATATCACCCTGATGATTTAGATGATAAAAATCATCTAATTTTTGTTTTATCTTACTGAGATTTTTAGAGGAAACACTTTCATCATCAGACATTAATAATTCCAAATCAGCAGAAGAAAGTGATGATTTTTTAGAAAAAAAAGACTTATTCTCACTATTTTTTTCATTAGATAAATTTGTATTCAAGATAACATTATCTGTCTTTATTAATATCATACAATACCATCTCCTGTATTTCGTTCTGTTCTAATCTTTCAATATATAACTCTTTCTCTAATGCTTTTCTTTCAAGATAAAGCTTTATTTTATTTTGTTTTTTGATCACCACTTCCCTTTCTTTTTGTAACTTTAGGCTCCCTTTTTTTAATTTTTCTAATTGATACTCTATTTCCTTAATTTGAGTAATAGAAATATTCAATGACGCTAAGACAATAGCTTGTTTACGTTTTTGTTGATTTAATGAAAGAGTAGAATAATGCCCTGCCTTTTCATACATAGGGATTTCATTTTCTAGCGCAGAAGCTAATAGCATTTGTTCTTTTTTCTTAACTTCAGCTTCTTTTATTAACTGTTGATACTTTTGTTGCTCTCTTTCTATTCTTTGCTGGCGCTTAGCAATAGCATTCATCAACACCTGTTGATTAAGAGGTAAGCGCATAAAGTTGATTTAAAGTTTGTTGAAAATCGGCTTTCTCTTTAAAAGATTGAACAAGAAAAGCCTCTATTGCTGATTGTTTATTTACAGCAAGATCGTTTAATTCATTTTCACCTGTACGATATTCCCCCACCTCTTGTAATAATTTAATATCCTGTAAACGCATCAATATTTGTCTTATTTTCAATGCTGCTTTTTGTTGCTCAACATGGGTTACTTGCTGAAAAATACGGCTTACACTGCCTAAAATATCAATCGCTGGATAATGACCTGAAGCGGCAATTTTTCGTGAAAGATAAATATGTCCATCTAAAATAGAACGAATTTCTTCTCCTATAGCATCAGGCTCATCATCACTTTCAAGCAAGACAGTGTAAAATGCCGTGATTGAACCTTTTTGAGTCACTCCAGGTCTTTCTAGGATCGCGGGCAATTTATCAAAAACAGAAGCCGGATAACCTTTGCGAACAGGAAGTTCGCCTGCCGTAAGAGCAACATCCCTTAAAGCTCGGCAATAACGTGTCATTGAGTCAATAAATAATACGACATTCTTGCCTTGTTCTCGGAAGTATTCAGCAACGGTCGTGGCAACTAATGCCGCATTACAACACTCTATTGCGGGTTGATCTGAGGTTGAGCAAATTAATACTGTTTTTTCACATCGTTTATCTGCTTTTAATTCCTCGACAAACTCTGTGATTTCACGTCCTCTTTCACCAATTAACCCGATAATAAAAACATCGGCTTGAGAAAAACGGATAAACATATTCATAAGCATTGTTTTACCCGTTCCTGCACTGGCAAAAATTCCCATTCGCTGCCCTAACCCACAACTTAATAATCCATCCACGGCACGAACGCCTGATTCAAAAATTGTGGTGATAGGACGTCTTTCACTAAATAAGGGAGGATGACCATCAATAGGTAAATATGAATAGAAGTTTTCTTCTTCTATTTTTTTATTACTAAAACGTAATAAATAGTTACCTTTAATATCAATCATACTCCCTAAAACATTGGGGCTTAAAGCGACTGAAAAAGCATTTCCCGTCGGTACTACGATTATTTGCAAAGAATAACCTTGTGAGCTTCCCATCATACTTAAAATCGTAATACCATTACGGAAACCAATCACAATAGCTTCACCAATAATTTGACCATTAATGATTGAATCTTTTAATAGACAAATTTCTCCAATAAATACATCACGCAGCGTAACTTCAAGAATATTACCTTGTATTCGCATAGGATGAGCTGCGTGATGAAATATTGAAAATACGTTATTCATTTTTTACCCAATAAACTGTTGATGAACGCTATTCATCATTTGGAAATATTCATCAATCGCTTTTGCCATTGACTCACCATTTTGTAGAGCAATAGGCATAAATGAGGCGCGTAGTTCTAATTCAGATTCTACTTTCACTAAAGCAGGCTGTCCCGGATAAAAACTCTCCATTTGATTATTAATACTGGTTAATAATAATGATGTGCTGCTTTGTGATAATAAGTTTTCATCATATTCACCAAGCACAGACCAGATCATAGGAACCTCATCAACAACCAATAAATTAATATCAGGCATATCACCTAAACTAATTGTTATTGTTGAATGATTATCGACAGATTTTCCCTCAGGAAATAAATCATTGCGCCCAATTACATTCATAGCATCCATAATTAAACTTGCTAGATCAACAGACATAATCTCTCCTAAATAGATTGTAAAACGTTAATTTCAATGTCAGATGTAATTTCATCATAAGACAATACAGATAACTGTGGATATTGTGTTTCTATTAGTTTTTTAACAAATCGTCTTATATCTATTGCTGTTAAAAAGACATAATCTTGAATATATTTAATCTCATCAATAGCGGTAGATATTTTTTCTATTATCATATCAAGCTCTGCAGGTTCTAAATTTAAAAATGTCCCTGAAGAACTCTGTCTTATTCCACCACGAATAATCTCTTCTACATTATGAGATAAAATAATCACATCAAATTTTCCATCTTTTGAAAAAAAGTGGCTAATATAACGTGAAAGTAGTGATCGGATATGTTCCGTTAAAAGCACAGGATCTTTTTCTTTACTTCCCCATTGTACTAATCCTCCAATAATTGTTTTTATATTTCTAATAGGGATCTTTTCTTGTACTAAACGTTGTAAAACATCATTAATTCGTTGAATAGAGACTTGTCTATAACACTCTTTTAATAGCTCTGGAGAATTTTCCTCTATTTTATCAAGGATATTTTTTGTCTCTTGTATTCCGAGAAATTCAACAATATTTAATGTAATCAAGTTGGAGAATTTTCTATAGAAATAACTTTCTGGTAATTCTACTTTATAATCTAACGATGTTAATTTATCCGACTCATTTTTATTAACCCAATAATGGCTAATATCATCATCCTTAATTTCTAATATTTTAAAATCTAAAGAAAAAAGTTCATCATTAGGATTTTCAATATAAACAAAGGGAAAAGGACAATCAAATTCATCAGCCTTAACTTCATTTATTAAAATAATAATTTTATTTTCATCAATTTTATCAGAGTAATGAATAACAATATCAGGAAGCAATACACCATATTGTAAAATGAATTCTTTTTTCAACCATTTTTCGAAAACTAGTTTTGAAAGATACGCTTTCTTCTTTGAGGATACGGTAATAATTAAAGGTAATGTTTCTGCTTGAGATAAAGTAATGTTCTCAGTTAATAAACTATTTTCATCATCTAATTCATTTTTATTTGAAAATAGGTTTGAAATAATACCTTTTTTACTTTCAGGATCGGAAGCATTATCTTCATTTTTTTCATCCTCATTTTCTGTAGC
The DNA here is from genome assembly GCF_030271835.1 of Proteus appendicitidis. Classification (NCBI taxonomy): domain Bacteria; kingdom Pseudomonadati; phylum Pseudomonadota; class Gammaproteobacteria; order Enterobacterales; family Morganellaceae; genus Proteus; species Proteus appendicitidis. The sequence goes on from NZ_CP127389.1 coordinate 3,627,019, forward strand.
GGCTTCTTTTTTCTTACCTTTCCATTGTTTTTTAAAGAAATAGCCTCCTAATATTACCGATAAAATAAGGAAAACAGGCGTTGGAAAGCCAGGTAAAAAGCCAATAACAAAAGCAAGGATGGCAGTTACTAATAATGCAAAATCTTGAGCAAGCAATTCATTCATAATGCTAAAACCAAGATTATTATTTTCACCACCAACACGCGTGACAATAAAACCCGCACTGATAGAAATCAGCAATGCAGGAATTTGGGCAACAAGCCCATCACCAATGGTCAAAAGTGTATAAGTATGTAACGCTTGTGAAATTGAGAGATCCATTTGCGCCATACCGACAGAAATTCCGCCAATTAAGTTAACAAAAATAATGACAATGCCCGCAATGGCATCACCTTTAATAAATTTCATTGCACCATCAAAAGATCCATATAATTGGCTTTCTTGGCCTAACTCTTTTCTTCTTATTTTTACTTCGTCATTAGTAATAATGCCGGATTTTAAATCAGCATCAATACTCATTTGTTTCCCTGGCATACCATCCAAAGAAAAGCGTGCCGCAACTTCTGCCACACGCTCAGAGCCTTTAGTAATCACTAAAAATTGCACGATAGTGACAATAGAGAAAACAACAAAACCAACGACTAAATTTTCACCGATAACAAACTCACCGAATGACGTAATAATTTCACCCGCATCTGCATCTAACAATATTAATCGACTTGTACTAATAGAAAGAGCAAGTCGAAAAAGTGTCGTAATCAGTAATAATGCAGGAAAAGTCATAAAGTTTAATATTCGGGTAATATAAAATGAACTCATAAAAATAAGAAGAGAGATCGTAATATTCAACCCAATAAGGAAATCAACAATATACGTTGGCAAAGGTATAATTAACATCATAATAACCAAAATCATAACCGATAATACGATTAGCTCTGGTTTATTTTTTATTGCCAATAGGAATCTATAAATCATAGAAATTATCCATAAATTATTTTTTATTTATTTTCTTTGTTGATATTGTTCTAATCGGAGGTAATTATCTATAAGCTTTTGTATAATTATTTGGCATTCTTCTCTAAATTCATAAGATAAATATAATGATTCAGGATAATTATTGAATATCGTCTTTAGCCCTTGTAATAATTTCATTTTTATATTAACTAAATAATTCATCCATTGATTTTCTAAAAGAGAGACTAAATATTTTTCCATTTCCTCTGGAAATGTCATTCCATGAAAAACCAATTGACACAGTTCTTTATCTGTTATTGTATTTTTTAAATCTTGTTTATCGAGTTTATCTATATTGATTTCGATAAAACTACTTAAAGCCCGTAATTTATTAACTCGGTCGAGAAAATAACCAAATTCTGAACTTTGAGAACAACTAGGCATTAATGATTGCATATCACAAATCAAGCTTTGTGTTAGAAAGCTCAAGATGATTGTACATTGTTTAATGTCATATTCTTCTATCCACATTTTAAAAAAATAAATAGGCTCAAAATCAAGATTAATAAAACTACGATAAAGATTTCTTAATGCCGAAGCATTGAGAGAGAGTAACTTTGCAAATGTTTTAGCTTGAAGCGCAATATTAATACCAGCTCTAATTTGCTTTCCATTTTCACCCTCAAGTAAACGATTTATCTCATTCTCAATACCTGCATCTAATTGTGAACCCAGCTTTTTTTTTCTAAGTAATTCTCGTAAAACCATAACGAGATCACTTTCATCAGGGAACATTTTACGTAAATAACTAAGCAATTCTTGCAAACTTCGCCCTGATTTTCTAAATAGCATCATGACTTTATCAAGTTTTTTATCCGCGCCCTCTTCTGCAATATATAATGTACTTTGTCCTCTATTTGCTTTTTTATCTAATGATTGACCAAAACGTTGAGAAAATAGTGTTGCAACCATAGACATATCATCAGATATCTCTATTAATTGATTTTGATAGTTTTGGCTTTCATTTATTTTTGGTTGTTTATACTCGGTTTCTTGTTGGCTTTTTTTACCAATACTATTGTTTGCCAAATTCGAAGACGTAAAGCTATTAATTGGCCCGATCATAGTGCTACCTCATAAAGGCTTGAAGCTGTTTTAATGCTTGAGATGTTTTTTTATCCATTGGTTGAAATGGATCCTCAATTAAAGATCCAAAATCTTCAGCATCCGTGTTTTCTAATAATCTAGGTTGCAGCATAAAAATACGGATCATTTTTTTATTATTATCAGACTCATATTTAAAAGCTCGACCAACTAAAGGGATAGCACTTAAAAAAGGAACTTTAGTTTCGGCTTTCACATTATCTTCTCGTGTATATCCACCAATTAATAAACTTCCACCTTCCGAAACACGAGCAACAGTACTAATATTTGTACGGTTAATTACAGGTAATTTTTCAACACTTTCATCATCACCATTGTCGTCTTTTTTTTCTGCACCATCTTCAAGATTAATGATCATCTCAATATCTTTACTTGAATTACCAATACGTGGTAACACACTGATCATCGTGCCAAATGTTGTAGACTCTAATGAAGCAACGCGTTCACCTTTTATTTGAGTATAAAAAGTCGTGTTGTTATCAAAAATAGCGGGGGTATTTTCTTGTGTTAATAACATTGGGCGAGATACCATTTGCGCTTCACCATCTTCACTCAATGCTTTAATTTTTCCTAAAAAGTTAAAACCAGATGCAGCACTTAGACTTGCCGTATTAAAAAAGAAGCTGCCTTTACCCGAGTCATAACTTGCTTGCCAATTAACACCTAAACTATCTGCTTTATTTTTAGAAATATCGATTATCCATAACGACAATTCAACTTGTCTTTTGGGTTTATCTAATTGAGAAATGAGTGAATCGATTAATGCTAATCCTTCTCGGCTTGTCTTTACTAAAAGACTATTTGAACCCGGTAATGGCACTAATTCGACGTTATATTGTCCTATTTTAGTTATAATAGGCGCATTCGTTTCTTCAATCCCATTTACCGCTTCATCGTATTGCTGACTATCGTTATTTTCTCGCGTTTTATTAGGTTCTATCGCTGTTCTTTCTATTCCTTTAGAGGGCATAAATAACTGCTGTAAAACAGAAGTAATACCCGGTAGCACCACTGTTTCACCACGTAAGGTATAAGTTCTATCTTGTACAAAGGTATTTTTTAATGGAAATATCTGTACAAACTCATCACCATAGCGAGAACTCCCCACCGGTACTTGGTTATTGGTATTTTCATTAATTTTTTCTTGTACATCATTATCTAAAAACTCGGCTGCGGCTTTGACTAATTTAATATAAACAGGAGGCCCCGAAATATAAAAAGTACGTTGATCTTGGCCTGCACGCAGTGGATAACGCTGATCATATAATCCTACATCTTGTAAATAGTCTTTTAGCTCAGCTAGACCTATATTTTTTACCTGAAAGAGTTCTTGTAATATCTCACTGCTCTCATAAATATAGATTGATTTCCCATCATTAAAATAGAGTAATGACAAACGTTTCACCATCAATTCAAATGCTTCTTCTGGTGAGGAAATATCAAAATTTCCAGTTATTCTTTCCTTTTTTACTGCATTACTCAGAATAAAAGGTTTATCTAATTTATCTGATAACACGAGAAAAAATTGTTCAACTCGTGTATCAACTGCAATAAAAACATCCGGTTTTTTCACCTGATGCGTGTAGATAACCTTTCCTTGCGCAGCTTGAATTTGAAAAGATAAACTACAACAAAGTGCTAGCCCAATAACACAATAAATTTTATTTTTTATTTTCATAAAGATGTTGACCAATTCGACGAAATTCTGTTGGTGTAATACCAAATAACGTCTTAATTTCATTAGAGAAATGAGACGCGGAACTAAATCCATTATCGACTGCGATTTGTGTCAATGATTCATCGGTTGATAGCGTTGTTAAAATTGAAGATGCTGCACGCCATGAACGCAATTGGCTTTTTCCACAGTTACCTAAATAACGTTTACACAGTCGTCTAAAATGCGTACCTGATACTCCATATCGTTCTCCAATTTGTGCAATATTACTTTTCTTCTCATCTAAATAACTAATGAGATGCAAAATAAGCCAATAACTTTCACTGTGTCTTATTGTGACAAATAGAGGTTCTAATTGGCTTTCTGATTTTATTGCTTCATTTATTAATACGTATTCTAGAGATTTATTAGTATCTTCTATATAAAAAATCTGCTGATTAATATCAAATTCAGATCCTATCGCTGTCATTTTTGAAAAATCACGAGCATAATCAATAAATGCCAATAATCTTGCACAAATAAAAAATGATCGTTTTTCAATACGCCAAGACTGGTTTTCTGATTGAAAAATAACGTCATCACTTTTGGCATTATAAATAAAAGCCTTTCCTTTTATAATTTTGGTCTTTTTTTCATCATATATTTTTACCGGATAATCATTCTTTAAAGGAATACAAAAGAACAATGAATTACCTAGTAATATATTTTTATCGCCGCTTATTTTTATATCATTTATCAACATGGTAAATACCTCTCGTTATACTTATCATAAAATTAAAAAGTAAAGATAATAAATTTTTAGTTAACTCATTTTTATGGTTTTGCTTTATATAATCTTACAATAATATCACCTATTATTAACTATAAAGATGAATAACAAATTTTTTCCGTTTATTATTTAAAAAAAGTGGCAGTAATATATCAATACCCACTATCAAATAAAAAACATGTGCTTTTTTTTAAAAGAAATTTTATGCTCATTTGACTAAACTATATTTATATTATGAATTAATAACAATTTATCATTAGGCTAATTCCATGCTTTATTATATTTACATCCTCAGTGGCCCCTTAAAAGGAACTATCATTCCTCTACCACCCAATCGCTATTCATTATTCTTATATAATAAAGAATGCATTGAAAATAAAGAAGAAAATGATAAAACTATACTTTACATCCCTTGTAATAAACAGGAAGATGAGAAAAAGCTCGCTATTATACTTGATGAAGATAATAGTGAAAATAATAAATATAGAATTGAAAGTAGCTTAATACAAAAAGAGATTGATGAAGAATATCCGTTGAAAATCGATAGTCCAATATATAGCAATGATACGCCTATCTTTTTGATTAGTGATAAAAATGATTTATCTCTCGAATCATTTGATTTTAAAAAAAAGAAAAAAACAGGCACCATAAATAAAAAAACTCTTTTATTATTAACATTAATAACGCTATTCTTTATAGCATTAGTTTTTTATATAAAAAGACCGACAGAAGAAAAAATTATTCCAACAGTATCAAAAAGTTTAAATTTTAAAGGATATCAAGGGGAAAATGGATATTATTGTATTTATGATAATTTATACCCGACCTCAAAAATAGAAAGCGGATTAGAAAATAAAATTATCTATCTGGAAAAAGTAAAAAAATTATCTACCGGTAATAATCATCAAAAAATACATATAATTTTTAAAGATAAATACAAACCTATTGTTAGTTTTTTTTATCATAATGAAAATGAAAAATTAAAAATGATCAATAATATAACTTCTGATTTTTCAAAAAATTGCCATCCAACCATTAAAGGAATATCAATACCTAACATTATTAATGATATAAATGAATTTGAGCTAACTAAAACAATAGGTTATACCATTGAAGAAAAAAATAACGGATTAACCTTTATTTTTGATGATGTATTAAATATCAGTAACAAAGAAAAACTGGATACTTATATCAAAAAACAAACGGCCATTTTTGGCAGAAAATTTATTTTTTACCGTGAAAATATAAGCAATCCTATGTTGAAAAATAAAGCTACATTACAAGAAGATCATGGATATATCTTTCTTGATAACCAACATCGTTATTTTCCTCAAGGATAATAACGATATTTATAACCGATAACTTAGAATCAATCTTAGAGGAATACAATTATGCCAGCTTATCCTGTTGCCGAAGATGTCAGCACTATTAATAAAGTTGATAGTTATTTTCAAGAACCTGTACTAAAACAAAGTGAGGCATTAAAAATTGCATTAGATGCATTAAAGGCAGATACATCAAACGCCGCGGCCTTAGCCGATTACCAAGCAAGACTTGCTGAATATAATATTACGCGTAATGCAGAATCAACGTCGATTAAAGTTGTGAAAGACTTGGCAATGAGCATTATCGGGAATATGCGTTAGTTTTTATTTAATGGAGGCTGTATATGGCGATTACCCCAGTTGTTCCTGTTCATTTGGCTACATTACCAAACGATAAAAGCACAAGTGATGATAATTTATCTTCAATAATGGTAAACAGCATCACAAGTGGTTTTCAATATGAAAAACAGATCCAAGAAAAGCTAACTACATTAAGCCAATTAAGTGATGTTCAAAGTTACACACAGCTACAAACAACACTTAACGATTATACAATTACAATGAATTTAGCAAGCACGTTAGCCAGAAAATCACTGAATATTGTTGAAACATTACTCAAGGCACAATAGTAATGAAAATGCGATATTTGTTTTTGGCATTATTATGTTGCCTGTTTCCATTATTAAGTGGTTGTAAAGATCAATCTCTACTCACTAATTTGGATCAAAGACAGGCAACAGAAATTCAAGCTGTTTTACAAAAACACCAAATAACCAGCACTCGTAAAGCATTAGGAAAAGGGTTATTTGATGTTTCGGTCAAAAAAGAAGATATGGGAATTGCGATTCAAATTTTAGAAGAATATCAATTACCCACACTATCTCGAATTGAAGTGACCCAGTTATTTCCATCAGATGCATTGGTATCATCACCGCAAGCCGAAAAAGCACGTTTAATTTCTGCTATTGAGCAACGATTAGAACAATCATTACTCACAATTGACCATATTATTGATGCTAGGGTACATGTAAGTTACCCAATATCTCCGGCTGAACGCGTTATTCCAACACCTCATGCTTCAGCTTTAGTCTTTTATGAAGAGGGTATGCTAGATAATGATCAATTAAGCGAAGATGTTCGTGCTTTTATTCATAATGCCTTTAACGATATGGATGAGAATAATATTACCGTTTTGTTGTATCCACGAAATATTAATAAGTTCAACATAATAAATAATCAACTTCATCAAAATAGCTCTGATTCATTTCTTACTTCTTGGCTATTTCTAAGTTTATTATTGGTCGTTATCGCCGTTCTCATTACGGTTTCATTGGTAATATTCCGACGTAAAAAAACACAGAAGGAAGAGAATAATGACAAATCTAACTTCTGAGCAATTCGAAATGATATCCCGTGTAATGTATGAGCCACTTAGTTATCTTCATGCAGATTACGATGTATTAGCGTCAAATAAAGAAAGTATAATTTGGCAGAAACTCGCTAATCGCCAATTAATTCAGCAATATCAACTTATTAATCAACTAGATTGTGACATCGATATTATTGTAGAGAAAATCTTTACGCATTGGGTATTACTTCCCCGTTGCGCTCTATTTTTAGGCTATTTGTATTCTAGAGAAACGCTTTTATTATCTGGTAATTACTATCAGCTAGAACCACAATTAAAAGCATTTTTATCTCTTTATGCTGTGTTAAATATAGATAAGAAGATAACGACTCCTCTGGAAAGTATCGTACCCATAAATATCGGCTATCAATTACTCTTTGATTTTATTAATTCGATTTCAACCGCACTGGCCCAACGTTTTACATTGCTTTTTGCACCACAATCATCACTGGTTGAACTTCCTCAGTCACTCTTTTTATCCCGTTCACTTTTTCTTTTGGTGCTAGATTATGCTGCGCTCGCTGTCTGAAAATCTTTTAACATACACTCGTGAAGGTGTATTAATACGGGCTAAATATGTTCGACAACTTGATAATATTTATAAAACCGAATTAGCGGCCAAACTCGCAACAAAAAAAATACTCCGAGATTTTAATAAGAAATTAGATGCGCATAATAAGGAGATAGCAAACCAAGCTTATAGTAAAGGATTACAAGCATTATTAGGGGATATATTAAAATTCTCAATTCAATATCAAGAGCAACTGGCACAGTATGAATTTCAACAAAGAGAGCAAATAATCGCAACTCTTGCTCAATTTTTTGACTCACCAAAAATACAAGTTGAACTTACACGTCGTTTAATTTCAGCAATACCTTCAGAGAAAAAAATAACACTAGATATTCCAGCAACGCTACGCCCTTATCTTGAGAAAGAGCTTGAGAAAGAGCTTAATAATATCAATATTGAATTGATATCTCATGATAGCAAGGCAATTGCTATTCATGCCGGTGATCAAGTGGCTTTTTTTGATCCTGCGCTGTTACTCAATGATTTAAAATCACAATTTCACCAGCCTTTTTCTGAATCTTATCAAGCAACATTTACTCAAGAAATTAAAGACACTCTGCTGAAATTTATTAATACGTTTGATGCATCAGATGATATGCATCCTCAAATAGAAACATCCAGTGAGGGTAATAATGAAGATTGATGCTTTAAATGCACAGAGCTTATATGCGTCACAGCCTCATTTTTCTGCATCAAAGCCCGTTGCAAATCAGGAATTAGATCCTTTAATGGCGACACTAAATCCTACTTTTTACCAATATTTAAAAACAGCCAACGTGAATACAGTCAAAGATATCTTAGCGTTATTAAATAAATTTGATGTTAAAAATGAAGGCAATCAAACCTTAAAAGAAAAACGTCAAGTTGCGCTATTAATGTATGCTCACCAAGAGAGTGAATTAGAAAATAGTGATAATAAAGAAGTCATTAATCAGGCGTTAATTTCACTTCTTTCTTACCAAGGTTTTTATCACCAATTTACACTCGACTTATTAGGTATGAACGATAACCAAGATGATTATGAGGGCTTTTTTAAACCCGATAACGCTTCGTTTTCATTTTAACATTCATTATAAGATCTGTGCTCCAGCACCTTTCTCACCTAAAATATCGTCTGGATTACGTAATGGGCAATCACTTAATGATAAACAACCACAGCCAATACAGTGGTCAAGCCCGTTACGTAGTCGCTTAAGGCGACGAATTCTTTCATCTAACCGAACTTTCCAATCCGTTGATATTTCGTGCCATTGTTCTGCGGTTAATTTACTATTTGGTGGATATTTTCCTAGTATTTCCTGAATTTCTTTTAGTGGGATACCGGTACTCTGCGCAGCTTTAATAATTGCCACATAGCGCAATACAACCGGAGGGTAACGACGCTGATTACCTGCACTTCGATAGCTTTCTATCAACCCTTTTTCTTCATAAAAATGTAACGTTGAAATTGCAACACCACTTCGTTTTGCTACCTCACCGACAGTAAGCGCCCTATTGAAATCTATTTTTTCTTTTTTCATTTTTTATTTTTTCCTCTTGACCTCAACTTAACTTGAGGTTTTATAGTCCTCTCCTCAAATTAAGTCAAGTCAGAGGGATACTGACTTCTGTGTTTAAGATCGCTGAAAAATGATTTATGGCAACGGTAAATAGCCGTTATTTCAAAGCACTGTGGCAATAATTCAATCAATAAAAATAGAAAAACGCTCATCATGGGATAGGCAATAATATGAATAAAAAACTCACTTTTACCGTCTGTGCCTCGCTCTTTTTGCTCAGTGCAGGTGCGATGGTCTACGCGACAACTTCATCAAATGATGAGGAAACGCAGCAATTTGCTTACCCTCCAACGAAAGTGGCATTAGCAACCGTACAATCATCAAAATTACCCAACAATATGCAAGGGGTTGGAGAATTAGAAGCTGCGCGCCAAGTTTATTTAGCCGCTGAAACCAATGGTCGAATTGCTGTGATTAATTTTGAGTCGGGGCAAACTGTTAAAGCGGGTCAAGTTTTAGCGAAATTAAATGATGAACCTGAACAAGCCGAGTTATTACGTTTACAAGCGCAATTAACCAACGCAGAAAAACTCTATTCTCGAACCAGACAACTTTATAGTAAAAATATGGTGGCAACAGCGCAATTAGATAGCACCTTATCAGAGCGCGATATGATTGTGGCTTCCATTCGTGAAGTGAAAGCGCGGATTGCACAAAAGGCAATTAAAGCGCCCTTTGACGGTATTGTTGGGATAAAACTAGTTCATGAAGGTCAATATCTTAATGCGGGTGAACGTGTCGCTTCACTTGTCGATGCGAGCCGTTTAAAACTTAATTTCTCACTTGATGAACAAGCTGCACCAAAAATTTCAACCAAACAGCCAATTAATATCGAAGTCGATGCCTACCCAGATATTATTTTTACGGGTTCAATAAATGCGATTGATCCTCTTATTGGCCCTTCTCGAACAGTGCAAATACAGGCTGTTTTACCGAATACTGACAATAAATTAAAAGCGGGCATGTTTGCTCGTGTTCAAGTTACTTCTCCTGATAGTCCGATGGTATTAACCGTACCGGAAACGGCCGTCACTTATACTGCCTATGGAGATACCGTGTTTGTAGCGCAATCTGACAATCAAAAAAACCTTATCGCTAAGCGTGTCTCTGTGAAAGTTGGATTGCGCTACAACGGCCTTATTGAGATCAAAGAAGGATTATCCCTTGGTGATCATGTGGTCTCATCCGGTCAAATAAAACTCAGTGATGGCATCACTATTGAGCCTATTGAACAAGATACACTGACTCAATTAGTCAGCACTAAGTCATAACAGGGGCTAATAATGAAATTTACCGATATTTTTGTTCGTCGCCCTGTTTTGGCATTAGTTGTTAGCACACTCATCTTTTTACTGGGGGCATTTGCATTCAGTAAACTGCCAATTCGCCAATATCCGATGTTGCAAAATTCAACCATAACGATTGCAACAGACTACCCAGGTGCATCATCTGAACTGATGCAAGGGTTTGTGACACAACCAATCACACAAGCCGTTTCCTCTGTAGAGGGCGTGGATTATATTTCGTCTTCTTCTGTACAAGGAAAAAGCTTGGTTACCGTCAGAATGGAATTAAACCGTGACCCTACTCAAGCCTTAACACAGGTCATGGCGAAGGTAAATCAAGTGCGCTATAAGCTACCTGAGCAAGCTTATGATCCTGTTATCGAGCTTTCATCTGGCGAATCTACTGCGGTGGCTTATGTCGGATTCTCAAGTGAACAGCTTTCTATCCCTGAACTCACCGACTACCTTTCTCGTGTTGTTGAACCGATGTTCTCATCCATCAATGGCGTTGCCAAAGTACAAGTTTTTGGTGGACAACAATTAGCAATGCGTCTGTGGTTAGATGCAGACAAACTGGCCGGTCGTAATTTAACGGCAAGTGATGTTGCAGAAGCTGTACGCCGTAATAACTATCAAGCCGCACCTGGGAAAGTCGAAGGTGAGTTTGTGATTGCCAACGTTTATGTCAATACGGATCTCACTAATGTCGAAGAGTTTAAAGACATGGTTATCATTAATGATGGCAATAATCTTGTCCGTTTACGTGATATTGGTACTGTGGAGCTAGGTGCTGCTGCCACTGAAACCAGTGGTATTATGAATGGTAAAAAAGCCGTCTTCTTAGGTCTATTTCCGACACCGACAGGTAATCCGTTGGTAATTGTTGATGGTATTCGCGAGCATCTTGTTGATATTCAAAAAACCTTACCGCCAAGTGTCGATGTAGAACTGGCATTTGAAACTTCGCGTTTTATCAAAGCCTCTATTAACCAAGTAGTGCAAACATTAATTGAAGCGATTTTAATTGTTATCGCTGTTATTTATCTCTGTTTGGGATCGTTTCGCTCTGTTCTTATTCCTGTACTTGCCATTCCCTTATCAATGTTAGGTGCCGCAGGATTAATGCTTGCCTTTGGTTTTAGTATTAATTTGCTCACTTTGCTGGCTATGGTTTTAGCTATTGGGTTAGTTGTGGATGATGCGATAGTGGTTGTTGAAAACGTGCATCGCCATATTGAAGAAGGATTATCGCCTGTCCAAGCCGCTTTAGTAGGTGCAAGAGAAGTGGCAGGCCCTGTTATTGCAATGACCATCACTTTAGCGGCTGTTTATGCACCGATTGGTTTAATGGCTGGATTAACAGGCGCATTATTTAAAGAATTTGCCATAACATTGGCAGGCAGTGTGATTGTATCCGGTATTGTGGCATTAACCTTATCACCAGTGATGAGTTCATTAATGTTAAAACCCAAAGAAAATGAAGGCAGAATGGCTAAAATGGCCGAGTATTTCTTTGATAAGTTGGCTCATTACTATGGTTACGTCCTCCATTTTTCTTTAGCTAATCGCTGGTTAACCCTAGTTTTCGCTTTAGCCGTGTTTGTCAGTTTGCCGTTTTTATATAGCCAGACAAAACAAGAGTTGGCACCTTCAGAAGATCAGGCGAGTGTTTTAACCGCTGTCAAAGCACCACAACATGCAAATTTAACCTATGCGGAACGTTTTAATCAGAAGCTTGATGAAATTTATATGAGCCTGCCTGAAACAGACAGCACATGGATAATTAACGGTACTGATGGTCCTTCAGCCAGCTTTGGTGGGATCAACTTTGATGGTTGGGATTTACGTGATCGCAATGCAGATCAAATCCAAGCTGATTTGCAAAACCGCGTCAATAATGTTGAAGGAACCAGCATTTTTGCTTTCCAATTGGCCTCGTTACCCGGCTCCGTGGGAGGATTACCAGTACAAATGGTATTACGTAGCCCGTTAGGTTATCCCGTTTTATTTGAAACAATGGAGCAAATCAAACAACAAGCACGAGAAAGCGGTCTGTTTGTCGTGGTGGATAGCGATTTAGATTACAACAACCCTGTCGTTCAAGTTGCCATAGACAGAGCGAAAGCCAATAGCCTAGGTATTCGTATGCAAGATATTGGTGAATCACTTTCTCTGTTAGTGGGCGAGCACTATATTAACCGTTTTGGTATGGATGGCCGCTCTTATGATGTTATTCCACAAAGTGTGAAACACCAACGTTTAACACCGGCTGCGCTGGCAGGGCACTATATTCGTACTCAAGATAACGTGTTAATTCCATTATCTACTGTGGTGAATATTACCACTCAAGTTGAACCCAATAAATTAACGCAGTTTAATCAACAAAATGCGGCAATATTCCAAGCGATCCCCGCACCGGGTGTCACCATGGGGCAAGCGGTCGCATTTCTTGAAAACGTGGCAGATTCATTACCAGCCGGCTTTAGTCATGATTGGCAATCTGATTCTCGCCAATTTACTCAAGAAGGAAATACGTTAGTTTTTGCATTTATTGCCGCACTGATCATTATCTATTTAGTGTTAGCAGCACAATATGAAAGCTTAGTTGATCCATTGATTATTTTGATTACTGTACCACTCTCTATTTGTGGCGCTCTTGTGCCATTAGCGTTAGGCATGGTGACACTCAATATCTACACGCAAATTGGTTTAGTCACATTAATAGGGCTAATTAGTAAGCACGGTATTTTAATGGTGGAATTTGCTAATGAACTGCAAATTCATAAAAATCTAAACCGTCGTGACGCGATTATTGAAGCCGCAAAAATCCGCTTACGTCCTGTATTAATGACCACCGCAGCAATGGTGATTGGGCTTATTCCACTGTTATTTGCCAGTGGTGCGGGAGCGAATAGCCGCTATGGATTAGGGCTGATTATTGTATCAGGTATGTTAGTCGGCACGCTGTTTACTCTGTTTGTCTTACCAACCATGTACAGTTTCTTAGCACGAAACCATCAAATCAGCGCCCAAACGGAGCGTCAAAAACAGTTACAGCAAGTGAGTGAGTTATAAGTCAGATAATAATAAATAGTAATGTCGTAAAAATAATCCCCATTGTGAATGCAATGGGGATCTTTTATAGCCATTTAAACAAATATTATTTTATTTTAATATCATCATTAAGTAGCGGAATATCATTATTTATTGCATATTTCAAAAGTTCAGCTATTTGCTCAGGCTGATAAAGCGCTCGGACACTGCGTTTTTCTCTTAAATCAGAAATAATGCTTTCTAAACTTTTTCTTTCTTTATTTCCTGATTGTTCTGCTTTCATCATTTCCATTAGAGCAATAAATTCCCCTGTTCTTCCTAATCCAGCAAGGCAATGGACAGCGATATTTTCTTTTGTTGGATTTATTTTTAAATTGCCACCAATAATATCGATGGTATTTTTTAACTTAGTCGCATCTATTCCTGTATGGTCAGTCCAATCATAAATATGCACAAAATTTATTTTTTTCTTTTCATCACTGTTTTCTTTAGTCACTAACTTAGTGTATGTTTTACAATCTAAACATGCTCCATTGGTTTTATTTTTACTTAAAGCCCACTTTTCAATATGACTAGACTTTATATCGTCTAAATCTAAATTCTCTCTAAAATATTTAAAACCTTCTTTTTCAAAATCACTTTTATTATATTCACTACCCAGTTTTGAGAGATCTTTTTTGATATCATCATTCGATGCTAAAATATAAACTGTATCTATATTGTTATTAAATAACATATTGAAATAATGATTTAGATTCTCTTTAGTATTCAAAGGGTATTGGGATGCAATAGTCATATTAGGGGAATTATAAGAACTAACATCATTCGCCGGTAATGATATATTGCCAGATTTTATTAAAGTATCTGTACGATACTTTAATTGTTTACTATATCTTGAATTTTCAACCGATTGATAATCAGTTGAACTATAGTTTAAACCGTTTAAATTATTAAATAACTTTTCAGCTCTTTCATTATAACTTGTTGTATCAGTACATTTATAAACTGCAACTAAAAAATTATCTTTAGTATCATTCAACGTTACTTCTTTATTAGAGTGAGAGAGGTTGAATTTTGGTATATCTGCATAATTAATTTGTCGTCTAGAACGTAAGCTATTATGTTCTGTGTTTATTCTCTGAGGTTGTAATAAATGAGGCTCATTATTTACTATTCGTATTTTAGATGGCAAGTCAGTAGGAGGACTATAAGTCGTATTTGATAATTTATATATTGGTGAATTTGCTGGCGGTTTAGGCGGTAATGGTAGAGGATTATCAATACGTTTCGATGATTTATATATTGATGAACCTACGGGTGGTTTAGGAGGCAGTATTGGCTTAATTTCTTTATGACTATTTCCAATACTTATTATATTGTTCCAAGTACTATTTTTTACCTCTCTACTTGATCCTAATGAATTTGTAATAGGTACATATCTAAAATTAACTGGTGATAATAACATATCTATTCCCTTAAATATAAAACTATATTATCTTATTAGAGAACGAGTTGATATATAAAAAAAACACCTTTATAAAATTTATAAAAAATAAAAATACCGATACTATTTAATAACATATCGGTATTTGAATTCAAAAGGTAAAATAGAATATCTAATTTAAAAATTCTTTTTACATTGTTGAAAATGTATTCATAATTATCCCGCCTGAGATAATTAAAGCCATAGAAAATATAGCCGGTAAATCTGGTTTTTGTTTATATAAAATCATGGCAACTAATGTTACCCCCACAATACCAAACCCACACCACAGTGAATATGCTACACCAACAGGAATATATCCCATTGCACGCGTTAAAGCGAAATAACAAATACAGTAAGCAGCAATCACTAAAACAGAAGGGGCTAATTTGCTAAAGCCATTGGTCTTTTTGATCATCGACGTGCCAGTGATTTCAGAACCGATAGACAGCGCCAGCCATAAGAATCCGGTAAACATAATTGTTATCCTTATTTATTTTAATAAAATACTTATTTATCAAAGATAAGTTTTATTAAAAATTAAATTTATTAAGAAATAGATTTATTTATTAACTGGCGATGCTGCCTGTTTAATATTAGAAGTTTCAGTTGTCTCTTCTTCCTCTTCTTCTGATCCCATTTTGGAGAAGAGATTCATAATCACAATACCACTGGCAATAACAGCCATTCCTATCATTGCCGCAGTATCAGGATGTTGACCATAAAACAACATCCCTAAAGAAGAGACCACTAAAATACCTGTACCAGACCACGTCGCATACGCTAAACCAACGGGAATATTTTTTACTGCGCGTGATAGTGAGTAATAACAAATAACATAAAGAACAACAATTAAACCTAATAATAATGTTTTAGTTGTACCTTCACTATTATCAAACATTTTTAAGGTAGAGGTTGCTGAGGTTTCTGAAATAATAACCGCCAGCATCCAAAGCCATGATTTAGCTTTTGGTGACATAATAAGACTCCTGAGTTATCAGATATAATTTAAGATTAATTTTTCAAACTTTTTAAATATTCAATAGCAGAATCCGTCAATTTATCTTGCGATAAATGATATTCTCCAGGCTTATTCATTACTTCGTTTAAAGTAATATAGCGATTATTATTCTCTTGTTTAATTTCAGGTTTAGCTTGATGACTCATATCATGGTTTATTAAATTAGCTTCAACATTATTTATAGGATGAAACATAATACCCATTGATTTTAATCGACTAATATTTTCCTGAATAAGCAGGTTGTACTCTTTATTTTTATTTAAACCTAAAATTTCATTTAACTCACTTTCTGGTTGGCAGAAATAAGGTAATGCGATAACAGGAATATTTTGAGCGAGTGCAGAATGAATTAACTTCCCTTCTTCACTGATAAATAGCCCGTTAATAATTTCACCCACCAGCTTTTTATCAAAATAAGGAACAAACAGCGCGTGATAAGTCGATAACTGCTGGCAATCGAACTCACTCGCGTTATACATTTCTCCTAGATGACGCCATTTCGATAAATCATGACTGACTTGTGCCTGTGTTGTAACAAAAAGCGAAAATCGAATATGAGAAAACGTGTTGATACGTTGACAGATTTCATCTTGGTATCCCGGTGCTGGGGTAAGTGCTAACAACACCGATTTTTTCATTCTTTTTTCTATTTCAGCAACAATCCTTTCTATTAACTGAAAGTCCATTACGTCACCTCATTGCCTTAGCTGACAATAAATACGCTATCGTTGTTACGAAGCCCTGCCGCATTCGCTTCATCGGTATCAATATGAAATTCCAAAGAAAATTTTTCACTGACACGAACAACGACTTCATCAAAAATCAGGCTACGTTCACCTTCTGTTTTAACATGTACTTTTTGTCCATTGGTGACGTTTAACATTCTGGCGTCAATTTCACTCATATGAATATGACGTTGAGCGCAAATCACTTGCTCTTTTAATTCAACATGACCCGCAGGTCCCATTAAAACAGCATTGCCAGAACCAACTAAATCACCCGACTCACGTACTGGCGCTTTTACACCTAATGCAAAACAGTCCGCTTTTGAAATTTCTAATTGGCTTTGTGGACGAACAGGTCCTAAAACACGAACTTTACTGATCGAGCCTTTAGATCCCACAACAATTACACACTCTTTTGCAGCAAACTGACCCGGTTGTTTAAGATCTTTAAACGGAGTAAGTTGATAACCTTTGCCGAATAATGCTTCTACATCTTGCTGTGAAAGATGCACATGACGATTAGAAATACCAACAGGGATAGCCATTCCTTGCGTCTCACTCAACATCACGCCGTGTGCGGGTAAACGAGAGAGAATTTTTCCCATGAGTTGTTGATTAATCATTATTTTTTACCTTTGCGGCTTTCTGGTTTGATCTCTTTTTTACTGCTTTGTGCTTTATCTGTTGCGGCCTTAGTTTCAGAGGCAATATTTGGAGCTTGTAAATCTGCAACTGCTTTTGTGGCTTCAGCGTTTTCAACGTCGTTTTTAACAGGGGCTTCAACTATTGTTTCAACGACCGTTTCAACGACTTTTTCAATAGCAGTCTCTTGCACTTTTTCAGCAACAGCAGGCGCTTTTTTCTTACTTTTTATTGTCAGTAATTTAGTAATCACACTTGGCTCTGGTCTTGCGATAACCAATGAACCAATCACCAACTCTTTTTGGCTCACGACATCAACACCATGATCAACCGCTGTTCTTACTGCACTGATCTCGCCCTGAAAACAGATTGATACCAAGCCAGATCCTACTTTTCGGTATCCGATAATTTCTACATTTGCCGCTTTACAGGCGGCATCTGCCGCTTGAATGGCTGCGGTTAGCCCTCGTGTTTCAATCACACCTAAACTGTTCATCTTTCTCTCCTACTTAGTGACGGACAAGACGGATATCGAAATCAAATTTCTTAAAGAAGGCTTCTAAACTGTCTAACTCTTCTGGCGTATAACTTGGGTCATTTTTAATGGGGTAAATCATTTCCAATTTTTCGTATTTATTACGACCAAATTGGTGATAAGGAAGAATATCAATGCGCTGAATATTACCGCGTTTTGAAAGTTCCATTGCGTAGTTAATCGCGCCAGTGATCGCATCATAAGAGTCGTTATAACCTCGCACTAAAGGCATACGAACAACCACATTTGCACCGAGATCCATTAAACGTTCTAGATTACGACGGACATTCTCATTACCTACACCAAACAACGCTTTATGCTGAGTAGTATCAATGTGTTTGATATCAATCAGAAATTGATCAACGACTTCTGCTAATTTCTCATAGTTCGCCACATTGGTGGTTGCTTGTGTCTCTACCGCGGTATTGATCATCATCTTTTTACATTCTCGTAAAAGCGCCACCGCAAAATCAGTTTGTAAACTCATTTCGCCGCCACCGATGGTGACACCACCACCTGAAGAGATGTAAAAGTCATAATCTTGCATGATGATTTTCATTAACTCGGAGACAGAAACATCTTTGCCCATAATATCAAGCGCATCAGAGATACAGACTTCTTCACATTTGCGACAACCAATACAATCAACAGCGCGATCAACACGATGAACTTGTTTACCATTCTCATTGGTTGTCATGTAATGCACACCCGCCGGACAAACATCAACGCATTTACCGCAATCAACACATTTGTCGTGAGAGTACATCACCTGAAATTCACTGCTAAGACCTTCTGGATTTGAACACCAAGGGCAGCGGATATTACAGCCTTTTAAAAAAACGAGAGTACGAATACCATCACCGTCATAAATAGAGTATTTCTGGATATTAAATATCCGACCTCTTGTTTCTGCCGCCGTCTCCATCTTTACGCCTCCAAATCTGCATCAAACATCCCTGTTTGATAAATTTAAATCATGTCTTGTCGATTAAAAGGGATAGCCTGTGCCATCCCTATGGCTATGATTAGAATTTCTCAATCACAGTACGACTGATAATTTCATCCTGAACTTCTTTACATAATTCAACGAAGTAAGCACTGTAACCTGCAACACGAACAATCAAATCGCGGTATTTCTCAGGCTCTAATTGCGCTTTTTTCAGTACTTCATTATCAACATAGCTAAATTGCATCTGGCCGTTACCCAGAATTGAAGCCGTTCTTAATAAGGTAATTAAACCTTGGCGTCCTTCATTGGTATCTAACAAACCTTTCAGGAATTTGAAGTTATGAACCATACCGATATTCATGGTTTCAACATTCATCTTACTGATTGATTTGATGATTGCTGTTGGACCATGTTTATCTGCGCCTTGTGTTGGGCTGATACCATCTGACAATGGTTTCCATGCAAAGCGACCATTTGGTGTGGCAGCCGTTAATTCGCCAATTGGTGTATTGTTAGAGATAGACAATGTGCCGTGGCTCAGAGTGGAATAGAGCATTTTGTATTTACGACATTCACGCTCAGTCCATTCCGTAATATCCAGCGCATATTGGTCAACAACATCGTCATCATTACCAAATTTCGGTGCATTTAAGCAGTCACGTAAAAGCTCGTCATGACCTTCAAAGTTAGCTAATAACGCATCACGAATTTGCTCTAAGGTGTATTTTTTATCTTCATAAACAAGTTTGCGAATAGCTGCCATGGAGTCAACGTAAGTTGCTAAGCCAGAGAAAATCAACCCTGGACCATGGTTAACCATCGCACCACCCGCAGTAACGTCTTTGCCTTGTTCCATACAGCCTTCAACCAGCAGAGACATTAATGGTTTTGGTGCAACATCGCGGTGAACACGTTGGCTGATCACAGTACCAATTGCCGATAAACGAACGATATGTGCCACTTGCTCTTTTACAGCACGGTCGAAATCTTCATAAGTACGCAGGTCGCGTAAATCGCCTGTATCTAAACCTTGATAGCTATCAAATAGCACCATACGACCACGATTTAATACAAACTCAATTGCGATAGGCCATTGGGTATAACCTGTTGATGTCCACTGATAAATACGACCTGATTTTTGTGGCTCTACACAACCCATCAAGCAGTAGTCACGCGCATCTTCAAAGTCGAAGCCTTTACGTAGCATCATCTTGATATGAGAATCATCGAAGTGACACGCAGGGAAGCCCATACCGGCTTTTACTACATCAACGATTTTTTCCATATATTGCTGTGGAGATTGGTTATGAATACGACATGCTAATGATGGTTGATACACTTTCACAAAGCGTACCGCATCCATAATCAGGTAAGTTAAGTCGTTACACGCATCGCCACCAGAGCGTTTTTGTCCACCAATGGTTAAGTTGATAAATGGCTGATAACCGGCGAAATATTTCGCACCCAGTTCACTCGACATCCACATTAACTCAGCACATTTGATGATAAAGGCTTGCATCATTTCCAATGCTTGTTCACGCGTTAAACGACCTGATTTGATGTCGTTTTCATACATTGGGAAGCAATATTGGTCTAAACGACCTAAAGAAAGACCTGTTTGGTTTTCTTCTACTTCAAACAGTGACTCTACAGTCCAAATACTTTGCAATGCTTCTTGTAGTGTTTTTGGTGGGTTAGCAGGTACATTTTCGTTGACTTGAGCAATCGTCAGTAACTCTTCGCGACGTTGTGGATTGCTCTCTTTTGATGCTAATTCACGCGCATGTTCTGCAATGCGATGTGCGTAAGCAATCACACCTTCACAGCTTTCAATAGATGCTTTGTAGAAGTAGATACGGTCGATATCAGCAGGGTTTTCCATGCTTAACTCAGCCAGTTTGGCTTGTGCATCGGCTTTAATGCCGTTCATACCCTTAGTGAAAAGCAGGACGTCATAACCTGGGCAAGTATCGCCACCACCATTGATTTGGTGATAAGAAAGATCACTGACAAAGGTTTCACCACTAAATTCCCACACACCCGCTTCGCGATATTGTGCTTCACAGATCTCATCTAAAGAACGACCTTCCCAGAATGGAACAATCTCTTCACGAATGACTTTTTTGTCTTCTTCTGAAATTTGGAATGGATCTTGTGGGCGAGTGCTCATGGTATCGAGTTCATCACGAACCCAGCGCCATGCGATATCAGGAGAGAAAGCACCAGCACGCGCTTTTCCACAAGGATGTCCAACAATCAGCTCTTCATCTTGAATTAAGATAGGTGCGGTTTCACATGCGCGACGGAAAGCTTTAGCGCGCAGTAAAATTGGTGGTAAACCTGGGTTATTACGAACAATTTCAGTAAATGCTAATGCTCTATAAATAGAGACACTTGGACGTGCTTCTAAATAGCGATTACGTAAGCGTTGTAAGCGAGGCGTTAAACCTTCCATCACTTTAAATTCGCTCGCATCAGTGCTTGGTGCTACAAAATTTGCAGAAGGTGCAGCGTATTGAGGTTGTGAATTCGCACGACCATTGTATAAACGCACTTGCAGTGAACTGTGTAAGGTTGACAGATTAGCGCGCGCGGATAATAGCATCTCTGACAATTCGTTAATGCTGACGCGTGGATCGTTAATATCCACACCCTGTGTCATTGCATCAAACATTGGATAACCATCAACTTCTTTGGTTGCGCGTACTTCTGAAAGCTCAGCCAATTTCAACCATACGCTTTCAACAATTTCATAGGCTTGTGCTTGTGTTAAACGACCTTGGTCGATATCACGTTGATAGAATGGATAAAGTGCTTTATCAAATCCCATTGGGTTAATGGCGTAGCTACCATTTTCCAGATGTAAGACTAATTGCAATAAATAGAATACTTGAACCGCTTCTTTAAAAGTTTCTGCGGGTTTTGCTGGCACTTTACGTAATACTGCCGCGCTGTCTAATAGCTCTGCTTTACGGTATGGGTTACCTTCCATTGCTGCTAAATTCTCTGCTTTTGCAGACAGAATTTGTGCAAAATACAGTGCTGCATCACATGCATAAATAGCAGATTTACAGAAATTGGCTTCATCCATACTGCTGCGGTTTACTGCACTACCAATGCTTCTAATTCTGTCTTCAAGCTGTGCTTTGATTGCTAAGAAACCTTGGTTTACCACCAGCATATAATCAGGTGATGCAACGCTATTGTTAATACTTAAGAAACGGTAGATAGAATCGCTACGTACTTCATCTTCAGTGTGAAAAATCGCACCGCGTGGTGTTGATGATTGGCTACCGATAATCAATTCATCTTGTGCGATATAGCTTGGAAAATGGCGGATAAACTCATAAAAACGTTGTGCAGGTTTAATCGCTTGTGGAACACCTGCAATGCTGTTGTCTAATGAATCAAAAATGGTTGCACGCTCGGTACTGATTGAGCTATTACGTGAAACTAAACGTTCTGCCAGCATTTTTACGCGTGGCGTCAAAGAATATTTGGCCATGTGAGGCTCTCCTGATGTTCTTTACTTGACCTAATCGGTATTCATTCGGTTGAGCATTAACTGTGTGATACACCGGCAAATGCCTGACGATACAATGTTTCTAATTGGTGTGTGTTCACGTCACGCGGATTTGTCGGCGTACAGCTATCTCGTAAAGCCTGTCCGACCATTTCCGTTAAACGGGCATAAAAGTCCGCTTCACTGACACCGGTATCGCGAATACTCTTCGGCATACCCATTTCATCTTTCAATACATTAATGGCGACGATTAAACTGGTTACCCCTTCTCTTACGGTGTTAGCCGGAAGCCCTAAGCTTTGAGCAAGATAGGCGTAACGTTTTGCTGCTTCACTATTACAATCACCATGAAGATTGGCGTTAAAGGCGACGACATGTGTCATCAATAACGCATTTGCACGACCGTGAGGAACGTGGAATACACCGCCTAATGCGTGGGCAAGACTGTGAGTAATACCCAAAGAGGCGTTAGTAAATGCCATGCCGGCAATACAAGATGCGTTATGCATTTTTTCACGAGCCATCAAGTTGTCGCCTTGATGGTGGCAATCAATAAGATGACCAAAAACTAACTTGACAGCTTTCTCTGCCATCGCATCAGAAAAATCAGATGCCGCTTTAGAAACATACGCTTCTAGCGCATGGCAAAGGACATCCATACCGGTATCTGCCGTAATGGCAGGTGGCACAGATTTCACCAACTCAGGATCGAGAATGGCGACATCAGGCAACATAAACTCATCAACCAAGACCAGTTTTTCACTGCGTGATTTGATCACTGAAAAAGAGGTTACTTCAGAACCCGTACCACTCGTGGTTGGGATCGCAATAAACTGTGGTTTGGTTCTGTTGCTCTCTTTACGGGTATGCCAGAGGGAGTACATAACGGCTTTCGCGGCATCAATCACTGATCCACCACCGAGTGCAATAACCAAGTCTGGATAATGAGCATCCATGATCTTCATACCACTCACGATGGCTGAAATATCTGGATCTGAAGCAACATCATCGTAAACGTGGAACTCGATACCTCGTTGCATTAACTTGTCAGTGACTTTATTTGCAAAGCCAAACTTCACCATTGCTTTATCTGTCACCACAAATGCGCGGCGGGCAGTTAACCCAGAGAGAAAATCCAGTGCATTGGCGCCAAACTGAATTTTGGGTTTTATCAGAAACTCACTCATGTCGTTATTACTCCTTACTGTCCCGATAAACCTTCTCCACAATGGCAACCACTGACATCACCTTGTAACGATCTTTGTTCAGTGCAAAGTACTCTTCAGCCAACACAACATCGTTGATACCTGCACCTACACTATCCACTGCAACATACGTTTTATTTTTCAGTGGCTTAAGCTCATCATCTAAGGTGGCTATCATTAATAAATTGCTACCTTTAAGTTCTGGGCTTTTTTGTGTCGCTACTACGTGTCCGATTACCTTTGCGAGGATCATGGTTTATATCGCCTTATATCAATGAGTTATTTACTCAGACGTCCGAGAACTTCCTTGATAATGCGTTCCACGTTTTCTTCGGTAATATCACCTTGTTCAATCACTTGTTGCGCACAAGCACTGACTGTCGTTGCATAAGGAGATGCACCAAAGCGATCATCACCTTGAGTTTGACGTTGTGCAGTGGCACATTCAGCATGAACAGGCGTTAAAGAAGGTGAACGAAAACGATCATCATCAAGAATGCTGGTCTGGTGATTTGCGCTAGAAACAGCACAAGCAGAAACAGCAGGTTGAGCAGCTTCTTGTGCTAAAGGGCAAGGTTGTTTCAACTCTTCAACAGTACGCACGCCATAACCTACTTTACGAATATTCAGTAGATTCATTGGACCAACGTTGTCAGAGCTAGAACCGCCACCAACAGCACCGCAACCTAAAGTCAGTGCAGGCGTAATATTGGTTGTTGCACCGATACCACCTAATGCCGCAGGGGTATTAATTAGGATACGGTTAACAGGTTTTTCTAAAGAGAACTGACGAATAACATCTTCATTTTTGGTATGAATAACTAAGGTATGACCTAAACCTTCATTAGTCAGTAACTGCACCACGCGATCGCATGCTGATTTCCAATCTTCTTCAATATACATCCCTAAGATTGGGCATAATTTTTCGCGTGAATACGGATTTTTTGGTGAAACAGTGTCTTGTAATGCGATTAATACACGCGTATTTGCGGGTACGCTAAAACCAGCACGCTGACTTAAATAAATCGCATCTTTACCTACAACTGCTGGGTTAATTGTGCCGTTAGCACGCAGTAACATTGAAGCCACTTTTGTTGCTTCTTCGTCATTCATAAAGTAAGCACCTTGCGCTAATAGCTCGCGGTGAACTTCGTTATAAATGCAACGTTCAACAATAATGGATTGCTCTGATGCGCAGATAACGCCGTTATCGAATGTTTTACTGGTGATGATATCGCTCACGGCTTTTTTGATATCGGCACTGCGTTCGATAAAAGCAGGGCCATTACCTGGACCACCACTGATGGTTGGTGTACCTGATGCATAAGCTGCACGCACCATACCTTCGCCGCCAGTTGCTAAAATCAATGACACATCTTTGCTGTGCATTAATTCTTTTGTCGCTTCCAGTGTCAGTAATGTCACACCATCAACAATACCGGCTGGCGCACCAGCTTCTAGTGCCGCTTTTTTAACAATTTCTAACGCACGGAAACTACACTGTTTTGCATTTGGATGCGGAGAGAAAATAATCGCATTACCTGCTTTCAGTGCAATTAGGGTTTTATAGATAATGGTTGATGTTGGGTTAGTTGAAGGAACTAACGCAGTGATAACTCCTAAAGGCACGCCAACATCCATGACTTTTTTTACTTTATCGTCATTGATAATGCCAACGGTCTTCATGTCTTTCATATGTTCATACACACGCAATGACGCGAAGGTATTTTTCAGAACTTTATCTTCCCACTTACCAAAGCCTGTCTCTTCGTTTGCCATTTTTGCCAGCTCTTCTGCGTGACGAGCGGCTTCAAATGCAATGTGTTTTACAATACTGTCGATTTTTTCCTGCGAAAATTTAGCATAAACAAGTTGTGCATTTTTCGCGTTACGAACTAGCTCACGAGCCAGTTGTCTGGATTGCAAATCTTTATCTAATGCAACCATGTCTTCCCCCATACAGGAGTTAAAAAATTTAGCTGAATAACTTATTTCTTTGCTTTACAGCACGCCTGAATAATCAGGCTTTGTGCTGTTGTGCGATTTTCTCGATATCGTTATGCGGTCTTGCAATAACACGAGAAGTCACCACGGTGCCGATACGTTTTGCCGCTTCAACACCTGACTCAACCGCTGCATTGACTGCACCGACATCGCCTTTCACCATGGCTGTCACTAAACCTGAACCGACGTTTTCATAACCAATCAGTTCAACATTGGCTGCTTTACACATTGCATCTGCAGCTTCAATGCAAGCGACAAGACCTTTGGTTTCAACTAGACCTAGTGCTTCTTTCATATTTATTTCCTTCGTTATTCAGTCACTTTGTACTGGGCAACGATTTTTTGAATATCGTTATGTGGACGAGCGATGACTAATGAAGTCACAACAGTACCAACACGTTGAGCCGCTTCTAAGCCAGATTCGACAGCGGCTTTAACGGCACCAACATCGCCTTTCACCATTGCTGTGACTAAACCTGAACCCACATTTTCGTAGCCGATTAACTCAACATTGGCCGCTTTACACATCGCGTCTGCTGCTTCAATACAAGCAACCAGCCCTTGAGTTTCAATAAGTCCTAATGCATCACCCATACGTTCTCCTAAGACAAAAACTATGCCTTGTGTTTGATAACAATCTTGTTGATGTCATTGTGAGGACGAGCAATCACGAGCGATGTAACAACTTCACCCACGCGTTGTGCTGACTCCACACCTGAATCCACTGCAGCTTTCACTGCGCCTACGTCGCCTTTCACCATCGCAGTCACGAGACCTGAACCCACATTTTCATAGCCAATAAGTTCAACGTTCGCGGCTTTACACATAGCGTCAGCGGCTTCAATACATGCCACCAGACCCTTGGTTTCGATCAGACCTAATGCATCACCCATTTTCATTTCCTCCGAGAAGCCGTTTAACGGTTTACGTTTGCCCATTGTGTCTGCGTGGTGATTTTTTAAACGCAGACGTTGGTTTCAAAATCACTATAGCGCGCAAAAAACAAAACAAAATATAAATCCATGATATGAGCATATATAGAATTTAGTTCTGATATTTAGTGTTTTTTATTTCTCTATTTATGTGTCTATGCTGTTAATTTGTTTTTTTCATCGTTATAAATTTATTTATTTTCATAAAAAACAGATGAAAAAATAGACAAATTAACTTTGTTAGAAGGATGTTGAAAAGGTGAAAAAAGGCAGTACATATCGACGAGAAAGATGTGCGGAATATCACTGATATTTCAATGTGAGATCAATAATTGAAAAAGGCTAAATCGAGTCTATATACAAATCGTGCTATTTTTTTATTGATAACGTCTTTATCAAATTTAAACCTTCACTACTGTGTATAAAAATCTGTGTATAAAAAGCGGTGTATATAAAACTGTCTATATAACATAACGGTAAGTACTCTTTGCTATATAAAGTCATGCAAACAATCCGTTCCAATAGCGCAATAGGCTAAAGAGCGAATATCAGGAATAGATGAGAAGAAAAGGACGATTAATTAGATGGGATATATTGAGTTTTAGAGAAATAAAAAGGTGACTATATCGAGGTCACCTTGCAAAAATAAGATCAGACAATCAGGGCAATTAATCGAATTTACTCCCCGGCTTTAAGGTACAAATATAGAGTGGTGAATTAAGCGAACTTAATAGCAATGTTTTCTCATTTAGCTTCTGTGCATTAATAAATAACCCATCATGACTGTCTGACATTTCACGCATAAAATAGTCAAAAATTACATCAGGAGATTCATCAATTGATGATGCGCTCGCATCCCATTGGCTAACAAAATAGTGACGTTCTGTCGGTGAAACACGCTTGGTTGTATAATCAAATTTTACATAGCGTTGTAAATATAACCATCCTGCTTTTGAAGTGGTATAACCTTCAACAACAATCGACCCTTTACCATTAGCACCAAATGAAAAATGAATATTACCATTTACATTTTCATCTTCCATATTTTCAAAACGCATAATGCCTTTGGTTGAACAAACCATGACACCTTCATTTTTAATGGTTAATAATCGTGTTGCAGCATAAGTGGCGACCAAGATAAAAATCAGGGCCGATAAAA
The DNA here is from genome assembly GCF_030271835.1 of Proteus appendicitidis. NCBI lineage: Bacteria > Pseudomonadati > Pseudomonadota > Gammaproteobacteria > Enterobacterales > Morganellaceae > Proteus > Proteus appendicitidis. The sequence goes on from NZ_CP127389.1 coordinate 3,654,962, forward strand.
AACATAAAAGTTTCCCTGAGATTTTCATTAGTATTTCCAAGAATAGTAAAAGTAATTGTCACAATAACTAAATGGGTTATCTTCGTTCTTAGCACAGTGCGCTAAAAATACACGTCCCAATCCATTTGTTTGTAATTTATCACCATAAAAGAAAACAAATCGCTCACCTTTCACGCACTGTAAATTAAGTTTCTTTCTTACCGCATCAAAATTGCGAACATAATTATCACTGACTACTGAATTAATCATGGCTTCATTAGAAAGTAACTCACAATCATTATGTGTTAATGGTGTCAGTGAAATTGGCTTTGATTGATATTGATTAAAAAAGATGATCACCGCAAGAAATACCGCACCTAATAAAAAACCGATGCTGGCTAAATACCAACAAATTTCGGGTTTCTGTGTTTTTTGTGGTGCTTCTTCTTGTGTAGGCTCTAAAGATGTTTGCGTTTGTATTAAAGATAAAGGTGTTGTTGTTTCAACCGCTATTTGATTTTCATCTTTAACTAAAATAGGCGCTTCTTCATCTGGTTGAGTTGAAGGTAATAACGTTGAATCATCAATCAGTTCAACTGAGATATCGGGATTAAACTCTAACCGCCCTTTCGCAATGGTAACAATGATATTTTCAATGCCATAATGGCGAAATGTTTTTCGTAATAAACTCAAATATTGGTTTAAATTACTGTTTGATGAAACTAATCCATTATCATCCCAAACACGTTTTAATACTTCATCACGATTAACAACGCCGGGATGCTGAATAAAATAAAAGAGTAACGCATTTGCGGTAATAGAAAGATGTGTATCAACACTCTCTTTTTCTAACGATATCGCGCCATCCGTTGCGTCGTAATAAATTAAGGCATTTATTTTGTATTTCATTGTGCCCTCATTCATCCTGATTAAAATTACTGATTTGCTGTGTTTGCCATATAGTCAAATGTCATCTCAGATAATCTTTCAACTAATGCGCTACGCTCTTCTTGTGAAATCGTAGGGCCTTCGGTTAATTCCGATAACCAAAGACCATCTGCAGCATAACGAATTAACGTACCTAAATAACTATTATCGAGTTTATCGCCTTTGGCTAAATGCTCTAACATCCAATCACGCCAACATTTACGCATAATAGGTTCATTTGGCATGGCTAAAGAAAGTATCGCTAATTGGCGACTTTCATCTGACTGCTTCAAATTAGAAATATAGGTTAAATAGGCGCGAGAAAAACGACCGGCTTCGATAGGATCATTCTCCATAATTACCGCAATACGGCTATCCATAATACCTAATAAACGTTTAAAAACCGCATGCACTAATTCTAGTTTTCCCGGGAAATGATGAAGTAATCCACCTTTACTCACACCCGCTTCTTTTGCCACGGCATTTAAAGATAGAGACGCTATCCCTTCATTAGCCACAATAACACTTGCCGCTTCCAATAATTGTTCTTGAACTCGGATAGGGTCTTTTTTTCTGTGATGCGCAGTTGTATTCATGCATAGGATGATACCGACCAGTCGGTATGTTCCTTATTGATCAAAATCAATCCCTTTTGGACTCGTACTTATTATATGTAAATAATGCCGTTGACTTCACATTCCTTTATTTCTTCAATTAAATTATTTTTAAAAAAATAAAATAAATAAACAAATATTGATTTAAATATTGCAATCACTTAAGTCAAAAAAATAACATTTGATAATAATCAAAAAAGCCTGATTGATTAAAAATCGTAATTTGTTTTTTATCAAAATAGTTATTTTTCTATTTACTGCTGAATTTATACTCTCTATTTTTGTGACATTAATATAATTATATAAATTATATTTATTAATTTTATTTAAATAAAAAAACACATCGTCTTTATGTATTAAGTACTAAATTTCACTTATTATCAAAAAATGAAATAGATAAAGCCACCGTCTTTATATTAAAGAAGGTGGCTTATTAACCAATAAAAGTAATTAAAGGCTGGCTTTTAATGCTTGCTCTAAATCGGCAAGAATGTCATCGATATGTTCAATACCAATAGATAAACGAATTAAATCGCGTGAAACGCCTGCACGCTCTAACTCTTCATCATTTAATTGGCGATGTGTGGTTGATGCGGGATGACATGCTAATGATTTTGCATCACCAATATTCACGAGGCGAACAATAAGTTGCAATGCATCGATAAATTTTGCACCCGCTTCAGCGCCCCCTTTAATACCAAAAGAGAGAATACCCGCAGGTTTACCTGACATATAACGTACCGCTAAAGCATGCTCAGGATGATTGCTTAATCCCGCATATTTAACCCATGCAACTTGAGGATGATTTTGCAGATATTCTGCTACTTTCTGTGCATTTTCAGTGTGGCGATCCATACGCAACGCCAGCGTTTCTAGCCCTTGTAGAATTAAAAAAGCATTAAATGGTGATAATGCAGCACCAGTTCCACGCAACGGTGCAACACGACATCTTGCTATATAAGCAGCCACACCAAAGTGCTCAACATAATTTACTCCATGATAAGAAACATCAGGTGTATTTAATATTTCAAAACGATCTTTATGCTCGGCCCAAGGGAACTTACCAGAATCCACAACAATGCCGCCAATCGAATTACCGTGACCACCAATATATTTAGTTAAAGAGTGGATAATAATATCTGCGCCATGTTCAAAAGGACGACATAAATAAGGTGTTGCAACCGTATTATCAACAATCAAAGGCACACCATGGCGATGAGCAACATCAGCTAATGCTTGAATATCGACAATATTTCCGCTTGGGTTGGTGATAGTTTCACAAAATACCGCTTTTGTTTTGTCATCAATTAACGCTTCAAGAGCCGCAATATCATCATGGGGAGCAAAACGTGCTTCAATACCAATACGCGGAAACGTGTGTGCCATTAAGTTATAAGTACCGCCATAAAGCTTAGCGACGGAAACGATATTATCACCTACTTGCGCAATAGTTTGAATTGCATAAGTAATAGCAGCCATACCCGATGCGACGGCAACAGAGGCTATTCCCCCTTCTAATGCCGCAACCCTTTTTTCTAATACGTCATTGGTTGGGTTCATTATGCGGGTATAGATATTGCCGGGTACTTTTAAGTCAAAGAGATCGGCACCATGTTGCGTATCATCAAATGCATAAGATGTGGTTTGGTAAATAGGTACAGCTACTGCTTTTGTAGTTGGATCAGGTGAATAACCGGCGTGAACAGAAAGTGTCTCAAGTTTCATAGCAATCCCTTTTTGTTGCATTTGTTCTTATCGTATTACTTATATTTTAAATAACTTAAATCAAAGTAAGCATTCTTAGTATATAAGCCATATAAATAAGCGTATATCGCCTCTGTCGTATAGTGAAAAAATTTCAACTTAGATTAATACGACTAAAGTACCATACCGTTAATAATTCAAAACGCCGCTTTTCACTGTCATATTTGAGTTAAGAGTCTTGCTTTTCCCACTATTTTATCGTTTTAAGTACTTTTATCTTTTTTTGACGAGTCGCTAACCAGCAAATTAAAGAGCCACCCGTCACCATCATTACACCCTGCCAAAATGAGAAAGAAAGCGCGGTAGACAATAATATTGATGAAAATGCAGTAGAAATAACGGGAGTAAAATAAGAAAGTGTAGCTAATAAGGTCACATTACCTCTGATCATGCCAATGGTCCAAGCCGCATTTGCAAGCCCTATAGCAGCCCCCGTTATTAATAATAGCGTGATACTTTTTGTATTAACGATCCACTCTACGGGTGTTGAAAAAAGATATTGTCCCCACAATGCAAGTGACGTTAATAAAAAGAAAGGCACAATGCCGTTATTCCCGCCAGACATAAGGCGAGTTAAATTACTATAAAACGCCCATAAAATGGCACCTGAAAACGCCAATATATAGCTTAATGGGTTGCTTTGAATATTCTTCCATAAACCGTCAATTGTCAGCGGGTTATCGCCACTAACAACCCAGACCAATCCACTAAATGCACATAATAATCCGGCAATCAGTAAAATAGAGAATCGCTGCTTATTAAGTATGACGGCAAGCGCCAGCGTGAAACTAGGCCATAAATAATTCACCATTCCCAGTTCTATGGCTTGTGTTCTGTCTGTTGCAAATCCCAAAGCCAAAGATAAACAGATTTCATAAGTAACAAATAATAGCCCTCCCCAAAAAAGATAGCGTTTAGGAAAGCGTGATAACTTAGGTACGCCTAAAATTAAAATAAGAAAGAGTGTACCTGCGGTATAAATCAGTGCGGCACCACCTACGGCACCAAAATACTCACTAATATTACGAATTAAACCAACAATAGTGCTCCAAAGTAGAATGGCAACAATGCCATATAATGTCCCTTTTGATGAGCTAGATATCATTTTTTTGCCTTCGGGTTCAAGATCCTGTCATTAGAGCCGATATTAAAACAGAATCAATGTAATTGCTTTAATTACTGTCATACAAAAAATAAAAAGGAAACAGGAACAACGAAACATTTTGTTACAATTTATATTGAAAATAAAATATATTGATCCACTCCCATTGGTTGTAAAAAAAGGAAGAATAATTCTAAATTGTAAAATTATGACATCTAATTTCAAAAAAAAATGAATTAATATTATTTCTATTTTTTTTATAAAAAAACAACTTTAAATATTTTATTTCTGTAAAAAGACATTCTATATCGTTTTTTTCCCCATAATACGTGTAAATTTTTGTTTCACCATGTAAACATTTTTATCATAAAATATATATTATGAAACATAATGTTATACGTATAAACACCATATCTATTTTAGAAGTTCTTTATCGGACTAGAAAAAACACAATAAATATCAATTGGATAAATTCAAATTTGACATACATTATCCAAACTTATGTATCTTCCTATTTCTTAACATTGATTCTCACCTATAGTTAACAGATTATCAGTAGTTTTTAACTATCAAACCCCTAAAAAATGATCGTTTTAAACGATTTCTATAATTTTTCTGGCACATCTATAATTTTCGTAAATTTGACTTAAGTGAAATATTTATTTTATTTCTATTTAATTAAAACTTGATCTATCTACTCTTATTTTAATAAGTGTATTAATAATTCTATTTACGCCCCTCAAACATATTTTAATCACTGTTTCTTCATTTATATATAAATGATAAGCAGAGTTAAATATAGCTTAGTTTATTAAGCTAAAAATAAAGATATATATTGAAAATATAGGAACAATGAATGAAAAAGTTATTATTATCTGCAATTATTACTTCAACAATGGCAGTCATGGCTGCACCTGCATTAGCAGCGACTACCACCACTGTAAATGGCGGTTCTGTTAACTTCGAAGGTTCTGTTGTTAATGCGGCTTGTGGTGTTGATAGTAGTTCATCAAACCAAACCGTTCGCTTAGGTCAATTCCGTGTTGCTGAATTCGCAGCAAAAGGTGATGAGACAGGCCGTATTCCTTTTAGTATCAAATTAAATAACTGTGATACTACAGTATCAACTAATGCTGCAATTACCTTCAACGGTACAGCTTCAAGTGGTGATGCAAATGCGTTTGCATTACAAGGTGCTGATGCGGCAGAAAATGTTGCCTTAAAAATCACAGATTCTACAAGTGCAATTGTTGCGCCAAACCAAGCTTCTACAACTCAAAAACTGATTGATGGTGAAAACAAATTAAATTACAACGCCTCCCTTATTTCAACTGAAGATGCGGTTAAGGCAGGTAGCGCAAACGTCACCACAAACTTTATGGTGACTTACTCTTAATTGCTTTATGACTTTTGATTGATGTCTTATTGCCAAGGACGGCATATTTTCCTATCAAAATATTATTGCGATATCTTTATTACTTGATAATTATTATTATGAAAAAGACACTTATTTTCCTTATTGCATTTTTATTTCCATTATTTTCTTATTCTAATGGTGTTTCATTAGGTGCAACACGTATTGTTTATAATTCCAATATTAAACAAACGAATCTTGTGGTAACGAATTCAGATAAAGAAAATAGTTTTTTAATTCAATCTTGGGTTTCAGATATCGAAGGAAATAAAACTGCTGACTTTATCGTTACACCGCCTTTATATATTATTGATGCCAATAAAGAAAATGCATTAAGAATTATGTATGTCGGTAAAGCATTACCAAAAGATAAAGAAAGTTTATTTTGGATGAATGTAAAAGTAATACCTTCATTACAAGAAGGGCTTGAGAAAGAAAATACCATGCAAATTGCGATACAAAGCCGAATTAAATTGTTTTATCGACCAAGTATTTTACCGGCTTATAGTGAAAAATTTGCTAATGAAATTAAGTTTTCATATCAAAATGGTGAGCTTATTGCCACTAATCCAACGCCTTATTATATTACGATGGTAAATCTAGCTGTGGCTGGTAGTCAGCTTCCATCAAGCATCATGATCAATCCTTTATCTCAATTAACATTGGGAAAAATAAATAGAAATGAAAATACAATTTCATTCCAAACAATTAATGATTACGGCGCACAAACCCCAGTATTAAAAAAAGAAATTACTCATTAATAATTACATCTGCTTTTAGCTTGTTGGTTAAAAATCATGGTTAATAAAAATACAGTTTGTTTTCTTTTTTCTGGCATCATTACGATTTCATTAATATTGCCATTTCCTTCATATAGTGCAAACCGATTTAATCCTGCATTTTTATCTGACTCACCTGAAGCAGTCACTGATCTAAGCTATTTTGAAGCAGGAAACAGTATTAAACCTGGTGATTATCATCTTGATATTATTTTTAATAATGAATATCTACGAAATGAAAGCATTCATTTTATTAGCGATAATAAAAATGTGATCCCTTGTTTAAATAAAGCTTTTTTAGCGTCACTCGGGATTAACGTTAAGTTAATCACTGACTTCGATTTGAAATCAGAAAAAGAATGTATTGATATTTCAGATTCTATTCCTGATACCAGCGTTAATTATGATATTGAAAAACAAGCATTAAAGATCCAAGTTCCTCAAGCCGCATTAAACCTTCAAGCACGAGGTTATATTCCACCTGAAAAATGGGATAACGGAATTACCGCAGGCTTATTGAATTACAGTTTTAGTGGTGCCAATAACTGGGGAAATTCTCATAATAATAGCTATTACCTTAATCTACGTAGTGGGATCAATATTGGCGCTTGGCGATTGAGAGATTATTCCACATGGAATTCATCAAATGGAAAGCATCAGTGGGATCATATCAATACCTATCTTCAAAGAAATATTGTGTCATTAAGAAGTCAGTTAAAAGTTGGCGATAGTTATACTTCATCAACCTTATTCGACAGCGTTAATTTCCGCGGTATTTCTTTAGAAAGCGATGACACCATGTTGCCAGATAGCCAACGTGGATTTGCACCTGTTGTAAGAGGTATTGCAAGCAGCAATGCCAAAGTTGTTATTCGACAAAATGGCTATGTTATTTATCAGACTTTTGTCTCTCCGGGTGCATTTGAAATTCGCGATCTCTATCCCACTTCAAATAGTGGTGATTTATATGTCTCGGTTGAAGAGAACGATGGAAGTAAGCACGACTATATTGTGCCTTATTCTGCTGTGCCTATTTTACAACGAGAAGGTCAAAAAAAGTTTGTTATTCAAGCGGGTGAAGTTCGCCAAGATAGACAAGATAAAAAACCACACTTTATCCAAGGTCATCTTATTTATGGTCTACCTTATGACAGTACCGCTTACGGTGGTGCATTAATTACCTCTGATTATCAATCTTATGCATTAGGTGCAGGTCAGAATATGGGAACGTTAGGTGCATTCTCAACGGATATCACCTTTGCCCATAGCAAATTACCCGATAATTCGACTTCCGAAGGCTACTCCCTACGCTTTCTCTATGCAAAATCATTAAACCAATTTGGAACAAATTTCCAATTATTAGGATATCGCTACTCCACTTCGGGTTTTTATACGCTAGATGAAACATTGAATACTCGAATGTCAGGCTATCTCTATGAAAATAATAAAGAAGAGCCATTACGCTATTTTAATTTAAACAATAGAAAAAAAGGCAGTCTTCAAGTGAATTTATCACAACAACTTGGAGATTATGGTTCTGTTTTTATGACAACAAATTGGCAAAATTATTGGGAAACCAATGAAAAAAATGTGCTGTTTCAAGCTGGCTATAACGGCAATGTAAAAGGTCTTTCTTACAATATTATTTATGGATACAACCGCATGATGAATAGCGGTCAGCGCGATCAAACGCTCTCTTTGGGTATTTCAATTCCATTGCAATTATTAATGCCTTCAAGCTATCAATCCGTAAATAGTGCTTATCTCACTTATAACTATAGTCATAATGATAATGGTTATTCAGCACATAATGCGGGTGTAGCAGGTACCTTATTTGAAGATAACACGCTTAATTACAGTGTTCAGCAAGGCTATAGCAATCAAGGCGGAAGTTATACGGGTAACGCGGCATTAGGTTATCAAAGTCGCTATGGCAACCTTAACGTGGGGTATAACTATCATAAAGAGACTCAACAACTAAATTATAGCGTTGCAGGGGGAATGTTACTTCACAGCGAAGGTTTAACGTTAAGTCAGCCTTTAAGCTCCAATGCTATTCTTGTTGATGCTCGCAAAACCGCAGACGTTCCCATCGATAATGCAACTGGGATTTATACCGACTGGCGTGGGTTTGCCGTTATTCCTTATGCAACCGCTTATCGCCAAAATAAAGTTGCGCTTGATACCACAGCACTTCCTGATAATGTCGAAATTGAACAGAATATTCAGCAAGTTATTCCAACTCAAGGCGCTGTTATCAAAGTCAATTTTGAGGCTAAAACTGGATATCGTCTACTGCTAACACTGCAACGACAAGGGCGTCCGCTGCCTTTTGGTGCCATTGCATCTGACAAGCAAAATCACCTCTCCGGCATTATTGGTGACGATGGCTTACTTTACCTTTCAGGTGTACCAAAGTCTGGCGTATTAGATATTCGCTGGGGAAATAACACATCTGAACATTGCCAAGTTAATTATACATTACCTGAAAATGAACATGATGAACCTTTTGTAAAAATGACACAGGAGTGCCAATAATGCATAAATTCACGCTTATTTTGGCTCTACCACTCCTTTTTATCACTAAAGGGTATGCCTATGACACCTTAGTGCAAGTGCATGCACGAGTGACAGGCAACACCTGTACCGTTGAGACAAACTCAGAAAATATTACCGTGAAACTTGGCGACATTGCGACAAAAGACTTCACATCAACAGCGATGAGTCAACAACGAACACCGATTATTCCTTTTAGTATCAAATTAGTGGATTGTCAGCCTGAAGCCAGTGCAGTAAAAGTCAGTTTTAAGGGGACAAATGACCTGACTGATAATGCTTTATTGGCGATTAATAATGATGGCGCAAAAGGTGTCGCCATTTCAATTATGGATAAATCAGGAACATCAATTCCTATTAATGATAAAAGCCAATCTTATCCCCTGTTACCTAATCAAGATAATACCCTGCAATTTTACGCTCGCTATGTCGCCACACAGGTGCCAGTCAGTGCAGGGCAAGCCAATGCAACCACCACATTTTTATTGGAGTACCAATAATGAAACGTACTTTATTCCCCCTTACATTACTGGTTTCCCTTATTTGTCTTCCTACAGAAATGGCATGGGCAGTGGCAGATCCTCTTGTCGTATCACCACCTCCAATGAATTTTGATGGCGCTGCAGATGGTACACCCGCGGGCACGCCCATTACCTCAACATGGATAGGTGAAACTTCCGTCCATAATGGCTTTAAATGTGAAAATAAGTTCTTACAAAAATGTTGGGTAGAAACACTGTATGCCAATGCGTTAGGCTCCAAAATTAGTGGTATTTACTATTACGAAGGGGGAAATCGTTATCCAGTTTATTCACTGCCTGGCGTCAAAGGCATTGGCTATGCTTTTGGTCTAAAAGATAACAATGACAGTGTTTCTTATGTGCCAATTGACGTTGATAATGGTTCTGGTGCAACCATTATTTATCCAGCAGCAGGCTCTACTGTTAACCATAATGTTGACCGCGTTTCGTTAAAAGGCAAAGTCGTGTTTGTTGTCACAGATGAACACTTAGAAACGGGTATTTATAATATTCCTTATACCGTTATCGCAAATACTTGGTCTGAATATGGTGGTGGGCATAAAGGTAATAACACCTCTCTCGTTGCGATTAACCCAGTAACAATCACCATTAAAGCCAGAGGTTGTACGGTCAGTACGAAAAATCTTACCTATGAATTAGGCGATATCTCAATGCGAGATATGGCAACCATTGGTTCAACGTCAAAAACACAAAGTAAGCCCCTTTCTGTCACTTGTGATACCAACGTTCACCTATATGCCAGCATGACCGATCAATCTACCTATTCTAATAATACAGATGTACTCACATTGACATCAGACTCTGACGCTTCAGGTATTGGGATCCAATTTCTTTTTAATGATGATCCAACCCCTGTTGTTTATGGACCTGATATCAGTGCTACCGGGCAACCGAATCAACGTTTACTTCATATAACAACATCTAATAACGAAAACTACACATTAAACCTGTCAACTCGTTATATCACGACTGGAACACTAAAACCTGGTAAAGCAAACGGGTTAGCCAGTCTGACTTTTTCTTATCAATAATGATTTGAATTTTTAAGGCTGATTAAATGATTGATAACAGCAAAACTATTAATTTTCGTATAGGGCAACGAATACGTCATTTACGAAAGAAATTAAAATACTCAGGAACCCTTTTTGCTCAAGAGTTAGGCATAAGCCAACAGCAACTTTCTCGCTATGAACGAGGAACAAATAGGATAAGTATTGAGTTTATTTATCTGATTTCTGAAAAATTTGATGTTCATATTAGTTATTTTCTACAGAGCAATTATTTAATTAATATTGAACAACAACGTAAAACTCAAGAAAAAAATAGCCGACTTATTGCTGAATGTTGTATAAAAAAATAATACAAGCCACTCTTATTTTCTTTAATTATCTTTTGGCTTACACAATCTCTCTCATTTATTTTTATTGTTCACTTAATGGAAACCGCATACTCTTTTCGACAGAAAAAAAGCCACCTTTATCAAGGTGGCTTTTTGGCAATAAGCAGATGCGATTAGCGTCCTGCTTTTAATTTTTGGTAATAGCTTTCGTACAATACTGTTGCATCACCCACATCATTTTGCCATTCACCTTTATTAATAATCTCTTCTGTTGGGTAAAGAGAATTATCTTTAGTGATAACATTTGGCAGTAGTTTTTGCGCTGCAAGGTTCGGTGTTGGGTAACCAATATTTTCAGCCACTTTTGCTGCGACCTCTGGGCGTAATAAGAAGTCGATAAGTTTATGAGCGCCTTCAACATTCTTGGCATTAGCAGGAATAGCTAAGCTATCCATCCAGAAAATGCCTCCCTCTTTTGGCCACACCATTTCAATAGGTGCGCCAGCATCACGAGCAATAAATGCAGAGCCATTCCAAATCATCCCTAAATTAACTTCCCCTTGCATATAAGGGTTAGCAGGGTTATCTGAATTGAATGCTAATACGTTTGGCATCAGCTTTTGTAGCTCTTTATAGGCTTCTTCAATCTCTTTAGGATCGGTTGTATTGCCCGAATAGCCTAATTTCAATAATGCCATTTGGAAAACTTCACGGGCATCATCGGTTAATAACAAGCTATCTTTATATTCAGGTTTCCATAAATCTGCCCATGAAGTAATGCTACTCACATCAACTTCATCGCTATTAATACCAATAGCCGTCGCTCCCCAAATATAAGGGATAGAATAATCGTTTTCTGGGTCGAATGATTTATGTAATAAGCTAGGATCGAGATTACCAAAATTGGTTAATTTTGATTTATCGATTTTTTGTAGCATGCCTTCATGGCTCATTTTAGAAATAAAATAAGTAGAAGGAACCACCAAGTCATAAGCACCATCTTTGTAGGTCTTTAACTTGGTATACATGCTTTCATTGGATTCATAGGTGGAATAGATCACCTTAATCCCAGTTTCTTTCGTAAACTGTTCAAGCAGACCAGGCGGCACATACTCCGTCCAGTTGTAGAAATATAATGTCTTACCATCATCAGCCGAGGCTGTGCCGATACTTAATGCCATTACGCTGGCAGCAAGTACTGAGGACCACTTTTTCATTTATGTTTCCTTCAGTGGTTGATGCGTTAATATCAAATAGGCAGCGAGCCTACCTCCAACAGATTGGTCTTCAAGACCCCAAAAAAGTGCGAGAAACTCGCACTAATGCATGTTTACGCTTTGCCAGTCCTGTCTCTTAAGATCAACTGGCTAATTAATACTAATACTAAAGATAGACCTAAAAGGATAGTTGCAAGCGCATTCACTTCTGGCGAAACCCCTACTTTTACCATTGAGTAAATTTTCAGTGGTAAAATTTCATAACTTGGTCCCGTCACAAAAGAGGAAACAACAACGTCATCCATGGATAACGTAAAGCTTAATAACCAACCTGAAGCTACTGCTGGCATTGCCAGAGGCATAATGATTTTACGTAAAATAGTAAATTCGCCAGCTCCTAAATCTTTAGCAGCTTCCAACATTTTTACATCAAATCCACTTAATCGTGAATACACAGTCACCACAACAAAAGGCAGACAAAATGTAATATGTGAAAATAGCAGCGACCAAAATCCTAATGAAACACCGAGGATCATAAACAGGACAAGTAACGAAATCGCCATCACAATATCCGGCGACATCATCACAACAAACAGCATTCCACCCACAAATTTTTTGCCACGAAAGCGGTAGCGATAAAGCGCAACTGCCGCTAAGGAGCCAATTAATGTCGCAAATGTCGCAGAAGTAACCGCCATTGTTAATGAATGCCCAGCCGCTTGAAGCAGGCTGTCATTATTAAATAAAATAGCGTACCAATCTGTGGTAAAACCTTTCCAATTAATCCCGAAACGCGATGAGTTAAAAGAGTTAACTATCAGAATGATGATCGGGATATAAAGATACGCGTAAATAATGGACATAAATCCACCACGCAATAACCGTCCTATCATTCTATTTCTACCTTCTTATGCAGTAGCTTCACGGCTCGGTAATACACAAACAGCATGAGTCCCATCACCAATGTTAAACAAATACTGGTGGCTGCACCAAAAGGCCAGTCACGAATATTTAAGAATTGGCTCTTAATTACGTTACCAATTAATAAGTTTTTCGCGCCACCCATTAGATCAGCAACAAAGAATAAGCCCATCGCAGGTAACATCACGAGTAAACAACCCGCAATAATGCCCGGCATTGTTAATGGAATAATAATACGAATAAAGGTTTGAAATTTATTAGCACCTAAATCGCGCGCTGCCTCTAAACAAGGTTTATCTAACTTTTCAATGCTGGAATATAACGGTAATACCATGAAAGGTAATAAAATATAAACCAGTCCCAGCACTACAGCTTCTGGGGTATAAATAATTCTGAGTGGCTTATCTATAAGTCCAATCCACAACAGGAATTCGTTAAAATAACCTTTCGTACTTAGGAATATTTTTAATCCATAAATACGAATAAGCGAGTTTGTCCAAAAAGGTACAATCAATAAAAACAACATTAATGGCTGTATTTTCTTAGGCATTTTTGCAAGGAAATAAGCAAAGGGATAACCTAATAATAAACAAGCTAATGTTGCAACCACCGCCATATGAATAGAATGCAGTAACACTTCTGCATACATAGGATCAAATAAGCGATAGTAGTTATCGAGTGTAAAGACCATCTCGACAAGGTTGGCATCATCACGCGTTAAAAAACTGGTCGCAATGATCATGATATTCGGCAAGAAGACGAACACCATCAACCAACCCACAACACCAGTAATAACGATGTTTTGAAATAGTTTACGTGTTTTCTTCATCTGCCAGCACGACCTCCCAGCTTTCAACCCAAGTTACTGCAATTTTTTGGTCTAACGAGTGATCAACATCCGGATCATCTTCATTAAAGAATTCGCTGACCATGACCACCTTGCCATTTTCCATTTCAACAACAGAATCTAGCGTCATGCCTTTATAGTTACGTTCACGAACATAACCAATTAGCCCAGGAAGGTTTTCAAGATCGTGAATTTCTTCAACACGGAGATCTTCTGGTCGAAGTAATACTTTGAGTTGCTGGTTTTGTGTCACAGGTAATGTGGTATAAATATCACATTCATGACCTTCAACATCGGCACGAATACGCGTTTCATCAATACGATGGAGCACCCGCGCATCAAAGATATTAATTTCACCTATAAATTGCGCAACAAATAGATTTGTTGGCTCCTCATAAATTTCACGCGGAGTACCATCTTGCTCAATACGCCCTTCACGCATCACCACGATCCGGTCTGACATGGTCAGCGCCTCTTCTTGGTCATGAGTCACGAAAATAAAGGTGATCCCTAATTTACGTTGTAAGGCTTTTAATTCATTTTGCATCTGTTTACGTAGTTTGTAATCCAGTGCAGATAATGATTCATCAAGCAATAAGACCTTTGGTTTATTCACAACAGCACGCGCAATCGCGACACGTTGTTGTTGTCCACCAGAAAGGTGTGCAGGACGCCGTTGTGCGAAATCTTCAAGTTGCACCATACGCAAGGCTTCTTCAACGCGAATATTAATCTCATCAGCAGGCGTTTTTTGCATGCGAAGACCAAATGCGACGTTTTCAAAAACAGTCATATGTGGGAAAAGCGCGTAACTTTGAAAAACCGTATTTACAAAACGTTGTTCCGCTGGGATATCCGTAATATCTTGCCCATCAAGGATAATTTGCCCATCGTCAACGTCTTCTAAACCCGCGATTAAACGCAAAACCGTCGTCTTACCACAGCCCGAAGGACCGAGGATGGTTAAAAACTCGCCATGGTTGATAGTGAGATCGAGGCGGGAAATAATTTGTTTTCCGTCGAAACCTTTACTTAAGGATTTTAATTCGACAACTGGTGTCAGAGATGTTTTCTCAGTCATTTAAGGTAATACTCTATCCCGAAGAATAATGCAGATAGAACCGCCACTGGAAAAGACTGTGTGAGCTGCCGGAGCATTATGCTCCACAGAAGCCCAAAACCAGCGACGCCGTATGTATAGTACAAGCGGAAAATGATAAACGCAGTGGCGTGAAATTGAAAGCAAAAAGGTGCATAAACAATGAAAAACTATTCATATTTAAGTTTTTCATCATAAACCATGCCCTTTAGGGTTTAAGCTAAAAACACAATAAAATCAAAATGCTATTAATTTATATAAATCGTAAAAATCGATTAAGTTTATAATTAAATAAATTTTCTCTTAGAAGTTGTCTAATCGCCTTATTTTCCTATAAAAACTTATTAGCTCGTTTATTTGCAACGCTATTTTATGGTCGTTGTTTATACAAAAAAAGTGAGCTAAATTACGCTTCTTTTTATACTTTTATCTTATGATGATGATAAAAACTTTATATTTCATATAGATGAAATTTGGATAACACCTCCTAGCCTTTAGAAGGTGTTAAAGGAATTAATACTATTGTGTTTAATGACGTTTTATTAATTTTTTTAAATATAAAATTGCGTTATTCACATTCGGTAAAGGGCCAATTTTGTCATTTAACAGTGGGAATGTGCCTGTTCTAATTAATAAGTCACGCATTTGTATCGGCGTTAACACACTGTTTGTACGGTCTTTATACCAAGATTGGATCACAGCAGCAGCTCCCGCAACTAAAGCACTGGCTGACGATGTTCCACTAAAATTAGCAGTATAAGTATGGTTATCATCACTTCGAAACAGGTCACCATAACCTGCGGTTGCAACATCCTCTCCCCATGCTTGTACATGAATAGGTGAACCATGCGTTGAGAAAGGTAATCGATTTAATGTATAAGGCGAACCAGCACCAACACGTATTGAGTTATTATCATGGCGCTGTCGATAACTTTCATAAGCAGGTAAATCTAGATCTACCCCTCCATTACCTGCTGCCATAATCACAATGATCCCAGCATCTGTTAATGCACGAGTTGCTTCCCAAATGTGCATTTCATAATCCGCAGGTACATAAGCTTGATGTTCACAAATTGTCTGCATTTCATATAAAACAATATCACCAGCATGTAATATGCGTTTACTCGCAATAATCGCGTCAATACGCCCACAAGTTAATTCAGAGATGGCATAAAACATATCTAATTTATAAGCGAGTCCAGTGATCCCTTTACCATCATTTTTTCCCATAATTAACCCTGCAACTGCTGTACCATGATCTGCCTGACTGGTTTTTTCATTAAATGGTAATAATGACGTAATATTATCTGTTGATAAATCATGATGAGAAAGATTGAAATCCCATTCAATATCAGCAACTTGTATTCCTTGCCCGTATGCTTCTTGCTTCCATGCTTCACAGATCCCTAGCCCTTTAATTTTATTAATATTCACCATTTTTTCTGGCGTATTTAAGTATTGCTGATATTGAGTAAAATCAGGCGTAATGTTAGGAGGTTCAATAGGCTGTATCGGCACTGTTTGTACATATTCAATATCAGGGTGTTGTTCTAATATTTTAATTACTTCTTCTAAAGAATAATGTTTATTCTCTGGTAAATTAAGATAATAATATTTATTTAGATCATTAAAGTTTATTGAAATAGAATCAATATAACTTCTGGGCGGTAATGGATGAACAGATGATATTACCGGAACTAAAGGTATATTAGTTAAAAAGGAATGGTGCATTTCATGGGAAGTAGAAAATGACAATTTTTTATTATCATAATTAAGATTATTTAATTTTATAAGGATCTTTCTTTTAATGTTCATATTCAATGCTCCTCTTTTTATTTTTTCGCTTTATAGCGCGAAATCTTGAGCAGTGACTATTTCCATTTTTAATAGAGATAATACAAATAGGCTATTTTATAAAAACAAATATCAAGCCTATATTCTAAAAAATAGACTTAATATTATTTGAATGATGTTTGGCGTAGTTTTCCACAACAATCGCATATAACGATATCATCAGTGATAACAACCTCTGTTTTTATCGGTTCAGGATGATATTTAAAATAATTCTAACATCAGATCCACCATGCGTTAGTCATTCTCTATGCTATAATGCGCCCTCATTTTCTACCCTCATAAAAAAAACAAGGGTAGCAACGCCTAAATAGACGAAAGAATTACAGCATGTCAGAAAATACAGAACTCAATAAACCAACAGAAAATCATCATGTTATTAGCCATTCAAATATATATAATTTGAACCGTTTCTCTGTTGCGCCGATGCTCGATTGGACTGATCGCCATTGTCGTTATTTCTTTCGTCAGCTCAGTAAAAATACCCTGCTTTATACTGAAATGGTCACAACAGGTGCCATCATTCATGGTAAAGGTGACTATCTAAAATACAGTGAAGAAGAACATCCCGTCTCTTTGCAGTTAGGTGGAAGTGATCCCCAAGCTTTAGCGCAATGTGCAAAATTGGCACAAGAGCGTGGCTATGATGAAATTAATTTAAATGTGGGATGCCCTTCAGATCGCGTACAAAATGGGCGCTTTGGTGCTTGTTTAATGGGAGATGCACAACTCGTTGCCGATTGTGTAAAAGCCATGCGTGATGTCGTTGATATTCCTGTTACGGTAAAAACGCGTATTGGTATTGACGAGCTGGATAGCTACGAATTTCTATGTGATTTTATTGATACCGTCAGCCGTGATAATAACTGTGATACCTTTATTATTCATGCCCGTAAAGCATGGTTATCAGGCTTAAGCCCGAAAGAAAACCGTGAAGTGCCTCCTTTAGATTATCCTCGTGTTTATCAATTAAAACGTGATTTTCCACATCTCACGATGGCAATTAATGGGGGGATTAAATCGCTAGAAGAAGCTAAAGAGCACTTAAAATATATGGATGGTGTGATGGTGGGTCGTGAGGCTTATCAAAATCCGTCAATTTTAACGCATGTTGATCATGAACTTTTTGACAATCAGCTACCCATTGCTGATGCAGTCAGTGCAGTAAAAGCAATGTATCCTTATATCGAAAAAGAACTCTCTCAGGGTACTTATTTAGGTCATGTTACGCGTCATATGTTGGGGATTTTCCAAGGTATCCCTGGTGCTCGACAATGGCGACGTCATTTAAGCGAAAACGCCCATAAACAGGGCGCTGATTTATCTGTTTTAGAAAATGCACTTAAATTTGTGACTGAAAAATAATTAAGTAATAAATACTCAAAACCTATTTAATTTATTTTAAATAGGTTTTAGATTTTAAAAATAACAATTAAGGAATAAGTAAGCTTGATCCTTGAGATTGTCTACTTTCAAGGTAACGATGTGCCTCTTTCGCATCTGCTAAAGCAAATTTCTGATTATCTGGCACACTTACATCAATTTTACCGCTACCAATTAACGTAAATAGCGCTTCACTTGCGGCATCTAGCTCTTCACGCGTTGTGATATAACCCGAAATAGATGGGCGCGTCACATACAGAGAACCTTTTTTATTGAGAATACCTAAATCAACACCCGTTACGGCACCTGATGCATTGCCAAAACTCACCATTAAGCCACGGCGTTGCAAGCAGTCTAACGAATCTAACCACGTTGCTTTACCAACAGAATCGTAAACAACAGGCACTTTTTGATTATTAGTTAGCGCCAACACACGTTCCACAATCGACTCAGTCTGGTAATTAATCACTTCCCATGCACCTGCGGTTTTTGCTTTGGCAACTTTTTCATCGCTGCCTGCTGTACCAATCATTTTCGCACCAATGGCTTTCGCCCATTGGCTTGCAATTAAACCAACGCCACCAGCAGCCGCATGGAATAAGAAGGTTTCACCCGCTTGTAATTTATAGGTTTCATTGAAGAGATAATAAACTGTTAATCCTTTTAAGAAAGAGGCGGCAGCTTGTTCAAAAGAGATATTATCAGGCAGACGTGCCACTTTATTTTCTGGTACATTATGCGTATCGCTATAAGCCCCTAATGGAGATTGTGCATAAACAACTCTGTCCCCTTCTTTTAGTGAAGTCACTTTAGCGCCTGTTTTGATAATAATGCCCGCAGCTTCAGTGCCTAATCCACTTGGGAATTGGCTTACAGGATATAACCCGCTACGTACATAAGTATCAATATAGTTAATACCAATTGCCTTATTGGCAACTTGAACTTCATGATCGCCAAGAGGAGCGGGTGTAAATGTTGCAAACTCAAGAACATCTACATCGCCATGAGTTGCAAATTGAATACGATTAGCCATTACTATCTCCTTTGTAGGATGAGAGATTAAATAAACGAGCGCAAAAAGACCTTCAGAGATAATGACAAAGGATAGCTATTTCTACAAGGCACAGATAATTGGGTTAGCGTATACTAATACGCTGACTGACACTTTTTCGATTTTATGCAGGATTTATGGCCAGAAACAAGACCACTGACAAGCTGATGTCTGATATTAAAGACCGACAAATGGAGGGATTAAAGCTACCTCCCCATTCGCTGGAAGCAGAGCAGTCCGTGTTAGGCGGTCTGATGATAGATAATGAACGTTGGGATAATGTTTCTGAACGCGTCACCGCTGAAGATTTTTATAGCCGACCTCATCGTACTATTTTCTCGCAAATGCAACGTTTGTTGGAATTAGGCAAGCCTATCGATCTTATTACGCTATCCGAAGCATTAGAACAAAATGCGGAGTTAGACAGTGTAGGAGGTTTTGCTTATTTAGCCGAACTTTCAAAAAATACGCCAAGTGCGGCGAACATCAACGCTTATGCGGATATCGTCCGAGAGCGTGCGGTTGTTCGCGATATGATAAAAGTTGCCAACGAAATTGCAGATGCAGGTTTTGATCCTCAAGGACGCACCAGTGAAGATCTACTCGACTTTGCTGAATCAAGAGTGTTCCAAATTGCTGAAACAAGAGCCAATAAAGATGAAGGCCCTAAAGCAATAGACGCTATTTTAGAAGAGACGGTTGAAAAGATAGAACAGCTCTATCAAAAACCTCATGATGGTGTCACAGGGGTTTCCAGTGGTTATCAAGATCTAGATAAAAAAACCGCAGGATTACAAAAGTCAGATTTAATTATTGTTGCTGCACGTCCTTCTATGGGTAAAACCACATTTGCCATGAACTTATGTGAAAATGCGGCAATGACGGAAGAAAAACCCGTCCTTATCTTCAGTTTAGAGATGCCCGGCAACCAAATCATGATGCGTATGTTGGCATCATTATCTCGTGTCGATCAGACAAGAATTCGTACAGGGCAGCTTGATGATGAGGATTGGGCGCGTATTTCAAGCACCATGGGTATTTTGCTTGAAAAGCGCAATATGTACATCGATGACTCATCGGGTTTAACACCAACAGAAGTTCGCTCTCGCGCTCGCCGTATTTATCGTGAACATGGCGGTTTAAGCCTTATCATGATTGACTACTTGCAGCTAATGAGAGTACCTTCATTATCTGAAAATAGAACATTAGAAATTGCTGAAATTTCTCGTTCTTTAAAAGCGTTAGCTAAAGAATTACAAGTTCCTGTGGTTGCTTTATCACAGTTAAACCGTAGTTTGGAACAACGTGCTGATAAACGCCCTGTTAACTCCGACTTACGTGAATCAGGCTCTATTGAGCAAGATGCTGACCTTATCATGTTTATTTATCGTGATGAGGTTTACCACGAAAGTAGTGATTTAAAAGGGGTTGCAGAAATCATCATCGGTAAACAACGTAACGGCCCAATTGGTACAGTCAGGCTGACCTTTAACGGTCAATGGTCACGTTTTGATAACTATGCTGGTCCTGCTTACGATGATGAATAATCACTAACCTTGACTTAATGAAAGGAAGTATTGGAATAATATGAAAGCGGCAACCGCAGTGATAGATCGCCGCGCTCTGCGTCACAATTTTCAGCATGTGAGAGACTATGCCCCACATAGCCACCTGATAGCTGTCGTGAAAGCAAACGCTTATGGTCATGGGTTATTAGAAACAGCATATACCTTAATGGACAATGCTGATTGTTTTGGTGTTGCGCGTATTGGTGAAGCATTAACCTTACGAAGTGGGGGAATTGTAAAACCCATTCTTCTGTTAGAGGGCTTTTTTGATGTCGCTGACCTACCTATTTTAGTCGTCAACCACATTGAAACGGTTGTTCATAGCCAAGAGCAATTAGAAGCATTAGAACAGGCAAACTTAGATGAACCGGTCAAAGTATGGATGAAAATTGATACGGGGATGCACCGTTTAGGAGTGCGGCCTGAAGATGCACAAGCCTTCTATTTACGACTTTCTGCCTGCAAAAATGTACAACAACCTGTCAATATTGTAAGCCATTTTAGTCGCGCTGATGAGCCAGATGTTCCTGAAGTAACACAAAAACAAATCTCACTATTTCAAGATTTTATTCAAGATAAAGCCGGTGATAAATCTATCGCCGCTTCTGCTGGTATTTTATTTTGGCCTCAAGTCCATTATCAGTGGGTTCGCCCCGGTATTATTACTTATGGTATCTCTCCCACTGGTGATGAAAGAACGGGTAAAGATTTTGGCTTAACTCCTGCAATGACACTGAAAACAAGCCTGATTGCCGTTCGTAAACATAAAGCGGGTGAGCCTGTTGGTTATGGTGGTACATGGGTAAGTGAAAAAGACACTTATCTTGGTGTGATCGCGATTGGTTATGGCGATGGTTATCCTCGTAGCGCACCTTCAGGTACGCCTGTGTGGATCAATGGTCGAAAAGTGCCTATTGTTGGTCGAGTTTCAATGGATATGATAAGCGTCGATTTGGGGACAGAACTGGTTGATAGTGTTGGTGATGAAGCAATTTTATGGGGAGATATATTGCCCGTAGAAGAAATTGCCAAATATAGTGGTATTAGCGCCTATGAGTTGATTACGAAATTAACCTCGCGCGTCATCATGGAATACCTAGACGAACAATAATACAGACGATATTGTATCCCTATGACACACTAAAAGTGATTGGAGAAGAAGCCGTGTTTCAACAGGTTGAAGCGTTTCCGGGAGATCCGATTCTCTCATTGATGGATGTTTATAACAAAGACCCACGTCAGGATAAAATTAATTTAAGCATTGGTCTTTATTATGACGAAGAAGGCAAGACCCCTATTTTAGGAACAGTTTCCGTTGCACGTCAGCAACTTAATGCCATGACTCCTACCGCAACACTTTATTTACCAATGGAAGGGCTGGCACCTTATCGCAGCGAAATTCAAGATCTCCTTTTCGGTGCAGATAATCCTCTCATTGCAGAAAAGAAAATTGCCACAATCCAAACATTAGGTGGATCAGGGGCATTAAAAGTGGGTGCTGATTTTCTGCATCGCTATTTCCCAGGATCAGAAGTGTGGATAAGTGATCCAACTTGGGATAACCATGCCTCTATTTTTGCTGGCTCTGGTTTCAAGGTGAATTACTACCCTTACTTTGATCCTGAAACCAAAGGCGTAAAATTTGAAGCGCTACTCGATTGCTTTAAAAATCTGCCTGAAAAAAGCATCGTATTGATGCACCCATGTTGCCACAATCCAACAGGCTCTGATCTGACTAAAGATCAATGGGATCAAGTCACTGAAGTATTAAAAGCTCGCCAAGCAATTCCATTCTTAGATATTGCTTATCAAGGCTTTGCTGAAAATTTAGATGAAGATGCTTACGCTATTCGTACTATGGCAAAAGCAGGATTACCGATACTTATCAGTAACTCTTTTTCAAAAATATTTGGGATCTACGGTGAACGTGCTGGTGGTCTATCGATTGTTTGTGATAATGCCACTGAATGCGAAAATGTATTAGGCCAGTTAAAAGCGGGTGTACGTCGTATCTATTCAAGCCCTGCAAATTATGGTGCGCAAATTGTCAATAGAGTGCTATCAGACCAAGTTTTAACGGCACAATGGCAAAAAGAAGTCGCGCATATGCGTGATCGCATTAAAGAAATGCGCGTTACTTTAGTCGAAGCTTTAAAAATTGCCCTGCCTGAAAAGAATTTTGATCATCTATTAACTCAACGCGGTATGTTCAGCTATACCGGTTTTACACAAGCACAAGTTGATAGATTACGTGACGAATTTGGTATTTATCTTGTCGGTACTGGCCGTGTTTGTATGGCGGGTGTTAATACAGGTAATGTTCAGCGTATTGCACAAGCTTTTGCGGCTGTAAGTATTTAAGCCAATCAACACAATTTCACGATAAAAAAATACCTGCCTATTTTCATAAGCAGGTATTTCTTTTTACTGCAATACTGCATCACAACATCACTGTCGCTTTAGGTTTTCGCCTTTTATATATTGACAGCTTGCTTCTTTTCCCCAGCATTACGACGCGCTTTTTCTTCCATAATCTCAATGATTTGAATATCGGTATGTTGCATTGCACGACTCGCTAATGCACAGAGATTCGCTATTGAGCTATCGACATCGTCACTGACAATACCATCAGTACCCGTAACACTTTGATTTTGCATCGCCATTAATACGGCTTTATAAGCACTCGCTGCACTACTTGATACTTTCATTGCACAGCTATTCGATGCGCCATCACAGATAATGCCACTGATATCACCAATCATACTGTTGATAGACATACTGACTGTGTTGAAATCTTTTGTGAGTAACCATGCCATTCCTGCGGCTGCTCCCATTGAAGCGGTTGTTGCAGCACAAAGGGCGGAAAGTGGTGGAAAATGGCTATGAACATAAATTGCCATTAAGTGAGATAAAACCAATGCACGCAGTAAGGTTTCATCATCTGCTTTAATAAATTCAGCAACCACCATTACAGGTAATGTTGCGGCAATGCCCTGATTACCCGAGCCTGAATTACTCATTGCAGGCAATACCGCCCCACCCATACGAGCATCAGAGGCTGCTGATGCTCTGATCATGATTTCATTAAGTAAGTCTTTACCTAACAAACCTTTCTCTTGTTGCAGAATTAAGGTACGACCAATGGCTAATCCATAGGTGTTTTGTAATCCTTCTTCTGATAAAGCACCATTTAAACGAGCAGCATTGAGCATAAACTCAATTTCACTCACTGGCACATTAAGTGCGAAGTGATAAATATCTTCAGCACAAACATCAGTAAAAGGTTTTTCATCAGTAGATCCACAATGATGAGTAAGCGCTGATTTATCTTCTTCAAAAACAACGTTACCGTTACATTCACAGCGAACAACGTGTGTATGCTCTCTTGCGATACTGACGATGGCATAACCAGATTGGCTATATACTTTCGCTTCAGAGTAAAGAACATCTTCACAAGGTGCTTTTACGCCCACTGTGATTTTACCTTGAGCAACCAGTGTCTTAGCTTGAGCAACTGCATCAGCAGATGCTTTTAATAAGACCTCCAACCCAGCATCAGGATCTCCTCCTGTCGCACCTAATGCGGCTGCAATAGGTAGCCCAGCCATTCCCGTTCCCGGCACTGTTACGCCCATTCCGTTTTTCATCAAATTTGGTGAAACCCAAGCTTCGACACGAACAACAGGTTCACCTAAAAGCGCAGTTGCTTTCGCGGCTGCCAATGCTAATGAAATTGGCTCAGTACACCCTACTGCTGGCTTAACACCTTCGCGTAACTGACGAACAAACTGTGACCATAAATGAGAATTTTTGTTCTGGCTCATAATCTAACACCTTGGATTAATTTAGTTTTTAAAAACAACGCCTAACTAGAACCGAAGTTGGCGACTATGAAAATGCCAAGAACGGAGAGATAACGAGCAGTAAACCGGTAAAAATAATCAGGTAGAGCGATGCACCTTTGTATTTGTGTAACATTGGTACTTTGTACACTAAGTATGCAGGAATAAGACAACCCACCATACCGAAGATAGGGCTACAAATTGAGGTAAAACTCAGCACTGGTGCATTCAGGATGATTGCCCCCCATGCTAAAAGCACAGCGAAAATCATGATGCCGTTTTGTACCCATTTTTGGTTGATTTTGTCTGCTGGGAGATAGCGTTGCAGAATATTCATAACGATCCCTTGTGTCGCTTCACGGAAACCTAAGTAGACACCAAAGAATGCAGTCATTACGGCAAAGATATTCAACATAACGCTTACAACAGTTACCCAACCACCAGGGAAGAATTTCGCCGCAATCGCTAATGCAGAGATATTTTGTTCATACGCTTTAACGGCTTCATCATGACCCATTGCTAATGTGAATGAAATTGCATAGAAGAAAACCGTACAGAACAACACACCGAACGCGATGTTCATTGCGCGTAACGCTTTGTGACGAGCAACTTCACGGTTTTTATTACGACCACGGTAAGAGATAACCATAGGGCTTAATGTTTGGATAAACAGAATTGAAGTCAGGGTAAAAGGTAATGTAATGATTGCTTCTTTGATTAAACGTCCAGCTGGTGGTAATGCACCCACGTTATAAAGATGCCACATACCAATCATGGAGATCCCTAACGCTGCGACCACAAGCAGTTTAGTCAGTACCATAAAGCTTGATACTTTAAACAGTAATTGTTCACCACGAGAAGAGATAGCGACTAAAGCGCAAATCAAGATCAAACCATAGAATGGATTTTCTGACAGTAAACCGTCAGTAACACCAAATGTTTGTAAGTAAGAAGCACTGTCATTGGTAATTGCCGTTGAGTAAACAAACATCCAAATGACTAACATCACAAAGTAGAGTGCGCCTAATAAAATACCCCAGTTTTTACCGAGATAACCGGTGATAACGCTTGGGTAGTCTTTACACTCAGGAGATTCAGCCAACGTATTAATAAATAGACGTTGGAAAAGGTACATAGCAGGATAACCAATGATCGAGGATAGTAGGAAAACCCATAATCCCATCAGACCTACCTGCACAGGTAAAAATACAATACCTGCACCGATAGCCATACCGATACTCATGATAACCCAGCCCGCATCATTGCCGTCAAATTTAATTGCTGCACGCCATTCTTGTTCTGTCATACCTGCGCGGCGAGCGCCAGCACTAGTTGCGGGATAGCTTGTGGTCTCTGTTTTTGAGGAAGCCGTTTCCATATTAGTACTCACTTTTTATATTGTAATTGTTAATAGCAAAACGAATTTTGGGGGTAAAAAAGTCTATCTAACATTGCGATGTCGAAATAGCCTTACTTTTTGCAGGTATTATTTATTATGGGTAAATGATAGGAAATATTACGGAGAAAAAAGTTGTTATAAATCGTGATAGCCCGAAATGATTTAGAAAAAAATTCTATCGTAAGGAGAAAAGTAGGATTATCTGTTCAAAGAGCACAGTAAATAATAACCCTCCCTCTACTGTAACCTTTAGAAACAAATAACTAATTGATTAATAATCAAAAATATCTATTGTTATACAATAATAGTCAAGTATAACAATTGAAACAAATCACCAAATAAACTGTGCTGTCCATCACGATAGTCTATGATAATCCTTTCTATTTAGCTTTGTTATCTCGTATTTGGTTAAAATACCGTTACAAAACAGCATAATTAACCATTTAATCTATTTTTTATAAAAATAGGCGACTAATAAGATTAAAAATAGATAAGGAAGTATATAGCCTCAAAAGAATACTATTTGCGATAGAATTAAATTCTATCGCACCTGATGGATTTACTTTTCTTGAAGAAAGCGCGCTACAAACAGTAAAGTGTTTATTGTTCGTAGCGCTTAGATCATAAGGGAATAAGTAGTGTTATCTTAATAACCCCGCTCTAAGATTGGTTTTAAGAATCTTGCAGTATGCGAGCCTTCAAACTCTGCAACTTGCTCTGGTGTGCCTGACACTAAAATTTGACCACCACCACTTCCGCCTTCAGGGCCAAGATCCACAATCCAGTCTGCTGTTTTGATCACATCAAGATTATGCTCAATAACAACAATGGTATTACCTTGGTCACGTAACTGATGAAGCACTTCAAGTAGCAACTCAATATCAGCAAAATGAAGCCCTGTTGTAGGCTCATCGAGAATATAAAGAGTCTGTCCCGTACCACGTTTTGATAACTCTTTTGCTAACTTAACTCGCTGTGCTTCACCACCCGATAAAGTCGTTGCTGATTGCCCCAAGCGAATATAAGAAAGACCAACATCAATCAATGTTTGTAGTTTACGAGCTAACGCAGGCACGGCATCAAAAAACTCTCTCGCCTCTTCAATGGTCATATCCAACGCTTCGTGAATATTTTTTCCTTTGTATTTTACTTCAAGGGTTTCACGGTTATAACGTTGACCTTTACATTGATCACAAGGCACATATACATCCGGTAAAAAGTGCATTTCTACTTTAATAACACCATCACCTTGGCAAGCTTCACAGCGCCCGCCTTTCACGTTAAAACTAAAGCGACCTGGTGTATAACCACGAGTACGAGATTCAGGTACACCTGCAAATAACTCACGAATAGGTGTAAAGACACCTGTATAAGTTGCAGGATTTGAACGAGGGGTACGGCCAATAGGGCTTTGGTTTATATCAATGACTTTATCGAAATATTCTAGCCCTTCAACATCTAAATAAGGCGCAGGTACACTGTTTGTAGCCCCATTTAATTGGCGTTGTGCAATAGGGAATAACGTATCGTTGATCAGCGTGGATTTACCTGATCCCGAAACACCTGTAATACAAGTAAATAAACCTACGGGTAATTTTAGATTTACATTTTTTAAGTTATTGCCTTTTGCTCCAAGAATGGTCAGCATTTTTTCGCGATCAACAGGCACACGTTGCTCTGGAATTGCGATACGGCGTTCACCACTTAAGAATTTCCCCGTCAATGAATTCGGGTTATTAATAATATCTTCAAGCGTCCCTTGGGCAACAATTTCACCACCATGAACACCCGCACCTGGGCCAATATCAATAATATGATCAGCGGCACGAATGGCGTCTTCGTCATGCTCTACAACGATCACCGTGTTACCCAAATTACGCAAGTGGATCAGCGTTTCAAGTAGACGATCGTTGTCTCGTTGATGTAACCCAATTGAAGGTTCATCCAACACATACATAACGCCAACTAATCCCGCACCAATCTGACTCGCTAAGCGAATACGTTGTGCTTCTCCCCCTGATAAAGTTTCCGCAGAACGAGAAAGTGTGAGGTAGTTTAATCCCACATTGACCAAGAATTTTAATCGGTCACTAATCTCTTTTAAGACTTTTTCTGCGATCTTCGCTCGCTGACCACTCAATTTTAGATTTTGGAAAAAGGTCATTGCATGACCAATGCTGTAATCTGCTATTTCAGGTAATGTGGTATTTTCAACATACACATGGCGCGCTTCTCGACGTAAACGTGTACCACCACAAGAAGCACAAGAGCGGTTACTAATATATTTAGAAAGCTCTTCACGAACCGCACTAGATTCTGTCTCACGGTAACGGCGTTCCATATTATTTAATACACCTTCAAAAGGATGATGACGCACAACAACATCACCACGATCATTGGTGTATTTAAATTCGATATTTTCTTTGCCTGAGCCCGTTAAAATGACTTTTTGAATGTTATCCGGTAACGAATCAAAAGGCGCTTCAACATCAAAATGATAATGCTCACCCAATGAGCGAAGCATTTGGAAATAGTAAAAGTTACGGCGATCCCATCCTTTAATTGCCCCACCAGCAAGAGAGATTTCTCTATTTTGGATCACTAATTCAGGATCAAAAAATTGCTGAACACCTAAACCATCACAAGTTGGACAAGCACCCGCCGGATTATTAAAGGAGAATAAACGAGGTTCTAGCTCGCTCATGCTATAACCACAAACAGGACAGGCAAAGTTTGCAGAAAAAACAATATCATCGGCATTGTTATCATCCATATCAGAGATAACAGCAGTACCACCAGAAAGCTCTAATGCGGTTTCAAAAGATTCCGCTAAACGTTGAGCAAGATCGTCACGCACTTTAAAACGGTCAATCACTACTTCAATGGTATGTTTTTTCTGTAATTCTAGTGTTGGAGGATCAGAGAGATCGCACACTTCGCCATCAATACGCGCACGAATATAGCCTTGGGCAGCAAGGTTGTTGAGCAACTTAATATGCTCACCTTTACGCTCTTTCACCACAGGTGCTAACAGCATTAAGCGCTTGCCCTCTGGTTGCTCAAGTACATTATCAACCATTTGGCTAACGGTTTGAGCGGCTAATGGAATATCGTGATCAGGACAACGAGGCTCCCCCACACGAGCAAATAAAAGACGCAAGTAGTCGTGAATTTCTGTAATCGTTCCCACAGTCGAACGCGGGTTATGCGACGTAGATTTCTGCTCAATCGAAATAGCGGGAGACAAGCCTTCAATATGATCAACGTCAGGTTTTTCCATTAACGAAAGAAACTGACGAGCATAGGCAGAAAGCGATTCGACATAGCGTCGCTGCCCTTCTGCATAAAGCGTATCAAAGGCTAAAGAAGATTTACCTGAACCAGAAAGCCCCGTAATAACAATCAGTTTATCGCGAGGAATGATCAAATTGATATTTTTTAGATTATGGGTGCGAGCGCCCCGTACTTCGATTTTATCCATGAATATATCCCGGATTGAGAGAGTCGCCGAAAAAGAAAGAATCGGATAATTATGACACAAAGTTAACTGAATGGATATACAGTATATATAGTGAAATTGATTGATGATGTAACTCTGTCATTTTGAGACAAAAAATATCGACAATCTTCACAAATGAGAAATTCATCACACGTCATATTCAAATTTTAGCGTACGTGATAAACTTATTCGCTTATGATTTCAAAAAATTTACTTTCGCAGGAGTACCGCACATGGCGAGCAGAGGCGTAAACAAAGTTATTCTTATCGGTAATTTAGGGCAGGATCCAGAAATCCGTTATATGCCAAGTGGTGGTGCAGTTGCAAACCTGACACTGGCAACATCAGAAAGCTGGCGCGATAAACAAACCGGTGAAATGAAAGAAAAAACCGAGTGGCACCGTGTGGTAATTTTCGGCAAATTAGCGGAAATTGCGGGCGAATATCTGCGTAAAGGTTCACAAGTGTATATCGAAGGTCAATTACAAACACGTAAATGGCAAGACCAAAGCGGTCAAGACAGATATAGCACTGAAGTTGTGGTCAATATCGGTGGCTCCATGCAGATGTTAGGTGGCCGTGGTGGTCAAGATGGCGCACCTTCACAAGGCGGTCAAGGCGGTTGGGGTCAACCACAACAACCACAAGCATCACAACAATTTAGCGGTGGCGCACAATCTCGCCCTGCACAACAACCCGCAGCGGCTCCAGCACCAAGCAATGAACCACCAATGGACTTTGATGACGATATTCCGTTCTAACGGTCACCTGAGATGTTTTATGTAAAAGATTAGAATTAAGCCCTTAACTAAAAGGGCTTTTTTGTTTTTGTGATTGAGTTTTTAGTGTAAAGAATGGATTAGCTTAGGGAAGCTACCTACAAGGCTGTCGCTCAATACGCATGAAGCCATAACAACAGCTTATCAAGTAAAAAAAGATACCTTAAAAGGGAAAACCTCAAAAAAACCTAGACCAGCGAGTTTAAACGCTACTGCTTCACGTATTGCAAACTTTGAAGCTGAATTGGCAGAAGTAAAAGAGCAAAATCGAAAATATAAACAGATGTTTACGATATGGCAATACAATGCATACAAAAAAGGGATTAAGGAGTCTCTACTTAACATACCCTTGCTAAAAAGTGATCGTGAGCGTTCAGATAATCAAAAACGGTAAGCTATAGTCACTTTTTGATTCATCAAGTATAAATAAACATCATTAATAGGGGTAAGCTATAATGGCGGTAAATAAATATAATATAGATCAATGGAAGTTAGATATAGCTAAATCTGTTGATTTTTATAATAACTGGTTCTTGAATTTTGCGCCTAAAGCTTTCCGAGAAACACGAGTAAAAACTACTTTTAAAGTAGAGGAAGCCCTTATAAGTACTCGTAATTTGACAGACATTAATCCTGACACTTTAATACGTCATCCATGGGTTATTTCTATGCTAAGAATGACTACATGTCCTCCTATAGCTCGTGATCGACTAATTGGTTTAGCTGGGGTATCGCCAAATCTGGTTTTATCTATGGAAAAATTTGGGCGTATTCCTCCTAGGATGACTGATTATGATTTATTTGATCAATTAAATAGGATTGGTTCAATCATTGAAAAGATGGCTGACCCAGATATTTTTGTTTGGAAGCATAGGGGCGATACTGGTACATATGAAGAGGTTCGTCGTGCATCTACCATTGTCGCAGATCGCCTCTGTGGTTCCGAAGCAGATCCCATTATTCGGAATGCTCAAGAACAAAGACAGTTACTAGCAATTAAAAACTGGCTTGAAGCAAGGGGGTATCGAGAGCTACTTCCAGGAGCGGTTAATGATTGGCGAGAAATGCCAAATGGGACATTTTCATTTAGATTTAATATACCTGTCTCTAACGGGGCTGGTTTTGGAGTTAACATTCCTGTAGATGCTGTAATTAAGCGGAAATATGCTCAAAAAGGAGAATTCCCCGCGCTATTCGAGGCAAAGTCTGCTGGAGATTTTACCAACACGAATAAACGACGAAAAGAAGAAGCAATAAAGATTCAACAATTGCGCAGAACGTATGGACACGAAGTAACTTTTGATCTGTTTTTGTGTGGTTATTTTGACTCTGGCTACCTAGGTTATGAAGCCGCAGAAGGAATTGATTGGGTGTGGGAACATAGAATCAATGATTTTGAGAAATTTGGATTTTAACAGTGGTGATTAATGATATAGAAAGAGAGCGACAAAATATTCAAGTCGAACTCGATGCAATGAAAACTCAAGAGGCACGAAATGTCATGGGGCAATTTTCCACCCCTAACAAATTGGCACTTGAAGTGTTGTCGCACGCTAGAATGATATTTCCAAAACGTGAGAAGGTAAAATTTCTTGATCCTGCTTTTGGAACTGGTTCATTTTTTAGTGCTTTGAACACTGTTTTTCCTGAGAAGAGCATTGAGTCGGCATTAGGAATTGAAGTCGATCCTCATTACGCAGTTCCTTCAAAAGAGCTATGGAAGCAAAGTATACTTGACTATCAGTTGGCTGATTTTACTGAAATCTCTCCACCTTCCGAAGATGAGAAAGTCAACTTGCTGATATGCAACCCGCCATATGTTAGACATCACCACATAGTTGGTAAAAAAGAAATACTGCAACGTTTAGCCAAGCAAGCATCCAATATGGAACTATCTAGTTTGGCCGGTTTGTACTGTTACTTCATGGCTCTTGCCCATCCGTGGATGGCAGAAAATGGAATCGCAGGTTGGCTAATACCAAGTGAATTTATGGATGTAAATTATGGTGACGCTGTAAAAAAATATTTATTAGAAGAAGTCACTTTGCTCCAGATACATCGTTATGATCCAAATAATGTTCAGTTTGACGATGCGTTGGTTTCATCTGCTGTTGTTTGGATAAAAAACAAGAAACCTCCGAAGAATCACAAAGTGCGGTTTTCCTATGGCGGAACATTAGATGAACCAGCGGTAGAAAAAAATATCGCATCCTCTGCATTATGGAATGAGAAAAAGTGGACAAGGTTTCCTCTGAATAAAGTAAGAAAAAACGACGTTAACTTAAAAATAAGCGATTTCTTTACTGTTAAACGCGGTATTGCAACAGGTGATAATAAATTTTTTGTATTGAACCGGACTCAAATTGAGGAAAAAGGGTTGCCACTCGAACAGTTTAGACCAATTTTACCAAGCCCGAGGTATTTGAAAGAGTCGTATATTGAAAGGGATGAAGTAGGTTATCCTATGATTGATAATCAACTTTTCGTATTGGATTCGAAGATACCTTTAACTGAAGTAGAGTCTAAATACCCTGCACTTTTTGAATACTTGCAGCATGGAATTGAATTAGGAGTTTC
Organism: Proteus appendicitidis; assembly: GCF_030271835.1. NCBI lineage: Bacteria > Pseudomonadati > Pseudomonadota > Gammaproteobacteria > Enterobacterales > Morganellaceae > Proteus > Proteus appendicitidis. The sequence goes on from NZ_CP127389.1 coordinate 3,688,011, forward strand.
TGAACGCTATTTGTGTAAGAATCGTAAGATTTGGTATTCTCAGGAAAATCGTCAAGAAAGTCGCTTTTACTGTACATATATTGGTAGATCCAATGCGGAAGGGAGGAAACCATTTCGTTTTATCTTGAATAACTCTGATGCAATTGTAGCAAACTCGTATTTGATACTATATCCCTTGCCTAACCTTCAGGCTGCATTAAATAATTGTTCTGCGCTACATGAGATGGTGATAGATGCTTTGAATAATATTACAGTGAATGAGCTTCTTGATGAAGGACGGGTCTATGGTGGTGGGATGCATAAAATGGAGCCTAAAGAGTTAGCAAATGTTCCTGCTCAGGCTATTGCCGAATTGATTGAGTTGAATTCGATTGGTGTTACAAAAAGTAAAGTTTTAAACTAATCGCAAACTATAATCTTATATAATTCTTTGCATTATATTTTTTATACTTTATATAATTTGTCTTTATGGTGTTGTATAGGTAATAGGTGAATATAAACTTTAAGATAATATTTCAGAAAAAACCATCTAAAAAATTAACCCAGCTTAGGCTGGGTTTTTTGTTGATGATCATGATAGATCACCATGAAAAGTTATTTTCATAAAACCCCACTTTACACAAAGGTTTACTCTTGAAAAATATGATAGGATCTGTGCCATTAATAACGTCTGAGAGCATCTGATCCCCATGAATGAAGATAAATTGCTCGCTCAGGCAGAAAAGATCTGCCAGAAACGAGGTGTTCGCCTGACTTCACAACGTCTGGCAGTATTACGTCTGATAATGCAGCAACCTTCTGCTATCAGCGCATACGACTTATTGGATTTATTACGCCAAATAGAGCCACAAGCAAAACCACCAACCGTCTATCGTGGGTTAGAGTTTTTACTTGAGCAAGGATTTATCCATAAAATTGAATCCACCAACAGTTATGTACTTTGTCATCATTTTGATGATGTTGAACATACGTCAGTAATGCTAATTTGTGATCGTTGTTTATCTGTCACGGAAAAGAACAGTCATAAAATCGAAAATTCAATTTCATTACTGGCAAAAGAGAGTGGATTTCATTTACGACATAGCGTCATCGAAATTCATGGATTGTGTTCACAGTGCCACGAAGCACAAGAGTGTACACATCCGGAAGGTTGTCATCATGATCACAGTATGGATGATAATCTTAAGCAGAAAAAAACCGGTGACTATAAACCTCGTTAAGCTTATAAAATACAAAAAGCCAGCTAAATGCTGGCTAATACGTGTTCTACTTTTGAATTCTCATTTCAGCTAATGAATACGCTTTACTTTCTTCACGCTTACCAATAGCAATAACTAAAATAACGACTTCTGAATCAATGATTTGGTAAACCAATCGAAAACCAGATGCTCGTAATTTAATCTTATAGCAACCCGAGAGATCACCTTTTAAGCGAGCAGACTCTATATAAGGGTTTTCCTGTAATTTTTTTAATTTCTTTTTAAATTGTTCTTTAATGCTTTGATCAAGTTTCTGCCATTCTTTTAATGCACGCTTATCAAACTCAATATTAAAGATCATCAATATTTACTCTTATACGTTTACATGGTTTCTTCAAACGCTCACGTACAACAGCTAAAATATCCTCATCTTCGTCTTGTTCACCAACAACGACAGAAACTTCAGAGAAAGGTAACTTTTCATTTTCAGAAACATAACGTAGAAACAATCTTATAGCATCTGAAGGAGATAGATTCATTTTTTCAAATACTTGATAAGCTTCTTTTTTTAGCTCATCGTCTACTCTAACTTGTATTGTTGTCATAAACACCTCCATAATTAAAACTCATCATATTGTAATTACATTTGTAGTGCAATGATGTTTTTTTATACAAAATAAAAATGCAGATGATTTTGTGGTTTTACACATCATCTGCATCTTTTTAAAATAAGTTGTGTTGACTTACATTGGTACAAATTACAGCCATTCGCCGTTACGAATAACCCCAACGGCTAAACCTTCCACAGTAAAGCTTTGTTCGCGTAAATCGACGATAATAGGCGAAAACTCAGGGTTTTCTGCATGAAGCTCTATTTTATTACCGCTTTTCTTAAGGCGTTTTACTGTCACTTCATCTTCAATACGAGCCACAATGACTTGCCCGTTGTGAACATCTTGCGTTTTATGCACAGCGAGTAAATCACCATCCATAATACCGATATCTTTCATTGACATACCATTAACGCGCAATAAAAAATCTGCACTTGGTTTAAATAATGTTGGGTCAACTTGATAATGGCTTTCAATATGCTCTTGCGCTAAAAGTGGTTCGCCAGCTGCGACTCGCCCAATTAATGGCAATCCTTCTGGCTCTTCTTCCATTAGCAAACGGATACCTCTGGATGCACCAGAGACAATTTCTATCACACCTTTACGAGCAAGAGCTTTTAAGTGCTCTTCTGCCGCATTTGGTGAGCGAAACCCAAGTTGGGAAGCTATTTCAGCCCGTGTTGGTGGCATACCCGTTTGCGAAATGTGATCACGAACCAAATCGTAAACCTGCTGCTGCCTTGCAGTTAATGCTTTCATTCCGCCCCCTGTTTGTTTATACAGTCAGACTGTGAGTATATACAGGTATATGACGATTTGAAACCTTAAATGAATATAAAACACGCATCTTTGGATTATTTTTCGACAAAAATCGAATTTTTTAACTTTATGCGAAGAAATGCCCCCAAAGAATGGTTACCCAAGTAAATAATCCCAATATAATAGCGAGCAGAACGGCGGCAGAGCCCATATCTTTTGCACGTCCGGATAATTCGTGGTATTCAGATCCAATTCGATCGACAACGGCTTCTATCGCACTATTTACCAGTTCCAAGATCACAACCAACACAACGGAACCAATGAGTAAAATGCGCTCTAGACCACTGACATCGATGAAAAATGAAAGGATAATTGCAACCAAGGTCACAATAGCTTCTTGTCTAAAAGCGGCTTCATTAATCCAAGCGGCACGAATGCCTTTGTATGAATAGCCACCAGCTTTAATGATTCGGGTAAGACCTTTATTTTGATTAGCCATAATAAACTCTATCGAAAACAAACGATTATTTTGCCACTTTTCTCTATTAATATTGTCACAGCACCACAGATCTACGAAAGACTTTCTGTTATGCTTTCGAAGTATTGCTAATAAGAGGCTACAACTATTTATGTCAGCTTGGCGTAAACTATATTATAACACATTGAATTTACCACTAAAATTACTGGTAAAAAGCAAACGAGTTCCGACTAACCCTATCACAGAATTAGGATTAGATACGTCGCGATCTTTTCTTTATGTTCTGCCTTATCATTCCAAGGCAGACTTACTGACTTTAAGGCAGCAATGTCTATCATTAGGATTGCCAGATCCACTGCAACCTATTGAAATAGGCGGAACAAAACTTCCTGCATACGTCTTTATTGATGACGGTCCAAGAGTATTCCGTTACTACTCTCCCGATCCTCGAAAAGATTCCGTGAAGACATTTCACGCTTATCTTGATGCACATCGTAATAACCCACATCTTGATATCGAGATGTTGCCTGTTTCTGTGATGTTTGGACGCTCTCCAGGTCGTGAAGGCCATAATGGTGTTCCACATTTACGTGTGCTTAATGGTATCCAAAAATTTATCGCTATCCTCTGGTTAGGTCGTGATAGTTTTGTTCGTTTTTCACCCACTGTATCAATGCGTGAAATGGCGAACGAACACGGCACTGACACCAGTATAGCTCGAAAACTCGCTCGCGTTGCGCGTATCCACTTTTCACGTCAACGTTTAGCGGCAGTTGGCCCTAAATTGCCAGCACGCCAAGATCTCTTCAATAAATTGCTTTCATCGAAAGCCATTGAAAAAGCAATTGAAGATGAATCAAAAGCGAAGAAAATCTCACTGGATAAAGCGCGTAAAAATGCCACTGATATCATGGAAGAAATTGCAGCTAATTTCTCATATGAAGCGGTGCGTATGAGTGATCGCGTATTAAGTTGGACATGGAATAAGCTCTACCAAGGTATCAACGTTTATAATGCCGAACGCGTGCGCAAACTCGCGCAAGATGGGCATGAGATCGTTTATGTTCCTTGCCACCGTAGCCACATGGACTACTTGCTGCTTTCTTATGTGCTTTATCACCAAGGTTTAGTACCACCACATATTGCGGCAGGGATTAACCTTAATTTCTGGCCAGCAGGTCCGATTTTCCGCCGTTTAGGGGCTTTCTTTATCCGAAGAACCTTTAAGGGTAACAAGCTTTACTCCACTATTTTCCGCGAATATTTAGGTGAGCTATTTACACGAGGCTATTCCATTGAATATTTCGTTGAAGGTGGACGCTCTCGTACAGGTCGATTGTTAGATCCTAAAACAGGAACACTTTCAATGACGGTACAAGCCATGTTACGCGGTGAAACACGTCCTATTTCTGTTGTTCCAATTTACATTGGGTATGAGCACGTAATGGAAGTGGCAACCTATGCCAAAGAGTTACGCGGAGCAACAAAAGAGAAAGAAGGCCTTATGCAGATGGTCAGAGGATTACGTAAATTACGTAACCTTGGTCAAGGCTATGTGAACTTTGGTGAGCCAATTTCTGTTGTACAATATTTAAATCAGGCTGTGCCACAATGGCGTGATGATATTGATCCTATTGAGCCACAACGCCCAAGTTGGTTAAACCCAGCAGTAAGCACCCTCGCTGATAACATTATGGTTCATATCAATAATGCAGCATCAATTAATGCGATCAACCTTGTTTCAACAGCCTTGTTGGCATCACGCCAGCGCGCACTCACAAGAGAGCAACTGTTAGAGCAAGTAGATTGTTATCTGCAATTATTACGCAATGTGCCTTATTCGGTAGATATGATTGTGTCTGATAAAAATGCTGAAGCCTTATTAGAACACGCTTTACAATCAGATAAATTCCAAGTCGAAAAAGACAGTCTGGGTGATATTGTGGTGCTTCCTCGTGAAAGCGCGGTATTAATGACTTATTACCGTAATAACACAATCCACTTAATGGTCACTCCGTCATTAATTGCCAGCATCATCTTACATCATGAAAAAATTCATCGTGATGATTTAATGAAACAAGTTGAGCTAATCTTCCCTCTTATTAAAGCAGAACTATTTATTCGTTATGAGAAAGAAGAACTCCCTGAAGTCATTAATACGTTAATCGCGGAATTGTGCCGTCAGCGCCTGATTTGTTGTGATAGTGATGGCTTACTGCGTATCAACCCAGCACGTATTCGCCCATTACAGCTTTTAGCTGCCAGTGTCAGAGAAACATTACAGCGCTATGGTATTACACTTTCTTTACTCAATTTTGCCCCTGAAATTAGCCGTGCATTATTGGAAAAAGAGAGCCGTATCTTGGCACAACGTCTTTCAGTCCTGCATGGTATCAACGCGCCTGAGTTCTTTGATAAAGCGGTGTTCTCTACTTTAGTTTCAACGCTACGTGAAGAAGGGTATCTCAATGATAATGAAGATATTCTAAAAGCAGATGCTTCTGCCCTTTACCAAGTGATTGCAAAATTAATGTCACCAGAAATTCGCTTAACCATTGAAAGCGTGGGGATCACTGAAGATAACAATTCAGCACAGACTATTGACGAAAAAAGTGAGCCAAAAGCTGATGAGTAATCAGTAAATAGAGCCATGACTGAAATAGAAAAGGGATAAGCGCATTGCTTATCCCTTTTTGTTTCTACTCGATTGTAGAGAACCATTTAGCACTTATGATCTGTTAAAAATAACTAAATAAAATGCCCGCAAATAAAACAAAACCAACATAGTTATTATTCATAAAAGCTTGGAAACACGGCGCTCTTTCACGCTCTGCAATAAGTTTCTGCTGATAAATAAACAGCGCTGTGACTAACAATAGCGACCAGTAGTAGATACCTTTCAGACTCAGCAAAATACCGATACCCACTAATAATGCCAACATCACCAGCTGTAAAATACCGATAATAATTTTGTCATAACGACCGAATAAAATGGCGGTAGATTTAACCCCAATTTTTATATCATCATTACGATCAACCATGGCATATTGTGTATCGTAAACTACAGACCAGACAATATTGACAAGGAATAATAGCCAACACACTAATGGCAAACTTTCAGAAACGGCAGCAAATCCCATCGGGATTGACCAGCCAAAAGCCATACCTAAAATAAGCTGGGGTAAATTACTAAACCGTTTAACGAAAGGATAAAACCACGCCAGTGCAAGCCCTGCCACAGAGAGCCAAATAGTCATAGTATTAAGTGTTAAAACTAATGCAAAGGACAAGAGTACCAAAACGATAAATAGAATTTTGCTCTCTTTTTCTGTCACAGCCCCACTAGGTAATGGTCGATTTTTAGTTCGTTCAACACTGCCATCAATTTTCCGGTCAGCAAAGTCGTTTATTACACACCCAGCGGCACGCATAGAGAACACGCCAATAGTAAAGACAATCAGAATATGCCAATCAGGAAAACCTTTAGCGGCAATCCATAAAGCCCAATAAGTTGGCCAAAGTAATAATAGCGCTCCGATAGGTTTATCTATACGCATTAAACGGCTATATGCTTGCCATTTACTTTGCGTCATACTTCCCTCCAATTTTAGCTCCCCCTAATTACTTCTCATACACTGGTGATGCCGGTAGAAACATCTCGGTTAATAATAAAGGTTTATCTGAAAGCTGGAAACGAGAACGGCGTAGCCAATACCCATTTTGTTGCCCGATATGAATAAAGTCCCGGCTTAATGTTGTTTCCTGAAACAGATAACGCCCAAGTGGAACGGTTCTTAGATTGACCAGTTTTCTGTCTTCGCCTGTCAATGTCTCTTCTGGTACTAACGTCCGCCCTAATAACCAAGGAATATCGTCACCACACAATACCACTTCTCTTAACCAATAACGCTGACTTTTGGGTAAACACGCTCTTTCGTCAGCGGGTTCAATAATGTCAATAAATCCTTCTTGATAAGGCATTACAGTGACTTTTTGGCAATATTGTTCAAATCGCCTTGTCATGGAGCCTAATTCCATTAACCAACTTAATGTACTTTCTTGAATACTTGCATGTTCCTCACTGGGTAGCCAATGGATAGGTGCAGGGGTAATTATTGATTTTTTGAACATTTATTCATCATCACGCTTTGATGATCCTAACTAGTGTGAGTCATGATGCATAAGGATATCATGATGTGACTAAGGGAAGTTAAAAGCTGATAACATTTCGCATAAATAATCTAAAAAAGCGTTAAAAGAAAATCAGATGGAGCACTAAACAATCAAAAAACAAAGGAGGTCATAAAAACCTCCTTTCTATCTAACCAACTACTTATATTCAGTTTATTCGATTAACGCCATGCTTTATAACGATTAATCAGATTATTTGTTGAGCTATCATGGCTGTTAACACTTTCCTTACCTTTTAATTCAGGAAGAATACGATTAGCCAGTTGTTTGCCTAATTCAACACCCCATTGGTCAAAGGTGAAGATATTGAAAATAACACCTTGTACAAAGATTTTATGTTCATACATTGCGATCAATGCACCTAATGAATAAGGCGTAATTTCTTTTAACAAAATAGAGTTAGTTGGGCGGTTACCTTCGAATACTTTGAAAGGTGCAACATATCCCATAGTTTTAGGATCTTTTCCTGCTGCGACAAATTCCGCATCAACTTGCTCACGGGTTTTACCAAAAGCGAGGGCTTCGGTTTGTGCAAAGAAGTTAGACATCAATTTTGCATGATGATCAGATAGTGGATTATGGCTAATTGCAGGTGCAATGAAATCACAAGGGATAATTTTTGTACCTTGGTGGATCAGTTGGTAAAACGCATGTTGCCCGTTTGTACCCGGCTCGCCCCAAATGATAGGACCCGTTTGATAACTCACTTTGTTTCCATCGCGATCAATATACTTACCATTCGATTCCATATTGCCTTGTTGGAAGTAAGCCGCAAAACGGTGCATGTATTGATCGTATGGCAGAATCGCTTCAGTTTCTGTGCCAAAAAAATTGTTATACCAAATGCCAATCAGAGCGAGGATCATTGGGATGTTATTTTCAGCATCGGTTGTTCTAAAGTGATTATCCATTGCATGAGCGCCTTCCAGCAATTGCTCAAAATTGTCATAACCAACAGATAATGCGATAGATAAACCAATTGCTGACCATAATGAATAACGACCACCAACCCAATCCCAGAATTCAAACATATTGGCAATATCAATACCAAATTTAGCTACTTCTGTGCTGTTTGTGGATAACGCCACAAAGTGTTTAGCGACAAATGCACTTTCTTTAGCCGAAGCTAAGAACCAATCTCTTGCTGAGTGTGCATTTGTCATGGTTTCTTGTGTGGTAAAGGTTTTTGATGCAATAAGAAATAGCGTCGTTTCAGGATCACATTTTTTCAGTGTTTCTGCGATATGCGTACCATCAACATTAGAAACAAAATGCATAGTAAGATGGTTTTTATATGGACGTAATGCTTCTGTCACCATATAAGGACCAAGATCAGAACCACCGATACCAATATTTACAACATCAGTAATTGCTTTGCCTGTATAACCTTTCCATTCACCACTAATAATGCGCTCACTGAATGTTTTCATTTTATTCAGTACAGCATTAACTTCAGGCATAACATCTTTGCCATCAACGATAACGGGAGTATTGCTACGATTACGTAATGCAGTATGCAATACAGCACGATCTTCAGTGCGGTTGATTTTCTCACCCGCAAACATGCTATTTATCGCACCTTTAACGTCACATTCCTTAGCCAAAGCCTGCAATTTCTCTAATGTTTCTTTCGTAATACGGTTTTTTGAAAAATCCACTAGAATTTGGTCTGAAAACGTTTTTGAAAATTGCTCAAAGCGTGATGGTTCCTGAGCAAACAGTGTTTTCATCTCGGTATTTTTGATAACCGAGAAATGGTTTTCTAATGCCTTCCAGGCTAGGGTTTGGGTTGGGTTTACATTTTTCATTCACAATACTCTCTTAAGATTACAATCCAATATTCTCAGATTGTAGCCTGACATTTAATAGTTACAGTCAATTCTTTCTCATTTGATGATATTGGTCAAAACCATTCAACAAATCTAGTACTAATTACTTACATAGGTAAAACCGATAATGTGGAGCTGATTATTAATTAAATTGATTATTCTTCACTCTGCATTGACTCTCTACTTAATAACCGATATTCCTAAGTGTGTCCAACATCTCATTTTTGCCTAAAGGAATACGACAATGACTGATAATACTGCTACGCCTTCATCTGCATCATCGCCATACACTATCGCTAAATTTGGTGGCACCAGTGTTGCTAACTTTTCAGCAATGGAAAAATGCGCAGATATTATCCTGAAACAAAAGTCAGTTCGTGTCGTGGTTCTTTCAGCATCTGCTGGCATTACTAATTTGTTAATTGAGCTTGCAGCAGGTACAGAGCCTTCACAACGGGAAGCTTTACTCTCACAAGTTCGTGATATTGAGTATGCAATTATCAACCAGCTTTCTCAGCCAGAAATTATTTCTCAAGAAATAAATCGCCTGCTTGAGAATATTGAGATGCTCTCTGAAGCAGCTTCACTTGCCACATCTGATGCATTGACAGACGAATTAGTCAGTCACGGTGAATTAATGTCAACCTTGCTATTTGTTGAATTATTACGTGAAAAAGGCATACAGGCAGATTGGTTTGATGTCAGAAAAGTGATGAAAACCAATGATCTATTTTGTCATGCTGAACCTGATATGGCGCAGCTTACCGAGCTTACAAAAAGCCTGATCCAACCTCGTCTAGAAGAAACCGTTATTGTCACTCAAGGTTTTATTGGTCAAGAGCCTAAAGGGAGAACCACAACACTCGGTCGTGGTGGTAGTGACTATACGGCTGCACTTATTGGTGAAGCACTCGAAATGTCTCGTGTGGATATTTGGACGGATGTACCTGGCATTTACAGTACCGATCCAAGAATAGTGCCAGAGGCACATCGTATTGATCAAATCGCCTTTAATGAAGCGGCTGAAATGGCCACTTTTGGCGCTAAAATATTACACCCAGCGACATTATTACCCGCTGTACGTAGTGGTATTCCCGTGTTTGTTGGCTCCAGCAAAGCACCCGAAGAAGGGGGCACTTTAGTTTGCGCTCAAACAGAAAATCCGCCGGTATTCCGTGCGATTGCATTACGTAGAAAGCAAACGTTGCTCACATTACATAGCCTAAAAATGCTTCATGCGCGTGGCTTCTTGGCTGAAATTTTCACTATCTTATCACGCCACCATATTTCCGTTGATGTGATAACAACCTCTGAAGTCAGTATTGCTTTAACCCTTGATACAACAGGTACAACAAATTCATCAGGCAGTCTCTTAACAAATGCCTTATTAACCGAGCTTTCTGCATTATGTCGTGTTGAAGTAGAAGAAGATCTGGCATTAGTTGCCGTGATTGGTAATTCACTTTCACAAATTAATGGTTTAGGCAGTAAAATTTTTGGCGCATTAGAAAATTATAATATTCGTATGATAAGCCATGGAGCAAGTACGCATAACTTATGTTTATTAGTTAATGGCAAAGATGCAGATAATATTGTGCGTAAATTGCATGATACGTTGTTTTAAATAACGATATTGAGAGAGATAACTTTTATCTCTCTCAAAATTCAACCCTAATGAAAGGAGTGTCTTAAGTATTAAAGAACTTCATTAAAGCCCCATTAAAATGAAAACTTCTTTCTATTAATGGAGTAATAAGAATGAAGCTATATATTACAGAAAACAATAATATTCATAATATAATAAAAAATGAAATATTAAATACAAAGTCTGATAAAAAAGCACTTGCCAATATAAAAACAAAGATTATTTCTCTTCATAACACATCAGTTGCAGGTTATAAGCAACCAGCGCAAAATACACTTAATATACTTAATTACGTAGAAACAGGCAGATATCTCTTCGAAAATATACATTCTATCTGTAATCCATTATTGGTTAATAAAGAATGTATTCATTCAATGATCCAACTTCATCAAAAACAAAAGATCAAAAATATAGACTCAATCATTCAATATAGTAGTGTATTAGCAAATATAGAAGCTCATGAGCGAAATAAGTCTATTGAAAAAAATGAAATAATAAAGAAATATCCGAAATTATTAAATGTAATTAATCAAGCCAACAATGAGATAAAAAAAGTCACCGATACAACTCGTATCTATTTTCAATCATGCATAGAAGAACTACAAAGAAGAAATGAGGGTATTACCATCGTAGAGAAACAAGCAGAATATAATAAACAAGAATTAATTTTCTCGAGAGAAGTTATTAATAATCATTTATTGAAATCTCATAAAGTAGATGAAAATACAATACAAAGAGATATAACAAAAGCAGCAGTATTTAATAAAAAACTAGACAATGTGATTCAGGATTTAAAATTAATGGTTTCTGACTATATCCCTATTTTAGATGAAGAAAATAAACCAAAATCTCATTTAAGTAGTGAAATGCTATCAGATATCATCAACAAACATATAGATAAGCTCAAAAAAATAAACGCTAATTTTTAACCCATTAAGTCAACCTTTGAGATTAGGCTTCTTCTAATAAGAAGCCTATTTCTTAATAATTTAATACACCCGATAACCGTTATATTTTTTCGCAAATTGATTAAATTTACCGAAATCAATTAAGGCAATCTCTAAAGTCTTATGCGATAAATGAGACATCTTCGCAATTTTTTCGACAAAAACGCGGTTATCTTCTAGCTGTTTAGCGGTCAGTGTAGAAGCAATAATCTCACACTCTTTCGGCGTGACAATCCAACCATCATTAGTAGCAAATTTATGAATAGGGATATTCCCTTCTTTTTTACTCTCTTGAGCAAGCAACGCTTCTTCTTCTTTCATTGCCTGTTTAAATAATGCTATTTCTTCTTCAACAGGCTCTGGGGAAGTCGGAGTTTTATGATAAATATAGTCCCCGACTTCTTCGATTCGTGCAGGCGTCATTTCTGCTTTTAGCCAAATTTTATCAAATGCTTTTTCATCTAAAACAGCATCAGTGTCTAAGTTTCCAGTTAGTTGCATCAGATTTAAAAAAGCATTAATTAAAACTTCACTTAATGGATAATTTCCTTTTGCTAAAGAAGGAAACGGCACCTCAGCGCCAGCAGGTGGTGTTTTCTGAAGGTACAAAGTATAGCTCATTGTAATGTCCTTTTTTCTGATACAGGCTTATAGCTTAAACATCTTTAATGGGAACGGCTAGAGGAAATAACAAGGAGATATTGCTATCCCCTCACTATTTATTACATTATTGAGATCTGAAAACAAAAATAAACTAAGACTCATACCCTAAATTAGGCGCTAACCAACGTTCAACTTCACTCACGCTCATTTCTCGACGTTTTGCATAATCTTCAACCTGATCCTTTTGAATTTGAGCAACTGCGAAATATTTACTATCAGGATGACTAAAATACCAACCCGATACTGAAGCACCAGGCCACATGGCATACGCATCGGTCAGTTTCATCCCAATGCGATTTTCAACATCAAGTAATTGCCAAATTTTGGCTTTTTCTGTGTGCTCAGGGCAGGCAGGATACCCCGGCGCAGGTCGCGTTCCTTGATATTTTTCTCGAATAAGTTCGTCATTGGAGAGGTTTTCATCAGGGCTATAACCCCAAATTTGAGTTCTAACCCGTTGATGAAGATATTCAGCAAAAGCCTCTGCTAATCTATCTGACAGCGCTTTTACCATGATTTTATTGTAGTCATCATGGGCATTATCATAAGCATTCGCGAGAGCATCCTCTTCTAATCCTCCCGTAACGGCAAAAGCACCAAAATAGTCAGCAACACCACTTTCAACAGGAGCAATAAAATCAGCTAAGCAGTAATTAGGAAAATCATTTTTCTCTGTTTGCTGACGCAAATGGCAACTGTGTAATAATTCATGTTGTCGGCTTTCATCTTGATAAATCACAATATCATCACCCAGACGATTAGCGGGGAATATCCCGACAATTCCTTTCGGTGTTAATAATTTTTCACGGCTTAATTTGTCCAACATCGCATTTGCATCGGCAAATACACGTCTTGCCTCTTCACCGACTACATCATCTTCTAAAATACGCGGATATTTCCCCGCTAAAGACCACGTCATAAAGAAAGGCGTCCAATCGATATATTCACGTAAGATTTCAATACTTGCAGTGATCTCCTGCACGCCTAATTGATTGGGTTTTGGTGGTGTGTAATTTTGCCAATCAATTTGTAGCGCATTTTTTCGCGCAACCTCTAAAGAAACAGGCGGTGTACGCGGTTTTTTTCTGGCGTATTGCTGACGTACCACTTCATATTCACGACGTGTTTTAGCAATAAAATCAGCTTGTTGTGTTTTAGATAATAGTGCAGCAACAACACCTACGGTTCTTGATGCATTTTGAACATAAACGGTAGGATGACTATAATTGGGTTCTATTTTTACTGCAGTATGCGCTTTGGACGTTGTTGCTCCACCAATCATTAATGGTAAAGAAAAACCGCGCCTTTCCATCTCTTTGGCAACATTCACCATCTCATCAAGTGAAGGCGTGATCAGCCCTGAAAGCCCAATAATATCGACTTTTTCATCAATCGCTGTTTGTAGGATCTTATCGCAGGGAACCATCACCCCCAGATCGATGATCTCATAGTTGTTACATTGCAAAACAACGCCGACAATATTTTTGCCAATATCGTGAACATCTCCTTTTACCGTAGCCAGTAAGATTTTACCTGCTGAGCTACCCGCTTGTTTAGATGCCTGAATATAAGGCTCCAGATAAGCAACGGCTTGTTTCATCACTCTTGCTGATTTCACCACTTGAGGCAAAAACATTTTTCCTTCACCAAACAAATCGCCAACAGTATTCATGCCATTCATCAATGGCCCTTCAATCACTTCAATAGGGTTTGATGCTTGTTGACGACAAGCTTCGGTATCTTCAACAATAAACTCCGTGATCCCCTTCACTAAAGCGTACTCTAGACGTTTCTCAACATTCCATTGTCGCCATTCTGCCAACTGATGATTTTGCTCATCACCTTTAGTGCCACGGTAGCGCTCTGCCAATGCTAATAAATTATCTGTACTCTCTTCATGGCGGTTTAATATGACATCTTCGACTGCATTACGCAGTTCATCAGGTAGAGAGTCGTAAATGGCAAGTTGCCCCGCATTAACAATCCCCATATCCATACCCTTTTTTACTGCGTAATAAAGAAAAACAGAGTGAATGGCTTCACGAACAGGATCGTTACCTCTAAATGAGAATGAAACGTTAGATACCCCACCAGAAATTAAGGCATAAGGTAGTTGAGATTTAATATCCGCACAAACTTCAATAAAATCAACTGCATAATTATTATGCTCTGCAATGCCTGTGGCGACAGCAAATATATTAGGATCAAAAATAATATCTTCTGGAGGAAAACCCGCTTGCTCGGTTAATAACTGATACGCTCGGCGACAAATTTCAATTTTGCGCTCTCTAGTATCTGCTTGCCCGACTTCATCAAATGCCATAACAACAACAGCAGCGCCGTATTTACGCACCAATTTAGCGTGTTCAAGAAAAGGGATTTCTCCTTCTTTCATTGAAATGGAGTTAACAATGCCTTTGCCTTGAATGCATTTTAGTCCCTCTTCAATCACTTCCCATTTAGAGGAATCAATCATCACCGGAACTTTAGCAATATCAGGCTCTCCAGCAATAAGGTTAAGAAAACGTGTCATGGCTTCGACAGCATCTAACATGCCTTCATCCATATTGATATCAATGATTTGAGCGCCATTTTCAACTTGCTGACGGGCAACATCTAACGCTTCTTGATAATTACCTTCTTTTATCAAACGCTTAAATTTAGCAGAGCCTGTGACATTAGTTCGTTCACCCACATTCACAAACAGTGAATTCTCATCAATAACTAATGGTTCAAGACCGGAAAGACGACATGCTTTTTTCAAGGAAGGTAATACTCTTGGTGCAATACCTTCTACCGCTTGTGAAATGGCGAGAATATGCGCAGGTGTTGTTCCGCAACACCCACCGACAATATTAAGAAAACCGGCTTGCGCCCACTCTTTAATTTGCTCAGCCATTTCTTGGGCATCTAAATCATAGCCTCCAAAGGCGTTAGGCAAACCCGCATTAGGATGAGCACTGACATAAGTTTCAGAAATTTGTGAAAGTGTTTGAACATATTGGCGTAATTCTTTAGGGCCTAATGCGCAGTTTAAACCAAATGAGAGCGCATCAGCATGACGCAAAGAGTGGTAAAAAGCTTCTGTTGTTTGACCCGTTAGGGTTCTTCCTGAAGCATCTGTAATGGTGCCAGAGATCATCACAGGTAATTCAATATTGAGCGATTCAAACTCACATTTAATGGCAAAAATAGCCGCTTTCGCGTTTAGTGTGTCGAAAATAGTTTCGACCATAATTAAATCAACACCACCTTTAATTAATCCACGCGTTGCTTCCCGATAGGCTTCCACCAGCTTATCAAATGAAACATTACGAAAGGCAGGATCATTAACATCAGGAGAGATAGATGCCGTTCTGTTTGTTGGCCCTAAAACACCTGCAACATAACGAGGTTTATCCGGTGTTAAAGCACTCCATTTATCGGCACAGGCTTTGGCTAATTTTGCAGCCTCTTCGTTTAGCTCAAAACAGAGTGACTCCATGTGATAATCAGCCATCGCGATAGATGTCGAGTTAAAGGTGTTGGTTTCAACAATATCAGCGCCAGCTTGAAAATAAGCATCATGTATATCTGCAATGATCTGGGGTTGTGTTAAGACTAAAAGGTCATTATTTCCTTTAACATCACAATCCCAATGAGCAAAACGCTCACCACGATAATCAATTTCTGTAAGTTGATATTGCTGGATCATCGTCCCCATTGCGCCATCAAGTACTAAGATACGTTTTCCTAATGCTTCTACCAGTTGTTGTTTTATGTTTGCCACGTTGTTTCCTCTCAATTGAGAATGCTTTTGTGCTGGTTTTTTCTTTATTGTTATTTCGTTGCTTTTTTATCCTACCATACCTTTTTACAAAGATTTCTAAGACGAAGATGAGAGATTTTCACTCAGTGATAAACACTCTTGATAAATATTTCTTATCACATATTTTGTTTTGAAAAATGTAGTGATCGGAGGAGTTTTATTATACGAGATAGTTCATAATAGATATTATTATGGATAGCATTTCTGGAGTGTATGCATGACAGTTTCCCCTACAAATAAAAAAGTACGTAAGACAAAAACAACTGCCACTCAAAGCACTGCACAAGGAGGTCCAGTTCAGTCATTAAGTCGTGGGCTGACATTATTGGAATATATTTCCGAATCTCCGGGGGGGATCGCTCTAACTGATCTCGCCTTCCAAGCTGGGTTACCCAATTCCACAACACACCGCCTACTCACGACACTTCAACAGCATGGTTTTGTTCGCCAAGTCGGAGATTTAGGATTATGGGTGGTAGGGACACACGCCTTTATTGTTGGCAGTAGCTTTCTACAAACCCGCAATCTTTTGGTAATGGTGCATCCTATTTTACGTCAGTTGATGGAAGACTCGGGTGAAACCGTTAATCTGGCAATTCTTGACCAAATTGAATTTGATGCGGTAATTGTCGATCAAGTGCAATGTAATGCGTTAATGAGAATGTCCGCACCTATTGGCGGTAAATTACCGATGCATGCATCGGGCGCAGGTAAAGCGTTTCTTTCTACTTTACCAGAAAATAAATTACTGCCTTTGCTCCAGAAAAAAGGCTTAATGGCTTATACACCTCACACCCGAACACTTCCCTCTTCCCTAAAAGAAAGCTTAGAGCAAGCTCGCAAACAAGGTTTTTCTTTCGATGATGAAGAGCATGCTTTGGGCTTACGCTGTATAGGTGCTTGTATTTATGATGAACACCACCAGCCTTTTGCGGCGATTTCGCTTTCTGGCCCAGTTTCTAGAATGACGGATTCTCGCATCACTGAATTAGGAGCCATGGTGATAAAAGCAGCAAAACAAATTAGCCGTGAATACGGTGGCGTAAAAAGTTAATCCCCTCTTTTTCACCTTCCTCATTGCAAATAATGAGGAAGGTATCTCCAAAATTAAACCGATTCAGCTTTTTAAAATGACAGCTTTTATGCTTTATTTTCGTTAAATATTAAAAAACTGTTATTTCTCACCCCAAAAAATTGATGCTGATCACAGATGTTGTTTATGGTGCATTAAGAGTATTGCAACTCTGCTTGTTACCCGTAACAATGTTACCGGTAACAAATACTATAGCGAGTTTAAGTATTCTCTTTTTTTAAAGCTAATAGTAACGCTCATCACCCTTGTGTGACTAAAGGAAGCATCATTATGACCCCTAAAAATCATGACCCAATTCAGAACGACGTTGTTCCCCTTAACGAAACAGTAAAACAGGTGACTGAACGCATTATTGCTCGTTCACAAACAACACGTCGTGCTTATCTGAAAAAAATTGAAGCCGCAAAAAGTCAAACAGTACATCGTGCTCAATTGGCTTGCGGTAATTTGGCTCATGGTTTCGCAGCTTGTCAGGCTGACGATAAAAATCTTCTGAAAAATATGGTTCATAATGATATTGCCATTATCACTGCTTACAATGATATGTTGTCGGCTCATCAACCGTATGAAGATTATCCTCAAAAAATTAAAAAAGCATTACATGCTGTTGGTGCCGTAGGACAAGTGGCAGGCGGTGTTCCTGCAATGTGCGATGGTGTCACTCAGGGGCAAGATGGTATGGAGCTATCGCTCCTTAGCCGTGATGTTATTGCAATGTCAGCGGCAGTGGGCTTATCCCATAATATGTTTGATGGCGCGCTCTATTTAGGGATCTGCGATAAAATCGTTCCCGGATTAGCGATGGCGGCACTCTCTTTTGGTCATCTTCCTGCTATTTTTGTTCCTGCGGGTCCTATGACTAGCGGTTTACCCAATAAAGAAAAAGTCCGTATTCGCCAGCTTTATGCTGAAGGTAAAGTGGATCGTAATGCCTTGTTAGAAGCAGAAGCCGCTTCTTATCATAGTATTGGAACTTGTACCTTTTATGGCACAGCGAATTCCAACCAAATGGTGATGGAAATAATGGGGTTACATTTACCTGGAGCTTCTTTTGTACATCCTAATACACCATTGCGTGATGCATTGACTGACGCAGCCGCGAGCCAAATTGTGCGTCTCACTGAAAACTCGGGTAACTATCTTCCTATCGGGCAATTAGTTGATGAGAAAGTGATTGTAAATGGCATTATTGCTCTGTTAACAACAGGCGGTTCCACTAATCTCACTATGCACTTAGTCGCAATGGCTCGTGCAGCAGGTATTATTATTAATTGGGATGATTTCTCTGAGCTTTCGCAAGTTGTTCCACTTATTGCTCGCATTTATCCTAATGGCCCTGCTGATATTAACCAATTCCAAGCGGCTGGAGGAATTGCTCTCATTATTCGTGAATTACTGAAAAAAGGCTTAATTCATCGTGATGTAAACACGGTGGCTGGATTTGGTATTGAACGCTATACCTTAGAGCCTTGGTTAAATGACGGCAAACTTGATTGGCGTGAAGGTGCGATAAGCTCTTTAGATAAAGATGTGATTGCTGATATAAATACGCCATTCTCATCACATGGTGGTACACAAGTGATGCAAGGTAATTTAGGTAGAGCGGTAATGAAAACCTCTGCGGTACCCGATGAGAATAAAATTATCGAAGCGCCAGCTGTTGTTTTTAATAGCCAACATGATATTGCCGCTAAATTTGAAGCTGGTGAGTTAAATAAAGATTGTGTGGTCGTTGTGCGTTATCAAGGACCACAAGCCAATGGGATGCCTGAATTACACAAATTAATGCCGCCGTTAGGAGTGTTAATGGATAAAGGCTACAAAGTCGCATTAGTTACAGATGGCAGACTTTCAGGAGCCTCCGGTAAAGTTCCCGCCGCAATTCATGTTACACCAGAGGCTGTAAATGGTGGCTTATTATCCAAAGTGCGTGATGGTGATATCATTCGTGTTAATGGTAAAACAGGTGAGTTAACGTTGCTTGTTGATGAGCAAACATTAAATGCTCGCCAAGATAAAATCCCTGATTTAAGTGCCAACAATACAGGCTGTGGTCGTGAGTTATTCGTTAATTTACGCCGTCATTTATCAGGTGCTGAACAAGGTGCTTGTTGCATCGATTTTTAATGTAGACAAGTTTTAAGGCTTAACGAGGAGCAGATTAAATATATTTGCTCACCATTTTCTGATTAGGAAATACAATCATGGATCATTGGAATACAAGTGCAGAGTCTGTACTAAAATCAGGGCCTGTTGTTCCTGTTATTGTTATCAACCATATTGATGATGCAGTCCCTGTTGCAAAAGCGTTAGTCGCCGGTGGTGTCAAAGTTTTAGAAGTGACATTACGTACAGAATGTGCAATTGAAGCTATCCGCCGTATTGCAAAAGAAGTTCCTGAAGCCATTGTGGGTGCGGGTACGGTAATTAATCCTCAACAATTAGCACAAGTTACTGAAGCAGGCGCTCAATTTGCTATTAGCCCAGGATTAACAGAAGCATTACTCAAAGCAGCCGTTGCGGGAACTATTCCTTTAATTCCAGGAATTTCAACAGTTTCTGAATTAATGCTGGGAATGAGCTACGGTTTAAATGAATTTAAATTTTTCCCCGCAGAAGCTAATGGTGGTGTAAAGGCATTAAAAGCCATTGCAGGACCATTCTCAACCATCCGTTTCTGCCCAACTGGCGGTATTTCGCCAGAAAACTACCGTAATTACCTTGCACTTGAGAGTGTGCTTTGTATTGGTGGTTCTTGGTTAGTACCTAATGATGCAGTGAAAGCAGGTGATTTCCAACGTATTACTGAATTAGCTAAAGAAGCTGTTGCGGGTACTCAACGTTAATGATCTCAGTACAAAAATAGGTTTTATCTAATAAAGGTAGGTATCCCCTTGTACCTATCTTTATTTTTATCTTTTCCTAAGGCAATTTATTAAGTAAATCGCTTGGTTTGGGAATAGGCATAAACATCTTCAATATACCCGTCTTTAATTTTTTGCTGCTGTTGTTGCCAATATTCTGGTGATAAAAGCTCACGATGTAGAGCTTCAAAATAGTCGCAAACCCGCTTATCACTGCATAGGAAATAGCGAAATTCTTCAGGAAATACATCATTGAGTGCAACGCTATACCAAGGCTCGCTCGCTAATTCATCTTCAGGGTAACGGGCAGGAGGGATCGCACGAAAATTCATGTCTGTCATATAACTAATTTCATCATAGTCATAGAAAATCACACGATGATGACGAGTCACACCAAAGTTTTTAAACAGCATATCACCGGGAAAAATATTCGCTGCAATAAGCTCTTTCAACGCTTGCCCATAATCTTCAACGACCGCTTTAAGCTGATTGTCATCACACTGTTCCATATAGATATTAAGTGGCGTCATTCGACGTTCCATATACAGATGACGGATCAATAATTTATCTCCCAGATCTTCTAGCTTATTGGGGATCTCTTGTTCAAAAACAGCCATTAATTCAGGGCTAATTCTTTTCTTATCGATCATAAAGTTTTCGAACTCTTGGGTATCCGCCATGCGCCCGACACGATCGTGTTCTTTAACTAATTGATAGCACTCTTTTACACGCTCTGCAGTGATCGTTTTTTGGGGCGCAAACTTATCTTTGATCACTTTAAAAACACGATCATAAGTGGGTAATGTAAATACCAACATCACCATACCTTTTACACCGGGAGCTTCAATAAATTGCTCTGATGAAAAATTCATAAAGGCGAGGTATTCACGATAGTATTCTGTTTTACCATGTTTTTGACACCCTATTGACATATAAAGCTCAGCGATAGATTTGCTCGGTAATATATCTCTTAACCATGCAACTAATGCTGCTGGAAATGGGGCATAAACCATAAAATAAGAACGGGCAAAACCAAAAACGATACTCGCTTCATCTGCCGAGATAAGGCAAGTATCAATCAGTAATTGTTGCTCAACATTATGAATAGGTAATAAGAATGGAATATATTGCTCATTAATCACTATTTTACCAATCAACCAAGCCGCTTTATTACGATAAAAAAGTTCGTTTGCGATATGAAATACCGCACTCTGCAATTGTTCAGAAGAGAACTGGGCAGTAAGTACATTACAAATAGCATGAATATCACGCTGTTTATTTTGCCACGGTAGTCGCAAAGGTAAGCGAGATAAAATGTCTTGCAGTAATGTGGGTAAATCACTTTGAATAACAAACTGCTTTGATAACGGTCGAGGTGCTTGTGTAAAGCGATAAGCTGGTTGGGATGAAAAAACAAATAGGTTTTTTTTATTCAATTCACGATGGTAAAACAGACGACAATAAACAGAATTAAAAAAGCTCTCTGCGATCTCAAATCGAGGGTAATTGGGTAATAATTGCGTATAGTTCTCTTTCACTCTTTGTAGGAAAAGGCTTTCTTTATCAATATCATGTCGAATACACCTAAGTTGTTCAACCACTAATCCAACATGATTATCGTATAACCGGATGCGTTCCTTCATCGCGATTTGAACACCATGCCAATCCGCTTGCTCAAAACGATATTGCGCCCCTGACGTTATCTCGAGAAAGCGACCATATTGGGCATCAAAGCCTTGTAAAATTGTTTGAGCAATTAAATCTTCTGGCGTCATTAACAACCTCACGAAAAAGAGGAGCATCCTGCTCCTGAATTATCACCACAAAAACAGATAATGATATTTTTAAAACTTGTGGCTTGCGCAAACTAGAATTGTTGTTCTTCTGTAGAGCCTGTTAGTGCCGTCACTGAAGACATACCACCTTGAATAATCGTGGTCACTTTATCAAAATACCCTGTTCCCACTTCTTGCTGATGCGAGGAGAAGGTATAACCTTGATTAAGTGCAGCAAACTCTTTTTCTTGCACTTTCTCTACATAATGCTTCATGCCTTCACCTTTAGCGTAATCATGTGCCAGATCAAACATGTTGAACCACATGCTGTGAATGCCCGCTAAGGTAATAAACTGGAATTTATATCCCATTGCTGATAGCTCATCTTGGAAATGAGCAATCGTGCGATCATCAAGGTTCTTTTTCCAGTTAAAAGAAGGCGAGCAGTTATAAGCCAGCATTTTTCCGGGGTATTTATCGTGAATAGCTTCTGCAAACTTAGCAGCCATTTTCAGATCAGGAAGTGATGTTTCACACCACACCAGATCAGCATAAGGTGCATAAGCAAGCCCGCGGCTAATTGCTTGATCAATACCCGCATGGGTACAGAAAAAACCTTCAGGTGTGCGCTCTCCGGTTAAGAATGAGCTATCATAAGGATCGCAATCTGAAGTTAAGAGATCAGCAGCATCAGCATCTGTTCTTGCAACAAGTAATGTTGGCACATCAGACACATCTGCGGCTAAACGTGCAGCAACAAGCTTTTGTACAGCCTCTTGAGTAGGAACTAATACTTTTCCTCCCATATGACCACATTTTTTCACTGCCGCTAACTGATCTTCAAAGTGAACACCTGCCGCTCCAGCTTCAATCATCGCCTTCATTAATTCAAAGGCATTTAATACTCCACCAAAACCGGCTTCCGCATCAGCCACAATAGGAAGGAAAAAATCAATATAATCTTTATGCTGAGGACCAATACCATTTGACCACTGAATTTGATCAGCTCGTCTAAACGTATTATTGATACGCTGAACAACATTAGGAACAGAATCAACTGGATATAGAGATTGATCAGGGTACATACTTGCTGCGGTGTTAGCATCAGCAGCCACTTGCCATCCTGAAAGGTAAACAGCTTCTAACCCTGCTTTTGCTTGTTGCAACGCTTGCCCACCAGTTAAAGCTCCTAATGCATTAACATAACCCTTTTTCGATTTACCATTTAATGATGACCAAAGCCTTTGAGCGCCACGTCTTGCTAAGGTATGTTCTGGGTTAACCGAACCTCTTAATTTAATGACATCTTCAGCGCTATAAGGACGGGTAATACCTTTCCAGCGAGGTTGTTCCCACTCTTTCTCTAATTGGGCGATTTGCTCTGATCTACTAATAGTCATAAAAACAGCTCCTATAAATACGGTAGTGATGATGTTTGCAGTTTATAAATACGTTTTAACGTATCTTTTTTAATTTAAAAGTTGGTAACCCGGTAAAGTCAGAAAATCGACTAATTCATCTTGGGTTGTAATCTTATCCATCAAAGAAGCCGCTTCTTTAAAACGTCCTTCTTCAAAACGAGTATCACCGACTTCTTGGCGTATCACTTCAAGCTCTTCTTTCAGCATTTTACGAAAGAGATCTTTAGTCACGACTTGCCCATCAGACAGTGTTTTTTGATGGCGGATCCATTGCCAAATAGAGGTACGCGATATTTCTGCTGTTGCTGCATCTTCCATTAATCCATAGATAGGTACGCAACCATTACCAGAAATCCACGCTTCAATATATTGCACCGCAACGCGAATATTAGCTCTCATGCCCTTTTCTGTACGTTCGCCTGTACAAGGTGCTAATAACATTTCTGCCGTTATTTTCTCATTGCGTTGTACATCGAGTTGGTTTTGTCGAGATCCTAAAATAGGATCAAAAGCAGCTAATACCGTTTCAGCAAGACCGGGGTGAGCAATCCAAGTACCATCATGGCCATTTGTTGCTTCAAATTCTTTATCATCAAATACTTTTTTCAAAATAATGCCGTTTTGCTCAGGATCTCGACTTGGGATAAATGCCGACATTCCACCCATAGCAAAAGCACCTCGTTTATGACACGTCTGGATCAGTAAACGTGAATAAGCACTTAAGAAAGGTTGAGTCATCGTGATCCCCTGTCTATCAGGTAATACACGATCTGGATAATTTTTTAATGTTTTGATATAGCTAAAAATATAATCCCAACGACCACAATTAAGCCCCACGATATGCTCTTTCATATGAAAGAGAATTTCTTCCATTTGAAAAACAGCGGGTAGGGTTTCAATTAATACGGTGGCTTTAATGGTTCCTGTTGCTAAACCAAAACGCTGTTCAGTGAAATGAAAAACATCACTCCACCATTTAGCCTCTTGCCATGTTTGCAATTTAGGAATGTAAAAATAAGGGCCACTCCTTTTTTCTAATAAGGCTTTGTAGTTATGGTAAAAATACAAAGCAAAATCAAATAATCCCCCTGCAATAGGCTTTCCTTGCCATAGCACATGCTTTTCAGGAAGGTGAAGCCCTCTTACTCTTGCAATCAATACCGCAGGTGACGCTTTAAGTTGATAACATTTACCTTGTTCATTGGTATAAGAAATCGTGCCTTTGACGGCATCACGCAAATTGATCTGACCATCAATCACTTTGTCCCATGTAGGCGCTAAAGAGTCTTCAAAGTCCGCCATAAAGACTTTCACATTCGCATTTAGTGCATTGATAACCATTTTGCGATCGACAGGTCCGGTTATTTCCACACGACGGTCTTGAAGATCTTTAGGTATGGGATTAACTTTCCACTCAGATTTTATAATGGAATCTGATTCCGAAATAAAATTAGGAAGTTCGCCATTATCAACTCTATGTTTCCAGCTATCTCTTTCAGCTAATAAAGCATGGCGTCTATCTGAGAAATGATTTACCAAATCAGTTAAAAATAACTTAACATCATGATTTAATATATCTTTTTCCTGCTCACCAAAAGATTGCGTAAAATCTAATTCTTCTGTAGTTAACGATTGTGACATTCTGTATTCCCCTAAAATCTTTTACACACCTGATTAAGATTAATGCAGTTTTTACAAAAATCAAAAATGAATTCCATTTTTATTTAAATAATTTTTAACAATGTGATTACATCGGTGTTTTTTTATTGTACAAAAATCAGAATTTCAAAATAATTCGAGGGATCTGGAAGAGATCGATAATAGACAGAGAAAAAGGAAGATTAATATTTGATGATTGTGCCTATATAGCTTTTTCTTATATGAATATTCTTCATACACAACATGAAGACCTCGACATTGAAAAGGTTATTAGCTAAATTCAGGCTTCTAGATGTCTAGATGTTTTTTAGAGGTTATTGAAATGCCAATTAGAGTACCCGATGAGCTACCCGCAGTCCGTTGTTTACAAAAAGAGAATGTCTTTGTTATGACATCCAGTAGAGCGAGTATTCAAGATATTCGCCCTTTAAAAGTGCTTATCCTTAATTTAATGCCCAAAAAAATAGAAACAGAAAATCAATTTCTACGATTGCTTTCTAATAGCCCTCTGCAAATTGATATTCAATTATTGCGTATTGACTTTCGTGTTCCTAAAAATACCCCGGTAGAGCATCTCGATACTTTCTATTGTGATTTTGACCAAATTAAAGAACAAAATTTCGATGGGCTTATTGTCACGGGCGCGCCATTAGGGCTAGTTGAATTTGAAGATGTGGCTTATTGGGATGAAATAAAAGAAGTCATTACGTGGGCTAAAGAGCATGTGACTTCTACACTCTTTATATGTTGGGCAGCTCAAGCTGGATTGAATATCTTATACGGCCTGCCTAAATACACGCTAGAACAAAAAATTTCAGGCGTATATAGTCATAACACTTGCTCACCATTTTCACTGTTAACACGCGGGTTTGATGAGACTTTCTTTGCTCCGCATTCTCGTTATGCTGGTTTCCCTATCGACTTTATTCAAAATAATACTGATTTAGAAATCCTTGCAACATCAGAAGAAGCTGGCGCTTATTTATTTGCGTCAAAGGATAAAAGGGTTGTTTTTGCAACTGGGCACCCAGAATACGATCCCAATACACTAGCAGATGAATATCATCGTGATGTTAAAGCGGGGTTAGACCCTCAATTACCCGAAAACTATTTTCCTAATAATGATCCGAGTAAAAAACCTATCGCTTCTTGGCGTAGTCATGGACATTTATTGTTTGCAAATTGGTTGAACTACTATGTTTATCAGATAACACCGTTCGATCTTGCCCAAATGAACCCTACATTAGATTAAAGAAAAACCCCAAAATCAATTTGGGGTTTTAAGATAATCATTTACTAAACTAAGAATTATTTATAACGATGAGCCAATGCGTTAGCTGCGATCATTGCATTATAAACATCTTCTTCAGTTACTCTCATTGGCATATTACCCATAGTGTCGCCTTCAGCACAGGCGATTTTAGCAACAGTGCGCCATTCACTTTCAATAAATTCTTTCATGCCCATATCTTCAAGTGTCAGTGGTAATTCTGCCGCTTTAATAATACGGATCACTTCATCAATTTCTTTTTGTGGTGCATTTTCTAACACTAATTGAGTTAATAAACCGAATACCACTTTTTCACCATGTTGGACTCGGTGTAAAGACTCAACAGCAGACATACCATTATTTACTGCGTGAGCAGCCGCTAAACCACCGGCTTCAGCACCAACACCACTAAGGTAAATTGTCGCTTCAATAGTTTGCTCTAATGCAGGGGTAGTAATTTTATGGCGAATAGCATCCATTGCTTTATCAATGTTTTCACTTAACATTTCAAAACAAAGTTGTGCTAAACCAAGACCTGTACGTGATGGACGTTGATTGACTAAATTTAAGCCGTCTGCTTGATAGCAAGCTCGTGCTTCAAAATAAGTTGCTAGAGCATCACCAACGCCTGCTGAGAAAAAGCGTTGTGGAGCGGATGCAATAATAGCGGTATCGGCAATAACAACATCTGGGTTTTGTGGTAAGAATAAATATTTATCAAACTCACCATTTTCTTTATATAACACAGACAATGCAGTACAAGGTGCATCAGTTGAAGCGATAGTTGGGAATAAAATAACAGGAATGTGCTGATAATAAGCAACGGCTTTAGACACGTCTAATGTCTTACCACCCCCAATACCAATAATAACATTCGCTTTATTTTCAATCGCAATTTTACCAAGGCGATTAACTTCTGCTTCAGTACATTCGTAATTAAATTTTTCAACCAGTGAAACAATGCCATTTTCTTTTAAAGAAGGAACTGCTTCTTTAGTTACTTTGTCTAAAAAAAACTCATCACTAATAATAAATGCGTTATCACCAAAATCTTTTACATATTTACCGACAGAAGACAGTAATTGGCTACCAATAAAGAATTTTTTTGGCGAGGTTACAGAGCGAGGTAATATAGATGACATAACTAAATTCCTTTATTTTAGATTTTACTACAAACAGTAGCAGAATTAGTATTTCATCTTACCTCTCATCATAATATGAATCTAGTAAACTCTCTGATAGTCATTATCTAAATTATTCTAATTTATTATTTTTAATTTATATAAAACAAATAGTTATTTTTAAATAATTTTAAAAAAGCAGATTATCCACGTATTTATCACTATAATAAAAGCATCATTTTACAACTAAATAATGTTATTTAGGATCATCTATGGCTCTTATTCGAGAAAAGCTCACATTACCTGCAAATCAAAATAAGCTTTTACTACATTCTTGCTGTGCTCCTTGTTCTGGTGAAGTCATGGAAGCATTACAAGCTTCAGGTATTGATTACACTATTTTTTTCTATAATCCCAATATCCATCCTCAAAAAGAGTATTTGATTCGTAAGGAAGAGAATATTCGTTTCGCTAAAAAACATAATATTCCTTTTGTTGATGCTGATTATGATACTGATAATTGGTTTGAAAGAGCAAAAGGTATGGAGAAAGAACCCGAACGAGGTATTCGATGCACAATGTGTTTTGATATGCGTTTTGAAAGAACCGCTCTTTATGCGGCTGAGAATGGCTTTTCCATTATTTCAAGTTCACTTGGGATCTCCCGATGGAAAGACATGAAACAAATAAACGGTTGTGGAGAAAGGGCTGTAGCGCCTTATCCTAATATGATTTATTGGGATTATAATTGGCGTAAAAAAGGTGGCTCTGCCAGGATGATCGAAATAAGTAAGCGTGAACAATTCTACCAACAAGAGTATTGTGGATGTATTTATTCATTAAGAGATACAAATAAGCATCGCAAATCACAAGGTAGAGAACTTATTAAGATTGGTGTTCAATATTATACCCCTTAGATCTTTCTTTCCTTTTATTTTATGGCATCGCAATGTGATGCCATAAAAAGAACAACACAATAAATCGTTATTTGATATACAGTCATGTTATATTCGCGCTATAACAATGTATTATTTTATTAAGGTGATTTCTTGTGGAAGACGCTGTTATTCTCGTAGATAAAAATGATAATGAGCTGGGAACAATGCCAAAGCTTGAAGCTCATATTGTAGGCGCCTTGCATCGAGCCTTTTCAATATTTATTTTTAATTCAAAACAGCAATTACTCATTCAACAACGTGCAATTTCTAAATATCACTCTGGTGGTTTATGGGCAAATACATGTTGTAGTCACCCGCTTCCAAACGAATTACTTTCAGATGCTATTCATCGTCGTTTAAATGAAGAATTAGGCATGAAATGTGATATGCAACCTATTGGAACTATTCTGTATAACGAAAAAGTGACAGATGATCTGATAGAGCATGAATTTGATCACCTATTTCTTGGATTTAGTAACGAATTACCACATAGCAATCCAGATGAAGTGATGAATTATCGTTGGATTTCTTTAGATACACTCTATCAAGATACCGAAGAAAACCCACAAAATTACAGTGCTTGGTTTCGTTATATATTAAATCGAATGGGGATTGAGCAATTTTCTCGTTGGAGCCAAGGCATTATTTAGCAATTATCTTATTAATAACCTAAATATAAAATAACTTGCTCATTCTTTTGATCTTTTAAAAACCCCAAACGCAAAAAAGCCAACCCATTGGGTTGGCTTTCTCGTCTTATTTAATGCCTGGCAGTTCCCTACTCTCACATGGGGAGACCCCACACTACCATCGGCGCTACAACGTTTCACTTCTGAGTTCGGCATGGATTCAGGTGGGTCCGCTGCGCTATGGCCGCCAAGCAAATTCGGTTTTATTACCCGTTACTGTTGTTTCTTCCTCAGTAACCAGCAATTTCAATCTTAAACAAGCTTACTTCATCTACTGTCGTCTCTCAGACAAAACACCTTCGGTGTTGTCAGGTTAAGCCTCACGGTTCATTAGTACTGGTTAGCTCAACGTATCGCTACGCTTACACACCCAGCCTATCAACGTCTTAGTCTTAAACGTTCCTTTAGGTCACTCTAGGTGACAGGGAAGACTCATCTCGAGGCAAGTTTCCCGCTTAGATGCTTTCAGCGGTTATCTCTTCCGCACTTAGCTACCGGGCAATGCCATTGGCATGACAACCCGAACACCAGTGGTGCGTTCACTCCGGTCCTCTCGTACTAGGAGCAACCCCTCTCAATCTTCCAACGCCCACGGCAGATAGGGACCGAACTGTCTCACGACGTTCTAAACCCAGCTCGCGTACCACTTTAAATGGCGAACAGCCATACCCTTGGGACCTACTTCAGCCCCAGGATGTGATGAGCCGACATCGAGGTGCCAAACACCGCCGTCGATATGAACTCTTGGGCGGTATCAGCCTGTTATCCCCGGAGTACCTTTTATCCGTTGAGCGATGGCCCTTCCATTCAGAACCACCGGATCACTAAGACCTACTTTCGTACCTGCTCGAGCCGTCACTCTCACAGTCAAGCTGGCTTATGCCTTTGCACTAACCGCATGATGTCCGACCATGCTTAGCCAACCTTCGTGCTCCTCCGTTACTCTTTAGGAGGAGACCGCCCCAGTCAAACTACCCACCAGACACGGTCCCCGATCCAGATTATGGACCTAGGTTAGAACATCAAACGTTAAAGGGTGGTATTTCAAGGTTGACTCCATGCAGACTGGCGTCCACACTTCATAGTCTCCCACCTATCCTACACATCAAGGCTCAATGTTCAGTGTCAAGCTATAGTAAAGGTTCACGGGGTCTTTCCGTCTTGCCGCGGGTACACTGCATCTTCACAGCGAGTTCAATTTCACTGAGTCTCGGGTGGAGACAGCCTGGCCATCATTACGCCATTCGTGCAGGTCGGAACTTACCCGACAAGGAATTTCGCTACCTTAGGACCGTTATAGTTACGGCCGCCGTTTACTGGGGCTTCGATCAAGAGCTTCTCCCTAAGGATAACCCCATCAATTAACCTTCCAGCACCGGGCAGGCGTCACACCGTATACGTCCACTTTCGTGTTTGCACAGTGCTGTGTTTTTAATAAACAGTTGCAGCCAGCTGGTATCTTCGACTGGCTTCGGCTCCGTCCGCGAGGGACTTCACTTACCGCCAGCGTGCCTTCTCCCGAAGTTACGGCACCATTTTGCCTAGTTCCTTCACCCGAGTTCTCTCAAGCGCCTGAGTATTCTCTACCTGACCACCTGTGTCGGTTTGGGGTACGATTGTTGGTAACCTGAAGCTTAGAGGCTTTTCCTGGAAGCAGGGCATCAATTGCTTCACCACCTTAGTGGCTCGTCATCACACCTCAGCATTAAGTGACCGGATTTGCCTAATCACTCTGCCTACATGCTTGAACCGGGACGACCGTCGCCCGGACAACCTAGCCTTCTCCGTTCCCCCATCGCAGTTACCACCAGTACGGGAATATTAACCCGTTTCCCATCGACTACGCTTTTCAGCCTCGCCTTAGGGGTCGACTCACCCTGCCCCGATTAACGTTGGACAGGAACCCTTGGTCTTCCGGCGTGCGGGTTTTTCACCCGCATTATCGTTACTTATGTCAGCATTCGCACTTCTGATACCTCCAGCATACCTCACAGTACACCTTCGCAGGCTTACAGAACGCTCCCCTACCCAACAACACATAGTGTCGCTGCCGCAGCTTCGGTGCATGGTTTAGCCCCGTTACATCTTCCGCGCGGGCCGACTCGACCAGTGAGCTATTACGCTTTCTTTAAATGATGGCTGCTTCTAAGCCAACATCCTGGCTGTCTGAGCCTTCCCACTTCGTTTCCCACTTAACCATGACTTTGGGACCTTAGCTGGCGGTCTGGGTTGTTTCCCTCTTCACGACGGACGTTAGCACCCGCCGTGTGTCTCCCGTGATAACATTCTTCGGTATTCGCAGTTTGCATCGAGTTGGTAAGTCGGGATGACCCCCTAGTCGAAACAGTGCTCTACCCCCGAAGATGAGTTCACGAGGCGCTACCTAAATAGCTTTCGGGGAGAACCAGCTATCTCCCGGTTTGATTGGCCTTTCACCCCCATCCACAAGTCATCCGCTAATTTTTCAACATTAGTCGGTTCGGTCCTCCAGTTAGTGTTACCCAACCTTCAACCTGCCCATGGATAGATCACCGGGTTTCGGGTCTATACCCTGCAACTCATTCGCCCAGTTAAGACTCGGTTTCCCTACGGCTCCCCTATACGGTTAACCTTGCTACAGAATATAAGTCGCTGACCCATTATACAAAAGGTACGCAGTCACCTCACGAAGAGGCTCCTACTGCTTGTACGTACACGGTTTCAGGTTCTTTTTCACTCCCCTCGCCGGGGTTCTTTTCGCCTTTCCCTCACGGTACTGGTTCACTATCGGTCAATCAGGAGTATTTAGCCTTGGAGGATGGTCCCCCCATATTCAGACAGGATAACACGTGTCCCGCCCTACTCGTCGAGTTCACAATAACAGCATCTTCAGATACGGGGCTATCACCCTTTACTGCCGGACTTTCCAGACCGTTCTCCTGATGCTGCTGTTGATTAAGACTCTGGGCTGTTCCCCGTTCGCTCGCCGCTACTAGGGGAATCTCGGTTGATTTCTTTTCCTCGGGGTACTGAGATGTTTCAGTTCTCCCGGTTCGCTTCATTAACCTATGTATTCAGTTAATGATAATATCCATTGGATATTGGGTTTCCCCATTCGGAAATCGTCGGGTATAACGGTTCATATCACCTTACCGACGCTTATCGCAGATTAGCACGTCCTTCATCGCCTCTGATTGCCTAGGCATCCACCGTGTACGCTTATTCGCTTAACCTCACAACCCGAAGGTGTCTTTTTCGATGACTCTCTTGGTGGTGATGGCTGCGCAGATTACATTTCATCGTTGGGCAGTGCTCGCAATGCTCACATACTTTAGTATGTTCCGCTTGCTGTGCGCTGGCCGCCTCGAACTGTAAATTGCTCGCTCATCCCACTTTGATGTCAAAAACACATTCAAAGTTTGAGATTTTGAGAGACTCATCAATATACCTCGGTGATATATTGATTTGTTTTCAATTTTTCAGCTTGTTCCAGATTGTTAAAGAGCAAAATAATTCGCAGTATACTATTGCTAATATACTCTGAATTATTATTTTTTATTCAAGAGATTATGGTGGAGCTAAGCGGGATCGAACCGCTGACCTCCTGCGTGCAAGGCAGGCGCTCTCCCAGCTGAGCTATAGCCCCATAATGCATTCTTAATACCGTTTTTTGTTACTCAGCATTCTCTCTTATCGGAAATGTTCCTTTAATTAAGAAGAGAGCTAATCGTAGTGAGACAAGGCATGGAGTAACGAAGTTTACTTTAAGTAAACGAGTTGCTTCATAACGCAGTATCAATACGATTTGGTAGGCCTGAGTGGACTTGAACCACCGACCTCACCCTTATCAGGGGTGCGCTCTAACCACCTGAGCTACAAGCCTATACCGGTATTTCTGCTCGTTCTTCATCAGACAATCTGTGTGAGCACTGCACATAACACGTATCTCTTAGGTAAGGAGGTGATCCAACCGCAGGTTCCCCTACGGTTACCTTGTTACGACTTCACCCCAGTCATGAATCACAAAGTGGTAAGCGCCCTCCCGAAGGTTAAGCTACCTACTTCTTTTGCAACCCACTCCCATGGTGTGACGGGCGGTGTGTACAAGGCCCGGGAACGTATTCACCGTAGCATTCTGATCTACGATTACTAGCGATTCCGACTTCATGGAGTCGAGTTGCAGACTCCAATCCGGACTACGACAGACTTTATGAGTTCCGCTTGCTCTCGCGAGGTCGCTTCTCTTTGTATCTGCCATTGTAGCACGTGTGTAGCCCTACTCGTAAGGGCCATGATGACTTGACGTCATCCCCACCTTCCTCCGGTTTATCACCGGCAGTCTCCTTTGAGTTCCCGCCATTACGTGCTGGCAACAAAGGATAAGGGTTGCGCTCGTTGCGGGACTTAACCCAACATTTCACAACACGAGCTGACGACAGCCATGCAGCACCTGTCTCAGAGTTCCCGAAGGCACTCCTCTATCTCTAAAGGATTCTCTGGATGTCAAGAGTAGGTAAGGTTCTTCGCGTTGCATCGAATTAAACCACATGCTCCACCGCTTGTGCGGGCCCCCGTCAATTCATTTGAGTTTTAACCTTGCGGCCGTACTCCCCAGGCGGTCGATTTAACGCGTTAGCTCCAGAAGCCACGGTTCAAGACCACAACCTCTAAATCGACATCGTTTACAGCGTGGACTACCAGGGTATCTAATCCTGTTTGCTCCCCACGCTTTCGCACCTGAGCGTCAGTCTTTGTCCAGGGGGCCGCCTTCGCCACCGGTATTCCTCCACATCTCTACGCATTTCACCGCTACACGTGGAATTCTACCCCCCTCTACAAGACTCTAGCCAACCAGTTTCAGATGCAATTCCCAAGTTAAGCTCGGGGCTTTCACATCTGACTTAATTGACCGCCTGCGTGCGCTTTACGCCCAGTAATTCCGATTAACGCTTGCACCCTCCGTATTACCGCGGCTGCTGGCACGGAGTTAGCCGGTGCTTCTTCTGCGGGTAACGTCAATTGACAAAGGTATTAACTTTATCACCTTCCTCCCCGCTGAAAGTACTTTACAACCCTAAGGCCTTCTTCATACACGCGGCATGGCTGCATCAGGCTTGCGCCCATTGTGCAATATTCCCCACTGCTGCCTCCCGTAGGAGTCTGGGCCGTGTCTCAGTCCCAGTGTGGCTGATCATCCTCTCAGACCAGCTAGAGATCGTCGCCTAGGTGAGCCATTACCTCACCTACTAGCTAATCCCATATGGGTTCATCCGATAGCGCAAGGTCCGAAGAGCCCCTGCTTTGGTCCGTAGACGTCATGCGGTATTAGCTACCGTTTCCAGTAGTTATCCCCCTCTATCGGGCAGATCCCCATACATTACTCACCCGTCCGCCGCTCGTCAGCAAGAAAGCAAGCTTTCTCCTGTTACCGCTCGACTTGCATGTGTTAGGCCTGCCGCCAGCGTTCAATCTGAGCCATGATCAAACTCTTCAATTAAAAGTGTTTGATGCTCAAAGAAATCGAAAACTTAGCTATTCATAAATGAATTTACTTTTGTTGTTCACTCTTCAAGACTTGATACATCTAATATTTTAGAAGATATCGTCTCTGCGAGTGCCCACACAGATTGTCTGATAATTTGTTAAAGAGCGGTGCAACTTTCGCTGCCGTTTCCGGTCTTCTGCGTTGTTGCGAGGAGGTGCATTCTACATCTTCCTCATTCAGTGTCAAGCGTTTATTTTCAAGGCTTTTCACTTTTTTCTTCGTTCTCTCGGCTAACTCACTTAGCGTGGTTTGCCGTGACAACGAGGACGCATTATAGGGAGTTTTCTGAGGCTGGCAATAGTTTTTTTAAGAAAAAAAATCGTTTGCTTAATTCCACAGCAAAACGCCCACTTATACGCACTTATCAACAATTTTATCCACAGACTGCCTTTTTACATAAAATTAGCATGTCAAACGCAAACGTTTGCGCTATTATGACGGTCGATTAAGTAAGATTGATTTTGTGTCCATCTTCTGAAATGTTAGTTAAGCAAACACAATTTCACTGTATTAATGTGATTTAACTCTACCATTACTACCGTTATACCAAACCCAAGGGATAAAACTCATGCAACATCTTCGTCCTATCCGCCGTGCACTTTTAAGTGTGTCTGATAAAGCAGGTATTTTAGAATTTGCTAAAGCACTTGTTGAAAGAGAAGTAGAACTCTTATCGACAGGCGGAACCGCACGTCTATTAGCAGAAGCTGGCTTACCGGTTATTGAAGTCTCCGATTACACAGGTTTCCCAGAAATGATGGATGGCAGAGTGAAAACGCTGCACCCTAAAGTACATGGTGGAATTTTAGGTCGTCGTGGGCAAGACGATGCAATTATGGAAGAACATGAAATTCGTCCTATCGATATGGTCGTCGTAAATCTTTATCCTTTCGCTAAAACAGTCGCTCGCCCAGATTGCTCATTAGCAGATGCTGTGGAGAATATCGATATTGGTGGACCAACCATGGTTCGCTCTGCCGCGAAGAATCATAAGGATGTGACGATTGTAGTAAATAGTAATGACTATGAAAGAGTGATTGAAGAAATGGATAATCACGAGAATAGCCTTACTTTAGATACACGCTTTGATTTGGCGATTAAAGCTTTTGAACATACAGCGGCTTACGACGGAATGATTGCTAACTACTTTGGTCAAAAGGTTGCACCTTATTATGGTGATACTTCACAACCATCAGGCACTTTCCCTCGTACCTTAAATCTGAACTATATAAAGAAACAAGATATGCGTTATGGTGAGAATGCTCATCAGCAAGCCGCTTTCTATATAGAAGAGAATATAGAAGAAGCGTCTATTGCCACTGCAAACCAATTACAAGGCAAAGCGCTTTCTTATAATAACATTGCAGATACTGATGCAGCGTTAGAATGTGTGAAATCATTCTCCGAGCCTGCTTGTGTTATTGTGAAACATGCAAACCCGTGTGGCGTTGCAATTGCGAACACTCTCACACAAGCATATGACAACGCATTTAAAACCGATCCAACTTCTGCATTTGGTGGCATTATCGCATTTAATCGTCCATTAGATGCAAAAACAGCAAGTGCAATCATTGAACGTCAATTTGTCGAAGTGATCATCGCTCCTTCTATTAATGAAGATGCACTAGCAATTTTAGAAACAAAACCAAATGTTCGTGTATTAGCTTGCGGTCAATGGCAAGAAGCTAAACCAGCGTTAGATTTCAAACGTGTTAATGGTGGGCTGTTAGTTCAAGATCGTGACTTGGGTATGGTAAAAGAAGAAAACTTAAGAGTGGTTACTCAGCGTCAACCAAGTGAACGTGAACTTAAAGATGCACTGTTTTGCTGGAAAGTCGCAAAATTTGTAAAATCAAATGCTATTGTTTACGCTAAAAACGATATGACCGTCGGTATTGGCGCAGGACAAATGAGCCGTGTGTATTCTGCCAAAATTGCGGGTATTAAAGCCGCTGATGAAGGTTTAGAAGTTGCAGGCTGTGCAATGGCATCAGATGCATTCTTCCCATTTCGAGATGGTATTGATGCAGCCGCACTTGCTGGTGTGACTTGTGTTATTCAACCTGGTGGCTCAATTCGTGATGATGAAGTGATTGCAGCTGCAAATGAACATAACATCGCAATGATATTCACCAATATGCGCCACTTCCGTCATTAATAGGGTATTGATATGAAGATTTTGATTATTGGTAATGGCGGTCGTGAACATGCTTTAGCTTGGAAAGCGGTTCAATCACCGCTTACTACACAAGTCTTTGTTGCACCGGGTAATGCTGGAACAGCGTTAGAGCAAGGCGTACAAAATGTTGCAATCAGTGCAACGGATATTCCTGCATTAGTTGCCTTTGCGCTAGAAAATAATATTGATTTAACGATTGTTGGCCCTGAAGCCCCACTTGTTATTGGTGTTGTTGATGCCTTTAAAGCAGCGGGGCTGACCATTTTTGGCCCAACAAAAGGTGCCGCTCAATTAGAGGGTTCGAAAGCCTTCACAAAAGATTTTTTAGCTCGTCATAAAATTCCAACTGCGGATTATCAAAATTTTACAGAAATAGCACCTGCACTTGAGTACCTCAATAAAGTGGGCGCACCCATTGTTATCAAAGCAGACGGTTTAGCAGCAGGTAAAGGCGTTATTGTTGCAATGACACAAGCTGAGGCTGAAGCTGCAATTAAAGATATGCTGGCTGGCAATGTTTTTGGTGATGCAGGGCATCGTATTGTTATCGAAGAATATCTTGATGGTGAAGAAGCTAGCTTTATTGTCATCGTTGATGGTGAACACGTTATTCCAATGGCAACAAGCCAAGATCATAAGCGTGTCGGCGATGGCGATACAGGTCCTAATACTGGGGGAATGGGTGCATATTCGCCAGCACCTGTTGTTACACCAAAAATCCACCAGCAAGTAATGGAAAGGATCATTTATCCAACAGTAAAAGGAATGGCTTCTGAAGGACATCGCTACCAAGGTTTCCTTTATGCTGGGCTGATGATTGATAAACAAGGTGTTGCTAAGGTTATTGAGTTTAACTGTCGTTTTGGTGATCCAGAAACTCAACCTATTATGATGCGTATGCAATCTGACTTAGTAGAGCTTTGTTTAGCTGGAGCAAACGGTAATTTAAAAGATAAAAATCCCCATTGGGACCCTCGTCCGGCTTTAGGGATTGTGATTGCAGCTGGCGGCTATCCTGCGGATTATCGTCAAGGTGATGTTATCGAAGGCTTAACACCAACATCGTCAACAACGGCCAAAGTATTTCAAGCTGGAACAACACTCAATGAGAAAGGCGAGGTCATCACTGCCGGTGGGCGGGTACTCTGTGCAACTGCATTAGGTGATGATATCGAACAAGCTCAAAAAAATGCTTATGCTTTAGCGAAAGGTATTCATTGGGATGGTAGTTTTTATCGCCATGATATCGGCTATCGAGCGATTGCTCGCTTAAAGAAATAAATTAACAACGGCAAAAGGGAGTGATCACAAGCTCTCTTTTGTTGGTTCCCATTTACAAAAATCGTGTTCTGCAACCATAAGTAATTGCTTACCTTCTGGTGAATCAAGCCAAGCAACATAAGAAGGCTTATTTGAATTGCGCGATCTTGTTTTTAACCAGCGTTGTTCAGGACCTTCAAATGAAACACTCACCTTCTCGCCAGCACATGTTGTCATTGTATTTTGATACCAGACACCCTGTACTAAATTTACTTTCCCGATAGTAAGCGCTTCGCTAATTTCACGCTCTTTACTTGCAGCAAATACCATTCTTAAACGTTCATCTTCTGTTAATGCTCGTTTTTGCTTATGGCTTTCTTGTTGCATGAAAATAACTTCACCTCGTTTATTTAAACGAAGGTGCCAAGATGATGGATCGTTAGGATTGATAACTTCAGAGCGGACTTGCCAAAGCTTATTTTGGCGATACTCATAGAATGTGATGATAGTTTCTGGCTTTTTATAAAAGCTATAAACGCTCATGATCACTTGAGGTTCTGACGCTGTATTATTTAAACGCCATAGTCGCACAACACCTTCATCCGCGATATAACCTGTTGCAGAAAATTCAGGTAGTTGCACAGTAGAGGAGCAGGCGCTGAGCAAAAAAGCAGATCCTATTGCTAACAGCCCCTGTCGTTTCAACAAAAGGGGAGTAAATCCCCCTCTATTGTTCATTCCGTTCAAAGGAATTATTTTACTGCGTCTTTCAGTGCCTTACCGGCAGTAAATGCAGGAACGTTAGCTGCTGCAATTTTAATTTCTTTACCAGTTTGAGGGTTACGACCAGTACGCTCTGCACGGTGATTCACCTTGAATGTACCGAAACCAACTAACTGTACAGAATCGCCTTCTTTCAGAGCGCCTGTTACTGAATCGATAAACGCTTCAATAGCAGCTTTTGCTTGAGTTTTTGTCAGATCCGCTTTTTCAGCAACTGATTCGGTTAATTCAGCTTTGTTCATAAAATAGTCCTTAAAGTATGTTTTATCGTTTGAAAAACATCTGGTGAAAAAACTTAACTTATCTTTTTAAGAGGATAAATTAAGTAAAACACCTGAGCCACTTCTTTTCGTACCCAATGTAGAACATACACGGGGGTGATGTGAAGTCTTTAAACGTCGCTTTTCAAGCACTAAATCACGTTTTTCTGATTTAGTGCGTTAATTCTATACCGATATTGCTCATTCCAGCTTCACGAAGGTCTGCACGTAGACCTTTGATCAGTTCGACATCTCTTTCTTCACATTCTACAAGTAGACGGTAAATTTCCCATTGGATATCGAACTCTTCAATAACAGCAGGTAGAGATCTAAGTTCTTCTTCACTCATTTCTCTTTCTGCTTGTGTCATTTCAAGTGAAGCAACTGTCCCTACTGATAATTTACTCACTTCAATAGCGTGACTTAACGATTCACCGCTTAAACGAGAGTGAACAATTTCACTAAGTGCAACACAGGCGTCAATCGCAGGATAGACACCATAAATCTCGAACTGAGATGCATCAGGAATAGCTTCTTCTAATTTCTCTAATTGAGAATCAAAATTAACCTTTGCATCTTTCACCGTTAAAGTTTCCCAAACCAGATCGAGAATACGGCGATAAAGCATTGGATCGGTAAAACCTGTTTCACGACAAAATACCTGATAATTTGGGTACATTCTCTCACACAGGCATGCCATAAACGTCAGGTGTTGCCAAGCTTCTAGCTTTTCTAAACGTAAATGGATTGGGTTCTTCAACATTCGTGATTACTCATTTTCTTAACTTAGGCGCAGTTTACCTGAAAATTAAAAATATCCACATATTTCCCGGTCATTTAGAGCTTATTCTTATTCAACTGCTCAAATAATCGCCTATTTGAAGCAATACCGTCAGCCCAACGCGTTGGTTCTGGCAATCGATACCCCTTCATACACAGCTCAACCCACTGTAAAGTACCTTCCATACTCACTTTATGACCCGGAGAAATATACAGGGGTTTGCATTTTTTCTTACTGCGATAAATCCATCCTATTTGCTCATTCTTATCCATTAACGGCTCCTTGCTTCCCATCTCTTCATTAACGGATTTATCAATGCCACATAAACGACTTTTTGCCACGCCAATAGTCGGTGTATCCACTAATAAACCAAAATGACTTGCAACACCAAGCCTTCTAGGATGAGCAATACCTTGCCCATCGACAAAAATAAGAGAAGGCTTCTGTTTGATTAATTGCCACGCAGCCATGAGCGCTGGGCACTCTCTAAATGAAAGCAAACCTGGGATATAAGGAAGTGTTGTAGGAATTCGCGCGATTTGGTATTCAAGAATGTCAAAAGAAGGGTAATGCATAATCACGATGGCGGCGCGAGTGACCGCGCCACCGTCTTCAAAACCAACATCAGCACCGGCTATATAAGTTGGTGCTGTAAATTGGTCTGTTAAAATAATCTGTTGAGCTTTTTCTGTCTGCTCTTGACGTAATTGTTGGGTATTAATCATTATCCTGATGATAAGGCTTCGATAAACGGTGAACCGCATCAATGAATGCTCCAGCATGTTCAGGTGGAACATCTTGATGAATACCGTGCCCAAGATTAAAGACATGACCGTTGCCTTTACCAAATCCAGCAAGAATAGTTTCGACTTCTTGTTCTATTCTGGTAGGTGGTGCATACAGCATAGAAGGATCCATATTACCTTGTAGCGCAACTTTATCCCCAACTCGACGGCGTGCATCTTCAATATCAATAGTCCAATCAAGTCCTAATGCATCGCAACCTGTCGCCGCCATCGCTTCTAACCAGCGGCCACCACCTTTAGTAAATAAAGTGACTGGTACTTTTCTTCCATCATATTCACGAATAAGACCATCAACAATCTTATGCATATAGTGTAATGAGAAGAGTTGGTAATCACGCCCCGTTAGCACACCACCCCATGTATCAAAGATCATGATAGATTGTGCGCCCGCTTTAATTTGAGCATTCAAATAAAGAATAACGCTATCTGCCAGTTTATCCAGTAATAGATGTAGTGCTTGAGGCTCTGAATACATCATTTTTTTAATTTTTGTGAAGGCCTTACTACTTCCACCTTCAACCATATAGGTTGCCAATGTCCAAGGGCTTCCTGAAAAACCAATTAATGGCACACTACCTTGCAATGCATGACGAATAGCGCGTACTGCATTCATCACATATCCCAGTTCATCTTCAGGATCAGGAATAGGCAATTTTTTAATGTCATCAAGACTATTTATGGGTGATTTAAAACGAGGACCTTCACCTGTTTCAAAGTAAAGACCTAGCCCCATTGCATCAGGAATAGTTAAAATATCAGAAAATAAAATAGCGGCATCTAAAGGGAAACGTCTTAAAGGCTGTAATGTCACTTCACATGCTAGTTCTGTATTTTTGCACAATGAGATGAAATCTCCCGCCTGTGCCCGTGTTTCCTTGTATTCAGGAAGATATCTGCCTGCCTGACGCATCATCCAAACAGGGGTGACATCAACAGGTTGGCGCAACAGCGCACGTAAATAGCGGTCGTTTTTCAACTCACTCATGACTAACTCCATTAACAGTAATAGGGCCGCAAAATAGCATGCATTGTAACATGCTAGAAAAATAACTGTTGGCAGACAGCGTCTTTATTTAGTTCTTTTCTTTATCTTGTCTAATATTCGCTATCGTGTCTTCTATCAAGCGTCGAGCAATAGTATCAGGTGGTGGGATCTGAGGTAATTGATCGTAACGATACCAACCCGCACTCATTAATTCAGAAGGATCATGTTGTAGCTCGCCACCATCATAATCAGCTAAAAAGCCCATCATTAAGGAATGAGGAAACGGCCAAGGCTGAGATGATACATAGCGAATATTGCGAATACGAATATTGCTCTCTTCAAACACTTCACGAGCCACGGCTTCTTCTAGTGTTTCACCAACTTCAACAAAACCAGCGAGTACCGTGTAAAGCGGTGAATGTTTATGTCTAACATGATGTGCTAATAAGATTTTATCTTCATGGCGAATACCGACAATAATACAAGGAGCAATTTGTGGATAATAACGTTCATGACAATTATCGCATAAACATGCCCATTCACTCTCACTATGGCGCATTTTAGAACCACAATAACCACAAAAACGGTGAGAACGATAAAATTCAGCCAGTTGGACACCACGACCGACTAATTTAAATAAATTTTCATCTTGTGAAGCGATAAGTCTTGGTGAGCACATGTCGTTATCCATTTTTCCATGAATAAGCCAAACTGTTTCACCTTGCCATTCCCCCACAATTTTAGCGTGCTGACCAATGAGATCCCAATCTTTAGCTAAACCAAACGGCAGTTCACCTTTAGGTAACCATACTCGCCCACCAAGACTGACTGTCCACCAGCCTTTTTCGGAGCCTGTTAATGTATATAAATGCATAACGACCATTTTATCCAAAATAATGATATAGAATAAAGGATACTCTCTTTAGCAAGAAGCACTCAATGAATTATGACTATCTTCTATAATTCATTAACATTCTTAAAATATAAACATAAATTCCATTAATAATAAGAACCCTTAGAATGACAGATAAAACAAAAAACAAGATTGCTATTTTTGATCTAGATGAAACGCTTTTAGCTGGCGACTCTAGTCGCTTATGGACAAACTATTTGTGGGATAAAAAAATAGTCACAGATCCTCATTTTTTAAAACTAGATGAGCAAATGATCGCAGACTATTACGCTGAAAAACTAGATATAAACCAATATCTTTTTCAACATTTAGCTTACTTTAAACATTACGATATAAATAAGATAAATCATTGGGTTAATGACTTCACTAAAACAAAAATTCAACCTCTGCTTTATCCACAAGGAATATCAATAATTACACAATATCGACAACAAAATATTCCCGTTATGATTATTTCAGCAACAATGTCTTTTTTAGTTCATGTGATTGCAAAGCAACTCAATGCGGATATTTCAATGGGCATTGATATGCAAATTAAGGACAATCATTACACTGGATTGATTGAAGGTATTCCTACATTTCGAGAAGGAAAAGTTGAGCGTTTAAATCAATGGAAAAAAGCCAATAACATAAATAATATTTATATTTATTTCTATACGGATTCATCCAATGACCTCCCTTTATGTTACCAAGCCAATCATGTTATAGCGGTTAATGCCGACCCCAAATTAGTACAAACTGCAGATGAAAAAGCATGGGAACAGCA
Source organism: Proteus appendicitidis (assembly GCF_030271835.1). Lineage (NCBI taxonomy): Bacteria > Pseudomonadati > Pseudomonadota > Gammaproteobacteria > Enterobacterales > Morganellaceae > Proteus > Proteus appendicitidis. The sequence continues at coordinate 3,731,228 of NZ_CP127389.1, forward strand.
ACACTGGGCGTTAAATAAATAACCCATGTCGGACTTGTAGTTTTTAAAATCTTTCATATACTGGACATCTTCTTGTCGGAGTGCCTAGTGTTTATAAGGCTATTATAAACACAGGCTGAGACCGTTAATTCGGGATCCGCGGAACCTGATCGGGTTAATACCCGCGAAGGGAACAAGAGTGATTCGACCTTTTGATAGCTTCATTGCGTATATTTTTTACACATCTATATACACCTATCTGTCGATACTCCCTGCGACCTCCAGACAAGCATTTTTCTCAATATTCACCCGACAGGCTACCGCCTGCATGATATTTATTAGGAAATGCTATGTCCCAAAATCAAACTATATCCGTTAAAGATATTTCACCAACAAACAATAAACAGCGTCCACGAAAAGAGCAGCGTGATGCAGCTCAAGAGTTTATTAGCACTATTCAAGGCGTAAGTTTCCCAAATTCAAACCGTATTTACCTTGAAGGATCACGTACTGACATTCAAGTACCAATGCGTGAGATCCAACTTGATAAAACGCTAGTCGGAGGCTCTAAAGACTCCCCTGTTTTTGAAGATAATGAACCTGTACCTGTGTATGACACATCAGGTCCTTATGGCGATCCGGCTTCTCAACTTGACGTTAATCTTGGATTAAAAAAAATACGCCAACCATGGATTGATGAGCGCAATGATACCGAAACGCTTTCACTTTTAAGTTCGGATTTCACCCAACAGCGCCTTTCTGATGCTGGATTAGAACATCTACGTTTCCCCTTAAAACCAAAGCCGAAAAAAGCGTTAAATGGCAAAAGAGTGACGCAATTACATTATGCTCGCCAAGGCATTATTACGCCTGAAATGGAGTTTATTGCTATTCGTGAAAATATGGGGCGAGAGAGAATTCGTAGCAAAGTTTTACGCCAACAGCACGCAGGATTTAGCTTTGGCGCTCATCTCCCTGACAATATTACCCCTGAGTTTGTTCGCCAAGAAGTTGCAGCGGGTCGCGCAATCATTCCTGCCAATATCAATCACCCAGAATCAGAGCCAATGATTATTGGTCGTAATTTCCTAGTCAAAGTGAATGCCAATATCGGAAACTCATCGGTCACTTCCTCGATTGAAGAAGAAGTTGAAAAGCTAATTTGGTCTACACGCTGGGGAGCGGATACCGTAATGGATCTCTCAACAGGTCGTTATATTCATGAAACGCGTGAGTGGATCATTCGCAATAGCCCTGTTCCTATTGGTACAGTTCCAATTTATCAAGCACTGGAGAAAGTTAACGGTATTGCTGAAGATCTCACTTGGGAAATGTTCCGCGATACCTTGCTTGAGCAAGCAGAGCAAGGGGTTGATTATTTTACTATTCATGCCGGTGTATTGTTACGTTATGTGCCAATGACAGCAAAACGTCTAACGGGTATTGTGTCTCGTGGCGGTTCGATAATGGCGAAATGGTGTTTATCACATCATAAAGAAAATTTCCTCTACGAACATTTCCGTGAAATCTGCGAAATTTGTGCCGCTTATGATGTTTCCCTCTCATTGGGTGATGGGTTAAGACCGGGTTCTATTCAAGATGCCAATGATGAAGCACAATTTTCTGAATTACATACCTTAGGTGAGCTGACAAAAATTGCTTGGGAATATGATGTTCAGGTGATGATTGAAGGTCCTGGTCATGTGCCAATGCAGATGATCCGCCGCAATATGACCGAAGAATTGGAACATTGTCATGAAGCACCATTTTATACATTAGGTCCGCTCACTACAGATATTGCACCGGGTTATGATCACTTTACCTCAGGTATTGGTGCGGCAATGATTGGCTGGTTTGGTTGTGCAATGCTCTGTTATGTCACCCCTAAAGAACACCTTGGCTTACCTAATAAAGAAGATGTGAAACAAGGTCTTATCACTTATAAAATTGCCGCTCATGCAGCCGATTTAGCCAAAGGGCATCCCGGCGCTCAAATTCGTGATAATGCAATGTCGAAAGCACGCTTTGAGTTTAGATGGGAAGACCAATTTAACTTGGCGCTTGATCCTGAAACCGCGCGTCAATATCACGATGAAACGCTCCCTCAGGCTTCAGGAAAAGTCGCTCATTTCTGTTCGATGTGTGGTCCTAAATTCTGCTCAATGAAAATAACGCAAGAAGTGCGTGATTATGCGGCGGGTATGGAACAAATGTCCCAAACCTTTAAAGAGCATGGCAGTGAGTTATACCACAGTGCAGAAATCGCCAGTGTTGAGGTAACTGAAAATGAACAGATCCTCTAACACACCTTTTGCATCAACAGAAAAAAAGCTGGGGCTTTATCCTGTTGTTGATTCTGTTGAATGGATCGAGCGCCTGTTAAAAACAGGCGTTACCACCCTGCAATTACGCATAAAAGATAAACAGCCAGACGACGTTGAACAAGAGATCATCGAAGCGATAAAATTGGGCAAACAGTATCATGCAAGACTGTTTATCAATGATTATTGGCAACTCGCCATTAAACATCACGCTTACGGTGTTCATCTTGGTCAAGAAGATCTCGATATTGCCGACCTTAATGCCATTAAACAATCAGGATTACGCCTTGGTATTTCCACTCATGACGAAGTTGAATTACAAAGAGCGAAAACATTACGTCCATCTTACATCGCGCTAGGGCATATATTTCCAACCACCACAAAAGATATGCCATCTAAACCTCAAGGTTTAAAGGCACTCAGACATCAAGTAGAGCAGACACCTGATTTTCCAATAGTTGCTATTGGTGGGATCTCACTAGAAAGAGTACCTGATGTTGTTGCAACCGGTGTGGGGAGCGTTGCCTTGGTCAGTGCAATAACAAAAGCGCCAGATTGGCAACAAGTGACTCGTAAATTATTAGAATTAGTAGAAGGAAAACCATCATGCTAAATGATAATGATTTTATGCGTTATAGCCGACAAGTAATGTTAGAAGATATTGGCTTAGAAGGTCAAAACAAACTTCAACAAGCAAAAGTACTGATTATTGGGCTTGGTGGATTAGGCTCTCCCGCATCACTTTATCTTGCTGGTGCAGGTATTGGTGAGCTTATTTTAGTGGATGATGATGAGTTACATGTCTCTAATCTACAACGTCAAATTCTTTATCGTACTCAAGATATTCCTGATGCAAAATCAGAGGTCGCAAAGCAGTCTCTACATGCACTAAATCCGGATATAAAAATTACCTCTTATAAACAACGTATTGATGATGATTCATTATCTAAATTAGTTAAAAAGGTCGATTTAGTTTTAGATTGCACCGATAACATGCTCACACGCCAAGCGATTAATCGTGCTTGTGTTGCACAGCAAACTCCGCTTATTAGTGGCAGTGCCGTAGGGTTTAGTGGTCAGCTTATGGTGTTTGAACCTCCTTTTACTCACGGTTGCTATCACTGCCTTTATCCTGATGAGACTGAACCACAAAGAAATTGCAGAACAGCCGGAATTCTAGGCCCTGTTGTGGGCGTAATTGGCACACTTCAGGCACTTGAAGCGATTAAATTGCTTTCTGGTTTACCTTGCTCTCTAAGTGGAAAACTCCGCCTTTTCGATGGTAGAAAACAAAATTGGAGTACTTTGCATTTAACACCATCAAAAACATGTCCTGTTTGTCGAGGGGTAGCATGAACATTACCGTAAATGACGAACAATATTCTCTGGATATGCCTGTCACTCTCTGTCAGCTCCTTATTCAGTTAGAGCAACCATCCATTGGTGTAGCACTTGCTATCAATGAAACCATTGTTCCCCGTGAAAATTGGGAAACACATTTTATTAATGATGGCGATACTATTCTTCTCTTCCAAGCAATTGCAGGGGGCTGATATGTTAAAAATTGCTGATACAACATTCACATCTAGACTTTTTACAGGTACAGGAAAATTTGCAACACCAACGCTAATGACAGAAGCTATTAAAGCTTCGGGTAGCCAATTAGTAACGATGGCAATGAAGCGGGTGGATTTGAAGAATGCTAATGATGATTTAATCGCACCACTTAAATCATTAGGGGTTAAATTATTACCTAATACATCGGGCGCAAAAACAGCACAAGAAGCGGTTTTTGCAGCTCGTTTAGCTAAAGAAGCCTTTGGTACCCATTGGGTAAAATTAGAAATTCATCCTGACACCAAATATTTATTACCCGATCCTATTGAAACACTTAAAGCTGCTGAAACCCTCGTTAAAGAAGGGTTTGTTGTTTTGCCTTATTGCAGTGCTGATCCTGTTTTATGTCGTCGTTTAGAAGAAGTTGGCTGTGCCGCTGTAATGCCTTTAGGTTCTCCTATTGGCTCCAATCAAGGCTTACAGACTCGTGATTTTCTAAGAATTATCATTGAACAAGCCTCAATTCCTGTTGTTGTTGATGCGGGTATTGGCGCACCAAGTCATGCACTCGAAGCTTTAGAGTTAGGTGCTGATGCAGTATTAGTTAATACCGCAATTGCGGTTGCCAAAAATCCTGTTCTAATGGCACAAGCCTTTAAAGCAGCCCTTGATGCTGGTGAACTTGCTCGACAATCAGGGCTTGCTACACCCACTTCAGTTGTGAATATGCAAGCACAAGCCTCTAGCCCATTAACTCAATATTTAGAGGCATTCTAATGGACACTTTTTCTGATTATTGGCAACAACTCGACTGGGATGACATTACATTAAAACTCAATAGTAAAACTAATGCAGATGTTGAAGCCGCATTAAATCGCCATTCCCTTACACTTGATGATTTTATGGCACTGATTTCGCCTGCAGGGCGACATTATTTAGAGCCAATGGCACAACGCGCTCAACAACTCACTCGACAACGTTTTGGTAATGTAGTGGGACTGTATGTGCCGCTTTATCTTTCTAATTTATGTGCGAATGACTGTACTTATTGTGGTTTTTCAATGAGTAATGCCATTAAACGTAAAACATTAAATGAAAGTGAAATAGTTGCCGAATGTAATAGTATCAGGCAGTTAGGTTTTGATAGCTTGTTATTAGTGACTGGAGAACACCAAAGAAAAGTGGGTATGGATTATTTTCGCCAGTACATCCCTCTCATTCGACAGCATTTCAGTTTATTAATGATGGAAGTACAACCTCTTGCAACAGAAGAATATGCAGAATTAAAAACACTAGGCATTGATGGCGTGATGGTTTACCAAGAAACCTATCATGAACCCACTTATCAGCTTCATCACCTAAAAGGCAAAAAACAAGATTTTCACTGGCGGCTGCAAACACCTGATAGATTAGGGCAAGCAGGCATTGATAAGATTGGATTAGGTGCATTGATTGGTCTTTCAAGCCAGTGGCGTAGCGATTGCTATATGGTGGCAGAACATCTCTTGTTCTTACAAAAACGCTATTGGAAAAGTCGTTATTCTATCTCTTTTCCTCGGTTACGCCCTTGCGCTGGTGGGCTTAGCCCTGCATCGGTAATGAGTGAAGCAGAATTAGTACAACTTATCTGTGCTTTTCGCATTTTAGCACCGGATGTGGAGCTTTCACTTTCAACACGAGAATCGCCTTATTTTCGCGATAACACGGTGCCATTAGCCATTAATAACATTAGCGCAGGTTCTAAAACTCAACCCGGTGGATATTCTGATAGTCATGAAGAGTTAGAACAGTTTTCACCTAATGATAATCGCCATGTAAATGATGTTATTAACGTATTAAAAGAGCGAGGATTACAACCTGTATGGAAGGACTGGGATAATTACTTGGGTCGTTAATTAAAATTTAAATAATATAAAACCACCTTTAATTTATTTAATTAAAAATAACAAGGGTGGTTTTTATTAAAATAATTAATAATAAAAAATAATTAAGAAAACATAATTAAAAAAGATAATAACGATATTACACGCTATATATTAATTTTTTTAGAATTTAGCAATTAACTAGAAAAAAAATTAGAACAACTGTTATTATTTTTATCGAATTCTATTTATTATGCATTATCATGCTACGGTCAATTCTTCAATTTCTTGTATACTTAAACCAGATACTCTTTCGATAAATGAAAGATCAAAATTCTCTTTTAATAAATTTTTTGCCAATTCTAACTGCACTGATTTTCTTCCTATTTCAATACCTACCGTTTTTCCTAATTCGATACCTTCATTTTTTCCTATTTCAAACCCTTCATCTATACCTAATTTAAATCCTTTATTTTCTAATCTCCACGCTATATTCATAATTGTCTCTCTATGGTTATCTACTTGTTCAGCTATCTTATTTATGATGAATTCAAAATCTGATGCATCCATGATTGAGAATAAATATTGTACAACAGCAACAGTGTCTTCATCTCTGCAGTTTTTCTGATTTATTGCTTTTGATAGCAGCATTGCAATCTTATTAATATCTTTACAACTATTAACATGTTTCATCGCAATTTCCATTACTGCCGCTTTTTTATGTGTCAGCAAAATATCGTCATCAATTGAGGTCAAATCAATTAAAGAGAAGTCATTAGAATAAAGTTGATTAGCAAGTGAAGAAAGTGGAAAACATTTCATCCAATTAACAGGAAAAGGATAAGGTTTCTTCTTTCCATGATAAAACAAGATTGGAACAACGAGAGGCAAAGACTTATAACCTTGCTGTAAATGCTGATTCATGGTGCAAAATGCATAGTGCATCATACGCCAAGCTATCATTTTATCAGGTCTAGATTGATGTTCTACAAGTAAATAAATGGGAACATCACCCTCTTTGGTTTTCACCAAATATAAAATATCAGACATACGAGAACGTAATTTTATATCAATAAAAGAAGAATTCTGTAATTGCAAAGTCGAAAAATCACACTGGCTTTTTAATTCTTCAGGTAAGTGGATAAAGAAAAAATCTTTCGCATTACTGACATTCATCATAAAACGTTTGAATGCAGAATCATGAGTAGAAATTGATATGGATTTATTCATAACTGACTCCATGCCGAATTTGGACTGCCAGCTTACAGAAAAAAATGTATTTCCCTTACTAAAAAATCATCATAATTATCTGAAAAATATAAGTTATTTATTGATCTTACCTGAATAAGTTAGAGGAGAATAAAAAATACCTTCAATAAATATCAAAGGTATTTTTTAAGATTATAAATTTTATTTTTAATTATTTATCAACAACGATATTTTTATTAACGACTTCATATTCATCATTACCCACCATTCTGGCAAATTTCTCAATAGGATCTGTACTCAAAGCATAGAGCCGTTTTAGCGCAAAAGGAGGATCACCTAAACGAACTTTTCCTTGCTGAGTCGTCACCGCCAATGTCATACCAGACGCTTTGACTGCCGTAATTGCCCTTTGATTATATCCACCGAAAGGGTATGCAAAGGCATATTGATGTGGGTTTAATAATCGCAATACACGTTGTGAGCGTTGTAAATCTAATATAATCGTGTGGGACTGACGGCTAAAAATGATAGGTTTTTTATTATTATCTAAACGATGTAAAAAATGGGAGTGCGATTGGATATCAAAAACATCACGGCTCGATTTAAGTGACTGCCAACTCATAAATTGTAATGAATTAGGCGCCCACTTAGGTGTTTTGGATTTTATTCGTGATGAGATAACAAATAGTGTTGCTCGTTGACCATTTTCTTTTAAAAGGGGATAAGCATAGCGATAAACGGATTGCAGACCATCATCAAATGTTAATGCAACCGCTTTGCCTGGCAAATTAACACTCTTATTTAAATAGCCAGCCACTTGATTGAGCGAAAGCGTTTCGTATCCAGCTTCTTTTAAATAATTCATCTGCTCTGTAAAGGCAGTTAATGATGTTGTTGTTGATGTATGGCGAAAATTATGGTTTTCCGTTGCTTTAAGAATATGGTGATAAGTAAGTACCGGTATTCCTAAATCAGGTTTTACATCCCTTGATGAAATATAACCTAAGCGATCACCTAAAGAGATTTCAAACCAATTGATTTTACTTTCATTAGTATCTTCTTTTATTGTGCGAGATAACACGGGATAACGTAAATTGGGTAAGAGTGTCGCTATTTGTGGGCTAGCAATATCTTTATCACTATAGATGGGCGTATTTTTTGTCGTAATTAAATATTCGTAGATAGGATAATCGGTTTTCTTCGTGCTATCTGATAAGAAACGTGTTTTTTTATCCGGTTTCATTGAGGCAATATCTTCAAAATAGCCATCTTCTAGATAGCCCGCTTCAAGATAACCTTGGGCATTTCCAAATTGTATTTTGTGGTAATCCCCCTTCGCAACTGATGCATAAAAACCTTGATTAGGGCAAAGCTCTGCAACAGGCCGCAATTTATCCCCCACAAACGCATATAGCGTTTTTTGTTGACGTAGTTGCATCAGTGTTGTGATGGGGGTTTTTAAATCCCATTGAGCTTCTGTTGGAATGCCTCGTTCATAAGGTACTGCTGAAGCAAATCCAGTAAAAATAAAACATAGAATAATCAAACTATTCGCTATTACTCTCATCATTTCGCCTACTTATGTAGAACAGAAACAAAAAATGCCCTCACAATGGAGGGCATTTCAATCTAACCTAGATTAGATTTTAGTCTTTTAATCCGCCGAAACCAGCATTCAGTAATTCTGCTAAGTTTGCAGATGCTTCATCAGCACTGATTGTTGTTTCAGTTTCATCTGTCGGCAATTGTGATTGACGACGCTTCATACGATCTTGGTGATACGCATATCCAGTACCAGCTGGGATCAAGCGACCAACAATAACGTTTTCTTTCAAGCCACGTAATTCATCACGTTTACCCGCTACCGCAGCTTCCGTCAGAACACGAGTTGTTTCTTGGAACGATGCAGCAGAGATGAAGGATTCTGTTGCCAGAGACGCTTTCGTGATACCTAACAGGTCACGAGCATACGTTGCTGGTACTTTGCCATCATCTTCCAGAACACGGTTTGATACTTTAACGCGAGCGTATTCAACCTGTTCACCTTCGAGGAACTCAGAGCTTCCTGCGTTCTCAATGGTAACTTTACGTAGCATTTGACGAACGATAACTTCGATGTGTTTATCGTTAATCTTAACGCCTTGTAAACGGTAAACTTCCTGTACTTCGTTAGTGATATAGCGAGTAACCGCATGAACACCACGTAAGCGCAGAATGTCGTGTGGTGATTCTGGACCATCGGAAATAACATCACCGCGTTCCACAACCTCACCCTCGAATACGTTGAGCTGACGCCATTTAGGGATCATCTCTTCGTATGCATCGCTACCGTCTAATGGAGAAATAACTAGACGACGTTTACCTTTAGTCTCTTTACCGAACGAAACAATACCGCTGATTTCAGCAAGGATTGCAGGCTCTTTCGGACGACGAGCTTCAAACAGGTCAGCAACGCGTGGCAGACCACCGGTGATATCTTTAGTACCGCCAGATTCTTGTGGAATACGCGCTAAAGTGTCACCTGCGTTAATTGCAATGCCATCGTCTAACTGAACAATCGCTTTACCTGGCAGGAAGTACTGTGCTGGCATATCAGTGTTCGGGATTAATACGTCATTGCCTTGTGCATCAGTGATGCGTAATGCTGGACGTAAATCTTTACCGCTACCTGTACGCTCTGCTGAATCCAGAACAACCAGTGAAGAAAGACCTGTTAATTCATCTGTTTGACGTGTGATAGTTTGACCATCAACCATGTCTGCAAAACGGATGATACCAGATACTTCACTCACAACTGGCATTGTATGTGGATCCCAGTTAGCAACAGTTTCGCCACCGTTAACTGCTTCGCCATCACCTTTCGCTAATTGAGCACCGTAAGGCACTTTGTAGCTCTCTTTCGTACGACCGAATTCGTCAATTAAACGTAATTCTGTGTTACGAGAGGTGATAACTAATTTACCCGCAGTATTAGTAATGAACTTCGCATTGAACAGCTTCAGAGTACCTTTGTTACGTACTTGAATGCTAGATTCTGCTGCCGCACGAGATGCCGCACCACCGATGTGGAACGTACGCATCGTTAACTGTGTACCTGGTTCACCGATTGACTGTGCTGCGATAACACCGATAGCTTCACCTTTGTTAATGATATGACCACGAGCAAGGTCACGACCATAACAATTCGCACACACACCGAAGTCTGTGTTACAGGTTACAACTGAACGAACTTTTACGCTGTCAACAGAGTTTTCTTCTAACAAGTCACACAGTTTTTCGTTCAACAGGGTGTTACGTGGAACAAGAATATCGGCAGTACCTGGTTTCAGAATATCTTCTGCAGCCACACGACCTAATACACGTTCACGCAGTGGTTCTTTAACATCACCACCTTCGATAACCGGAGTCATCATAACACCTTCGGTTGTACCACAGTCGTCTTCTGTAACGACTAAGTCTTGTGCAACGTCAACTAAACGACGAGTCAAGTAACCGGAGTTTGCTGTTTTCAGTGCGGTATCCGCAAGACCTTTACGAGCACCGTGGGTTGAGATGAAGTACTGGAGTACGTTCAGACCTTCACGGAAGTTCGCTGTGATTGGTGTTTCGATGATTGAGCCATCTGGCTTAGCCATCAGACCACGCATACCTGCTAACTGACGGATCTGAGCTGCAGAACCACGAGCACCGGAGTCAGCCATCATAAAGATGCTGTTGAAAGATACTTGTTGTTCTTCTTCACCATTACGGTTAATAACGGTTTCAGTAGACAGGTTTTCCATCATCGCTTTCGCTACGCGCTCATTCGCCGCAGCCCAAATATCGATAACTTTGTTGTAACGTTCGCCCGCTGTTACCAGACCGGATTGGAACTGTTCCTGAATTTCTGCAACTTCTGCTTCTGCTTCTGCAATGATCTCTGCTTTTTTCGCAGGGATAACCATGTCATCGATACCTACTGAAGCACCTGAACGTGCTGCGTAAGCAAAACCGGTATACATGATTTGGTCAGCAAAAATAACCGTTGGCTTCAAGCCCAATACGCGATAACAGGTATTCAGCATTTTAGAAATTGCTTTCTTACCTAATGGTTGGTTAACCAGCGCGTAAGGTAGGCCTTTTGGTACGATCATCCATAAAATAGCTCGGCCGACAGTTGTGTCTTTTAAGCTAGTTTCAGTGGTGATGTTACCTTCGCCATCTTTGATCTCTTCAGTGATACGTACTTTAACGCGTGCGTGTAAAGAGGCTAAACCTGCGCGATAAACGCGTTCAGCTTCTTTAGGACCACTTAACACCATGCCTTCACCTTTGGCATTGATGCAGTCACGAGTCATGTAGTACAGACCTAATACAACGTCCTGTGAAGGAACGATGATTGGGTCACCACTTGCTGGAGACAGAATGTTGTTTGTTGACATCATCAGCGCACGAGCTTCTAACTGTGCTTCTAATGTCAGTGGTACGTGAACCGCCATTTGGTCACCATCGAAGTCGGCGTTATATGCCGCACAAACGAGTGGGTGTAACTGAATAGCTTTACCTTCGATAAGGATTGGTTCAAATGCCTGAATACCTAAACGGTGAAGTGTTGGTGCACGGTTTAGCATTACTGGGTGTTCGCGGATAACTTCATCTAAGATATCCCAAACAACCGCTTCTTCGCGCTCAACCATTTTTTTAGCGGCTTTGATTGTTGTCGCTAAACCACGGGTTTCCAGTTTTCCGTAAATAAATGGTTTGAATAATTCAAGAGCCATTTTCTTCGGCAGACCACACTGATGCAGACGCAGGTATGGACCAACGGTGATTACAGAACGACCAGAATAGTCAACACGTTTACCTAACAGGTTTTGACGGAAACGACCTTGTTTACCTTTGATCATATCAGCCAAAGATTTCAGAGGACGTTTGTTAGAACCTGTGATCGCACGACCACGACGACCGTTATCTAATAACGCATCCACAGACTCTTGTAACATACGTTTTTCGTTACGTACGATAATGTCTGGTGCTGCTAAATCAAGCAGGCGTTTTAAACGGTTGTTACGGTTGATCACACGACGATATAAATCGTTCAGGTCTGAAGTCGCAAAACGACCGCCATCAAGTGGAACCAGTGGACGTAAGTCTGGTGGTAACACAGGCAGTACAGTTAAGATCATCCACTCAGGTTTATTGCCTGATTGCATGAATGCTTCAAGTAACTTGATACGTTTAGTCAGTTTCTTACGTTTAGTTTCAGAGTTAGTTTCATTTAACTCTTCACGCAGCGTTTCACACTCTTGTTCCAGATCCATGCTCTGTAACAAGTTCTGAACAGCTTCTGCACCCATCTTCGCGTCAAATTCGTCACCGAATTCTTCTAATGCGTCGAGGTATTGCTCTTCTGTTAAGATTTGGCCGCGTTCAAGGCTGGTCATACCGCCTTCAACAACAACGTAAGATTCGAAATACAGTACACGTTCAATATCGCGCAGAGGCATATCCAGCAGCAGACCGATACGGGACGGCAGTGATTTCAAGAACCAAATGTGAGCAACTGGAGAAGCTAATTCGATGTGACCCATACGTTCACGACGAACTTTAGTTTGTGTAACTTCAACGCCACACTTCTCACAGATAACACCACGGTGTTTTAAACGTTTGTATTTACCACACAAACATTCGTAATCTTTTACTGGTCCGAAAATACGGGCGCAGAAAAGACCGTCACGTTCTGGTTTGAACGTACGGTAGTTAATTGTTTCTGGCTTTTTAACTTCACCAAATGACCATGAACGGATCATATCAGGTGATGCCAGAGCAATTTTGATCGCATCAAACTCTTCGGTCTTGGTTTGCGCTTTCAGAAACTTTAATAAGTCTTTCACGAAATGGCTCCTGTCGGAGTTAGACCTGCCAGGCAAATGACCCCTGTCATTCACCCCTTTAAACCAGTGTAGTCACTGTTTGACAGACTGCCATTTCTAGCAGTCTGTCTATATGGAATCCGTTATTCGTCTTCCAATTCGATGTTGATACCCAGTGAACGGATCTCTTTCAACAATACGTTGAACGACTCTGGCATACCTGGTTCCATCTGATGGTTACCATCAACGATGTTTTTGTACATTTTGGTACGACCGTTAACGTCATCTGACTTAACAGTAAGCATTTCTTGAAGAGTATAAGCTGCACCGTATGCTTCCAGTGCCCACACTTCCATCTCCCCGAAACGCTGTCCACCAAACTGTGCTTTACCACCAAGAGGTTGCTGAGTAACCAAGCTGTACGAGCCAGTAGAACGGGCGTGCATCTTGTCATCAACTAAGTGGTTCAGTTTCAGCATGTACATGTAACCAACGGTTACTGGGCGCTCAAATTGCTCACCTGTACGACCATCGAAAAGTGTAATCTGACCAGAAGTTGGAAGATCAGCTAATTTCAGCATCTCTTTAATTTCCATTTCTTCTGCACCATCGAACACTGGTGTTGCGGTTGGCATACCTTTTTTCAGGTTTTCAGCCAGACGTAACACTTCTTCATCGCTGAAGGTGTCCAGATCAACTTTCTGACGAGGTGCCATACCCAGATCGTAAGCTTTCTGGATAAATTCACGTAATTTAGCAACTTCTTGTTGCTGTTTCAGCATCGCGTTGATCTTATCACCGATACCTTTAGCAGCCATACCCAAGTGAGTTTCAAGGATCTGACCGATGTTCATACGTGATGGTACGCCCAGCGGGTTCAGTACGAGGTCTACTGGATTACCGTTTTCATCGTATGGCATGTCTTCAATTGGGTTAATCTTAGAGATAACACCCTTGTTACCATGACGACCCGCCATCTTATCACCAGGTTGGATCTGACGTTTAACAGCCAGGTAAACCTTAACGATTTTCAGCACGCCTGGTGCTAAATCATCGCCTTGAGTGATTTTACGGCGTTTAGCTTCCAGTTTCTTCGCGAACTCAGCTTTCAGTTCATCATACTGTTCTGCTAATTGTTCTAACTGGTTTTGCTTCTCTTCATCCGCAATGCCCAGCTCTAACCAACGTTCACGAGGTAATTTATCTAATTTCTCAGCTTCAATACCGCCAGCAATCAGAACACCACGGATACGAGCGAATAGACCAGCTTCAAAGATACGCAGTTCTTCAGTTAAGTCTTTCTTAACTTCACGTAACTGTGATTCTTCGATTTCTAATGCACGTTTATCTTTTTCTACGCCATCACGGGTGAAGACTTGTACGTCGATAACAGTACCAGACACACCATTAGGAACACGCAGAGAAGAATCTTTAACATCAGACGCTTTTTCACCGAAGATAGCACGCAGCAGTTTCTCTTCTGGAGTCAGTTGAGTTTCACCTTTAGGTGTTACTTTACCAACTAGAATGTCACCGCCTTTCACTTCAGCACCGATATAAACGATACCTGATTCATCCAGTTTAGATAACGCAGCTTCACCAACGTTCGGGATATCAGCGGTGATCTCTTCAGGCCCTAACTTGGTATCACGAGAAACACAAGCGAGTTCTTGAATGTGGATAGTAGTGAAACGATCTTCTTGAACAACACGTTCAGATACAAGGATGGAGTCCTCGTAGTTATAACCATTCCATGGCATAAATGCCACGCGCATGTTTTGACCTAATGCTAACTCACCAAGGTCTGTTGAAGGACCATCGGCTAATACGTCACCACGATCAACAGGTTCACCTAAAGATACGCAAGGAGTTTGGTTAATACATGTGTTCTGGTTAGAACGAGTGTATTTAGTCAAGCTGTAGATATCGATGCCCGCTTCGCCAGCGTAAGTCTCTTCTTCGTTAACTTTGATAACGATACGAGAAGCATCAACATACTGAACAACACCACCACGTTTAGCAACCGCAGTAACACCGGAGTCAACCGCTACCGCACGTTCCATACCTGTACCTACCAGTGGTTTATCACCACGAAGTGTAGGAACAGCCTGACGTTGCATGTTCGCACCCATCAATGCACGGTTGGCGTCATCGTGTTCAAGGAATGGGATCAGTGAAGCACCGACAGAAACAACCTGTTGGGTTGAAACGTCCATGTACTGAACTTGGTCACGACTAAATAAGCTTGACTCACCTTTATGACGGCAAGTAACTAATTCTTCAACGAAGTGATTATCATCGTCTAATACGGAGTTAGCCTGAGCAATGATGAAGTTACCTTCTTCGATTGCAGACAGATAATGAATTTCATCTGTTACAGCATTGTTTTCAACAACACGGTAAGGCGTTTCTAGGAAACCGTACTCGTTAGTCTGTGCGTAAACAGATAATGAGTTGATAAGACCGATGTTTGGACCTTCAGGTGTTTCGATTGGGCACACACGACCGTAGTGAGTTGGGTGTACGTCTCGAACTTCGAAGCCTGCACGTTCACGGGTCAAACCACCTGGGCCTAATGCAGAAATACGACGTTTGTGCGTAATTTCTGATAGCGGGTTATTCTGATCCATAAACTGTGATAACTGGCTAGAACCAAAGAATTCTTTGACAGCAGCAGAAATCGGTTTTGCGTTGATCATATCTTGTGGCATTAATGCATCAAGATCGCCTAAAGACAGACGTTCTTTAACTGCACGTTCAACACGCACCAGACCAACACGGAATTGGTTTTCAGCCATTTCGCCAACAGAACGAATACGACGGTTACCTAAGTGGTCGATATCATCCACTTCACCTTTACCATTACGGATATCAATCAGTTTTTTCATTACTTCAATGATATCTTCTTGGCTCAGGATGCCAGAACCTTCAACTTCGTCACGGCTTAACGAACGGTTGAACTTCATACGACCAACAGCAGAAAGATCGTAACGATCTTCAGAGAAGAATAAGTTCTCAAATAAGTTTTCAGCTGCTTCGCGTGTAGGTGGTTCACCAGGACGCATCATGCGATAGATTTCAACTAATGCGCTTAAACGATCGTTTGTAGGATCGACGCGAACAGTTTCTGAAATATAAGCACCATGATCTAAGTCATTGGTAAACAGGGTTTCAATCGTTTTATGACCAGCTTGACTTAAGCGGGCTAACACATCTAAAGAGATTTCCATGTTAGCAGCACAAATCAGTTCACCTGTCGCTTCATCAATATAGTCACGAGCAACCACTTTACCTGCAATGTATTCAACAGGTACTTCAATGCGGTCAACTTGTTCTTTTTCTAATTGACGAATATGACGAGCGGTAATACGACGGCCTTTTTCGACATACACTTTGCCGTTTGCTTCAATATCAAATGAAGCAGTTTCACCACGCAGACGTTCAGGCACTAATGTCATCATCAGCTTGTTGTTGCTGATTTCAAACAATGTTTTTTCGAAGAATAAACCTAAGATTTCTTCGGTGCTGTAGTTCATTGCGCGTAAAATGATAGTCGCAGGTAATTTACGGCGACGGTCAATACGGACAAAAAGGTTATCTTTAGGGTCGAATTCAAAGTCTAACCATGAGCCACGATAAGGGATAATACGTGCGTTATACAGTACCTTACCTGAAGAGTGTGTTTTACCTTTGTCACTATCAAAGAACACACCAGGGCTACGGTGTAACTGGGAAACGATAACACGCTCTGTACCATTGATAACAAAGGTACCATTATCGGTCATTAATGGGATTTCACCCATATAGACTTCTTGTTCTTTGATGTCTTTAACGGTGCCTTCTGGGGCTTCACGTTCATAAATGACCAGACGCAGTTTTACACGCAAAGGTGCTGAGTAAGTTACACCGCGGATCTGACATTCTTTAACATCAAAAACAGGCTCGCCTAAGCGGTAGCTGACATATTGTAATTCAGCGTTACCACTGTAGCTTTGGATAGGAAATACGGAGCGGAAAGCTGCTTCCAGACCGTTTTGACCATCAGGATCTTGCTCGATAAACTTCTGGAACGAGTCAAGTTGGATAGAAAGGAGATAGGGAACATCCAGAACTTGTGGACGTTTACCAAAATCCTTACGAATACGTTTTTTCTCGGTATAGGAGTAAACCATAGGGTTCCTCAGCTCGCTGAAAAGTGACCCACTCTGCCTGTCCTTAACTTTAAGGATGGCTCGACATTCTGCAAACACTGTTTTTTTGTAGGTAGGAAAACAACTATTTTCCGAATATTCATTGCTATTACTCTTAAATCATTTCATTGTGCCAAGATCACTACCGAGCTTTCGAGAACGTGGATCGTAGTGGCTAACACAGTATATTAAGTCGTCAATAGCAAAAAATATTGAAGTAATGAGACACCAAAAAAGTGTGAAAAAGTGACTCTTACCTTACAGCGCAAAAAGGCTGGTGACCAAAAAATCACCAGCCATCAGCCGTTAGGCTGCACTCTGGGAAGTTAAATTATTTAACTTCAACCTCAGCGCCTGCTTCTTCCAGAGCTTTCTTCAGAGCTTCAGCATCATCTTTGCTTACGCCTTCTTTAAGAGCTGCTGGTGCAGATTCTACTAAGTCTTTAGCTTCTTTCAGGCCAAGACCGGTAGCGCCACGTACTGCTTTGATTACTGCTACTTTGTTACCGCCGATAGCTTTCAGGATAACGTCAAATTCAGTTTTCTCTTCAGCAGCTTCTGCTGGACCCGCAGCAACAGCAACAGCTGCAGCAGCAGATACACCGAATTTTTCTTCCATCATAGAGATCAGTTCAACAACGTCCATTACAGACATTTCAGCAACTGCGTTTAAGATATCGTCTTTAGAAATAGACATAACAAGTGTTCCTAAAATTCAGAAAAAGTTTATACGTAAATAAAGCAACGAAGAAATTGGCTATTAAGCAGCTTCTTTCTGATCGCGCAGAGCAGCCAGAGTGCGAACCAATTTGCCTGCAGAGGCTTCTTTCATGGTTGCCATCAGGCGTGCGATTGCTTCATCGTAAGTTGGGAGTGTAGCCAGACGATCGATGTTCGAACCTGGGATAAACTCACCTTCAAAGGCAGCCGCTTTAATCTCGAATGCTGGGTTCGCTTTCGCGAAATCTTTGAACAGACGAGCAGCAGCGCCCGGATGTTCAGCAGAAAATGCAATCAAGGTTGGACCAACAAATGCATCTTTCAGTACTTCATAAGAAGTACCTTCAACAGCACGACGCAGAAGAGTGTTACGTACTACACGTACAGTAACGCCAGCTTCACGACATGCTTTACGCAGTTCGGTCATTTTAGCTACAGTAACGCCACGGGAATCCGCAACAACTGCAGAAAGCGCACCTTTGGCAACTTCGCTGACTTCAGCAACAATCGCTTGTTTGTCTTGAAGATTTAGTGCCATTAGCTTCTTGCTCCTGGATTAACCGAGTACAAACTCGGGACTCACATCACTTATTACCACAATGGTATAAGCGCTAAAACACGGTGAGTAGAATCCAGAATATATAATTCTTTATTGGCTCTCTCACCGTCTACGCAGGAAAATTAAGTAATTACTTACACCTGCGGTCTTGGACGGGGTCTGGATAGGCCAGACTCCAACCGAAATTCAGAGAATTTAGTTATGTTGACTTGAATAAAATACAACATAGCTAAACTCAAGGCGTCAAATTCTATACAAATTTGACGCCAAGGTAAAGTCTTTTATGACTTTAGTCTAATCTACGATTAAACTGTCGCGTTTAAGCTAGCTTGATCAACCGCAACACCTGCACCCATAGTGGTAGACAGGCTTACTTTCTTGATATAAACGCCTTTCGCTGCTGATGGTTTTGCTTTTTTCAGAGCAACCAGCAGAGCTTCTAAGTTTTCTTTCAACTGAACTTCGTTGAAGTCAACTTTACCGATAGTGGTATGGATAATACCATTTTTGTCGTTACGGTAACGAACCTGACCAGCTTTAGCATTTTTAACTGCTTCAGCAACGTTAGGTGTTACAGTACCCACTTTCGGGTTTGGCATTAAGCCGCGTGGGCCAAGGATTTGACCTAATTGACCTACAACGCGCATTGCATCTGGAGATGCGATAACAACGTCAAAGTCCATTTCGCCAGCTTTAACTTTAGCAGCTAAGTCGTCCATACCGACTAATTCAGCGCCTGCTTCTTTAGCAGCTTCTGCATTTGCACCTTGTGCGAATACAGCAACGCGAACTGAACGGCCAGTACCGTGTGGAAGTACAGTTGCACCACGAACGTTTTGATCTGATTTACGTGCATCGATGCCAAGGTTAACAGCAACGTCAACACTCTCAACGAATTTAGCAGTAGCCAGTTCTTTCAGTAAAGCAACAGCTTCAGCAATTTCGTACTGTTTAGTTACTTCAACTTTCTCACGGATATTGCGCATGCGCTTGGTTAGTTTAGCCATCAGATTAATCCTCCACTACCAGGCCCATGGAACGAGCAGTACCAGCAATTGAACGCATCATAGCTTCAACGTCAGCACCAGTCAGGTCCGCAGCTTTAGTTTCTGCGATTTCACGAACTTGAGCAGAAGTAATTTTACCTACTTTCTCTTTGTTCGGTTTGCCAGAACCTGATTTCACGCCCGCAGCTTTCTTCAGCAGAACTGCTGCTGGAGGAGTTTTGGTAACGAAAGTGAAAGAACGGTCAGCGTAAACTGTAATAACAACAGGAATTGGTAAACCTTTTTCTACGCTTTCAGTTTTAGCGTTGAATGCTTTACAGAATTCCATGATGTTAACACCTTGTTGACCCAGAGCTGGACCAACTGGTGGACTTGGATTAGCCATACCTGCAGAAACTTGCAGTTTGATATAGGCTTGGACTTTCTTAGCCATTAATTAATTCCTCAATTTGGGTATATCGCCCGGCTAGGGCTCCCCGATTTTACTTTGTTCTGTCTTATGACAAAACAACTCAAAACGAAAGGTGGAAAATTGTAGATAACTTTTCCACCTTTTGCAAGAAAGCAGCGTAAAAAGGTTTAACCTTTTTCAACCTGACTAAAGTCTAATTCAACTGGTGTTGCACGACCAAAGATTGATACAGAGACTTTTAAGCGGCTTTTTTCGTAATCAACTTCTTCAACAACACCATTAAAGTCAGCGAATGGACCATCGCTAACACGAACCATTTCACCAGGTTCAAACAGTGTTTTAGGACGCGGTTTATCACCAACTTGTTGTAAGCGATTCATAATCGCATCAACTTCTTTATCGCTAATTGGTGCAGGTCTGTCTGACGTTCCGCCAATGAATCCCATAACACGAGGTACATTACGTACTAAGTGCCAAGTTGCATCGTTCATGACCATTTGGACAAGAACATAACCTGGGAAAAATTTACGCTCACTTTTGCGACGTTGACCGCTACGGATCTCAACCACTTCTTCGGTTGGAACCATAACTTCGCCGAATGAGTCTTCCATTTCGTTTAATTTGATATGTTCACGCAGAGACTGTGCAACACGGCCTTCAAAGCCTGAAAATGCCTGAATGACATACCAGCGTTTTTTTGGAGAATCAGTCATGAACACCTCACAGGCCAGTAATAAATGAAACAAAACGAACCAGAATGCCATCCAGTCCCCAAAGAACTAATGACACAATAGCCGTCACCGCAGCAACAATCAGCGTTGTCTGCAATGTTTCTTGACGTGTTGGCCATACTACTTTACGCATTTCAATACGCGCTTCACGAGCAAATGCTAACGTTGCTTTACCTTGTGTTGTCCACAACGCGATCCCACCTGCTGCTACGAACAAAGCAACAACAGCTAAAGCTCGCAACGCTAGGTTAAATTCACGGTAAAGATAGTTGCCACCCACTGCTACTGCCAGCAATAAAACGGTAATGATCCACTTAGCGATATCACCACCGCGTTTGCTATCTTGAGCTCCGCTATTCGCACTCATAAATTAACCTGTCACTATGATGTAAATAAATAGCCAGCTTGCCTCGCAAGAGCAAAACAAATCAGACTAACCATAAAATCAACTATGATTGCATCTGACACAGTGTCATATCTCTATGACATTCGTATCTGCAAGATACTGGACTCGATTCGTTGTATCAGAGCCTATCTCACCAATAATTTACAACAAACTAGTGATGAGATAGGTTCTTTTTCAAACAACGCATAAAAAGGGCATCAATTGATGCCCTTTTTTAGGAAATTACGCGAGTAATTAACCTAATACTTTAGCAACAACGCCCGCACCTACTGTACGGCCACCTTCACGGATAGCGAAACGTAAACCGTCGTCCATCGCGATTGGGTGAATCAGTTCAACGATCATGTTGATGTTGTCACCTGGCATTACCATTTCTACGCCTTCTGGTAATTCGATAGTACCAGTTACGTCAGTTGTACGGAAGTAGAACTGTGGACGGTAGCCTTTGAAGAATGGAGTGTGACGACCACCTTCATCTTTGCTCAGAATATAGACTTCTGATTCGAATTTAGTGTGTGGCTTGATTGAACCTGGTTTTGCCAGTACTTGTCCACGTTCGATTTCTTCACGTTTAGTACCACGCAGAAGAACACCAACGTTCTCACCTGCACGACCTTCGTCAAGTAATTTACGGAACATTTCAACGCCAGTACAAGTTGTTTTAACTGTTGGTTTGATACCAACGATTTCAACTTCTTCACCAACTTTAACAACACCACGCTCAACACGGCCTGTTACTACTGTACCACGACCTGAGATTGAGAATACGTCTTCGATTGGTAACAGGAATGGTTTGTCAATTGCACGCTCTGGTTCTGGGATGTATGAATCCAGTGCTTCTGCTAATTCAACAATTTTTGCTTCCCACTCTGCTTCGCCTTCCAGTGCTTTCAGCGCTGAACCACGGATAACTGGAGTGTCATCACCTGGGAAATCGTATTGAGACAGAAGTTCACGAACTTCCATTTCTACTAATTCTAACAGCTCTTCATCATCAACCATGTCACATTTGTTCAGGAATACGATGATGTAAGGAACACCAACCTGACGACCTAACAGGATGTGCTCACGAGTTTGTGGCATAGGACCATCAGTTGCAGCAACAACCAGAATAGCACCGTCCATTTGCGCAGCACCAGTGATCATGTTTTTAACATAGTCGGCGTGACCTGGGCAGTCTACGTGTGCGTAGTGACGAGTTGGTGTGTCATATTCTACGTGTGAAGTAGAGATGGTGATACCACGTGCTTTTTCTTCTGGTGCGTTATCGATTTGATCGAATGCACGAGCAGAACCACCGTAAGTTTTAGCTAAAACTGTAGTGATTGCAGCAGTCAGAGTTGTTTTACCGTGGTCAACGTGGCCGATAGTACCAACGTTAACGTGCGGTTTGGAACGTTCAAATTTTTCTTTAGACACGACTATATTCCTTAATATCGCTCCCTCGAGTAGAGGGAGCGTAAACTAAATTGAACTCGAAAGGATCTTATTTCGCTTTACGAGCTTCGATAATAGCCTGAGCGACGTTGCTAGGCGCTTCGTTGTACTTCAAGAACTCCATAGAGTAAGAAGCACGACCCTGAGTTTGTGAACGCAGGTCAGTTGCATAACCGAACATTTCAGCCAGTGGTACTTGAGCACGGATGATCTTACCGGTAGGCAGATCGTCCATACCTTCAACCATACCACGACGACGGTTTAAGTCACCGATAACGTCGCCCATGTAATCTTCTGGCGTTTCAATCTCAACTTTCATGACTGGCTCAAGCAGAATTGGCTTAGCTTTCATGAAGCCGTCTTTAAATGCCATTGATGCGGCAATTTTAAACGCGATTTCTGAGGAGTCAACATCATGGTAAGAACCATAATGTAAACGAGCCTGAATATCCACAACAGGGTAACCTGCTAATGGACCAGATTTCAGCTGTTCTTGAATACCTTTATCAACAGCTGGGATGAATTCTTTAGGAATTACACCACCAACGATATCGTTGATAAATACGTAGTTCTCTTCACCACCTGCTGGTAATGGAGACAGGTCGATAACAACATGACCGTACTGACCACGACCACCAGATTGTTTCGCGTGCTTACCTTCGATATCAGTTACTGTATCACGAATAGTTTCACGGTAAGCAACCTGTGGTTTACCTACGTTCGCTTCAACTTTAAATTCACGACGCATACGGTCAACTAACACGTCTAAGTGCAGCTCACCCATACCAGCAATGATAGTTTGACCAGTTTCTTCGTCGCTTGATACGCGGAAAGATGGATCTTCTTGAGCCAGACGGTTCAGAGCGATACCCATTTTTTCTTGGTCAACTTTAGTCTTAGGTTCGATAGCAACAGAGATTACTGGCTCTGGGAATTCCATACGTTCTAAGATGATTGGTGCATCAATCGCACACAGAGTATCACCTGTAGTTACGTCTTTCAGACCGATAGCAGCAGCGATGTCGCCCGCACGAACTTCTTTAATTTCTTCACGCTTGTTAGCATGCATCTGAACAATACGGCCAAAACGTTCTTTTTTGTCTTTAACCGGGTTCAGAACTGTGTCACCTGAGTTAATCACACCAGAGTACACACGGAAGAATGTTAAGTTACCAACAAATGGGTCAGTTGCGATTTTGAATGCCAGAGATGAGAATGGCTCTTCGTCGCTTGAATGACGTTCTGCTGGAGTATCTTTACCGTCTGGTAAGATACCATTGATTGCAGGTACATCTGTTGGTGCTGGCAGGTATTCAATTACCGCATCCAGCATTGCCTGAACACCTTTGTTCTTAAATGCAGAACCACAGGTAACCAGGATAATTTCGTTATCTAGAACGCGTTTACGCAGAGCAGCTTTAATTTCTGCTTCTGTCAGTTCTTCACCGCCCAGATATTTGTCCATCAGTTCTTCTGATGCTTCAGCAGCAGATTCAACCAGGTTGTTGTGCCATTCTTCAGCTAAATCTTGTAGATCTGCAGGAATGTCTTCGTATTCGAAAGTAACACCTTGGTCTTCTTCATTCCAACGGATTGCTTTCATTTTAATTAAGTCAACAACACCGGTGAAATCTTCTTCAGCACCTACTGGGATTTGCAGTGGAACTGGGTTTGCTGCCAGACGTGTTTTGATTTGCTCAACAACACGCAGGAAGTTTGCACCCATACGGTCCATTTTGTTAACGAACGCGATACGTGGTACATGATATTTGTTAGCCTGGCGCCATACTGTTTCTGACTGAGGCTGAACACCACCAACTGCACAGTAAACCATAACCGCGCCATCAAGAACACGCATAGAACGTTCTACTTCGATTGTGAAGTCAACGTGTCCCGGGGTGTCGATGATGTTTACACGGTGAGGCTCAAACTGTTTAGCCATACCAGACCAGAATGCAGTAGTTGCTGCGGATGTGATAGTAATACCACGTTCCTGCTCCTGCTCCATCCAGTCCATTGTTGCTGAACCTTCGTGAGTTTCACCAATTTTATGGTTTACACCGGTATAAAACAGAATACGTTCACTTGTAGTGGTTTTACCGGCATCGATGTGCGCACTGATACCGATATTACGGTAGCGTGCTATGGGGGTTTGACGAGCCATTTTTTCCTCTCTCGTGGGCGTTCAATTCAGGTAAAGGACAGCAGAGCTGTCCTGAAAAGAGTTGCAATACTCCGTGGATTACCAACGGTAGTGTGCGAACGCCTTGTTTGCATCTGCCATACGGTGAACGTCTTCACGTTTCTTAACAGCAGCGCCTTTGTTTTCAGCCGCATCAGATAATTCATTTGCCAGGCGAAGAGCCATGGATTTATCACCGCGTTTACGAGCAGCTTCAACAATCCAACGCATTGCTAATGCATTACGACGAACTGGGCGTACTTCAACTGGAACTTGGTAAGTTGAACCACCAACACGGCGGGATTTAACTTCCACTGTAGGACGTACGTTATCTAATGCGATTTCGAACGCTTCCAGTTCAGTTTTGCCTGAACGCTGAGCCAGGGTCTCAAGCGCATTATATACGATAGATTCCGCAGTAGATTTTTTACCGTCTACCATCAGAATGTTTACAAATTTAGCCAGCAGTTCTGATCCGAACTTAGGATCTGGCAGAATTTTACGTTGACCAATTACACGACGACGTGGCATGGAAATACTCCGTTTAAAATTCAGGGTTGTCCAAAACTCAATGAGTTTATTTTGACATTATTTGTGAAAAAATGTTTGGCCTTACTTAACGGAGAACCATTAAGCCTTTGGCTTCTTCACACCGTACTTAGAACGAGCTTGTTTACGGTCTTTAACACCAGAACAGTCCAGCGCGCCGCGAACAGTGTGGTAACGCACACCTGGTAAGTCTTTAACACGACCACCACGGATTAAGATTACGGAGTGCTCCTGCAAGTTGTGGCCTTCACCACCGATGTAGGAAGAAACTTCGAAACCGTTAGTCAAACGCACACGGCATACTTTACGCAGTGCTGAGTTTGGTTTTTTTGGAGTGGTAGTATATACACGAGTACATACGCCACGTTTTTGCGGGCAAGCTTCCAGAGCTGGAACGTTGCTTTTAACAACTTTCGAGCTACGAGATTTGCGTACCAGCTGATTAATAGTTGCCATTTAAAAAAAGCTCCTGGTTTTTGCTTCGTAAACACGGATTTGAACTCTGTCTTGTCAACAAGACAAAACATGAGGACGCAGAATTTTATTGCTGACAGGCTCATGTGTCAAGAATTATACAGCAATTCTACGCTCCCCAATGAATTTGTTGGGGGTGTTTTACCGTTAAATCGACAAAATCACCATAATTGATGAGTTTAATATGATGAGATACTTGATCTTTTAAGCCTCTTGCCAAAACATCATCAATTAATGCGTAAACTGAAATTTGCTGTTGAAGGCAATGTTTTAATAAAGGATTGTCTTCAAGGACTGCCAGTACTCCATCTTGTATTAACAAAACATCATCTTCTTTTGTCAATAAAGATAAAAAAGCCTCTAAATCACTTTGATAAATAGAGACGGAATAAGTATACAACATAACCGTTCAACCTTCCTGACTAACTTCTGTATTAAAAGCGCAATACCACATCATATTCACTCAATTTTTGAGCAATATCTTGTTGGGATATCACCTGTGCATCTAACACAAAAGAAGTTTGAGAGGATAATCCACGATGAGCCATGTCCTTCTGTGATATATAGACGTTTGTCACATCATACAAGGGTAGCACTTTAAATGTTGCAGCATGATGACGTGACAGCACTCCTTCAGGTTGTTGATTTTCAACAAGTTGAAATACACCATCAGAGATAAAAAAAACACCAATATCTTCTGTTAATGCAGAGGTTGCGAGTAAAGCATCTAAACCTTCTCGCCCTGCACTATTACCATGAGGTGCTTGAGTAAAAAGGAATGCGATCGAATTCATTTTCTTCATTAAAATTGCACCACACGGGAACAGGTCAACATCGCTTGAGCCAGTGAACCCAAACCACTTAACTCAAATTCAGATGCCATATTATAGCTACCTACTTCTTGCTCTTTGGCCTGCTGCTCATCGATAATTCCTCTACGTAATGCGGCAGCAACACAAACATGCAAAGGAATTTGATGTTTTTTCGCCAAGGTAATCCACGCTTTAGGAAGATCAAATTCATCATTTGCAGGCGATACCAGTTTATTCGCGTTCACAACACCTTCCCGATAAAAGAAGATTTGTGCAATTTGATGCCCTTTTTCAAGAAGGGCATTGGCAAATAAATAGGCACTTGAAGCTTGTTCAGTTCCGTAATGAGGCCCCGTAACCACTAAACAATATGTCAAGGAACTCATAATGTTGCCTTATTCTCCATTTTTAAATTGGCGAATATAGAGATACACAGTATGTTTTGAGATATTTAAACGGTCTGCAACCTGATTAATGGCATCTTTAATATCAAAAATACCTTTCTCATAAAGGCTTAACACGACTTGTTTATTCTTGGCATTATTCGCGACTTCACGATCATTATTTACTTCTTCAATCGTGAACTCTAATGTTTGAGCCACTAAATCATCAACAGATGAGGCAAAGTTAACATCAGATGCAACTTCATGTGTTTCTTCAGGAATAAAGGTTTTGATTATTTCAGAGAATGGAACATCAAGGTTCATATTAATACACAATAAACCAATGACACGACGTTCACGATTACGAATGGCAATCGTGATTGACTTCATCAATGCACCACTTTTTGCTCTAGTAAAATAAGCCTTTGAAAAACTTGAATCTTCATCTGTGATGTCATGTAACATTTGTAATGCCAAATCGGTAATTGGAGAACCAATCTTACGACCAGTATGTTCTCCATTCGCGATTTTAACCGCTGAACATTTCAAATCTTCCAGAGAGTGCAATACGATTTCGCAATGATTGCCGATGAGCATTGCCAAACCATCCACGGCAGCTTCATAGGACTTTAGTATTTCGTGATCAGTTTGAGTAAAAGGTCGGCTATCTAGTTTTTCAAACTCGCTGCTGTCACCATTAAATAACGGGCTAGACATTTGATTATATAATCCTTAAAGGCTTTAATTATGATAATGACTTGAGGTTCTATTTTTTATAACGATTCGTCATTGCGGATCAATTCAATATTAAAAAAATTTAAATATAAAAACAGAATTAAGAACGATCCTGACGTTAGATCGCCAGAAGATCTACGTCAAGTGACTTAGAATAATAGCTTTGTGATAGGTCACAGCTTTTTTCATTTTTCTTTATATTTTGTACTCATTTCCAGCTTTTATTGTTGCAAACTTCCCTTTTTAGGGAGGGTTATAATAAGAATTGACACTATTGAATAGATTACCTATATTCCAAGTCATTGTTATTTTAACGAGTGATTAATCCTATGAATTTACTGATGATATGCCAATCTCAGCAAACTTCATCAATAATAGGATTAATTTCTGTTGCTTCTATACCTATTGAGATCCTCGCTTCACCACCTCCGCCAGTGAAAGTGGTTGTAGTCAATACAACGGTTGTTGTTGCAACTCACGTTGCTTAATTAATTCGCTAATAATCATTAAAAATAATCAAGCTCTCTTATTGCTTGTTTTACAGGTATATCATCATGTACTTACGTCAATATTGGGCAAAATTCGGCCCAACGACATTATTCGTTTTATTATGGAGTAGTGGCGCTATCTTTTCTCGCTGGGGCCTAGATAACGGTAGTTCATTTGCTATTTTAACTTGGCGTTTTATTATCGCTTTAGCCTTTCTTTCTATCCTATGTATTCAGCGTCATCGTTTTTTACCTCCCAAAGGAAGCCGTTTGAAAACCGCATGGGTCGGTTTACTGATTATTGGTGGTTATTCCATCTGTTATCTTTTGGCACTCGCGAATAGTATTACACCGGGAATGTTAGCCACAATCATGGGTGTTCAACCGATTATCACATTATGGATAATCGAGCGGAATTTTACCGCGACACGGCTATTAGGGCTTTTAATCGCCTTAGCTGGATTAGTGTTAGTGGTTGCCCAAAGCCTATTTAATACAGCCCTTTCATTAACGGGAATGATTTATGCGTTAGTCGCACTACTTTGTATGAGCTTCGGTGCAATCTCACAGAAAAAACTGCAATTAGCACCAATGGATGCCCTACCGCTACAATATGTGATTAGCCTTATGTTGTGCTTGTTATTTGTGCCATTCCAGCCTTTTCATGCTTCATTCGATATTGGCTTTGTCATTCCTGTTCTTTGGCTTGCCGTGATCATTTCTGTTGTTGCTCAATTGCTACTATACCGCTTACTCACAACAGGTAATTTAGTTAACGTCACTAGCTTATTTTATTTAGTGCCTGGCGTAACAGCATTAATGGATTATATTTTCTTAGGTAATAAGATGTCTTGGCTGAGTTTAGCGGGAATGGGGGCAATCATTGTAGGCTTGCTGTTTGTTTTTAAAAAAACCAAAGCCATTATTGTAGAAGAGACCGTAGACTAACTCTATGTTCACTATGCATTAATAAATGATGAGCTATACATTAGAAATAAAAATGCTGACATCAATGTCAGCATTTTTTTTAGCGATATTAGAGATAAGTGAATTACTTATCGCTTTCAACACTCAGTAATTCAACTTCAAAGACTAATGTTGAGTTAGCTGGAATACCACTTGTTGCACGTTGTCCGTAGCCTAATTCTGGTGGAATAACTAACTTGATTTTACCGCCTTCTTTGATGTACTTCATACCTTCAGTCCAGCCAGGAATAACGCTTTTTAGACTAATTGTCAGAGGTTCGTTGCGATCATAAGAGCTATCAAATTGTTTACCATCAATCAGCATGCCTTTGTAGTTTACAGTCACGCGATCAGCATCTGTTGGTGTTTTACCTTTACCAGGATTTTCAACTAAATATAGTAAGCCTGATTTAGTTTTTACCACACCTTTTTCCGCTGCAAACTCTGTACGGAATTTATCACCCGCAGCTTTGTTCTCAGTCGCTTCTTTTTCCATTTTTACTGTTGCAGCATTACGAACTTGATCTTCAAAAGCCGCTAATGTTAATTCAATTTCAGAGTCTGATAATTTTGATTTACTATTAAATGCATCCTGAACACCTGCTAACAGTTGTTTAGAATCTAAAGTAATACCAATATTTTTTTGTTCTTGTAATGCAGCTTCCATATAGCGACCCATCGACGCGCCTAACGCATAGGCATTTTGCTCATTTTGAGTTTTAAATGCACTATTTAGTGTTGGCACTTTAGCGGCTGCTTCTTCAGCGAATGCATGAGGCGCACTGAATGCGAAAGCTAAACTGGTTGCCAGCAACGTCGTTTTTAATAAAGATTTCATCCCATTCTCCAGTATATGTTAGTGAGTCGCTACGTTTATCAACGATCATCGTAGATCTTCGCTTAAACGTTTTGCATCACGTCTTGCTGTCGTCGCGGTATAGATCTCATCCGCAGGTAGCAATTTCTTATGAATTTAAAAAATTTGCCGACACCCTTAACAGTTAATGTTAGGATTTTTGTCAGCACAGAGTGCTATCACATTAGCAAAATAGTCTTTTATCTCAAACCAGATTTATGTCTTCCTGTGTATATATCAGTAAATAAGATTAAATTTCTCAATATTTGTTAATCATATTCGTCGTAATAGGACATTTTGAAGGAGGAAAAACACAATGGATATTAAGGAAGTAGAGCGATTGCTCATTCAATTAGAAAGCAAAGTTGCTTTCCAAGATGCGACTATTGAAGAATTAAATCAGGTGGTCACACAGCAGCAAATTGAAATTAGCCGTTTTAAAGAAGCCTTAAAAATTGTTTCTGAGCGTCTAAAAAATTCTCAGACCTCAATACTCGCTAGACCTGAGGATGAAACGCCTCCGCCTCACTATTAAGTCATTGTTCGCTGTTAATATCAAAACTGAGAAACAAAAAAGGAGCGCTTAAACGCTCCTTTTGATCTTTTCAAAAAAAGATTAGTGCTGGCAACCACAACCGCCATTGCCGTGACCGTGGCCACCGTGACCATGACCGCCACCACCGCAGCATCCACCTTCTTCATCGTGTGAATGACCATGACCGTGACCACCGCCACAGCATCCGCCTTCTTCACCATGACCGTGGCCACCACAACATTCGTGCTCTTCTTCTTCACCGTGTACGTGACCGTGAGCTAATTCTTCTTCAGTCGCTTCACGAATTGCAACGATTTCAACATGAAACTTCAGGTTTTGACCTGCTAACATGTGGTTACCATCAACGATAACTTCGTCACCTTCAATACCAGTGATTTCTACTGGTACTGGACCTTGGTCGGTATCAGCAAGAAAACGCATGCCAACTTCTAACTCATCAACACCCACAAAAACATCTTTTGGGACGCGTTGAACTAAGTTTTCGTCGTATTGACCATATGCATCATCAGAAGCAACTTCTACGTCGAATTTTTCACCGACTTCGCGACCTGTTAATGCATTTTCTAAACCACTGATTAAAGAACCACGGCCATGCAGATAGTCTAACGGTGCGCTCACCGTGGACTCATCAACTAAAACACCGTCTTCTGATCTTACTTGATAAGCCAGACTAACTACCAAGTCGTTTGCTACTTTCATGACATCTCCTACATACCCGTGGGCAAAATTTTCCCGATTGTAACGAAAAATAAATCTTCTGTATCGGGTTATATCAAAAAAACCTACAATTATTGTGGTGTAAAGATCCCAATGACTTGTTCATTTTCACGAACAAGTGAGTTAACTTCACCCTCTGTTTGCCGTTGCTGATGGCCACATTTCGCACATTCCACAATATCCACTTTATCTTCACGCCACATTTTGAGTGTATCTAGAGCTTGACAGTGTGGACACACGGCTCCTGCGATAAAGCGTTTACGGGTTGCAGACATGGGGTCAGTTCTCCTATTTATCAATAGATTTTTTTTCTTTATGTATTTGAGGAATGTCTTCTGTTAAAGATTCATCCCAAATATCAGGCTGATGGTGCTCTTGACGAATTTCTTCACTAAAAAGCTCCTCAAGTTCTCGTCTCGCTTCTTTTACTCGAGAAACGTTAGAGACTTCTTCAGGCGATTCATCCACCAGCTTTCTCAATAAGTTCATATCCAGACGACGAAAATGCTGTTGCGCCCGATAAGCTTGGTGAGGATGCATGCCTAATTCAATTAACGTTTTACGTCCTAATTCTAAGGCGCTAGAAAATGTTTCGCGGCTAAAATCTGTCACCCCCGCTTTGAGCAACTCATGAGCTTCAACACGCCCTCTTGCCCTCGCAATAATATGCAAATTAGGAAAATGATGTTGGCAAAGATGAACGATTTCCATCGTAGCTTCAGGCTCATTACAGGTGATAACAATAGTTTTAGCATGCTCTGCACCGGCAGCGCGCAATAGATTGAGATCGGTAGCATCACCATAATAAACTTTATAGCCATATTTACGCATGGTGCTTATGCTTCCGACATCATGCTCTAATACCGTGACATTTATCTTATTCGCCATTAACAAACGCCCTACAACCTGTCCCATTCGACCAAATCCGACGAGAATGACCTCTGGGTGGTTATTTTCAACGAAGGGCTGTTCGTCTGTTTTAGCTTCATTATAACGGCGAGCAAACACAGCGTCTGTCATTTGCATCACAAGAGGCGTTGTCATCATAGAAAGTGTGACAACAACCAACAATAACGCCATTTGCTGACTATTTAATATGCCCATTGCCATCGATGTTGAGAAAACAACAAACGCAAATTCCCCGCCTTGGCTTAATACAGCTGAGAATTGTAAACGTGTGGAAAAGCGCAATCTCGCTAGCCAAGCAATACTATAAAGTATCAACGCTTTCACAATAACCAGAACTAAGACGCCTAATAATACTTGTGGAAGATAACGCCATAAAATACCAATATCTAAAGACATACCAACAGAGATAAAAAATAGCCCCAAAAGTAGACCTTTAAAAGGTTCAATGGAGATCTCTAATTCATGTCGATACTCTGAATCTGCCAATAGCACACCCGCAATAAAGGTTCCCATTGCCATTGAAAAACCGAGGGTTTCCATAAAAATAGCAGCACCTAATACAACAAGTAGCGCCGCAGCAGTAAAAACCTCCCTCACTCCAGATTTCACGACTAAACGTAAGAGTGGACGTAATAAATAACGACCACAAATCAGCAGCCCAGCAAAAGCTGCCACTTTTACGCCAATGCGATACCAATCACTACTTGCCGTTTCTCCGGCTAACAAGGGAATAACAGCAAGGATAGGGATAACTGCCATATCTTGGAAAAGTAAAACAGCAAACCCTAATTGCCCGCCTTCATTATGGTTCATTCCTTTCTCGTTCATAAGTTGCAATGCCATCGCGGTGGAAGACATCGCAATGCCTAATCCACCAATAACAGCAGCCTGCCATGAGAAAGACGTAAAAACGAGAATAAGCCCTGAAAAAATAGAGGCGGTTAATACCACCTGCATTGAACCAACGCCAAAAATGGCACGTCTTAATTCCCATAACTTGGCGGGTTCCAATTCCAAGCCAATAAGGAACATTAAAAAGACCACACCTAGCTCAGCAAAATGTAAGATGTTATCGACATCTTTAAACAACCCTAATCCCCAAGGACCAATGGCAATACCCGCAATTAAATAACCGAGTACCGCACCAATTTTAAGACGTTGTGCAATAGGCACCATAACCACGGCAGCACACAGGAAAAAGAGCACAGCTTTAATCATCCAATTATCTTCCATTAAGCTCGCTCCCCTTCAAATGGCGCACTTAACCAATGGCGATAAGCTTCACCGAGATGAGTCAGTGTTGTTTTAGATTGTTGTCTTGCTGAATACACAATCATTGGTGATAGCCAGCGCATACCACACATTTCTGCCATTAATTCGAGTGGGCGCAATAATTCAGACAGAGTGTAGCGATTCTTTCCATCATGTTGATAAGCTTGCTCAGGCTCTCCCGTTGTAATAACACAACGAAATGACTTACCCTTTAATTGTGCCTTACCTGCTTTGTTAGCAAATGGGCGAGTTAATACTCTGTCTTGCCACTCTTTTAATAACGCAGGGCAACTATATGTTTGCAATGGGAATTGAAAAACGATCACTTGATGTTTACACAGCAAAGATTGTTCATGGTGTATATCAATAAAAAAATCAGGGTAAGTAGCATATAAATCATGAATAGTTATATTCTCTAAATCCCTCACCGCATTTAATAACGCTTTATTGGCGATTGATTGGCGCGGTTCGGGATGAACATACACCAGTAATACATTTGATGCGTTTGACATCATTCCTCCTTACAAAACGTGTCAGAAACCATTTTTTCCGTTACCATGCACGCATTGTGACCAACAGTTACGAACCACTTACTCTATATATTAATTTACATACTCTTAATAGACGATATTTATGATTGTTTTTTCTTCTTTGCAAATTCGCCGTGGTGTCAGAGTGTTACTGGACAATGCCAGTGCAACCATTAACCCAGGGCAAAAAATTGGTCTAGTCGGTAAAAATGGCTGTGGCAAAACCACATTACTTTCTTTATTGAAAGGTGAACTTCAAGCTGAAGCCGGTAATGCCACTTATCCTAGTACATGGTCAATGGCATGGGTTAACCAAGAAACACCCGCACTTGATGTGCCTGCTATTGATTATGTTATTGATGGTGATAGAGAATACCGTCAGTTAGAACAACGATTACAAAAAGCTAACGAGATAAATGATGGTCACGCTATTGCACTGATACACGGACAATTAGATGCCATTAATGCATGGACAATACAATCTCGTGCGGCGACCTTACTAAATGGCTTAGGTTTTAGCCAACAGCAACTTAATGAACCGGTAAAATCATTTTCAGGTGGCTGGAGAATGCGTTTAAACTTAGCACAAGCGCTGATTTGTCGATCTGATTTACTGTTACTCGATGAACCCACCAACCACTTAGATTTAGATGCTGTTATTTGGCTAGAGAAATGGCTAAAAAGCTACACAGGCACACTTATTTTAATTTCCCATGACCGTGATTTTCTTGATCCTATCGTGGATAAAATCTTGCATATTGAGCAAGAAAAGATCTTTGAATATTCGGGTAACTACTCTTCGTTTGAAATGCAACGTGCAACCAAACTCGCACAACAGCAAGCTTTGTTTGAGAACCAACAAGCCAAAATTGCACACTTACAGAGTTTTATAGATAGATTTAAAGCGAAAGCGACAAAAGCAAAACAAGCTCAAAGCCGTGTAAAAATGCTTGAGCGAATGGAACGTGTTGCTCCTGCACATTCAGATAACCCATTCCAATTTAGTTTCCGCCAACCTGAAAGCTTACCTAATCCTCTTTTATCAATGGAGAAAGTCAGCGCGGGTTATGGTGAAAAAGTTATTCTTAATGATATCAAACTCAATTTAGTTCCTGGCTCTCGTATTGGATTATTAGGGCGCAATGGTGCAGGTAAATCGACACTGATTAAATTACTTGCAGGCGAAATTCAGCCGTTACAGGGAAAGTTGGCTCTTTCTAAAGGTATTAAACTGGGTTATTTTGCCCAACATCAATTAGAGTTTTTACGCTCTGATGAATCAGCACTACAGCATTTAACTCGTTTAGCACCCAAAGAGACTGAACAAAAATTACGTGATTATTTAGGTGGTTTCGGTTTCCATGGCGATAAAGTCACGGATGCTTGTGGTCAATTTTCTGGAGGTGAAAAGGCACGTTTAGTCTTATCACTTTTAGTTTGGCAACGTCCTAACTTGCTATTAATGGATGAACCAACAAACCACCTTGATTTAGATATGCGCCAAGCCCTAACCCAAGCGCTAATTAGCTTTGAAGGCGCAATTGTTGTTGTATCGCATGATAGGCATTTATTACGCTCTACCACTGACGATCTCTATCTTGTACACGATGGTCAAGTGGAGCCATTTGATGGCGATCTTGATGATTACCAACAATGGTTAGTTGATCAAAATCGCCAAGAGACACAGGCAAATAAAAGCCAACAAGATAACAACAATACCACGGCAACCGCCAATTTAAGTGCTCAAGATAAAAAAGAGCAAAAACGCAAAGAAGCAGAGTTTAGACAACAAACCCAGCCTTTACGCAAGAAACTCACAACATTAGAAAGCAAGATGGATAAATTAAGCCAAGAGCTTAGTGATATCGAAACGGCTCTTTCTGATAGTGGTATTTATGATACCAGTCGTAAAAATGAGCTTTCTGATTGCTTAAGCCGACAAGGTGTTACGAAATCTGCACTAGAAGAAGTGGAAATGGAGTGGATGGAGTTACAAGAAACGCTGGAAGAAATGACAAACGCATTTGAAGCCCAGTAATACAACCCAATTCATTAAAAAAGGAACTATTTTAAGTGAAATAGTTCCTTTCTTTTTGTCTGTCCATTCATTCTGAAAATTTATACAATTCATTTCACTTACGGTATTTATATCATTTTACAATAGCACGATTTACACAAAACATAATCTTACCCTATCCAACAATAACCCAATAAAAATAATCATCTAACTTTTATTTTCTACCTATTTATATTAAGTAAGGGAAATAAATTCTTTCACGCTAAAGTTTTCAACATTCCAGCCGAATTAATCATTCTGCTAAGTGGACCTCCCACTTACCAACGAAAAGGCAAAGCTAATAGGTAGGGTTATGTTAAAACGAATTAAAATCTCTCAAGGTTTAATGTGTGTCCTGACTCTGTTTTGTATTATTCAGATCATTTCTGGAGTACAAAGCATTCACGATGCCTACCAGACTCAAAATACTCTTAAAAGAATTTCATACAGTTTCGATCAACTACGCACCATGGATAATACCTATGCGGAGTTGAATACATTACGTACTGATATTATTGCACAAGCATTTAGTTATATTTCAAATCCTCAAGCTGAGGATGCAAACATCACCGCATTTATGCAAACAATGCCTGCACGTAAAGCGCAAGTTGATGCATTGATGAATGAGTATGTGGAACTATCCGCGCAAACAGGTTTCGATCAGCAACGTATGGCACAGATCAAACAGCTATATCAAAAGAGCCGAACTGATCTTGATTTACTGGCGCAGTATTTAAGTGAACGTAACACTAACGCGGTTCGTTTAATTTTAAAAAGCCCCGCAAACACTAACTTCACAAATTCATTGTATGAAGCCACAGACTTTATTACCGATGAAGTTGTTAACCCTTCAGTGATTGAAGCAGAAGCTAATTACCACAGCATGTTGTGGATAGCATCACTCTTTATGGGTATCTTCCTCCTCTTTACCACCTTAGTGCTTATTTGGATCCGCAAATACATTATTGCTCGCATTAACCAAATGATCACCTATCAAGAAACAATTGCTAAAGGTGATTTAATCAGTCGCATTGATAACGATATTTCAGGTAAGACTGAAATCGATCAGCTCATGCTTGGCTTACAGCAAATGCGCGCTCAATTAAAAGAGATGGTAAGTTCTATTCGAAATACGAGTACAACCATTTACACAGGCGTACAAGAGATTGCTGCGGGTAATAATGACTTATCGAGCCGAACTGAAGAGCAAGCCAGCGCATTAGAAGAAACGGCGTCCAGCATGGAGCAAATGACCGCAACTATTCGTAATAACACAGAAAGCGCTCGTGAAGTAACAGAGCTTGTTATGAGCACTGCCGATATTGCCGTTCAAGGTGGCGAGCATAGTAATAAGATGGTCATGACAATGACCGACATTGCCGATCGCTCACAAAAAATTGGTGAAATTACTGCAGTTATTGATGATATTGCTTTCCAAACCAACATTTTAGCCCTTAACGCTGCTGTTGAAGCAGCAAGAGCAGGCGAACAAGGCCGTGGTTTCTCTGTTGTTGCTAGTGAAGTTCGCAACTTAGCACAACGCAGTGCAGAAGCGGCGAAAGAGATCAAAGAACTTATTGAATCGACAATATTACGTGTTAGACAAGGTAATGATCTCGTCGAACAGGTAAGTTTATCAATGGGTGAGATTGTTACATCTGTTAATCATGTTTCAGGTTCGATGAAGGAAATTTTATCTGCATCAGAAGAGCAAACGCGTGGTATTGCACAAATCAGCCTCGCTGTTAATGAGATGGATAAAGCAACCCAGCAAAATGCGGCGATGGTTGAACAATCAACGGCTGCTTCTGCCACATTAAGCGAACAAGCAAGTATGTTGGATACGATTGTGAATACATTTAAAGTGGAGCACGAAAAAGCCGCACCCGCTAAAGCTAAATTGCCCGCATTTTCAGCTAAATCGCAAGACACTGAAACACTTAAAACCCCCACAATCAAAACCAATAATCACGAAGTAGATGATAATTGGGAAAGCTTTTAATTATCTCTTTCACGTAACATCAAGAGAGATGGCGGTGTAAAAAATAGCCCAGAACTATAACAAAACCTCTCCCTACCCTACTCCCAGTCATTTTTCTGGGAGTATTTTTGATCTCACTTCACATAAACACAAAAAACAGACCTTTTTTCATACGAAATAAAAGCGTTTTTTCAGAAATATTAAGAGTATTTATGAAATTGATAATTTTATTTTACTTATTATAAGATAAAAAGATAAATAAAAATAAAATACTGCTTATTATCATTTTAATACTTAATAACTCATTATTAATATTTATATTTTAATAATTAACACAAAATATAAGTAAGTTAATACACTTATAGTCTTTTCTATTAATCATTAGAAAATTTTAGCCATTAGCTGATAATTAAAGCTAAAAAAAGAAATATAAGTCGTTTTTACTATCAAACAGAGTAGAAAAGGTAAAGTTTTTAAATATTAAGCCGAATAAGTTTAATTGATAAATAGTTATCGCTCCTTGCTGTGTGTCCTACAAACCAATTAAATAGGTAAGGCTATGCTGAAACGAATAAAAATATCTAATGGCTTAATGTTTATCTTAATACTGTTTTGCGCTATTCAACTTTTTTCTGGTGCAATGAGTATCCGTGACGCGAGTTTAACAAATAAACGGATCTCACAATTAGCAAATGGCTTTGAACAGATAAAAACGATGGATTATGGTTATGCTGAGTTGAATAAATTACGTGAAGATATGCTCAATATTATGTTTGAAGCTCATCTCACACCCGATATTGCTGAAAATAAAATCTCTGACTTCCTTTCTACTTATCCAAAACGAAAACAAGAAGTTACACGTATTATTACCGCATACTTCACGGCTACCGAAGACGCAGATTTTAATCCCGAAAAAATAGAGAGCATGAAGAAGCTTTTTAATCGAGTGCTTTACGATCTTGACCAACTTGTATCATGTTTAGAGATCCGCGATTACTACGGTTTTCAATCTCTTTATGCACATAATACCAATGAACGCTTCACTCAATCCCTTTATGAAGCAACAGATTATCTTAGTGATAACGTTGTTACTCACGCAATAAAAGCAGCTCAAGGTAATTATGAACGTACCTTAGTTTTATCTTTTGTCTTTATGTTTATTTTTATTCTTTTCACTGTCCTTGTTGTGCTTTGGATACGTCGAAATATTGTTTTACGTATCAATCAAATTGTCGATTATATGTCGGAAATTTCACAAGGAAATTTATTAGAAAATAAAGATGTCACAGCAAAAGGAAATAATGAAATCGACCAATTAATTACCAGTATTCAATATATGCGTACTGAACTGTCATTAATTGTGAATGCGATCCGAGGAACAAGTCATCATATTTATACAGGTGTTCAAGAGTTATCCGCAGGAAATACCGATCTTTCTTGTCGTACCGAAGAACAAGCGAGTGCATTAGAGGAAACGGCATCAAGTATGGAACAACTCACAGCAACAGTGAGAAATAATACAGAAAGCGCTCGTGAAGTTTCACACCTTATCAGTCAGACCTCCAATATTGCCAGCAAAGGGGGCGATGTCACCAATAGAATGGTGAAAACAATGACTGACATTGCTGATAGCTCACAAAAAATTGGCGAGATCACTGCGGTTATCAATAGCATCGCTTTTCAAACCAATATTTTATCATTAAATGCTGCGGTTGAAGCGGCCAGAGCCGGTGAACAAGGTCGTGGTTTTTCCGTTGTTGCAACAGAAGTTAGAGAATTAGCACAACGCAGTGCCGAAGCTGCAAAGGAAATTAAAGAGTTAATTGATGCCTCTATTAGCCGTGTTCGCCATGGTAATGATCTTGTTGAACAAGTTAGCATTTCTATGGGTGAGATACTGACATCCGTAAAACATGTTGAAGATTCAATGACTGAAATTTTATCTGCGTCAGAAGAGCAAACTCGAGGCATTACTCAAGTCTCTCTTGCGGTGACTGAAATGGATAAAGCAACACAGCAAAATGCGGCTATGGTTGAACAATCTTCCGCTGTTGCCAGCTTATTGACTGAAGAAGCCGGTAATCTTGAACAAATCGTTGAACAGTTTAAAACGGCTGAAAGTGAACAGTTCAATAAAAAGGCACAACACAAAGTAATAGAAAAACAGTTCTCATCTGAAAAATCGCTACATACAAAAGATGAAAAGATAAAAAATACAGTCAAAGATGAAGTGAAAGAGAGGAAATCAGCAAAAGGAACAACGACTGTAAATGACGGTGAAGATGATGATTGGACAAGCTTTTAACCCATTAATTTGAACATAATAACAACGTGATTTAAATACACACAAAGACACCTATTTTTAGTAGGTGTCTTTTTCTTTTACTTCTTAAATAATGACAAATTAATGAAATACATTGATTGCACTAACTAAGTAGTTAGTTTGTACTTTCATTTCACCTGAAATCACTGAGGCTTTCGAAACATAATTCGCATTTTCATGCGTAATCGATTCCAATTTTTCGACAGCACGGCCAAGCTCTTTTAAACCCGCACTCTGCTCTGATGATGCAAGACTGATCTCACCAATTAAATCGGTCACATTTTTAACATGCACCACAATATCTTCCATTGTTCCAACTGTTTCATTGACCTGCTTTGAACCCACTTTGATATTGCTACTTGAAGCATTGATCAATGCTTTGATCTCTTTCGCTGCTTCAGCACTGCGTTGTGCCAATTCTCTGACCTCTGTTGCAACTACAGAGAAACCTCGCCCCTGTTCACCCGCTCTAGCCGCTTCTACGGATGCATTAAGTGCAAGGATATTCGTTTGGAAGGCAATGCTATCAATAACACCAATGATATTACTAATACGATCAGAGCTTTTCGCAATATCATTCATGGTAGTAACGATATTATCCATTGCACTACCTCCTTTTATCGCTGCCTCACAAGTGATATTAGAGAGATTATTTGCCTGCCCTGCCGTTTCACTATTACTGCTTACCGCCGTTGTTAATTCATTCATCGTTGAAGCAGTTGCTTCAACATTGCTGGCGGTTTGTTCTGTTCTCACATACAGATCGCGATTACCTGCGGCTAATTGATCACAAGAAATATCGACTTGATGAATTTGATGACTCACATCACTTACCAACCAACGGAACATGCGTCCTAATTGATTGACGGAACGCTGTGTCATGCCGACTTCATCAATGCGATTGATATACGTAACGTTATGTTCATCGCCAGTTGCAACTCGATTCGCTTGCTCATTAAGTAGTCTAATTGGCTTAACAAGCTGAAAATAGAGAATACGTTCATTTGCCATCAGTAATACCAGCAAAATCGCGATATGCATAAAAAGAGCATAACCCGATAAACCAGCA
Source organism: Proteus appendicitidis (assembly GCF_030271835.1). Taxonomy (NCBI): domain Bacteria; kingdom Pseudomonadati; phylum Pseudomonadota; class Gammaproteobacteria; order Enterobacterales; family Morganellaceae; genus Proteus; species Proteus appendicitidis. The sequence goes on from NZ_CP127389.1 coordinate 3,772,328, forward strand.
AACCATGCACTTAACAACATAAAAGGTAAAGGTAAGAGGATAAAAAGACGGAGTCGTTTTTTTAATGAAATTGTTTGATTCCATGAGCGCCAACGTTGCCATCCTTTATAAACAAAAGCGCCTTTTAAAAACGTGTGTGAAGGGTATTTACCTTGATTAAAAGCGGCATAAAGTGCTGAGGCTTGTGCTATTTCCTCTTTTTTTGCCGACGTCCTTACCGACATAAAACTTTGAATTTTACCCTGACGTATAATAGGAGTGACATTCGCTCTTACCCAATAGTGATCCCCATTTTTACGCCGATTCTTCACGATCCCAGTCCAAACCTCGCCTTGCTTTAAGGTTCTCCACATATCCTTAAAAACTTCTGAAGGGATATCTGGGTGTCGGACAATATTGTGGGGATGCCCCACAAGTTCTTCCACTGAAAACCCACTGGCTTCAACAAAGTCCTCATTGGCATAAATAATATTGCCATCAAGATCTGTCGTTGACATCAGTGTTGCGTTTTCAGATACCGGGTATTCTCGCTGTGTCACCGGTTGATTGTTACGCATTAGTTACTCTCCTCGACATTGAAATTAAAACATCTCAACAAAAAAAGACTGCCTAAATAACTATCGTTTCGGCTGTTAAGAGAATAACTTTAGCAATAAGTGTAAATACCTACATTTAAATATTAGTTTTTTGAATCAGTTCAAAATTTTTAATTATCCAAGCTATTAATTAATGCCTGTGAACTCAGCACTAATGTCTTCGCACACTCATCACGTTTCTTTAATAACGCCATAAAAATAAGGTCGGTGATCGTGTTTTGTGCTGTACGTGAAGAAATTGAAGCACTTCGCCACTCACCTTCATCCGCAATTGTTTCTAATATATAATCAGAAATTCTTCCTAATGGAGAGTGTTTTTCTCCAGTAATAGCAATGATTTTTGCTCCCTGTTTTTTAGCCACAGAGGCCGCAACCAACATATCTTTTCTTTTGCCACTATAAGAAACAACTATCTGTAAATCCTTTGAACTTAACATTTGAGCAACAGATATCTGAACATGATGATCTGTTTCAATCAGAGTAGTTATTCCTATTTTCTGTAATTTATAACTTAAGTCTCTTGCGACTAATCCTGACCCCCCAATACCAATAATCTGAACTCGCTGAGCTTCATCAATAAGCTGGATCACCTTTTCAAAATGAAGGTAATTAATTTTGCGAGTGGTATCACTGATAGAATTATTCTTCTCTTGAGCAAGCTTTTGAGCGATTACAACTAAGCTATCTTCAGAGCCAATCTGATTATGTAATATGCTAGGATCTTGCCCAGTATTTGCATTTTTTCGCCCAAGATCTTCACTAATGGCAAGTTTCAAAGAAGGAAAGCCTTTGAAGCCAATTTTTTGGCTAAATTTAACAATAGCGGATTGACTCACCCCCATTGTTTCAGCGAGTTGCTGTGATGAAAGAGTAACCGTTTTTTCTGGGTTCTCTAAAATATAATCCGCTATTTTACGTTGATTTGTCGCCATACCAGGCTTGATCCACGCAATCTTCGTTAATGTTGGCATAATGACAATATCCACTTCGAGTACAATATAGTTATATATGGAATAATTTTGATAAAACGTTTAATACCTAAAGTAATTAGGTTTTTAGAATAAAATCAATTAGAAACAAAATATGAGACACAATAAATCATAAAAAAAGTAATATTATTATCGAAAGACTTGTTCTTATAATAACGTTATATTGACTTTTTTATTCAATCTCTCACACATTAACCTCTCTATTTTATAATACTTAATTTAATTTTTTCCAATTTTAAATAATAATTTATTCTTCTTGGTCAATAATACGATATAAACTGAATATATTTATATTCAGTAAAATTGCGTTGTTAAACATAATCATTAACTAAATAACAATATAAAACACATTTTAAAAACATTAACACAATAAAAAACCTTTAATTACAAACAATAACAAGGAATAAATAATTCCTTTATCGAGGAATTATTTTTATTTTTAATGATGTAAAAATAGATTAAATGGCATATTTTAATAAAAAGGCTGATATTAAAAAAAGTAAAAACCCGAAATTAATAAGCCTTTCATATAATTCATACTGTAACATACATAATAAAGATGACAGATGATCGCAGATCTCTCTTTTGATAGATTAATACTCTTTTTTTAATACACATTCAGAAAGATCATTTCAACCAAACTTAAAAAAACATCATTAAAACTAAAAAAATTAAGTTATCTATTGATTTATAACTATTTTTTAATTCACCCGATCCAAATCAACGGTACACAAAGTGCTGTTAATAATCCCATCGAGATATTAAAAATAAACCAAGACTGTCTGCTTTGTAAAAATAGGCTAATTAATGTGCCGCCTAAAATCCAAACAATACCCGCAACGAAATTAACAATGACCATAACAATACTAATCGCAATAACGGAGCTAAAATAAGCATCGCCCGATAAACTGAAGCTTCCTACTGCACCTAAGCCCATCATCCACGCTTTTGGATTTAGAAATTGCAATAATCCACCCTGAAACCAGCTTACTGCTTGGGGTGTTTTTGCTGGAATATCTAAACGCTGATAAGATGATGTTGCCGTTTTCCAAGCAAGCCAAAGTAGATACGCACTCCCGACTATCTTCAATCCAATGTGCAGTGCAGGATAAATTATCAATAATGCGGCAACACCAAATGCGGAACTCAATAAAACGCATTGCATACCCAGCATAATACCAGCCATCAGCTTTAATGAGCTTTTAAAACCTACATTAGCGCCTGATGAAGTCAGCAATAAGTTGTTGGGTCCAGGCGTGATAGCCGCAATAAACAGGAAAATAGCTAACGATGAAATCAGACTAATTGTCATTATAAGTGCTCAAAGATGTGACAGATGTTTTATTTTCACCGAAAATAGCAGTATGTTATTTAGCAAACAAGTGTTAATTCATTTTGATAGACGGAAAATATGTCTCAATACTTTAATCCAATGCGTTGGGCTAAAAATCCACATTTACAAACGCTCTTACCAAGAATTGTACGCAGGACACCACAACTTACGCCATATTGGCAACGACTCAATCTTCCAGACAACGATTTTGTCGATTTAGCGTGGAGTGAAGATCCGACAATGGCACTCAATAAACCACGCTTAGTCATTTTTCATGGCTTAGAAGGTGGATTTAGCAGCCCTTATGCTCACGGCATGTTAGCCGCAGCAAAAGAGAGGGGCTGGCTAAGCGTTGTGATGCACTTTAGAGGATGTAGTGGTGAACCCAATAGACAAAACCGTATTTATCACTCTGGTGAAACGGAAGATGCTCGCTACTTCTTAAATTGGCTGAAAAAAGAATTTGGTGAGCAACCAACAGCCGCCGTTGGTTATTCTCTTGGTGGAAATATGCTTGCCTATTATCTCGCAGAAAGTGGTGAAAATGCGGTTGTCGATGCTGCCGTTATTGTCTCTGCGCCATTAATGCTAGAACCATGCTCAACAAAAATTGAACATGGCTTTTCTCGTTTTTATCAATGGTATCTGTTAAAAGAGCTGAAAAATAACGCAACACGTAAGCTTGTTCGTTATCCTGAATCGTTACCCATTAGTTTGTTAACGATAAAATCCATTAAAAAACTACGTCAATTTGACGATTTAATTACCTCTAAAATCCATGGATTTAAAGATGCGTTAGATTATTATCGCCAATGCAGCGCATTGCCTTTATTAAATAAAATAAAGAAAACAACACTGATTATTCACGCTAAAGATGATCCTTTTATGTCTGCGGATGTTATTCCTGATATCACAACCTTACCAAATAACATTGAATATCAACTCACCGAGTTTGGTGGACATGTCGGTTTTGTCAGTGGAAAACTGTCTAAACCCGTGATGTGGCTTGAAAGTCGAATACCTGACTGGTTATCCGCTTATTTGGAGAAAACCAAATGATAATTCCTTGGAAGGATCTTTCCACAGAGGCACTTGATAATCTTATTGAAAGTTTTGTTTTACGAGAAGGCACTGATTATGGTATCCAAGAGAAAACGCTTGAACAAAAAGTCGCCGACGTAAAAAAACAGCTTAAATCCGGTGAAGCCGTATTGGTTTGGTCAGAACTTCATGAGAGCGTCAATATTATGCCGGCATCGCAGTTTCGCTCTGGTTAGTTATTCAAAGCAAGCGATGTATCGCCATCAATAAGGGTCAACCTTATTTAGCAAAAGGATAACCTATGTCAATCAAGCATCCGATCATCGCAGTAACTGGCTCTAGTGGTGCAGGGACGACCACAACAAGCCAAGCTTTTCGTAAGATATTCCAACAACTCAATGCAAATGCAGCATTGATTGATGGAGATAGCTTCCATCGCTATACCCGTCCTGAAATGGATATGGCGATAAGAAAAGCCAGAGAACAAGGTAGACATATCAGTTATTTTGGCCCTGAAGCAAATGATTTTAGCTTACTGAGTAAGACCTTAAGTCAGTATAGTGATACAGGGCAAGGTCAATCTCGCAAATATCTACACTCTTATGATGAAGCCACTCCCTATAACCAATTACCGGGTACATTTACCCCTTGGGAGCCGTTGCCAAATAATACCGATGTTCTTTTTTATGAAGGGTTACACGGGGGTGTAGTTACCAACGAACATGATGTTGCACAACATGTTGATTTATTAGTGGGCGTTGTACCTATCGTAAACCTTGAGTGGATACAAAAACTCATTCGAGACACCACAGAACGAGGGCATTCACAAGAGGCGGTAAGAGATTCGGTTGTACGCTCAATGGATGATTATATTAGCTATATTATTCCTCAATTCTCACGCACTCACATTAACTTCCAACGCGTTCCGACGGTTGATACTTCAAACCCCTTTTCTGCCAAAGCGATCCCCACTCTCGATGAGAGCTTTATTGTTATTCGTTTTCGAGGCTTAACCGATATTGATTTTCCCTATTTACTTGCGATGTTGCATGGCTCCTTTATGTCAACAATAAATACTATTGTTGTACCGGGCGGGAAATTAGGATTAGCGATGGAATTAATTATGGCGCCATTAGTCAAAAAATTATTAAATGGCGAAAAGATAAGTTAACCAAAATAAAATTTATCTCTATAAAAATAATATCCCATTAATTAAGGGATATTATTTTTCAGATTAAACTTTATTTTAAAATATCAAAATTAGTCAGCATCTTTTATTTCAAATGAATGCGTAATATTGGCTGCTTTTCCTAGCATTAAAGAAACAGAACAATATTTTTCTGCCGATAATTGAACGGCGCGTTCTACGATTTTATCCGTTAACTCTTTACCAGAAACAATAAAATGTAAATTGATATCCGTAAATAAACGAGGGGCTTCTTCGCGTCGTTCTGATGTTAATTTTACTTCACAATCAGTTACTTGGTGACGACCTTTACGTAAAATACTCACGACATCAATCGCGCTACATCCACCCGCAGCAATTAATACCATTTCCATTGGGCTTGGGGCTTTATCACCCGAATTCCCATCCATCATAATTTGATGGCCAGATGAAGATTCGCCAACAAAAGATAAATCTTCAACCCACTTAACTCTCGCTTCCATTTATTTTCCCCTAAAGATGACAGAAACTAAAAGAGTACATACTCATAATTCAACTGGCAATTAGCAAATAGGTTTATTATGCTGACTGCGTAAAACGAGACTTAATGCACTAATTGTGTTAAAAACAATATCTGCTTGATGATAGTGGTTAAGATCAATGCATTATTTTCTCATTTATTATAATCTACTCCATATTAACTTACCGTGTTCTCAGGAAGTTAATAGGTAAAGATAGGATTTTTAAGCACGCTGTCTCAAAAGGGAACCTATCCGTTTTGAAAGGCTGCATTTAACGTACAGAGGATAACGCGAATGGTTCTCGGCAAGCCGCAAACAGACCCGACTCTTGAATGGTTTTTGTCACACTGCCATATTCACAAATATCCATCCAAGAGCACGCTGATCCACCAAGGTGAGAAAGCGGAAACACTTTATTATATTGTTAAAGGTTCCGTGGCTGTTCTTATTAAAGATGAAGAAGGAAAAGAAATGATCCTCTCCTACCTAAATCAGGGGGATTTCATCGGTGAACTTGGATTATTTGAAGAAGATCAAGAACGTAGTGCATGGGTTAGAGCAAAAACAGCCTGTGAAGTAGCAGAAATTTCCTATAAAAAATTCCGCCAATTAATTCAGGTTAACCCTGATATTCTGATGCGCCTTTCTGCTCAAATGGCGAACAGATTACAAACCACATCAGAAAAAGTAGGTAACCTTGCTTTCCTTGATGTAACAGGTCGTATTGCACAAACCTTATTAAACTTAGCAAAACAACCCGATGCAATGACGCATCCTGATGGCATGCAAATTAAAATTACACGTCAGGAAATTGGTCAAATCGTTGGTTGTTCACGCGAAACTGTAGGCCGTATTCTGAAAATGCTGGAAGATCAAAACTTGATCTCCGCACACGGTAAAACTATCGTCGTTTACGGGACTCGCTAAGTTTCCCCGCTCGAATAAACAATAGCCCATAAAAGGGCTATTGATAGACTTTTATATGTAAACCCCATCCTCGTTGATGGGGTTTTTAGTCGATACTACCCTGCTACAAATTCCGCAATAGCCGCTTTTAATGCCACCATTCCTTCTTGTAGCTCTTCTTGGGTAATAATTAACGATGGTGTAAAACGCATCACATCGGCTCCTGCGTTTAACATCATTAAGCCATGTTTGGCAGCAAGACCGAGTAACTCTTTAGCTTTACCTTCATATTGTGGTGCCAATTGCGCACCAATCAATAAACCTTGCCCACGAATTTGCGAAAAGACATTATAAACTTGATTGATTGCCGCCAGTTCATCCACAATCCATTGATAGCGCTTTTCTACACCCTCCAATACCTCCGGTGTATTAATTAAATCAAATGCGACATTACCCACGGCACAAGCTAATGGATTGCCACCATAAGTTGTACCATGAGTTCCGACACCCATTGCAGAAGCTATCTCATGTGTTGTTAACATTGCACTAAGTGGAAAACCACTTCCTAGTGCTTTTGCGGTTGTAATAATGTCGGGTGTCACATCATAGTTCATATAGGCGAAAAGCTTGCCTGTACGCCCCATACCCGTTTGTACTTCATCAAGAACAAGCAGCGCTTGATGCTTATCGCACAATTCACGTAGCCCTCTCATAAACTCAGGTGTTGCCGCCGTTACGCCACCTTCACCTTGAACTGGCTCTAAAACAACAGCACAAGTGTGATCGTCCATTACCGCTTTAACCGCATCTAAATCATTAAAGGGGACGTGTACGATATCTGCAGGCTTAGGGCCAAAACCATCTGCATATTTAGGTTGCCCACCAACAGAGACTGTAAACAGTGTTCTGCCATGGAATGCATGGTGAAAAGCAATAATTTTAGTTTTATAAGGGCTATGGCGAGTAATGGCATAATGGCGCGCTAATTTAAATGCTGCCTCATTCGCTTCTGCGCCTGAATTGGCAAAAAAGACACGTTCTGCAAATGTGTTATCTATTAATTTTTGAGCTAAGCGCAATGCGGGTTCATTAGTAAAAATATTACTTACATGCCAAAGTTGTTCGCTTTGTTCTTTCAAGGCTTGATTAAGAGCAGGATGGGCATGTCCCAGTGCTAAAACAGCAATACCACCAGCAAAATCAATATACGATTTTCCCTGCTGATCCCAAACACGGCTACCCATCCCTTTGACAGGAATAAATTCTGCGGGTGAATAAATTGGCAACATTACTTGATCGTAAGTTGCCCGGTTGATGCTTTGCTTTTTCATTACCCCACCTGATCGTTATTCATATTTAATATGAAAATATAATCACTAAATATGAATAAAAAATCAAATGTGGTTTTGTATAAAAAGGCATTATTTCGCTATTTAAATGCTATCCATTTAATATTTAAGGAAATTATTTAATAGCTCATGCCCTTGTTCACTTAAAATACTTTCTGGGTGAAATTGAACCCCTTCAATTGGCAGAGTACGATGGCGAATTCCCATAATTTCATCAACATTTCCATCATGTTGGCTCCATGCCGTCACTTCAAAAGGTACAGGTAATGTCGTCGCATCAATCACTAAAGAGTGGTAACGCGTTACATTTAAAGGACGATTAAGCCCCTTAAAAACACCTTGTTGATTATGATGTATTAATGAATTTTTACCATGCATCACTTCTCGCGCTCTGATAACTGATGCACCAAAAGCTTGTCCTATCGCTTGATGTCCAAGACAAACGCCAAGAATAGGAATTTCACCGGCAAACCGCTGTATAGCCTCAAGTGAGATCCCTGCTTCATCAGGAGTGCAAGGTCCTGGCGAGATAACAAGATGTGCTGGCATCATCTTTTCTATCTCTTTAAGTCCGATCTCATCGTTACGCTTAACAACAACCTCAGCACCCAATTCACAGAAATACTGATAGAGGTTGTAGGTAAACGAGTCGTAATTATCAATAAGTAACAGCATATTAGCCTATCCGACTGATTTTCTTATCATTATCTATTTTATTACTATTTTAAAGCGAGTGTAGATTTGCCAAAATAGCTCGTTGTTTAACCGACTTGGGTACAACAAAGCCGATTATCATAGCACAGGTATAAAATATGAATAGTAAGCAAGAAAATCTGCTGATTTATTGCGCAATAACAATAATGGCGGTAATTGATGATGAATAGAGTAATTAATAGCGTGGCGAATACTTATTGCAGGAGATCACACGAAAAAAGGAAGGATAAAAAATATTTTTTCGTGCTAAAAACCCCGGAATGAAAATATTCATTCCGGTTTATATGTGTTTCATCTTATTAGAATAAGTAAATACCCTATCCTAATAATGCGTTTATTGTTTTACAACTTCCGCAGATAAAATAGTGACCGTTTTTACTGGCACATTTTGGTAAGGTCCAATATTACGAGTTGGAGCTTGTGAAATTTTATCAACGACATCCATTCCTTTCACAACTTTACCAAATACGGCATAGCCAAAATCACGTTGACCGTGATCTAAAAATGCATTGTCAGCCACATTAATAAAGAATTGGCTGGTTGCGCTGTCTTTATCTGACGTGCGCGCCATGGCAATAGAACCTTTTACATTGCGTAATCCATTGTCTGCTTCATTTTTAATTGGCGCTCTGGTTTGTTTTTGCTGTAAATCAGCAGTAAAACCACCGCCTTGAACCATAAAGCCAGGAATAACACGATGAAAAGTGGTGCCGTTATAGTACCCATCTTCGACATACTGAATAAAATTTTTCGTTGTAATTGGGGCTTTTTTATTATCCAGTGATATTTCAATATTGCCTTCAGAGGTGACTAATTTAACGAAGGTTTCTCCCGTTGCCATTGCAAAAGTCGCTGTTGTTAAAGTGCAAGCGGTAACGAAGGTGACAAGAAAACGTTTTAACATGCAGGGATCCTTTACTTTAATAGTCTACAACTTACTTAATATGCAGCGATTCTAATTCGCTGAGGTAAATAGTGCCAATCATTTACCTTTATTTACGCTCAATATGTCTAATTAGGTTATAACAGGGTAAATTTTAATTTTTAAGCACTGTTATAAGTCATTAAATTGCGCCAAAATAGAGTAAATAAATATTTTAGATATTCATTTTCATGCGAAATTGAAATGAGTATGCATGAAAAGCCGCATTATTTCAGAGAGGTTTATACCATAATGACCCAATTTAATTACCAAAAAGCACATTTCATCATCAGTGCGCCTGATATCCGTCATTTACCACCAGATACAGGAATTGAAATTGCCTTTGCGGGTCGCTCTAATGCCGGTAAATCCAGTGCTTTAAATGCGTTAACCCAACAAAATGGATTAGCCAGAACCAGTAAAACCCCAGGTCGTACGCAATTAATCAACCTTTTTCAAATTGAAGAAGGCTTACGCTTAGTCGATTTACCAGGCTACGGCTATGCCCAAGTTCCTGAAGAAATGAAGCGTAAATGGCAACGCTCTTTAGGTGAATACCTACAAAAAAGAGAGTGCTTAAAAGGTGTGGTTATTTTAATGGATATTCGTCATCCATTAAAAGATCTTGATATGCAAATGATTGACTGGGCTGTAGGCTCAGAGCTTCCTACTCTCGTTTTACTGACTAAAGCCGATAAACTTGCATCAGGCGCACGTAAAAAGCAGCTAATGAGCGTACGTGAAGAATTGGCAAATAAAGTGGGTGATATCCGCGTAGAATATTTTTCATCATTGAAAAAAATTGGCATTGATAAGCTACGTAACACACTTAATGAATGGTTTTCAGGTTCAGAAGAACAACCTACAAATAATGACAACGCTTAATTATCTTCTTTTTTCTCAACGATAGCGTGCTGATCTTCTATTGATAAAGGGGAAATCTCTTTTCCCTTTCACTTCTCACACAAACCACTTCAGTGAATTTTAGATAAAAAAATGCCCCAGTTGAAATAAAGTCAACTGGGGCAGCTAATATTCAGCTAAATCCGATTACGTGAAGTAAAAGGTCTGAAAGATAGAACATCTTACCTCTGTACCCTACGAGAGATAATGTACTCTATTTTATTGGTTAATAAAAGCCCTTTTGTAATTTTTTTTCACATGCAAACACGATTCAGCTATGTGTTTATGTATTCAAACCATAAATAAATGTAGTTTAATTACATAATTATGAGACTTTAATCACTTACGTGAATATGATTAAAAATAGAACAAATCACACAAAAGGTGCGGTTTATCCTTAATGATTTTGTGATACGCTTATCGCGAGACCGTAGTAAATATGTAATTAGCGATAAAATGAGGTATCCATGGCTGTATTAACGCTCCTGCGTTTTCCAGATGAGCGTCTGCGCAGAGTCGCAGCACCAGTGGAAAAAGTAGATGACGAAATACGCACATTAATCGATGACATGATTGAAACCATGTATGCAGAACGGGGTATTGGCTTAGCGGCACCTCAGGTTAATGTATCTAAACGCATTGTTGTAATTGATGTTTCTGAAAACCGAGATCAACCAATTGCACTTATCAATCCTGAAATTATCAGCACTGAAGATGAAGTGATGGATATGATGGATGGGTGTCTATCTATTCCAGATTCTTTTGCCCCAACAGAGCGTTACCGCTTCTTAAAGGTTAAGGCATTGGATAGAAATGGTGATGAAATTGAATTTGAAGCCGCTGATTTGTTTGCAGGCTGCATTCAGCATGAGTTAGACCATCTTGATGGTAAACTCTTTATTGACCATTTATCTCCGTTAAAACGCCAACGGATTGAGAAAAAACAGAAGAAATTGAGCAAACTGATCGACTCACAAGTTGCTTAATTATTCACTTATCTTTTTTTCATATTTTGATAAGTTTTGACATAAAAAAGCTCGGTAATTAACCGAGCTTTTTTTTTAAGGATCGTATTTAAAAACTAGTGTGCTTCATCCCAGTTATTACCAACACCCACTTCAACTTTCAACGGAATAGCTAATTCCATGCTACTTTCCATCAATTTATGGATCATGAGATTTGCGTTCTCTAGGTAAGATCCTCGCACTTCAAACACTAATTCATCGTGTACTTGCATAATCATATGCACATCAGCAGGACATTCATTGCAAATCCAATTATCCACAGCAATCATGGCTTTTTTGATAATATCTGCAGCTGTACCCTGCATTGGAGCATTAATCGCCTCACGCTCTGAAGCTTTACGACGAATTGCATTCTTTGAATTAATTTCTGGTAAATAGAGGCGACGACCATCTAACGTTTCAACATAGCCTTGTTCAGAAGCTTGTTTACGTGTGCGCTCCATATAGTCCAAGACACCCGGATAACGTTCAAAATAGAGATCCATATAACGCTGAGCTTCTCTTCTCTCAACACCAATCTGTTGTGATAAGCCAAATGCACTCATGCCATAAATAAGACCAAAGTTGATCGCTTTCGCACTACGACGTTGCTCAGAGGTAACTTCTTCTAAAGGTATACCAAACACTTCAGATGCAGTTGCACGGTGAATATCTTTACCTTGAGCAAAGGCATCTAACAAGCCTTTATCTTGCGATAAATGCGCCATGATCCGTAATTCAATTTGTGAATAGTCGGCAGCAACAATTTTAAAACCTTCACGCGCAATAAATGCTTGGCGAATTCGACGCCCTTCTTCATTTCTCACTGGGATATTTTGAAGATTCGGATCACGAGAAGATAAACGCCCCGTTGCCGTCACCGCTTGATGATATGAAGTATGTACACGCTTCGTCTTACTATTTACCATTAATGGTAATTTATCTGTATAGGTAGATTTTAGTTTCGCAAGACCACGATGCTCTAAAATTAAACGAGGCAATTCATGGCTATGCGCTAATTCTTCCAATACTTCTTCATTGGTAGATGGCGCACCTTTCGGGGTTTTCTTGATAACTGGCAACTGCAACTTATCAAATAAAATTTCTTGTAACTGCTTAGGTGAAGAGAGATTAAATTCTTGCCCTGCTAACGCAAACGTCTCTTTTTCAATTTCAGCTAAACGCTGTGTAATTTCTTGAGATTGAACAGCTAACACTTGAGCATCAATTAATACCCCTTTACGTTCCATTCTAGAAAGCACAGGGACTAATGGCATTTCGATATCGCGATAAACATGCTTAAGAGGCGCTATGGCTTCTATTTGAGGGTATAGCGCTTGATGGAGTAATAAAGTGATATCGGCATCTTCAGCCGCATATAACGTCGCTTGTTCAACCTCAATTTGGTTAAACGTTAACTGACCTTTACCTTTACCGGCAATTTCTTCAAATGTTGTGGTTTTATGGTTTAAATGCTTTTCAGCCAAAGTATCCATATCATGTCGATTACTCACGCTATTTAATACGTAAGATTCCAACATCGTATCAAAATGGATGCCGTTTAATTCGATACCTTCATTTTCCATAATGCCACGATCAAACTTCAAATTTTGCCCAATTTTTAGAATGTTTTTATCTTCTAAAATAGGTTTTAATGCCGCTAGCACATCATTAATAGGAAGTTGGTCTGGCGCATCTAAATACTCATGACGCAATGGAATATAAGCAGCTTTACCCGGTTCAATAGCAAATGATAATCCTACTAAACGAGCATCAATATTATTTAAGCTGTCCGTTTCTGTATCAAAGGCAAATGCAGGCGCTTTTTTGAGAAGATCAACCCATCGCGCTAAACTTTCATGCGTTAAGATAGCTTCATAATTCTCTTGTGTAATCACAGGGAAATTAGCTGATACAGGCGCATCTTTGGAGTTAACGGCTTCTGAGGTATAAGGGACAGCAACTTTTTGTGTACTACGCTGTGCTAACCAGCCACCATTTTGAAGATCACTTATCCAGCGTTTAAATTCATAACGCGTGAACATCTCTAATAATTGATCTAAATTTGGCTCCTTAACCACTAAATCATCAAACGTTTTATCGAGTTCAACATCGGTTTTAATCGTTGCCAGCTTATAAGAAAGTTTTGCCACTTTCTCATGCTCTGCCATTTTAGCACCCAGTGTTTTAGCACCACGGAAACTCAACGTTGCGATATTATCAAGCTGTTGATAGATATCCTCTAAACTACCAAGCCCTTGTAAAAGACCCAGTGCGGTTTTTTCACCCACGCCCGGAACACCAGGGATGTTATCTGATGAGTCTCCCATTAATGCGAGGAAATCAATAATCAGCTCGGGAGGAACACCGTATTTTTCTTTAACTTCATCAGGACCTAAAATAACGTTGGTCATGGTATTAATCAGTGTGATCTTTGGCGTCACTAATTGCGCCATATCTTTATCACCAGTACTGATTAGAACATCACGTCCATCAGCCGCTGCTTTTAGTGCCAATGTTCCAATAACGTCATCCGCTTCCACACCTGAAATAGATAACAATGGTAAACCCATTGCTTGCACCATTTCATGTAAAGGCGCTATTTGTTCACGCAGATCATCCGGCATTGGAGGACGATTAGATTTATATTCCTCATACAACTCATCACGGAATGTTTTACCTTTAGCGTCAAACACAACCGCAACATGGCTTGGCTTATACTGTATTATTAGGCTGCGCAGCATGTTCAACACACCATACATTGCACCAGTTGGCTCACCTTGGCTATTGGTTAGCGGTGGAAAGGCATGATAGGCACGGTAAAGGTATGAAGAGCCATCTACAAGGATAAAGGGGTTTTCTGCTATCTGGACCATAATCTGTTCATCATTGTTCTGAGGTTCGTTGATATGACTAGAATGCCACATCACAGCCCAATAGACGAATTTTACCTGTTCTTAAATGCAGAAATTCGGCTTAAATACTCAATTATTTATTATTAACCGAACTTAACAGAAAGAATAAATATGAGTGATAACTTAATATTAATTAAAGTACTTTTTTATCAGAAGCCATATCCCTTAATCTGATTTCAATTAAAAACAACGACTAACAAGTAAACTTACTGTGTAATTTAGAAAGTATTTAAGATAGAGCTAATTACTCATTATAAATATTAACGTTCATATTAGTGTCATCTTTTTTTATTAAGGATTTATTTTTTAGACAACATCAAAACAACCTGTGGATAACTCTGTGAGTAGTTTTGTAACCCTCTCAATATTAATAAGTTAGCCTCCTTTTAATTTTATTAACATAATTAAAAAATCAATCACTTAGCGAAATCATTAAGATATTATAAATTAATCTCAATATTTCTTATTAATGTGGATAGTTATATTATGACAAAAATATGAAAGTCAAAAAAATAGCACTCCTATTTCTTGAGTGCTATTTTCATATAAGGATCTATATACTTTTACTTAGTCTATATAGGTAAAATTTAAGAGGTAAAATTTAAGCCTATATTATTTTTTCAGCAATAATTGATTCACAATATCAGAATATGTTTTTGCATACTCTTCTGGTGATTTTGCACTGATACCATCATTTTTCATTTTATATTTCCCACCAATGATCATCGCAGGCACACCATTGATTTGGAAATCGGCGACAGCATTTTGTTGTTGGCTAACTAAAGAATTCACCACAAAACTATTCATTGCTGCATCATAATCTTCACCTTTAACGCCAGCGTTAATAAAGGCATTACGGATATCGTCAACAGAACGAATAGATTGCGTTTCTTGAATACCTTTAAATAAAACTGGAGAAACTTGATCTTCAACACCTAAAGCCATTGCCACAGCCCAAGAACGTGTTAAGTCTTTACCTAAAGGTCCTAAGAAATCAACGTGGTAGCGGACAATATTAGTCTTTTCTGGTACATTCTTTTCAACAGTACTATTGACTTTATACACTTCAGAAAATTGATAACAATGTGGGCAATAAAAAGAGAAAAACTCAACAACATCAGGCGCTGATGCAACAGGTTTAGAAAGGTTAGTATACTGTTTTCCTTCAGAAATATCCGCAGCAGAAACACTGAATGCTAACACCATACTTGCTAACGCCAGCCAAATCTTTTTCATTTCTCATCGTCTCCTAAGAATTAATACATTGGACTAAGTTGTAAAGGAGGCTCATTTAACTGCTCCACTTGTCCCTTGAATAAGGCTAATTGTTTAAACCAAAAATCTTGCTCTTGAAACCAAATAAAAGCGCGAGGGAAAGCAGGATCATTCCAGCGTTTTAATACCCACGCGAGATAATGCACCATTCTTATTGCTCTTAGTGGTTCAATTAATGACAATTCACGTAAATCAAAATCTTGGTATTCATAATAAGACTCAAGGATAGTATCTAACTGTATAACCTGCTCTTGCCGTGAGCCATTTAATAACATCCAAAAGTCTTGTACCGCAGGTCCCATTCGGGAATCATCAAAATCAACCATTACAACTTCATCACGCCACAATATATTACCGGGATGGCAATCACCATGTAGCCGTAATATTTGCCATGTAGAGTCCTCTATTCTAGGACGCACATCATGAATAAGTTTATCTATAACCTCTATAAATTGAGGTTTGAGGTTATTAGGAATTAACGAACTACTTTCAAATTCTAATTTTGGCGCTATCAGATATTCTGCAATAGAAACTGTCGGTCGATACTCATAATTCTTTTTTCTGCCTATTTGATGAATGCGCCCTAATGTGCGTCCTACTTCTTCTAGCTGAAATAAATTATCAGTTTCATATGCTCTTCCCCCTATACTGGGGAATATTGCAAAATAAAAGCCATTATCAGAAAAATGAACTGTCTCACTATTAATCATTAAAGGCGCCGCAACAGATACCTCAGCCTCCTTTAATGCTAAAACAAATTCATGTTCTTCTTTTATCTGTTCATACGACCAACGTTGAGGACGATAAAATTTCACCACATAACGTTGTCTATGCTCATCCATAAATTGAAAAACACGATTCTCATAGCTATTTAATTCCGTTAGCCCTGACTCAGGATAAAAACCGATTTTAACTAACGCGTCCCAAATGTTATCAGGAGAAAGTCCCTGAAAATTAAATGAGGCAGACATTTCCATTTTCTATCCTGAACTTAGTCTTTAATCACACCACGAGCGCGTAAAATAGCGGTTTTAAAATCTTCTTCGTAATCTTTTTTCAGCCCTGGTATCACATCTGTTGGTGCTGAACCACGCATTTTCAGATGGTAAATCAAAATATCATCAGTCAGATCAGATAATTGACCTTTAAAACCCGCTTCATTAGCCAGTTTCTGCAATAATTGAATTAAGTTTAAATCAGAATTTTCTTCCCAAACTGGGTGCAATAATTCCATAACTTCATTAAGACGGTGACATTTCATACAAAAAATCCTTATTATTAATGACAACAACAAAGTACCAATTATTATCCGATAGAAAAAGGAAACCTCTGTCAATATGCGTAAAGATTACGCTTTTTTGATAAAAATTGCTGTCGCTTTACATGAAATCTCATTAAGTCGATATTTTTTATTAGTATATCGTCTTTCCTTGATAAAAATCGTTCGGAAAATTTAGCCAATTTATTCACAAATATTGAATATGAAAATGAAGAATATTACAGGTGGTATACTTGCGGGTGGCCAAGCAACACGAATGGGAGGGGCTGATAAAGGGCTTCAAATTCTACATGGACAGCCTTTATACCGCCATATTGCCCAAAAACTAGCACCACAAGTTGATAGCATACTGATTAGTGCTAACCGAAATTTAGAACAATATCGCCAAAGCCAATATCCTGTTATTACAGATGAAATAGAAGGGTTTTCAGGGCCTTTAGCTGGCATGCTTACGTTATTAAAACAAGCTTCAACACCTTGGGTTGCCTTTGTGCCTTGCGACGTTCCCTATTTCCCTCTTAATTTAGTTGAAAAACTCTATGAGCAAAGAGGCGATGCATTAGCCGTTTATGTTGATGATGGTGAAAGAGAACATCCTACCTTAGCACTGCTAAATCGTCGTATTATTCCTATGCTAGAAGCTTATTTAGCACAAGGTGATCGAAAATTAATGTTGTTTATGAAGCAGATAAATGCACATTCTGTTTTATTCGCGGATCAAGCAAATGCTTTTATTAATTTAAATACCCCTGATGATATTGAAAAAGCCAACAAATTAAAAAAACAGGACTGAAAAATATGGCACAAATAGATTTACCCCTTTTAGGGATCACGGCGTGGAGTGGAACTGGTAAAACGACACTACTAAAACAGCTTATTCCACAATTACGCAAAAGAGAAATTCGTGTAGGTATGATCAAACATACTCATCATGATATGGATGTGGATAAACCCGGAAAAGACAGCTACGAGCTTAGAAAAGCAGGAGCAGATCAGACATTAGTCGCAAGCCAACAACGCTGGGCATTAATGACAGAAACTCCAGAACTACCAGAATTAGATTTGTATTACCTCGCATCTCGTTTTGATACGAGTAAACTAGATTTAATCTTAGTCGAAGGATTTAAAGGCGAAACCATTCCTAAAATTGCACTTTATCGCCATATCAACGAGCGTGATTTTAATGATTTACTTGATGAGCACGTTATTGCCGTCGCCAGTGATTGTGATTTAAGCATCGATTTTCCACTACTAGATATCAACGCACCCGAAGCTATTGCAGAATTTATTGCAGATTGGCTTAAAAACAATAAATGATCGTTGTGGGCTATTTTTATAGCCCACATTTAATGACAGTATCTCAAATATTATTCTAATAATTCTAAATCAAATTCGTCACTGATTGTTTTAATAATCGTTACCACAGTTTCTGCAAAACTGTCTTCGCCAAAATCTCTCAGCATTAGCCAAATATTATCATCAACATTCCAATTCTGTGGAATATTGAGGCTTTCTTCTGAATATGCATACCAAGGATAATATTCAGCATTTAGTTGACACTCAACATAATAGTCAGGAAATACTCGTTCAATTTCACTTTGAATTTCAGTGTAGTTCTTTAATTTATTTCTTTTCGGTGCTTCATTTTTTCTTTCAAAGCCCCAATAAAAATTTCTTAAATTTGAACTCTCAAATTTAAACACCAAATAATAAAGGCTATCATCGTTAAAATCGACATAAAATCCAGACTCTTTTTTCCCTTTTCTAAAGTCTTCTTCATCAAAATAAAACTCTATAGATAGCTCATCTGTTTTATTTATGATATGAGTTATAAACTCATTCATTATTGATAACTTAATATTTTCTATGCTTTTAGATATTAAAAGAGCAGAGCTAATTGCATCATTATCTTCTAATATTTTTTCTACTATTTCGTCTTGCAATTCCATATTTAGCTCGTAATTAATCTCTGACTTAATAAATTTTATAATAGATTCAATAAACATTTTTACTTGAATTGACTCTATTTTATAGGTGCACTCTTCTAACCATTTAATAATTTCATAATAAGTAATATGGTGAATATTATCTTTTATCTCTTTATCTGCATCTTTAGATAAAGAATACTCGCTATATTCAGTGTTACTTAAATAAAATAAAATCCATTTTTTTCGACTTCTTCCTGCTCTTTTTTTCAACCAGCAACCATAATCATATAACTGATTTTCTTCATCTTCAGCCCATGGTTTATTCTCAATACCTATCAATAAATCAGAGGTTTCAATAAAAATATCTAAACGACGATAACTATCGTCTTGCTCAACTGCCTGTTCAAGACAGACGGATTTTACAGACTGATATTTATTATTTTTAATAAAATGTTGATAAAACTTTTGAGTAAATAATTTACCCTGAGCATGCGTTTCTGTTGGATCAAGTAGAAATGCTAAGCATTTTGAAATTGTATTTTCATTTATCTTGAATAGAGATAAAGGTGAAAAATCTGGACTTAACTTTTTATAGTAGCGTTTTTTCGCTTTGTCGTAAGATTTTCGTTCTGTCGTAATACGTTGGATTACTTTATGAACAATAGCTGGGGAAATATCCATGTTTCTTCTAGTAATAAAAATAAGGTAATTTAGTTTATGTCTAATGTTGATTTCTAATTTAAACAATATCACCAATAAAATATAGCTAATGGAGAGATTAATAAAAATAGGTTCCAATAAAACTCAGAACCTATCTATTAAAGTAATTATTTTTATTTCAAAATAATTGCTTGATAAGGCTTAAGAATAAGGTTGCCTTGTGCGTTTTCCACTATTGGGCTGTTATGCAAATAAATATCTTTAGCTTTCATGGTCAGTACTTTTTCTTCACCACTAAAATTGCAGTAAATATTGACTGAGTTGCCTTCATACGTACGCTGAAAAGCAATTACATTTTCTGGTGAATCTAATGGCAAAAACTCACCATAAATCAAAATATCACTAATTTCTGAATGTCGTCTTAATGCAATTAATTGTTGGTAATAAGCAAAAAGAGAGTGCTTATCTTGCATTTCTTTCTGTGCATTAATCTCGACATAATTAGGGTTAACTTTTAACCATGGTTTACCTGTACTAAACCCCCCATTTATTTCACTACTCCATTGGAAAGGTGTTCTTGAATTATCACGGCTGCGGGCATTAAAATATTCAATCATTTGCTCGTCGCTATAGCCTAATTTATTACCCCATTCATGTAATTTAAAAACATGTAAATCATCATGTTCCTCTAACGTCATAGGGCAATTTGTCATACCAATTTCTTGCCCTTGATAAATAAAAGGCGTTCCTCGTTGAGTTAATAAAAATGTCGCTAACATTTTGGCACTAATAGGATTAATGTCTCCTTTAGGGAGAAATTTATTTAATGAACGCGGTTGATCATGATTTTCTAAATAAGGTGCTCCCCAACCTACTCGTTGAGTATCTAATTGGCTTTTAATAAAGACAGGTTTTAATCTTTCACCAGTGATTGGATTAATGGTGAAGGGCTTTTCATTGCGAATATCTAAATCAGCGATGCTAAAATCAAATACCATAGAGAAATAACCATTCTCACCCACATAAGCACGTAAATCTTTTTCAGGTACATCAATTTCTGCAACCGTCATACTATTTGCAGGCTTAAAAGTATTCTCAGCTAATTCAGTTAAAAACTTATCAATACCCGGTTGATTTAAAACCCAAGGCACTAAAGATGCAGAACCATCATCTTTATCAGATTCAAATTGATATTCAGATAAGGCTTCAGGAGATTTTTTTAAATTACCAATCGCATCAATTCGAAATCCTGCAACACCTTTTTTTATCCAGACATTTATCATGTCGATAATATCTTTGCGTAATTGTGGGTTTTCCCAATTTAAGTCCGGCTGTTCAGGGCCAAATGAATTGAAATACCAACGATTAGTTTTTCCAACACGGCTCCAAACAGAGCAATCAAAATAAGTGCGTAAATTATTAGGAGGCGTCGATTTATCCCATTGTTTAAAAATATAATAATCGCTATATGGGCTATTCGGATCTTCAATTGCCGCTTTAAACCATGGATGCTCATCAGAAGAGTGATTTAATACTAAATCTAATAGAATTTTAATATCACGTTTTTTAGCTTCGTAAATAAGTTTATCTAACGCGTTATTATCGCCAAAGAGAGGATCGACAACAGAATAATCCGCAATATCATAACCATTGTCTTTCATTGGTGATTTAAAAATTGGACATAACCAAATAACGTTTGTACCGAGTGATTGAATATAATCTAATTTCTCCGTGATCCCTGCTAAATCCCCAACACCATCCCCGTTACTATCATAATAGCTCTTGGGATAAATTTGATAGACCACTGCTTCTTTCCACCAAGTACTAGACATATTCACCTCACCAAGGTAATTAACATATATGGAACTGTTCCATAATTTATATAAGATACTATAGGTACTAAAAGAGAGGGTAAGGTAATTAACATACTAAAATGTGAAATAGCTCATACTAAAAAAACACAATTACCTCAATAAAGATGGGTTTGTCATAATCATATTAAGATATATTAGGTCATCAACTAATTAAAAGGAGCAACAGCATATTCAATGGCAGGGATCCGTGATGTCGCAAAAAAAGCCAATGTCGCAGCAAGTACTGTTTCCAGAGCATTAAATAACAGTGGCTATGTGTCTCAAGCGGCACGAGAAAAAATAAAAAAAGCGGTAGAAGAATTAGACTATATTCCAGATACTTGGCTAAGAAATTTATATCAACAAAAAAGTGCGGTTGTTGGTGTCATTATTAACAGCCTTGAATACCCTTATTTTGCGACAGTGACACGTTTTATTGAAAATAAGCTCGCTGAAAATGGCTATAGCATGATGTTATGTGCAACACAAAATAGCAAAGTACGTGAACGTATATTTTTTGATATGCTTAAACGCGGTCAGATTGACGGTATTATTGCAGAATATCTGTTATTGGATGATAGTGAATATCAGCATATTCAAAGACCCGTGGTAACGCTAGACCGTCATCTTCGTGATATTCCATTAGTTTGTTCCGATCATCATACGGGTGGCCAATTAGCGGCAGAACACCTTATTCAAAAAGGGTGCCAAAAAATCCTCTATATTGAAGATAATTCAAGTTATTTATCATCAACCCCTTCCTATCAAAGCTGTTTAGCTTTTAAAGAAACGCTTATTCAGGCAGGTATTAAACCTATTTCTTGTAAAGTAAATTGGAAAGAAGAAGAGAAAGACTACTTTCATTCTTTTGCAACAAAAATACTCTCTTTGCATTCAGATATTGATGCGATTTTTGCTGCTGATATTCCTGCCATGGCATTATTTAATGAAGCAACAAGGCGAAATATTGCCATTCCAGAAAAATTAAAAATTGTTGCTTACGATGGCAGCCCTTGGTTAAACCAAACACTGCGCCAATTAACCTGTATTGAACAACCTTTTGAAAAACTAGCCGAAAAAAGTGTAGAAGTGATTAGTGCATTAATTGAGAATAAAGCAATCACAGATAACGTCTCTGTTATTCCAGTGAAGTTTATTCAAGGTGAAAGTAGTTAATTATTGATTCAATTCTTATGACAGTTTTGTGTTGAGATATCGACATAACATGTCGATACCATAAACATGTCACACCATTATGTTTATAAAAATGCATTTTATCGACATATCGCCATAACATGTCGATACCATAAAAAAACGCCAAAGAAAGTTGCCCTTCTTTGGCGTTTTATCGCATTATGTTTTACTTCAATATTGAGTAAAGCTTATTGCCTTATTTTGTAGGGCGAACAGCGATAACTTCAATTTCTACACGCCATGCTGGGTTAGCTAATTTAGCAACCTGAAAAGCTGAACGTGCTGGAAGTTTGTTGGTTTTTTCTGCATCAAAGAATTTAGAATAACCTTGCATAAAGCCTTTGAAATCCATAGTCCCATCAGTCTCTTCGCCACCAACTAAGAAGACTTGCATTTTCACGATATCATCCATACCTAAATCAAGTTTGTTTAGGTTAGTTTTAATTTGCTCTAACACGTTGATGGTTTGTTCTTCAGTATTACCATAAGAAGCTAATACACCTTCTGGCGCATCTGCTGATTTCTTAGTTGGAACTTTGCCACTTAAGAAAACAAGATTACCACCTGTAACTTCTACAGATTCTGAAATTGGCATACCATTTAATTTATGATGCACAACACCCTCCGCGTTCGCACTTGCTACACCAAAAATGAAAGGTAGGGCAACAAGTAAACTTTTATAGCGCATGGAAACTCCTTAATATGTTTAATTTACAGTAAAACAAGGGGTTATTTACTTCTTAAAACGATCCATACTAAATGGCGTTGGATCAATAACAGGTTTCTTACCCGTAACGATATCGGCAGTCACTTCACCCGCTGCTGGACTTTCGGTCATACCCCATACTGTCGCTGTATTAATAACTAGACCTGGGTATTCTTTGACCTCTGAAATAATAGGTAATTCATCAAATGTTGGACTCACGACCGCCCCCCAACGTTCAACAACTTGTGATTTTTCAAATACTGGGAATTCAGCTTTCATTCTTTGGAATACAGCATCCAAGTGCTCAGTATTTTGCGTTGCTGTTGCAACACGATATTGTTCAAACGGTGTTTTTTCATCTAATTTCCAAGATGTTGCCATCTTGAATGAGTTAAATAAATCTTCACCGATAGAGAATTCTAATGGTAGCTCACCACCACCTAATAGGTGCATGAACTTAGGTCCTAACAAGAAGCTATCTTTTACGATAGAACTTGTGAAAATACGTGGTGCGACAGCATAAGTGCCATCGGCTTGCTCGCGGAAGTGAATACCGTTTGGTAAATGTACGTTACCACGAGGTGCGCCTGGAACACCTGATACACGTTGTTGTGATAAGTAAACATTCAGCGTTGGAATATCAATGCCCATGTTACCCATAAATAAACGTGACCAAATACCACCAGCTAGAACAACGTGAGATGTTCTAATTGCGCCTTTTTCTGTTACAACATCAGAAATTTTACCACCCGCAGTTTCAATGCCTCTTACCGCGCAGTTGGTATAGATTTTTACGCCAATTTGTTTAGCATAGCGTGCTAATGCCGGTGTGCCTGTTTCTGGGTCAACAGAGCCTGAGTCTTCTTCAAAAGCGGCAACAGTCCATGGTGTTTGAGCACCAACAAGACGGTTTGATAACTCTTCACCTTTAATAATGCGCGTATTTAATGGTGTATCAAATCCAGCCGTTTCTTTTGCTGTTTTGATCCACGCTTGAGCTTTATCAAGTGCTTTTTCATCAGCAAGGGCTTCTACACGACCTTGTGTACGATAACTGGTATCTGCACCAATTTTCTCGTTCATTCCACGCCATAAGATTTTCCCGTAATGGTGTAATGGGAAAATTTCTGGTGATGTTTGATAACTAATAATTTGGCTGTATGCTCGGCCTGATTGTTCACCGCCAATCTCGCCTTTTTCTAAAATAGTGACACTCATGCCACGTTCTGCAAGGTTGATAGCGGTCATGATACCTTGGATACCACCACCAATAATCACTGCATCAGATTCTTTAGGCAGCGCACCCTCTGTACCTTCGACAAATGATACTCTAGATTTAGCTTCAACGAATTTACCATCACGGCGAACCATTGGAACTAACGCAGCACCACCGGCTAAAACACCCGCAGCACCAACACCTAAAAGCAGCTTTCTCCTTGAAATTTTCATCTTCTACCTCAGTAATGGATTTATCACTTATATTTATAATGTTATTCATTTATTTCTTTAAAACTGAATAATACCATAGTTCATTATATTGTTAATAATTATAATTATTTGTTAACCATTTCTTAGAATAACAATATCCATAGATACAACGTGGTTACTTTAACCATTTTTTTTCATAGAAATTCATCAATTAATAAAGTGAAGATGAAAATTTTTTATTTATTATTCATTGATAAACAAGAAAATAATAAGAAAGGGATAAATTTTTAACTGAAAAAGTAATTGTTTAAAAAATTAACATTTTGATACAAATAACAAGGAGGGGATGTAAAATATTGTTTACAAAACAAGCAAAATCTATCGCACAATTGCATAAAATAAAAAGATGATCCTGACTAGGTAATAGCCTTATTTTCACAAAATAAGTAATTTCACTTAATCACTAGTTTATGGGTCAGTAAGTAGACAAATGTACTTTTAGGAAAATACATAGAAAAGAGGATGTATGAGTTAGAAATAACGCTGGAGTCAGTACAAATTTGCAATAAAAAAAGCCAGAGGGTTAACTCTAGCTTTTCACGTAATAATAAAAATAAGCTATATAAATGAAAATAGCTTATCTCATCGTCACAAATTCTTCTGCTGCAGTTGGATGGATTGCCACAGTATCATCAAAGTCTTTTTTCGTTGCGCCCATTTTCAGTGCCACAGCAAAACCTTGTAGCATTTCATCCATACCAAATCCAATACCATGAATACCCACAATTTTTTCGTCTGCACCAACACAAACCAACTTCATACGACATGGTTGACGATGACGCGTCACAGCACTATACATTGCAGTGAAAGACGATTTGTACACTTTGACTTGGTCTGCACCATATTGCTCAACCGCTTGAGGCTCTGTTAAACCAACAGTACCAATAGCAGGATGGCTAAATACCACCGTTGGGATATTTGAATAGTCTAAGTGTTCGTTAGGTTTGTTGTTAAATAAGCGCTCTGACAAACGACGCCCTGCGGCAACAGCAACCGGTGTTAATTCAACAGCCCCAGTATTATCGCCAACAGCATAAATTCCTTTTACATTGGTATTTTGGAATTTATCGACTTTGATATAGCCTTTTTCATTTAACTCAACACCCGTTGCCGCCAGATTCAGGTTATCTGTTGCAGGTTCACGACCAATTGCCCAGATTAAGGTATCAACTGTTTGCTCTGTGCCGTTTTCCAGTTGTAGCGTTAAACTTCTGTCTGCATTCTTAATCACAGCTTTAGGAATAGCGTGTGTATGTAATTTAGGTCCTTCGGTTTCCATCACTTCTAACAGTGTTTCAACGATTAATGGATCAAAATTACGCAGTGGTGCATGTTTACGAACAAATAGATGTGTTTCGCTACCTAAAGCATTTAACACTCCAGCAAGTTCAACAGCGATATAACCAGCGCCAACAACAGCAACACGTTTTGGTAAAGCTTTTAATTCAAAGAAGCCATCAGAATTAATACCATACTCAGCACCTGGAATATTAGGTTGAACAGGACGACCGCCTGTTGCAATCAGAATATTATCAGCGGTGATCTTTTCACCATTGACTTCAATAGTATTGGCATCAACAAAACGAGCAAACCCTTGGATAACATCAACTTTGTTATTACCTAAGACACGGTCATAAGATTGATGAATACGGTCAATATAAGCAGAACGACTACTAATTAGCGTATCCCAATCAAAACGGTTCACTGTGGTATCAAAACCATAATCAGGGCCGTATTGATGAATAGCTTCAGCAATTTGCGCTGCATGCCACATCACTTTTTTAGGTACACAACCCACGTTAACACAAGTGCCACCTAATGCTTTCGCTTCAATTAATGCGCATTTTTGACCATACATTGCCGCTCTATTAATTGATGCGATACCGCCACTACCGCCACCGATGGCGATGTAATCGTAATGTTTGCTCGTCATTTCTCTGATCCATTTATCTGTAGAAAAATAGGTAACTCACAGGCTAAGTCTTTCATATCATGATGTCTATTATGACAAAATTTAAAACATAGCACGTCAGATTTTAGCTTTTACAGTAATAGGCAAAAACAATAATAAAGATGCTTATTCTGGTACAACCCACTCAACTAATGTATGTCCAATCCCCTCAGGAACTAAGGTTTTATGTAACCAAGGGAGTATTGATTTCATTTGTGATTCTAATTTCCAAGGTGGATTAATCACAATCATGCCTGATGCAGTCATCCCTAATTGATCACTATCGGGTTTTACTGCTAATTCAATTTGTAAAATCTTACGGATCCCTGTTGCTTCAAGCTCTTTTAGCATACGTTTGATTTGCTGACGGTGAACAACGGGATACCAAATCGCATAAGTGCCTGTCGCAAAGCGCTTATGACCATCAACAACACCTTTAACAACGGCAGAATAGTCTTGTTTGAGTTCATAAGGTGGATCAATTAATGCGAACCCACGACGGCTTGGCGGAGGTAACTTAGATTTTAATTGGCCAAAACCATCTTCACGAGAAACTCTGGCTCTCTCATCACGAGAGAATTCGGTACGTAATAAAGGAAAATCCGTTGGATGCAATTCTGTTAGCACTAAAGAATCTTGTTCTCTTAGTAATTTGCCCGCTAATAGAGGTGATCCCGGATAATAACGCAGCTCCCCACTTGCGTTTAATTCTCCAACCGCTTCAAGGTAAGGCAAAATAAGCTCAGGCACTTCTTCTTGCTGCCATAAGCGTGCGATCCCTTCTAAATATTCGCCAGTGCGGGTCGCATGAGCATTGGTTAATTGATAACGTCCAGCGCCAGCATGAGTATCAAGATAAAGGAAAGGTTTTTCTTTCTCTTTTAAAGACTCAATGATGAGTGTTTGAACAATATGTTTTAAAACATCGGCGTGGTTGCCAGCATGGAAACTATGGCGATAGCTCAGCATTCTTTATCTTCCATTAGAAATAAGTATAGCTTAGTAATTAATTTACTCAGAAATAGTGATTAAACTCAGTGTATCAGAAAAAGCCGAACTTCTTCATTGAAAGCGAAAGAAACGTTGTGTCTTAATATCCAGCCGTTATGATAAACCTATATTTCACTTAAGTTTAAATAGGATAGAAAGATGAAAAAATTACTTTTGACTGCCATAACCTTAAGCTTACTCGCAAGTAATGCTTATGCCGATAGATCAACCAATGGCTGTGAGATAAAAAAGCAGAATATCCAAAAACAAATGGAATATGCAAAAGCACATGGTAATCAATATCGAATCCAAGGCTTGGAACGAGCATTACAAAATGTTGAACGCTATTGCACACCTGAAAAAGTAGTTGAAAACACGCGCCTTGAATTACGTGAAAAACAACTTGATGTTAAAGAGCGGGAGCTAGAATTAAAAGAAGCACAACTTAAAGGTGATGCAGATAAAATTGCTAAACAAGAAAGAAAACTCGCTGAAGAAAAGGCAGATTTAAAAGCAATTGAAGAAGAATTAAATCTACTGACAAAGTAGTTATCATTAGTCATTAATGTCTACTCCTTATTTGGCTGTGAAATACAGCATAAAACAATAAGTGAGTAGCCATTCTCTTATTAAACTAAACTTAATTTCAGAATTGCTGTATTGGTTTTCTATCCTTTATTAAGTACAAGATTATCTACGCCTTTTGATAGAGCATCATCTACACTTAAGCCAGAACAAACAAATACATCTCCTAAATCAGTGGCTAATTACAATAAGCATAAGGTGTGTAATAGAAATTAAGCTATGATATTTTTGAGTGAAAACTATAGTAGTGACACTCAATTATTAAAAATGGACAGATCTAATTAAAGAGGATATATGTCAGAAGAGCAGCAACCCAAAACAGAGAATGAAAAAACTCAACTGACTCAGCCGCTTAAAAAAGGGCTGGAAAAAGGGATACATGGTGGAAAAAAGGCCATCGGTATTGGGATAAAAATCAGTAACTTTATTACTAACATCCCTTTTATTGCACATCTTATTCGTGCCGCTGAACGTTTTACTGACAGAATGGGAAATCAGTTTGGTGCCGCTATTACCTACTTTTCATTCTTATCATTAATTCCTGTATTAATGCTTTCCTTTGCTTGTGCGGGTTTCGTTTTAGCCTCAAATCCAGATTTACTCGCTAAATTAATTACAGGTGTCGCAAATAGCATTGACGATCCAACGCTTGCTTCCACCGTTCAACAAAGTATTGATACCGCAGTTCGCCAGCGTACCACCGTGGGTTTAACCGGTTTAGCAATTGCACTTTATTCTGGTGTTAATTGGGTAGGTAATTTACGTCAAGCTATTTTGGCGCAATCACGCTCCGTTTGGGAAAGAAATAAAGAAGAGCAAGAGAAAATCTATTTCCGCTACTTTCGTGACTTTTTAGCATTAATTGGTTTACTTTTTGCGTTAATTGTCACTATTACGCTGACTTCTGTGGCGGGTTCAGCCCAAAGAATGATTGTTCATACATTGGGATTAGACGGTATTGAATGGCTAACACCAGCATGGACAACAATCGGCTTAACTATTTCCATTACTGCAAACTATTTACTCTTTTTATGGATATTGTGGATCTTACCTCGCCATCAACCAAAACGAATTTCGCTTATTAAAGGCACACTTATCGCTGCCATTGGTTTTGAAATATTGAAATCTGTTATGACATGGATGCTACCGAAAATCGCAAGCTCGCCTTCAGGTGCCGCATTTGGTTCAGTGATAGGTTTAATGGCTTTCTTCTACTTTTTTGCTCGATTAACACTCTTTTGTGCCGCGTGGATCGCCACTGATGGCCCAAATATGCGCAAAGAACAGTTGTCTGAAACGCAATCAACATCTTAACTTTATGATAAAACTATATGGTTAATTCCCTGCATTAACCGCCTATAAATAACGTAATAAGGAAAAACAATGCCATACGTTAATATTAAAATTACACGCGAAGGTGCAACCGCAGAGCAAAAAGAACAACTCATTGCGGGAGCAACACAACTTTTGGTTGATGTATTAGGCAAAAACCCAGCAACTACCGTTGTAGTGATTGATGAAGTTGAAACGGATAACTGGGGAATAGGCGGTAAAACAGTAACAGAATTACGAGCAGCAACAAAAAGTAAATAGAGAATTTCTGCAATATAAATAAAGGGTGCCAAGTACACCCTTTTTGCTGATTTATTTTCCTGACAGATAAGGAAGTAACTATGGTTCAATCAATGACTGATGCTTTTAATGCCTTACCTTCAGCAAGTGCTATCTATATTACAGGTGCAGGTATTCCATACCCTTTTGGTATGGCGCACGGATTTGCCGATGAAAGTACCCAGAAAAAATTAACTGTAGATACGCCTTTTCGAATCGCTAGTAATACAAAAACCTTTCTCGCTGCCGCTTTTTTACGTTTATGGGAACAAGATGCTCTATCCCTTGATGATGATATAACTAAATATTTAAGTGCTAATTATCAACAGACATTATTAGAGCTAGGGTATGATCTTAAAACTATTACACTACGCCATTTATTAAGCCATAGCAGTGGGTTATTCGATCATGCAAATGAAGCTTACCTTGAAGAGGTGATTAAAGATCCCTCTCATAAATGGACAAGAGAAGAGCAAATAGCGCGCTATGCTCAACAAGGCTTTCCCATTATTCCTGCTGGAAAACGTTTCATTTATTCAGACACAGGATATATTTTATTAGGTGATATTCTTTCTCAGTTTATGAGAAAAAATATGGCAACCGCCGTTCGTGATTTATTGCATTTTCAAGATTTAGATCTACCACAAACGTGGTGGGAAGATTTAGAACTACAACCTAAGCATCCTAAAGCCCGTGCTAGACAGTTTACAGGTGAACATGAAGGTACTCATATTGATGCTTCAATGGATGCTTTTGGCGGTGGCGGGCTTGTGATGACAACCCTTGAGTTAGCTAAATTTACAGCTGATCTCTTCGAAGATAGAGTTTACTTGCATCCATCAACCTTAAAAGAGATGAAATGGCAAGGTTCACATACAGGTGCTGAAAATTATCGTTTAGGTTTAATGGCAGAAGAAACTGACCTAGGCACACTTTACTATCATCTTGGTTATTGGGGTTCGGTAGCTTATTATTTACCTGAAAAACAAATCGCTATTGCTGGCTTTACAACCCAAAAAAATAACCGTGAAGATTTGATAACCATTGTTAAAGAAGCGTTTAAACGCCTTTAAAATCAAAAAGCCAAAAATGTATCAATAACACTTTTGGCTTTTTGTTTATTTTACAGCTGATATATTTTCAATATCAGCCTATCTCTGTTTTATTACGGCTTTTTCGCCGGTGTTGTTGCTACCGCTGGAGTAGTTACTGGATTAGTTACCGCGGGAGTTTCAACGGCTTTATTTGGTGTCGCATTAGTTGCAACAGGTACAGGTGTATTTGCCGTTTCTGGATGAACTTGCTTTTCAAATTGAATACGCAATTCGCCTAAATTTACCGTTGGTGTTTCACCACTTTGCGTTAATACAAAAGTAATATCTTCAGATAAAACTCTTGAAAGCTCCTGATTTAATGTCTCTTTTGTTAAACCAGCTAAAAATGCTTGGCGTAAACGCTGATATTGTTCAGGTGGAATATCAATAATATTGCTTTGTTGTGATAACAGACGCTGATTAATTAAAATAGCCGTACTGGTTTTTGCATAACGCGCAAATAACTGAGTTAATTGAAGTTGTTTTTCTTGTTGTAGCTCTCGGTATAACTCATCGCTGATACCTTGGTTACGCAAGCGCCCCAATTCTTCTCCCACCCATGATGCCAATGCAGGAATATGCGTTGTGGCAGTATCAATATTTAAAGAACAACTTGCACGCTGGTATTGTACTCGGCAATCAATGTTAACTTGAGTACTGTCGTTTTCCTTACGTTGTTCAAGGCTACGACCTAAATGCACAAAAATAACTTCGCGAGCTAAATCACTTAACCAATATTTATTTAACGTGTCGGAGTCTTTTACTGGCGACCAGTCTAAATCCCAAATTAAAGCAATTTGGTCTTTTGCACGCATAGGCTCTTGCACATATAACGTTTCAGGTTTCATATCGGCAAGAACAGGCACTGGAACTGGTGTTACACGCTTTCCTGATAACGGTGAAAAAGCCTGATTAATACTTTCAGTCAACACTCTATTATCAACATTACCTGCAACATAAAGTGTCATCATATCTGGGGTATACCAACGTTGTTGGTAATCTGACAGCTCTTTAGTATTTACAGATTGATTAACAGGCTTGCCCGGATTGTGACCTTTTAAATTAGAGCCTTCAAGACGTGAGCGCCAGATAGGATCTTCAATATTAAGAGGAAACGTTGCAATCGGAAGTGGCGATTGAACTGCGTTACGAACCGCATCTTCAGTATATTGTGCTGGTTTAGCAATATCTGCTAATAATGCAAAAGCATCCTTTAACAGCTCAGGCTGGTTATTCGGTAGACTTAGATTATAAACAGTAAAATCGTATGAAACGATCATTGGAGGCAACGGATAGTCAGGATCTAACGCATTTTTCCATAGATTATCGCGTTTCTCTGGCGTTAAACCTGTATTTTCCAAAACGTTGAGTTTGGACACCAAGGATGAAAAACCCGTTTCATTGCTTTTTTCTGATAAAGAGCCAGTATTGACTAATAAACGGATTTGTATTCTATCATTTGGGCGTTGCGGTGTTTGTAAGATTTGCCACTGAAAACCATTTGCTAGCCGCCCTTCTTGCCAAGCCGGATCAGGCTGTAAAGCTTCCGCTTGAGCTTGGCAAATAACAGCGCCGAACATAACGCTTCCCAATAAAATTCGTGTCATTACACCCTGCATGTGAACCTCTGTTGTATTAATCCTTGGTATTAAACCACTTATGAGGTTTAACAATAAGCGCCAAAAGACATGTTAGATGTTGGATGTCTATTTTTTGTATTATCATTCTTTATCACCACAGAAACATGAAATGGAATCACTATAGTGATTAGACTCATTATGGCGTAAGAAGGTTCAGACCTTCGGCAATTTTTGATCAGATTTTTGATGATTATATCCTTTAACCAGCAAACCAATCTCATCATCACAATGTGATTTTGGACAAGATAACGCTGAAACTTGGCTATCTTTATTGAGGGTGACGGCGATTTGGCGCAAAGGTTTTACAACAATACGATTAATACACCAACTAATAGCAACCGTCAGAATAAGCCCCATCAACAGATATGTTGTTAGCATCAAGGCAACAGTATTACTAGCAAAACGATAAAAACGATTTGTGTCAGCCTGTAAAATGAGATGACCACTATAGGACTTATCATCTGTTGAAGTAATACCTAATGGCTGTAAAGGGATAACAGCTTCAACGGGAATACCAAAAAGCCAACTTGAGAATTCAGAGACCTCTTTCTTAGGTGCAAAATCTAAATTCATCACTTGCACATTTTCGGGTTGCATGACAATCGCTTTACCCAAAATACCCGTCGCTTTTAGTGTAACAATCTGTTGTTTAGCATCATTCAAATCTGAACGTAACAATGCATCAGCAAGTGGTTGCTGGATACTGACACCCGCATTAAAAAGCTGATTTTGATAATCTTCACGACGTTGATCTATCAAATAAACAAGTTGAATACTGATAAAAATAGCAATAGTCACCAACGTAACGCCCGCAACAGCGGCCATTTGTTTTATTGTTAATGAATGTTTAAGATGAGGTTTCATCGTTGCTATTTCCAATATACATGTCTGAACAGAGTGATTATACTGTATTTTTGTGATTATGTATCACTCTCAATAAAGAAAATAACGTTATAAAAAGCGCCTATCCATTAAAATGAAAGTAGATAAATATATAATTATTGTTATTTGAGTATAGTTATAAGATAAACATAGTAAAATAAAAATAAAATCTCACTTTCTCTAGGTTATTTACAATAAATCTACTTTATTTTAATGAAAAGATACAATTCACTAAAGAACACTAGAACATATAAAATTAAACGCTATTAAACCCTTAATTTAAAGTTAAAACACAATACCAAGCGCAATATATTTCTTAGTGAAAAATATTATCCCCCTTTTATATTATTGAAGTTTATATTTAAAAAAAACAATATAAATATAATACTTGATATCTATAAAATCATTATTAGATTATTTAGTTAAGATTAATTAAATATTATTAATGAAAAAAATAAGAACAATATAAATCAATATATTGTTCTTATTTTATTAGATAAATTTATTTTATTTAAACTATCGCGTTATCTTGCTCCACCGCAAAACAAGCAATAAGCTGACCATTATACGCTTTTAATGTTGGCTGTAATTGACTACATGGACCAAATGCACGACGGCAACGAGCAGCGAAAGCACAACCTGGTGGCGGATTTAATGGGCTTGGTAATTCTCCCGTTAATTTAATACGCTCTCGTCTTAATTCAGGCGTCAATCTTGGTGTTGCTGATAATAATGCCTGTGTATAAGGATGTTGTGGATTTTCAAAAATTTGAGCTTTTGTTCCTTTTTCTACACAACGCCCCAAATACATTACAATAACTTCATCTGCAATATGCTCAACAACCGAGAGATCATGGGAAATAAAAACATAAGAGAGTCCCATATCTTGTTGTAGATCCATCATCAAATTCAGTACTTGAGCGCGAACTGATACATCCAGCGCAGAAACAGGCTCATCGGCTACCACAATGTCTGGATCAAGCATCAAACCACGCGCAATAGCAATACGCTGACGTTGACCACCAGAAAACATATGTGGATATCGGCTATAATGTTCTGTTTTCAACCCCACTTTAGCCATCATTGATAATACTTTTTCTTTACGCTCAGTGGCATTCAGTGTCGTATTAATCAATAAAGGCTCTTCTAAAATTTGTCCGACTTTTTTACGCGGGTTCAATGATCCATAAGGATTTTGAAATACAATTTGTATCTTTTGGCGACGTAGCTTCTCAGCCGATTTATCTTTAATTAACAGATTTTGCCCACGATAAGACAGTTCGCCTGAAGTAGGAACCTCAATCATCGTTAATAATCGACCTAATGTGGATTTACCACATCCTGATTCACCAACAACAGCCAAAGTTTTACCACGTTCTAACTCAAAAGAGACACCATCAAGGGCTTTAACTGTTCTCTCTTTTGAAAAAAGCCCGCCTTTTACGCTGTAGTACTTTGCTAAATTAACTGCTTTTAATAAGGGAGTTGATACATTTGGATTAACTTCAGCCATGGGTAGGTCTCCCTGCATTATCTAACGGTGTATGACATTTCACACGATGCGTTCCTAGTTCTCTTAATTCAGGCTCTATCTTATAACATTCATCATGAGCATATGGGCAACGTGGATTGAGTAAGCAACCTGTTGGTCGATCATAGCGTCCTGGTACAACGCCCGGTAACGATGCTAATCGCGCTTTATTACTCGCGAACTCAGGAAGCGCTCTTAATAATGCTTGAGTATAAGGATGGCGAGGCGCTTTAAAAATTTCTGATGCTTTTCCAGATTCCACCACTTGCCCCGCATACATCACAATAATGGTGTCTGCGGCTTCTGCCACTAATGCTAGATCATGAGTGATCAACACTAGCGCCATATTTTCTTGTTTTTGTAAATCGAGCAAAAGCTCTATGATCTGAGCCTGAATAGTTACATCCAGTGCAGTGGTTGGTTCATCTGCAATTAATAATTTAGGGCGACAAGCGATCGCCATTGCGATCATCACACGCTGGCTCATTCCTCCTGAAAGCTGGTGTGGATAAACATCTAAGCGAGAAGCTGGATCAGGAATACCCACCAGCGTTAAGAGATCGATAGCACGTTGTTTACGTGTTTTACGACTTCCTCCTTGATGGACTTTTAACGCTTCCATAATTTGATAGCCAACCGTAAAACAAGGATTCAAACTTGTCATTGGATCTTGGAAAATCATCGCAACATCAGCACCGACTAAATTACGTCGCTCTGATTCAGAGATTTTCATCAGATCTCTACCATCAAAATAAAGCTCTTGTGCGCTTACTCGTCCGGGAAAATCAATAAGCCCCATAATCGCTAATGAGCTGACTGATTTACCTGAACCTGATTCCCCTACTATCCCGACAACTTGCCCTTCTTCAACTTGATAGCTAATTCGGTCTACCGCTTTAAACGGAGTATCTTCATCACCGAAGTGAACAGATAATTGATTTATATTTAGTAATGCCATGTTCTTACTCCGTTACTGCTTTAATTTCGGATCAAGCGCATCTCGTAAACCATCACCCATTAAGTTAAAGGCTAATACGGTAAACAAAATTGCCAAACCAGGAAACGTTACAACCCACCATGCACTTTG
The DNA here is from genome assembly GCF_030271835.1 of Proteus appendicitidis. Taxonomy (NCBI): domain Bacteria; kingdom Pseudomonadati; phylum Pseudomonadota; class Gammaproteobacteria; order Enterobacterales; family Morganellaceae; genus Proteus; species Proteus appendicitidis. Next base: position 3,808,440 of record NZ_CP127389.1, read on the forward strand.
TGTAAACTGCAACACATCAGATAGCATGGTTCCCCATTCAGGTGTTGGTGGTTGCGCGCCCATACCCAAAAAGCCCAATGCAGCCATATCTAAGATTGCATTAGAAAAGCCTAAAGAGGCTTGAACAATTAAAGGTGCAAGACAGTTAGGTAAGATATTGATAAACATCTGACGCAGTGAACCCGCGCCCGCGACACGAGAGGCAATCACATAATCGCGATTAACTTCAATTAAAACAGCAGCACGAGTCAATCGAACATAATGTGGTAAGGCAACAAAAGTTAACGCAATAGAAGCATTAACAATAGAAGGACCAAAAATAGCCACCAAGACTAACGCTAATAATAAACTTGGTAATGCCAGCATAATATCAACGACACGCATAATGCCGATATCCACCAGCCCACCAAAATAGCCTGCTGCCAGCCCTAGAATAATTCCTAAGATAAGTGATAACACGACAACAATACATCCCACCAATAATGAAAGGCGAGCGCCAAACATTAAGCGAGAAAGAATATCGCGACCAACATCATCAGTACCTAGAATAAATTGCCAGCTTCCCCCTTCTTGCCAAACAGGAGGTGCTAATAAGAAATCACGAAATTGCTCATTAGGGGCATGAGGTGCAAGAAAACCTGCCAGTAATGCAATAAGCAACATAATTACAATATAGATTAACCCAACAACGGCACCTTTATTTTGTTTAAAGTAATGCCAAAATTCTTGGAAGGGCGTCATGGGAGCCGGTGCACTGATGACCGGTGTTACTTTATTTTCAGTCATTATGCATTCCTTATTTTTTATGGCGAATACGAGGATTCACAATGCCATAAAGAACATCAACCAACAGATTGACAAAGATAATCATCGTTGCAATTAAGAGCACACCACCCTGAACAACGGGATAATCGCGTCGTTGTAAGGCATCAATCAACCAGCGTCCTAATCCCGGCCATGAGAAAATAGTTTCAGTTAAGATTGCACCCGCCAGCATTGTTCCAACTTGTAATCCAATAACGGTGACAACAGGTAACATTGCATTGCGTAATGCGTGGATAAGAATAACGCGAGCACGGCTTAAACCTTTTGCTCTAGCAGTACGAATATAATCTTCGCCTAATACTTCAAGCATCGAAGAACGCGTCATACGCACGATAACAGCTAAAGGAATGGTTCCTAATACAATGGCAGGTAAAATGATGTGATGAACTGCATCTAAGAAATCCCCTTCCTCACCCCAAACAAACGTATCAATAAGCATAAATCCAGTGAGTGGATTACTGTCATCTAAAAAGACACTATCAGCCAGACGCCCTGATACAGGAGTTAAGTCTAATTTCACAGACACTAACATGATAAGCATAATTCCCCACCAGAAGATTGGCATGGAATAGCCCGCTAATGACACACTAATTGCCGTATGATCAAAGATAGAACCACGTTTTACCGCAGCCAAAACGCCAACAGGGATCCCAACCGAAACCGCAAAAATCATGGCGCAAACGCCAAGTTCTAAAGTGGCTTTAAAGCGAGGTAAAAATTCATCCCATACAGGAACGCGGCTTTTTAATGAGATACCTAAATCACCATGTAAAATGCCATTTAGGTAATTGATATATTGTTGCCATAAAGGCTTATCCAGCCCCAACTCAGCCATTAAATAGGCATGTCGCTCTGGAGAGAGTCCACGCTCACCCGCCATAATCATTACCGGATCACCGGGAATAAGATGAACGAAAATAAACGTCAGTAATGTAATTCCGATAAACGTAGGGATCACAAGTCCCAAACGTTGAAGGATAAATTGCAGCATATCCTAATTCTCTTTTCAAACATCAGCTAAAAGATAGCGCTGATAAATCAGGGGAGAAAGTCCCCTGCGCTCACAGTGTACTGAATGTATTCGTTATTATTGAATAACGGTGTCTTTTATAAAAAAGACACCGTACTTAAAGCAACCCAACGATTAGGTATTGCTATTATTTAAGAGAGACATTCTCGAAGTGATGTTTGCCTAATGGATCAACCACATAGTTTTCTACTTTTTTACTCACTGGCTCATAAACAGTCGAGTGAGCAATAATCAGAGCAGGTGCTTGATCATGCATAACAACTTGAGCTTGTTTGTAAAGTTCAACACGCTTTTCATGATCGGCGGCAACTCGTGCAGGCTGGATCAGATCTTCAAATGGCTTATAGCACCATTTTGAATAGTTCGATCCTTGCTCTTTTGCTGCACAACTAAATAGCGTAGCGAAGAAGTTATCTGGGTCCCCGTTATCACCAGTCCAACCCATCATGACTGCTTGGTGTTCGCCAGATTTAGCACGCTTGAGATATTCGCCCCACTCGTAACTTACAATTTTGGTTTTAACGCCAATTTTTTCCCAATCCGCTTGTATCATTTCAGCCATACGGCGGGCATTTGGATTATAAGGACGCTGTACTGGCATTGCCCATAAATCGATAGTAAAACCATCTGCAAGACCAGCTTCTTTTAGCAGTGCTTTCGCTTTTTCAGGATTATATTCATAATCGACGACATCATCGTTATAACCCCACATTGTAGGAGGAATGAGGTTTTTCGCCTTCTGACCTGCACCTTGATAAACCGCTTCAATAATGGCGTCTTTATTTACCGCCATACTTAATGCTTGGCGAACTTTTTGGTTATCCAGTGGTTTTTTCTCAACGTTAAAAGAGATATAACCCACATTTAAGCCTGGTTGTTCTAACAGATTGATATCGCTATTTTGTTTCATCTTCGCAATATCAGCAGGATTAGGGAAAGGCATTGCCTGACACTCACCTTTTTGCAGTTTTGCATATCGTACAGAGGCATCAGGTGTAATAGAGAAGACTAAACGGTCAATATCTGGTTTTTTACCCCAATATTGGTCGTTGGCTTTATAAAGAATACGAGAATCTTTTTGATATTGCTGTAATTGAAAAGGTCCTGTGCCGATAGGATCGAGATCCACTTTCTCAGGTGTACCTGCTTTCATCATATTATCCGCATATTCAGCAGATAATATGGATGCAAAGTCCATTGCCATATCAGCAATAAAAGGTGCTTCTGAGCGAGTTAAAACAAAACGAACAGTATGATCATCAACTTTCTCGATTTTCTCGATCATGTTGTTCATATCCATACCAGAGAAGTATTCATAACTTCCGCCAGAGACTTTATGGTAAGGATGTTTGGGGTCCATCTGACGCATAAACGTATACATCACGTCATCCGCATTAAATTCACGCGTTGGCTTAAAGGTTTTACTGCTATGCCAATTCACGCCTTTACGTAAATGGAAGGTATACACTTTGCCATCATCGCTTACATCCCAGCTTTCAGCTAATCCCGGAATAATTTCTGTTGTACCCAGTTTAAATTCAACTAAACGGTCATAGATAGGCACTGAACTTGCATCATAAGTTGTTCCAGAGGTAAATAACTGAGGGTTAAATCCTTCAGGTGAACCTTCAGAGCAATACACCAATGTTTTCGCCTGTACACCCGCAGAAACAGCGAGTGCGAGCAATCCAATAGTCGCGGTCAAAATTCCTGTCTGTTTTTTGGAGCTTTTCATCATTACTCTCCGAAATTGTTCTGTTGTGTTTTGGTTTCCTATTTAAAAACGGAATACCTTTTTATTTTGTCATTGTTCAATTAACCAACTGTATTCCCTTACGTCAATAAGGTGTTAGAAGGTAAAAAGAACAAGTTATAAACACAAATGAAACGAATATCGAACAAACACAGAATAAAAAAATAAGTCTCTGACCAAAATCTAGTCAATAAAACCACACATTAAGAAATCCTTAAGTGAAATGACTGTTTTAAAAAAAGCCATAATTTGTGATTAACCGCTTAAATATTGAACGAATATTTTGAAATGAAACAAAGAACTTGGTGCTTTATTCTGTTATGGAAGAAAAATAATTACCTTGCTAGAGGATCCTGATTTTAGTTTTAATCAGACAAATAGAGTGAAAAGTATCAATCTTTAGCTCTTAACAAATCACTTAACTAGATAAGCCGATTAGATTCAGTCTGTTATTAATGATTTTCATGCTTTTATAGTGAAAAATTTATGTTCGTTCAACATTCTCAGACGTTCCATCCTCAATAAAAAGAGAGTTGAACAAAAAACTGAGCGGTTTCTTTAGATTATTAATAAGGCTTTTATAAAATCATTTAAGGATAAAACAACTTTATTGAGCTGGATAAATCCAAAGCCATTTCTAGCCAATATTTCTCTTAATTTGGAAAATATTTCCATGGTCCTCTGTTTCTGACCAGAATGGAAATTTGGAATGCAAGATAGAGATGAGATAGAAGTAAGATGATCGAGAGGAAACACCCTTTATGGCGAAATCAAAAAATAAGCACAAGGTGTTTTGGTAACGCTAAAACGACAAAACCCCGCTTTAAAAGCGGGGTTTCTTAATATGGTCGGCGAGAGAGGATTCGAACCTCCGACCCACTGGTCCCAAACCAGTTGCGCTACCAGGCTGCGCTACTCGCCGAAAACGAGGTGCATCTTACTGCCAGAAACCCACTCCGTCAATACTTTTTTAGTATCTCCTGACTGTTCGTATGGTTTTCAATCAAAACGGTTGATTTTTAACTTTTTATCATAAAAAAGAGGTGAATTTTAGCGTTATTGTAACAAGCTCCCCTCTCTTTCTTCGTTTTACTATGGCTTTCTTTACGTTATCCATAAAACATGAAAAAAAATAACAAATTTATTCTTAATTATTATCGTTTAATTAGTGTACTTTTTATATAATTACATTATGTCGAATAAGGTAGGTAGTTTAGAGAATGAAACAATGTTGGTGGGGTGTCGCATTACTTTTATTGTCAATCACACTTCCAGCTCAAGCATCTACAGCTCATGCTTGCCGAGTGTACTTTAAAGAAGCGGATAGATTTATTCATTACATTTCTCAAAGAGAAGATCTAAAACATAATATGCCGGAGATTAAGGCTAACTTCGAGCAAAGCAAAAAGCAGATAATGACAGCGCCTTTGGCAGAACAAAAAGTAATATGTGACAAGGAAATGCAAGAGCTTAATAGCTTGAATAAAATGTTTGGCCCTAAAGAAGAAACAGCGCTAAATAAATAAACAGATAATGACTAAATATAATTACTTATTTATTTTTATTATTTAGTCATTAACTTGATATTAATTCTTATTTTCATGATTATTATTCACAGTGGTGCTTTCCAATCTTTTTATACGCTCTTTAGGTGAATTATCACTTTTATCATCACTCTGAGTATAATAATCATAAGGTAATAATAACGTATCTAATACGGCACTAAAAGGAAGATCAAGAACAACCAATGGCTTCATTGCCCAGCCAGTTTCATCATCTTTTAGCATGGTCATATTATTTTTTGTGCCTGAATAAAGTTCTTTATTCGGGCCTGCATGAGTCATAACACTTGAGCAACCGGTCAATAATGTCGTCAAAAATGTGACTAATGTTAAATTTTTACTTGTCGTTCTGAATATCATAAGGCACCTATAAAACGAGATCCGTAGTCAACGCTTTTTATCATATAGTTAAACCTGTTTTCTCTTACAGGACAAGAGAAAGATGATATAAAAAAGCTTAATTTTTCAGTCAGTAAATAAATAATTCTAGAGTGAGAAAGTTTCACTTTATCTAATTAAAAAAAACATAATAATATTATTAACTATTATGTTTACATGATATTAAAATTCAACCTTCATTATTTTAAATAAACGCTTTAACGCTATATTTATCTTTCTTGTTTTTTTGATCTCTATATATGTTGAATCTGTGCGATAAGACACAGCGACTTTCATTATTCTTTGCCAAAATAGGTTTATCGTTTTAGCTCAAATTTTCTCATTTTTATTTTTGGGTACAGGATCTTTTTTATGAGTGATATTGCATTAACAATGGTGATGTTGTCATTAGCAGGCGCTCTAGGTCTTTGGATTGGCAATATCAAAATTTATCGAGTCAGCCTAGGGATAGGCGGTGTTCTTTTTGGTGGAATTATTATTGGCCACTTTGCTCAGCACTATAACTTCTCTCTTAATGCACAAACCCTTCATTTTATTCAAGAATTTGGACTTATTCTTTTCGTTTATACTATTGGTATCCAAGTCGGCCCTGGTTTTTTTTCCTCATTACGTGTTTCGGGCTTAAAACTAAACGCTTTTGCCATATTAATTATTCTTCTTGGCTCAATCATAACCGCGTCTATTTATCGTCTATTTGATGTTCCTTTGCCTATTATTTTGGGTATTTTCTCAGGTGCTGTTACCAACACCCCTTCTTTAGGTGCAGGACAACAAATACTGACAGATCTGCATGTTGACCCAACATCGGTAGGGCAAATGGGAATGGGCTATGCCATGGCTTATCCTATGGGGATTTGTGGCATTCTGCTAGTAATGTGGCTTATTCGGGTGTTCTTTAAAATCAACATTGATGAAGAAGCAAAAGCTTTTAGCAATCAACAACACAGCACTAAAGATGCACTACACACCATTAATATTGCGATTAAAAACCCCAATTTAGATGGCTTATTAATGCAAGATATTCCTCTGCTCAATGAAGATGCCATCGTCTGCTCCCGTTTAAAGCGTGGAGATAACATTATGGTCCCGATGCCATCAACGATTATTCAGTTGGGAGATTTACTGCATATTGTCGGTTCAAAAGAAGATCTCAATAAAGTACGGCTAGTACTTGGTGAAGAGGTCGATGCTTCACTTTCAACATCAACAAATTTGCTGCAATCAGTGCGGGTCGTTGTCACGAATGATTCTGTACTCAGTAAACGTTTAAAAGATTTGGATCTGAAAAGAAAATACGATGTTGTAGTGACTCGATTGAATCGCGCAGGTATCGAACTTATTCCAAGCAATAATAGTATGTTGCAATTCGGGGATATTCTTAATGTCGTTGGACGCCCAGAATCTATTGAAGCCATTACAGTCCTGTTAGGTAATGCTCGTCAGAAATTAGAACAAGTTCAAATGCTCCCTGTGTTTATTGGTATCGGCTTAGGGGTTTTACTTGGCTCTATTCCTATTTTTATTCCCGGTATTCCTGTAGCACTTAAACTGGGGTTGGCAGGAGGTCCCCTTGTTGTTGCCTTAATTTTAGGGCGTATTGGTACCTTGGGTAAACTCTATTGGTTTATGCCTCCAAGTGCGAACTTAGCATTGCGAGAACTGGGTATTGTCATGTTTCTTGCGGTGGTAGGGTTAAACTCTGGCGGTGAATTTGTTGAAACATTAATTAATGGTCAAGGCTTGAGTTGGATTGGCTACGGTATTTTAATTACGTTATTACCGTTATTCATTGTCGGTGTGATCGCCAGAGTCTTCTTTAAACTTAATTATTTAAGCCTCTGCGGAATGTTAGCTGGCTCTATGACCGATCCCCCTGCATTAGCCTTCGCAAACTCAATTCATAGCTCAAGTGGGGCTGCCGCGCTTTCCTATGCCACAGTTTACCCTTTAGCGATGTTTTTACGCATCATAACACCACAATTAATGGCACTTATTATATGGACTTTGTAGTAAAAATAATAAATATATTAAATAGTTGAACCAAATTTGTTATCAAAATCCACATTTGGCTTAGCAGAGGGATAATTAAGGCAATGAATGGCTCCTATTTAAGCCATAGATTTTATAAATATCTGTTTTAATAGTTCTCGTGCTAAGAAATTTAGATTGAGACGGATTGCTAAATTTTTAGTAATCAATTTCTTTCCGTCAAACTTATGCTCAAAAGTCCTCGTTATTGTCTTTGCCCCTTCTTCTCGCTGAAGGGGCATTTTTATTAGATATTCACTGGCTGATAGATATTCTCGATTTCTTCAGCCAGAATTTTTATTCCTTTCTCAATCAATTCAGGCTCCGGTACGTAATTCATTCGCATACATTGATGAGCGTGATCCCATGAATCTTCTAATCCTGGAAAGAAGTAATGTCCCGGCACCATTAATACACCCCGTTTTTTCAAACGACGATAAAGTTCTTCACAAGAAACAGGTAAATCTTTAAACCAAAGCCATAAAAAGATTGCACCTTCAGGCTTATGAATAAGACAACGGTCTTCAGGTAAATAGCGGCGAATAATATGAATAGTCTCAAGTACTCGTTGATGATAGAAAGGTCCTATCACATCTTGAGATAATCGCATTAAATCATCGCGTTTTAGCATTTCTAATGCCATTGCTGGCCCTATTCCACCGGGTGCGAGGCTAATAATGCTGTTAACATTTGTAATGGCTGAAATCAGCTCTTCATTGGCGATAATAATGCCACAACGTGCACCCGGTAAGCCTAACTTAGATAGGCTCATACAAAGGATTGTGTTGCCATTCCAACGAGGTGTTGCTTGAGTAAAAATAATCCCCGGAAAAGGAACACCATAAGCATTATCGATAATCAGAGGAATATTGTGCCGTTTAGCTAAAACCTCTAGTTTTTCAACTTCATCATCGGTAATCACATTACCCGTTGGATTTGTTGGTCTTGAAACACAAATAGCTGCAATATCATCACCAATTTCAAGATGAGCAAAATCAACATGGTATTTGAATTGCCCATTTGGCAACATTTCTATAGTTGGCTTATTCGCAACAAAGAGATCTTCTTCTAATCCAGAATCTGTATAACCAATGTATTCAGGGGCAATGGGGAAAAGAATTTTACGTTTTTTGCCATCCTTGGTTGTGCCACCTAATAAATTAAACAGATAGAAAAAGGCGCTTTGGCTGCCATTAGTTAATGCAATATTTTTCGCCGAAATATTCCAGCCTAGCTTTTCTTTTAAACATGCCGCTAACGCTTGTAACATGGCATCTTTACCTTGCGGGCCATCGTAGTTACAAACCGCATCACTTAATGAGCCATTTTCTGTCATCTCTTTAAGTAATTGGCGAAAATAGTTATCCATTTCAGGGATATGGGCAGGATTTCCGCCCCCAAGCATCACAGCGCCATGAGTGCGTAAACCTTCATTTAAATCTTGCATCAAGCGAGCAATGCCTGAATGTTGAGCAAATTTTTGCCCGAATTGTGATAATTGAGTCATCTTTGCAGGTATCTTCTATGTTGCTTTCTCGTTAAGAAATACCATACCGCGAGCTTTAATCTGCATCAATAGTTATAATCGAAATGATAAAATAGTAATATTAATACAGATTTAAATATTGAAATATAAAACTAATAGTTTCTTATTTTAAAGATAACTCAACGCATATTTTACTTTTTATTGGTGTTTTCACTCTCTCCCTGGCGACAAAAGCAAGAGAGAATATGGTCATTTACCATACCAACCGCTTGCATAAAAGCGTAGCAAGTTGTTGTGCCTACAAATTTAAAGCCTTTTTTCTTTAACATTTTTGCCATTTTATCTGAGATTTCAGTGGATGCAGGTACTTGGGATATATCATTCCACTGATTAACAATGGGTTTATTGCCAACAAATTGCCAAATAAACTGACTAAAATCTTCACCTTGTTCTTCCATTGCCATAAAAATACGTGCGTTATTAATAATGGCGTTAATTTTTCCTTGATGACGAATAATAGCGGGATCTTGTAATAGAGTTTCGACATCTTTCTCTGTCATTTTGGCAATTTTTTCGGGTGAAAAGCCTAAAAAACAGCGACGATAGCCTTCTCTTTTTTTAAGAACCGTATACCAAGATAGCCCGGCTTGCTGACCTTCAAGGCAAATCATTTCGAAAAGCTTGTATTTATCTCGTTCCGGTTTTCCCCATTCATTATCGTGATATGCCAGATATTCAGGATCATTAGTGACCCAATCGCAACGCTGTTTACTCATTCTCTAATTCCTTGTTATCAATAACTTTCAATAGCACCACTTATATACTGTATAAATATACATGTAAATAGGCGAAAAAAAATTCAATCTAATTCTTTGAGCATAGTCATAAACTCAATTGAGGAATTATTTTTTTGATCGAGGGAAATTTGCCCGCATTCCTTGCTGTATATCTTTCGTCTAGAAGGTATACTGAAACCTTTCTTTTTATTCTATGTATCGCCATGCGGATATAACATGCAAAAGTTTGATACCAAAACCTTTCAAGGTCTTATCCTGACACTGCAGGATTACTGGGCTAGCCAGGGCTGTACCATTGTCCAACCATTAGATATGGAAGTGGGTGCAGGCACATCCCACCCAATGACTTGTTTACGAGCATTAGGGCCAGAGCCTATTGCTGCGGCTTATGTACAACCTTCTCGTCGTCCAACAGATGGGCGTTACGGTGAAAACCCTAACCGCTTACAGCACTATTACCAATTCCAAGTTATCATTAAGCCATCACCTGATAATATTCAGGAACTGTATCTTGGCTCCTTAAGAGAATTAGGTTTAGATCCAACAATCCATGACATTCGTTTTGTGGAAGATAACTGGGAAAACCCAACTTTAGGTGCTTGGGGCTTAGGCTGGGAAGTTTGGCTCAACGGCATGGAAGTGACGCAGTTTACCTATTTCCAACAAGTAGGTGGATTAGAGTGTAAACCTGTTACTGGTGAGATCACTTACGGTTTAGAACGTCTTGCCATGTATATTCAAGGTGTTGATAGCGTTTATGACTTAGTTTGGTGTGATGGCCCATTAGGTAAAACCACCTATGGCGATATCTATCATCAAAACGAAGTTGAGCAATCAACCTATAACTTTGAATACGCAGACGTAGACTTCCTGTTCTCTTGCTTTGAGCAATATGAAAAAGAAGCTCGTGAGTTGTTAGAGTTAGAAAAACCTCTGCCTTTACCTGCCTATGAACGTATTTTAAAAGCAGGACACACCTTTAACTTATTGGATGCACGTAAAGCTATCTCTGTGACAGAGCGTCAGCGTTATATTTTACGTATCCGTACTTTAACCAAAGCGGTTGCTGAAGCATATTATGCTTCTCGTGAAGCGCTTGGTTTCCCTATGTGTAAAAAGTAAGAGGCTATCATGACAACTGAGACTTTCCTCGTGGAAATCGGCACAGAAGAATTACCGCCGAAAGCGCTTCGTTCTTTAGCCGAATCTTTTGCTGCTAATTTTACTGCTGAACTGGATAACGCAAACATCACTCATGGTGATGTATCTTGGTTTGCAGCACCTCGCCGTTTAGCGATTAAAGTCGCTAATATGGCAAAATCACAAGCAGATAGAACCATTGAAAAACGGGGTCCTGCGATTGCTCAAGCATTTGACGCTGAAGGTAAACCAACCAAAGCGGCTGAAGGTTGGGCAAGAGGTAATGGCATTACTGTTGATCAAGCAGAGCGTTTATCAACAGATAAAGGCGAATGGTTATTTTATCGTGCAGAAGTAAAAGGTGAAGCCGTTAACCAATTACTGATTGGCATGGTAAGCAATGCATTATCAAAATTACCAATTCCAAAATTAATGCGCTGGGGTGATAAAGAAACTCACTTTGTACGCCCAGTTCATACTGTCACCTTATTATTAGGTGATACTGTTATTGATGGTGAAATTTTAGGTATCCAAAGCGATCGCATCATTCGTGGTCACCGCTTTATGGGTGAAGCTGAATTCACTATTGATAATGCAGATCAGTATCCTGAAATTCTTTATGAGCGCGGAAAAGTGATTGCTGATTACGAAACGCGTAAATCAATTATTCTTCATGATGCTCGTCTTGCGGCTGAAAAACTTGGTGGTATCGCAGATTTAAGCGATAGCTTAGTCGAAGAAGTCACTTCATTGGTTGAATGGCCAGTTGTGTTAACAGCAAAATTTGAGGAAAAATTCCTTGAAGTTCCTGCTGAAGCGCTGGTTTATACCATGAAAGGTGACCAAAAATACTTCCCTGTTTATGACAAGCAAGGCAAATTGTTACCTAACTTTATTTTCGTCACTAATATTGAATCTTCTGATCCACAACAGATCATTAGCGGTAACGAAAAAGTGGTACGTCCTCGTTTAGCTGATGCTGAGTTTTTCTTCAAAACTGACCGTAAACAACGTTTAGAAGACAACTTACCACGCCTTGAAACCGTATTATTCCAGAAAGATTTAGGTACACTGCGTGATAAAACTGACCGTATTCAAGCATTAGCTGGCTTTATTGCTGGCAAAATGGGTGCTGATGTTAATAAAGCAACCCGTGCAGGTTTACTGTCAAAATGTGACTTAATGACCAACATGGTGTTCGAATTCACAGATACCCAAGGTGTTATGGGTATGCATTATGCGCGTCATGATGGTGAAGCCGAAGAAGTCGCTGTTGCATTGAAAGAACAATATCAGCCTCGTTTCGCAGGAGATGAATTACCTTCTAATCCTGTTGCTAGCGCCCTCGCTATTGCAGAGAAAATGGATACGCTCGCGGGTATTTTCGGTATTGGTCAACATCCTAAAGGGGATAAAGATCCGTTTGCTCTGCGTCGTGCATCACTGGGTGTTTTACGTATTATCGTTGAGCAAGATTTACCGTTAGATATTGAAGAGCTGACACAAGAAGCGGTTCGCCTTTACGGTGACAAACTGACTAATAAAAATGTCGTCAGTGATGTGGTTGAATTTATGTTAGGTCGTTTCCGTTCTTGGTATCAAGAATTAGGTTACAGCATTGATACGATTCAAGCTGTATTAGCACGTCGCCCAACACAACCTGCTGACTTCAATGCTCGCGTTAAAGCGGTAACTTATTTCCGTACATTAGAAGAAGCCTCTGCATTAGCAGAAGCCAATAAACGTGTTTCTAATATCTTAGCGAAATCGGCTAACGTAAAACTGAATGACACTGTTTTAGCTTCCGTCTTAAAAGCACCAGAAGAAGTTCAATTAGCGGCTAATCTTTCTGTATTACAAGATAAATTAGCACCATTATTTGCAGAACGTAAATACCAAGAAGCATTAGTTGAGCTGGCTTCATTACGTGATGTAGTCAATAACTTCTTTGATAAAGTCATGGTAATGGATGAGGACGAAGCAGTTCGTATCAACCGTTTAACCATGTTAAGTCAATTGCGTGAATTGTTCTTAAAAATCGCGGATATTTCTATTTTACAATAAGTTGTAAAGCTCAAAATACGTAAACCGGCATTGTGAAAGCAATGCCGGTTTTTTTATAGCTTTATGGATGGATATGAACAATAGATTAGTTATTTTTTTAATGGTATATCTATATTGAACTGTGATTTAAGTAATTTAGCTAAATTATTATGATTTAAGCTATTTGGTTCAACTTCACAAAACTGCCCTAACTCCCTTATTTGTTGTATATTCAAGACACTAGTTAACTCAGGCAACTTTTGATTTGGAATATACTGAGCATATATACACTTTCCTCGATTACTTCTCTCGGTTTGCGTATTGATAGGTCGATATATAACCTTAAAGTTACTACTAATATCCATTAAGGTATGTTGATCTATTGGTCTAATTTTACTGATCAAATCAACTAAACTGTTTGGCACATCATCGCTAACTAACAGACAGTTGGCTACTCCATCTCCAGAACCATCTCCAGCAACAATTTTTTTTATGTCTTCATAACTAAAAACAGATGTGAATTCTTCCCCTGTTTGTCCAGTCCTTTTACCAAAACAAACACTAACACCAATAAAAAAAGATGCACTAGGTTGTTTAACCCAACTATTGGCCCACTTAGTACAATGTTGAGTTAACTTATAAAACGCATCAATACCAAATTCTGAAATAATTCTTTTATGTGAATACCAATTACCAAAATAATCAGCACTACTAAGTTTTGCTGAAATTTTAATTGGTGCCCCTGTTTCAAAAGTAATTAGAATATCTGTTTTTTCTCCAAGAGAACCTAACCTCTTAGCCTCCCTAACAGTAGATCCACTGATAACACCAATATCAGTTAACCATTTAGGAATTTTTAATGGCAGTTTATCCCCCGTATTAATTTGACTAACAATATCATCTTCAAATTTATCTGTTTTTTCCGACATTATTCTATCCACTTGTTTTTGAATTAAAAATAAATTGGCCTTTTTCTTTTTAGCATGTGATAATAAAAAAGATGAACACAAGGCGGATTGAGTATGAGTAAAATTAAATTAGCAACTTTATTTTCAGGTGCAGGAGGTCTTGATCTCGGCTTCCAATTAGCTGGCTTTGATTTAGCTTGGTCAAATGAATTCGATAAAAATATTTGGGAAACACATGAAATCAACTTTCCAAAATGTTTACTCGATAAACGTTCCATAACTAAAGTTGAACCTAACGATATACCAGATGTTGATGGATTTATTGGAGGACCACCATGCCAAAGCTGGTCTGAAGCAGGAGCTCGTAGAGGGATCAATGATGAAAGAGGACAATTATTTCATGAGTACATTCGCCTTTTAAAAGCCAAGCAACCTAAGTTTTTTCTTGCTGAAAATGTATCAGGGATTTTACATGCGAAGCATAGCATAGCATTGTCTAACATATTAAACGAATTCTCATTAGCTGGCTACAACGTCACATACAGGCTTCTAAATGCTAGTGATTATAATGTGCCTCAAGATAGAAAAAGACTGATTATTGTTGGATTACATCACTCAATCAACAAAGAATTCATATTTCCAGAAGCAGTAAAGAATAAACTAACATTAAAAGATGCCATTTTTGATCTAAAAGATAATGCAGTAGCTGCTATAGATAAAAATAAGAAGAATCCAGAGATACAGTACCCAAATCATGAATATATGACTGGCGATTTTTCATCTATCTTTTTATCTAGGAATAGAGTGAGAGGTTGGGATGAACAATCATTCACTATACAGGCAGGTGGAAGGCATGCCCCCATACACCCAAATGCCCCTAAAATGATAAAAATAGCAAAAGATAAATTTGAATTTGTTCCAGAAAAAAAAGATTTATATAGGCGAATGTCTATTCGTGAATGTGCAAGGGTTCAAACTTTCCCTGATGATTTCATATTTAGTTATACTACACTAGATAATGGTTATAAAATGGTAGGCAATGCAGTTCCTGTAGAGTTTGCTAAAATTATAGCAACTTCAATCAAAGAACAAATATTCTGATTCAGAAGTAATTTATTAAAGATTCTTTTATTATAGTGTAAGGGTATCCCATGATTTAGATACCCTTTTTATTAAAAACTACAACCCAGTCTCTACTGTAAATATCTGGCGATAACCCTCAACATCACGCATAAATGCAATATAGTGGTCATCTGGAGAGAATACGACAGCGTCACTACTTGGTGCTTGTGCTGTTTTTTCTGTTAATCGAGTTAACTCACCCGTTTTCACATTACATAACATCACGCTATTATCACAAATAAAGGTGAGATATTGTCCGTTACTATTCCATGTAAAGGCTGACTGAATATCCCAATCTTGCGAGGTGACTTGCTTTATTGCTTTCGTACTTGGCGATACGGTATATAACTGCACAATACCGTTATCATCTTTCATTAAAAAAGCAATCGCATCGCCTTGTGGAGAGCTTCTTAACCAGTGACGAGGCTGATTTAAAACACCTGCATATTTTCTATTTGCTGTATTTGTTAGGCGAACTTGATGAACCCCTTTAGCCACTGCTGGCATTGTTGTATCAGTTCCTGCTAATGGTTTATCACCTTCAATGCTAAAAGCGTGATTATCATCAGGTAAATCCACTAAGAAAATATCAGAAACTTTATCGCCCTTTTCACTCACAGTATCGCCGATAAATGCAATAGCCCAGCGTTGTTGTGAACCATCAGCCTTTGTATAACCTTGGGTACCAATCCAACACTCTTCATAAGCTTTATTAATTTCGTCGCTTCCCTTTTGTGGATGCGCCACGGTTTGGCTTATCACGGTACAGAAGTATTCACCATCATATTCACGAGGATGTTTCTTAGTGACATTAACCGCTTTAAGAGGTACAGCAACAGCCACATTACGTTGATCATATTCGCTCCCTAATTCGTGCATAATATGATCATTATAAGTAAAGCTTAAACGAGTACCGTCAGGGCTAAAGACATGAACATGCGTGCCGCCACGTAATGCACCCGCTTGATAAGGTGAAGTCAATGAACACGCATCAATATTAAATGCACGATTGTTTTCTGACTCATCAACAATCACACCACGACGATGATGAAAGTCATAATGCCATTCATTATCTGGATTTTCTGGCCCATGAATAAATGCATAACGCACAGGCTCTGTTGGGCTTACGGTCACAACACCTGCATGTGCCCCTTGTGTTGCTGTGTAAATTATCTGTTGCTGTTTTGTTTTCGCATGAATTTTTTCTATGGTTAAACCTGTAAAAGATCCCCCATTGGGACGTACATCATAGACTAACCACTGGCTATCTGGTGTCCAAACATTTATATTAGTTAGCTGATGATGACGGCTATCAAACGTAATCTGGTGTTCCTGAAAAGACATATTTATCCTTATCGGGAAATAAATTTCCACATTATAAAAACTAATTAATTCTACCTGGCACTAAAAAAATTCAGTCGAGACTTTTTCGCAAGGTAATTACTCTATCCTCACTAAATAGTCAGAAAATTAGAAAATCATGTTACTTAGTGTTCTCTATATTATTGGTATTACTGCAGAAGCCATGACGGGTGCGCTTGCTGCTGGCCGTCGTAAAATGGATGTTTTTGGCGTAATTATTATCGCCTCTGCAACAGCTATTGGTGGTGGCTCTGTCAGAGACATTCTACTCGGCCATTACCCGCTAGGTTGGGTCAAACACCCCGAATATATCGTCACTGTTGCATGTGCTGCTGTTATTACTATGTGGGTTGCTCCTATGATGAAGCACCTACAGCGGCTCTTTCTTATCCTAGATGCCATCGGCCTAATGGTTTTCTCTATTATCGGCGCACAAATCGCACTCGATATGGAATATGGTCCCATTATTGCTGCTATTGCCGCGGTGATTACAGGTGCTTTTGGTGGTGTATTAAGAGATATGCTTTGTAATACCATTCCTCTGGTTTTCCAAAAAGAAATTTATGCCGGTATCGCTTTTGGTGCTGCGTGGCTTTATATGGGATTACTGTTTTATACACCATTACCAAGAGACGTCATTATCATCATTACCCTAATTGCTGGGTTAACCGCTCGACTTCTCGCTATTCGTTATAAATTGGGCTTGCCTGTCTTTAATTACGAGAATCAAGATTAACGAATCGCTGTTTTAACGACAGCGGTTCTTTTTGATTCTGTGGGGTATCTCAAAATATAATCTCTTTTCGCTATCGTGATAAAAGGTAATTCCTATCACTGAGCCTTTAATTGTATGTTAATATTGACATACTTTAATTTTTCTCTTGTTTCTATATTAAGAAAATAGAATGTAATAAGAAAAAAATAGCCCTGTATTAAACATGGGCACTGTATGTCATTCATTGTATGTGTATACTATATGGGGGATTTGCTCCCTAAACATGTATTTATACTTAATTCTCCAGTCAAATTCAGAAAGTCATCATGATCCAAGGAACACTTTATATTGTTTCCGCTCCAAGCGGTGCGGGTAAATCAAGTCTTATTCAAGCGCTGTTAAAAACACAGCCTTTATATGACACACAGGTTTCTGTCTCTCATACAACCCGCCCAATGCGACCGGGAGAGAACCATGGTGAACATTACTTCTTTGTTACTGAAGAAGAATTTAAAAGCATGATAGACAGTGGGGATTTCCTCGAACATGCTTGTGTTTTTGGTAACTATTACGGAACATCCGGTAAAGTTATCAAAGAAATCTTAGCCAGTGGTGTCGATGTCTTTTTAGATATTGACTGGCAAGGCGCACAGCAAGTGCGCAAAGCGATGCCTGAAGCTCGCAGTATTTTTATTCTGCCACCGTCAAAAGAAGAGCTTTACCGCCGACTTCGTGGACGTGGGCAAGATAGCGAAGAAGTGATTACAAAACGTATGTCACAAGCTGTATCGGAAATGGAACATTTTAATGAGTATGATTATTTGCTGATTAATGATGATTTCAATACTGCGCTTGCTGATTTACAATCAATTATTCGCTCAGAAAAATTACGCCTTGATCGTCAAACGCTACGACATGGTGATTTAATCAGCAAATTATTGGCAGACTGAGTTAACTTTCAGTATTATGCCCAGTCATTTCGTTAATGGTGGAGTAACACAAATATGGCACGCGTAACCGTTCAAGACGCTGTAGAGAAAATTGGTAACCGTTTTGACCTCGTTCTGGTCGCAGCACGTCGTGCGCGTCAGTTACAAGTTGGCGCTAAAGATCCTTTAGTTCCAGAAGAAAATGATAAAATGACTGTTGTCGCGCTACGTGAAATCGAAGAAGGCCTGATTAACGGTAAAATTCTTGATGCTCGTGAACGTCAAGAGCAGCAAGAGCAAGAAGCAGCAGAGTTACAGGCTGTTTCAGCGATTGCGGAAGGTCGTCGTTAATCGTTTTATAAAATAGGGGTAGGTCTGCCTTGTACCTGTTTGAAAGCCTGAATCAAATCGTTCAAAAATACTTGCCATCGGAGCAAGTCGAACAACTTAAAAAAGCCTTTATCGTCGCCCGAAATGCCCACGAGGGGCAAACTCGTTCAAGTGGTGAGCCTTATATTACTCACCCTGTTGCGGTTGCGTGTATTCTTGCAGATATGCGATTAGACCACCAAACGCTGATGGCGGCGCTGTTGCATGATGTTATCGAAGATACACCTGCAACCTTCCAAGATATCGAAAGCCTCTTTGGTAGTACGGTTGCCGATCTTGTTGAAGGAGTGTCTAAACTTGATAAATTGAAGTTTAGAGACAAAAAAGAGGCTCAGGCTGAAAACTTCCGTAAGATGATTATGGCGATGGTAAAAGATATCCGCGTCATTTTGATCAAGCTGGCAGACCGAACTCACAATATGCGCACACTGGGATCATTACGCCCAGATAAACGTCGCCGTATTGCTCGCGAAACACTCGAAATTTACAGCCCTCTTGCACACCGTTTAGGTATACACCATATCAAAACAGAGCTTGAAGAGCTGGGTTTCGAGGCGCTACATCCTAATCGCTACCGTGTAATCAAAGAAGTCGTTAAAGCAGCTCGGGGTAACCGTAAAGAGATGATTAATAAAATCCTCTCTGAAATTGAAGGTCGCCTGACAGAAGCGCATATCGAATGCAAAGTGAACGGTCGCGAAAAACACCTTTACTCTATCTATCGGAAAATGTTGTTAAAAGAGCAACGTTTTCACTCGATTATGGATATTTACGCCTTTCGCGTTATCGTGAAAGAAGTCGATACCTGTTATCGCGTTTTAGGTCAAATGCACAGTCTTTATAAGCCTCGCCCCGGTCGAGTTAAAGACTATATTGCAATCCCCAAAGCCAACGGCTATCAATCTCTTCATACCTCACTCATTGGCCCTCATGGAGTGCCCGTTGAAGTACAAATTCGTACTGAAGATATGGATCAAATGGCAGAAATGGGGGTTGCTGCACATTGGGCTTATAAAGAGCAAGGTGAACAACCGGGCACAACGGCACAAGTTAGAGCGCAACGCTGGATGCAAAGTTTACTTGAATTGCAACAAAGCGCGGGTAGCTCATTTGAATTTATTGAGAACGTAAAATCAGATCTCTTTCCTGATGAAATCTACGTTTTCACGCCAGAAGGGCGCATTGTTGAATTACCAACAGGTGCTACCCCTGTCGATTTTGCTTATGCCGTACACACAGATATCGGTCATGCCTGTGTCGGTGCAAGGGTTGATAGACAACCTTACCCACTTTCACAATCGCTACGCACAGGGCAAACCGTTGAGATTATTACTGCTCCGGGTGCAAGACCGAATGCAGCTTGGCTAAACTTTGTCGTCAGTTCAAGAGCGCGCTCTAAAATTCGACAACTGCTGAAAAACCTAAAACGTGAAGACTCTGTTAATTTAGGTCGTCGTTTACTCAATCACGCATTAGGTGAGCACAAGCTTGCTGATATTTCAGCTGAAAATATTGAGCGCGAATTGAAGCGTATGAAGCTTCATTCAATCGACGACTTAATGGCTGAAATTGGTTTAGGTAATACAATGAGCGTTGTTGTTGCGCGTAATTTATTGATTGATAGTCAAAATCAAGATGAGAACGCACAAACAGACACAGCTAATGATGAAACACCTAAACTCCCAATTAAAGGTGCTGATGGCGTATTGATCTCCTTCGCCAAATGTTGTCGCCCTATTCCGGGTGATCCTATCATTGCACATATTAGCCCGGGTAAAGGTTTGGTTATTCACCATGAATCTTGTCGTAATATTCGTGGTTACCAAAAAGAGCCTGAAAAATTCATGCCTGTCGAGTGGGATAAAGAGATCAACAGCGATTTCATCACTGAAATTAAAGTTGATATGATTAACCACCAAGGCGCTTTAGCAAACTTAACCGCAGCTATTAATGATGCAAATTCAAGTATTCAAAGTATGAATACAGAAGAGAAAGATGGTCGCGTATATTGTGCTTTTATTCGCTTAACCGCGAAAGACAGAATTCAATTAGCCAATATCATGCGTAAACTTCGCATCATGCCAGACGTTCTGCGCGTTAGCCGTAATAAAAACTAGTCATGAATTCAATTCGATATGCCCGCATCTGCCAAATGATGGCGATGCGGCAGCCTGATCTTACTGTTTGCCTTGAAGAAGTGCATAAATCCCATAATGTTGCTGCGGTTATAAGAACAGCGGATGCTGTGGGTATCCCTAAAATTCATGCGATTTGGCCTGAAGAAAAAATGCGGATGTTAGTTTCCCCCGCAGCAGGAAGTAACAGTTGGGTCAATGTAGAGACTCATCCTACTATTACAAATGCCATTAGCGCCTTTCGCGCCCAAGGTATGCAAGTTCTTGCGACTCATCTCTCAGATAAAGCAGTGGATTTCCGTGAGATTGATTACACACGCCCGACTTGTATTATTATGGGACAAGAAAAAACGGGGATCTCACAAGATGCTATCGCGCTTGCAGATCAAGATATTATTGTGCCGATGATGGGAATGGTACAATCCCTAAATGTTTCTGTCGCCAGTGCGCTAATTTTATATGAAGCACAACGCCAACGTCAGGCTGCGGGTATGTATAATCGAACAGAAAGCACCTTAACGGAAGAAGAACAACAAATTCTTCTCTTTGAAGGTGGATACCCAGTATTGGCAGAAGTTTCTCGTCGAAAAGGACTACCTCGCCCTTATATTAATGGCAGTGGTGAGATTGAAGCACCTGAGTCATGGTGGGCAGAAATGCAAATGACGCAAAAACAACTTAGGAAATTAAAAAAGACGGAGTATTGATCCCATGAAAGGAAAACTGCTTGATGCAATCCCCTTAACCACTCTTCACGGCGTAGGTGCAAGTCAGGCAGACAAGCTGGCAAAAATAGGGCTTGTGACTATTGAGGATTTGTTGCTCCACCTTCCTTTGCGTTATGAAGATCAAACGCACCTCTATGCTATCAGCGATTTACTTCCCGGCATCCCTGCCACTGTTTCTGGCGAAATATTAAGGACTGAAGTCAGTTTTGGCCGGCGTAAAATGATGACCTGCCAAATTTCTGACGGCTCTGGCATTTTGACACTTCGCTTTTTTAACTTTACAGCCGCAATGAAAAACAACCTTGCTCAAGGTAAACAAGTCACTGCTTATGGCGAAGTTAAACGGGGAAGCCGTGGTCCAGAAATTATTCACCCTGAATACAAAATCAAGGTTGCAGGCTCGGAAGTTAAACTGCAAGAAACGCTTACTCCCATTTATTCAACAACAGAAGGCTTACGCCAAACATCACTACGTAAATTAATAGAGCAAGCGTTAGAATTACTTGATACCTGTGCTATTAACGAATTATTACCCGATCAGTTTATTCACGGATTGCCCCCACTAGCCACCGCATTACGTACGCTGCATAATCCTCCGCCTGATATCGCTTTTGCAGAGCTTGAAAAAGGGCAGCACCCGGCACAAAAAAGACTCATTATTGAAGAGTTACTCGCCCACAATTTAGGTATGCTCAATGCAAGAGCTGGCGCACAATCTTATCGTGCAGAGCCATTGTTTATGCCAAATACGTCAACATTACGTCAGCAATTTCTCGCATCGCTCCCTTTTACACCCACAAATGCACAACAACGTGTCGTCAATGAGATAGAAACAGATTTAGAAAAAGAGTATCCGATGATGCGATTGATCCAAGGGGATGTTGGTTCAGGTAAAACTTTAGTGGCAGCGCTAAGTGCGCTGCGTGCCATTGCTAATGGCAAGCAAGTGGCGTTAATGGCACCAACAGAATTGTTAGCAGAGCAACATGCATTAACCTTTAAAAAATGGTTTGAGCCTTTTGGCATCCAAGTGGGTTGGTTAGCAGGAAAACAGAAAGGAAAAGCGCGCGAAACACAGCAAAATGCCATTGCAAATGGTGAAGTATCAATCATTATTGGAACGCATGCTATTTTCCAAGAACAAGTTAAATTTCACTCTCTAGCCTTAGTGATTATTGATGAACAACACCGATTTGGTGTGCATCAACGCCTCGCCTTATGGAAAAAGGGTGAAGAGCAAGGCTTTCATCCTCATCAATTGGTGATGACAGCAACACCGATCCCTCGAACATTAGCGATGACAGCCTACGCTGATATGGACACCTCTATCATCGACGAATTACCGCCAGGGCGTACACCTGTTACCACTGTCGCTATCCCTGATACTCGCCGTAATGACATTATTGAACGCATCAGGCTGTCTTGCACAGAAGAAAAGCGACAAGCCTATTGGGTATGTACCTTAATTGAAGATTCTGATGTTCTGGAAGCGCAAGCGGCTGAAGTTATCTATGATGAACTTACAATTGCACTACCTGAAATCAAAGTGGGATTGGTACACGGGCGAATGAAACCCGCAGAAAAACAGGCAGTAATGGCAGCATTTAAAGAAAATGAGCTTCAACTTTTAGTTGCGACAACAGTGATTGAAGTCGGCGTTGATGTACCTAATGCAAGTTTAATGATCATCGATAACCCAGAACGACTGGGACTCGCACAGTTACACCAATTACGTGGACGTGTAGGCCGAGGTGCTATCGCCTCTCATTGTGTCTTGTTATATAAAACACCACTTACACAAACAGCACGTTTGCGATTGCAAGTATTAAGAGATAGCAATGACGGTTTTGTGATTGCACAAAAAGATCTCGAAATCCGTGGCCCCGGTGAGCTTTTAGGCACTAAGCAAACGGGTAATGCACAATTTAAAGTCGCTGATTTGTTACGCGACCAAGGACTTATTCCTGAAGTTCAGCGTATCGCTCGTTACCTGCATCAACACTACCCTAAGCATTCTCAAGCCTTAATCGAACGCTGGCTACCCGCTAAGACACAATATAGCCAAGCTTAAGGTTACTGTTTTGCATGGCTTAGCATGCGTTTAAACTCGCTTTGGGTTGATCTCGAAATATTCGTAAATGAGATACCACATAGAAAAACACCTCAATGCCAATATTCAACATTGAGGTGCTCTTTAACGTTTTTTGAAGCTATTTTAATTTATAGCCACCAAACTACCCTACAACGATAGGCGTAAAAAACGGTAGCATCAGATACAGTTTAATCACTATTGCATTCACAATATCAATAAAGAATGCACCGACCATAGGTACGACTAAGAACGCAAGATGAGACGGTCCAAAACGGTCTGTTACCGCTTGCATATTCGCAATCGCCGTTGGCGTAGCACCTAAACCAAAACCACAGTGACCTGCAGCTAAAATTGCGGCATCGTAGTTTTTACCCATGACACGGAAAGTCACAAAAATTGCATACAGTGCCATTACACCCGCTTGAACACCAAGGATAACCAACATTGGTATCGCCAGTGACGCCAGCTCCCATAATTTCAAGCTCATTAATGCCATCGCTAAGAATAACGATAAACTCACGTTACCTAAGACGGACACCGCTCTATCAAAAACACGGTAGAATCCAAGCATTGAAAGGCTATTACTTAAAATAACACCAATAAACAGAACACACACAAAGGTCGGTAGTGCGAATGCTGTGCCTTCTAACAGTTGAGAAAGGAACGTACCCGCCATTAAGCAGATAGCGATCATCGCAATAGTTTCTAATAAAACCATTGAAGTGATCATTCGGCCTGTTGTCGGCTTCTCAAATGCGGTTGGCATTTCATGATCATCAGCGCCTAACCCCGGCGTTGGGATATTTTTGATTAAGTAGCGTGCAACTGGGCCACCAATCAATCCACCTAAAACTAAACCAAAAGTAGCACAAGCCATCGCCACTTCAGACGCGCTCATAAAACCGTAACTTTCGACAAAGGTTTTACCCCAAGCAGCCCCTGTACCATGACCACCCGATAATGTAATCGAGCCAGCAAGTAATCCCATTAATGGATCAAGACCTAACATTTCTGCTAATGCAATACCGACTGTGTTTTGTACTAACAACAGCCCAACAACAACAAAGATGAAAATAAAAA
Source organism: Proteus appendicitidis (assembly GCF_030271835.1). Taxonomy (NCBI): domain Bacteria; kingdom Pseudomonadati; phylum Pseudomonadota; class Gammaproteobacteria; order Enterobacterales; family Morganellaceae; genus Proteus; species Proteus appendicitidis. The sequence goes on from NZ_CP127389.1 coordinate 3,832,964, forward strand.
GCGCTTTTCCTCCCGCTTTTAAGCTTGCGAGGTTTGCGTTTAAACCAATTGTTGCAAAGAATGCCAGCATTAATGGATCTTTTAATGAGAGATCAAAACTAACTTCCCAGTCCATAAAAGATTTGAATGCTAATAGAAGAACTGCAACAAGTAGCCCACCTGCAACGGGTTCTGGGATCGTATACCGTTCTAAAAAAGGAACAGATTTCACTAGCTTACGACCGATCAAAAGAACCAAAGTGGCCGCAACCAGCGTGCCATAAACATCAAGATGATACATTTATGTACCCCGTCTTATTTGTTAATTTTATATAAAAATACTACGACGCTAAGTTCATCCATAAACAACGCCAAAAGCAGGTATCCCCGATTAGAAAAAAAAACGGCGGCAAACACAAGTTAAAACATATAAAAATGTGAGCGCCTCTTATGCATTTTGATAACATCATTTTTACGCAAACGATTGCTTTTGTGGCGTAGATCATTAAAATACCGTTTTTGTCGAATAAGAAATTCACACCATGGTTACTTCAGAAAATCAAAATTTGCCTAAAAATAGTGATGTTTCAATTAAAAAAAATAGCGAACTTCTTTTTGCTTTAGAAGAGAAGCCGCCATTACCACAAACACTGTTTGCTGCTTGCCAACATCTTTTAGCCATGTTTGTTGCAGTTATCACGCCTGCGATCCTCATTTGCCAAGCATTAGGATTACCTGCACACGATACTCAACGTATTATCAGCATGTCTTTATTTGCATCAGGCATTGCTTCTCTTATTCAAATTCGGGCATGGGGACCGATAGGTTCAGGATTATTATCAATCCAAGGAACCAGCTTTAACTTTGTTGCTCCGCTCATTATGGGGGGATTAGCACTTAAAAATGGTGGAGCCGATATTCCAACAATGATGGCAGCCCTTTTTGGCACATTAATGGTTGCCTCATTAACTGAAATCATTCTTTCTCGTGTACTTCACTTAGCAAGACGAATTATTACACCGTTGGTTTCAGGTGTTGTAGTAATGATAATCGGCCTCTCTTTAATTCAAGTTGGATTAACCTCTATTGGTGGCGGTTATGCCGCCATCGAAAATAATACCTTTGGTTCACCACAAAACTTGTTATTAGCTGGCTCTGTTCTTATCGTTATTATCTTACTTAATCGACAAAAAAATCCTTATTTACGTGTTGCTTCCTTGGTCATTGCAATGGCGGTGGGTTATGTTCTTGCTTGGGCTTTAGATATGTTACCCACGCCAGCAGAACATCAAGAAACACCGTTTATGACTATTCCTGAGCCATTTTATTATGGGCTGTCATTTGATTGGCATTTGCTTATTCCTTTAATGCTGGTATTTATGATCACCTCACTAGAAACCATCGGGGATATTACAGCAACTTCAGATGTTTCAGAGCAACCCGTCAGCGGCCCTTTATATATGAAACGTATTAAAGGAGGTGTATTGGCTAATGGGATTAACTCCATGGTTTCGGCATTTTTCAATACCTTTCCAAACTCTTGCTTTGGTCAAAATAATGGTGTGATCCAATTAACGGGTGTTGCTAGTCGCTATGTAGGTTATGTTGTTGCCGCAATGCTCGTTATTTTAGGCTTATTTCCGTTCGTTGCAGAATTTGTGCAAAGAATTCCTGAGCCAGTACTAGGCGGAGCCACATTAGTTATGTTTGGTACAATAGCGGCATCTGGTGTACGCATTGTTTCCAAAGAAGCTCTAAACCGCCGAGCTATCATGATCCTTGCGATTTCACTTGCAGTTGGATTGGGCGTTTCACAACAACCTCAAATCTTGCAATTTGCACCGGATTGGCTAAAAACATTGCTCTCATCCGGTATTGCTGCGGGGGGTTTAACCGCCATTATTTTAAACCTGATTTTTCCACCAGAAAAATAATCATTAAGTCGTAACAGAATAATAAAGCGCTATCTTCATAATAAAAAATAGCGCTTTATTTTTACGCTAAAACAGGGTCTTTTTACACAAGCATTCCTCTTCAAATTACGATAATTAGTATGTTTACTCATGTTATCTACAAAAGAGAGCGACTATGCCAACGCCACTTAATATTGTTAATAATAAAGCACTTCAATATCTTAAAAATCATCCATCAACTGAAAGTTATCATATAAAAACAATAGGACAATTTTTAACTTATTTAAAAGATTCTATTTTATCGTTATTTAATACAAATCATAAGTTTACATATTTAGGAAATAAGTCTATTCCCGAGTTTAACTTAGAACATATTAAAGAAGACTTAGTGACGTTTTTACAAAACCCTTGCCTTAATAATCAGCAAGATAAAGATAAAGAGGGATTTCTAACGTATCAGTTTCAATATTTACCAACGCAAGCGGGTATTCTCCCTAATTTTTACGATACTTATCATTCTGGCAGCCTTGAACCTAATGAACTCATTTCTCAACTTATTAACTATGCCAATAAGTTAATAAAAGAAGAATTAAATGATAAAGAACAACGGGATAAGAATTCTATAAACGATATATTGAGTAATATTGAAACCTATTTAAAAAAGCAAAATACTCAACCCACTATCGAATTGAGAAACAAGATATCCACTATAATAAATGCATAAACAGTTAAATAATCTTGCTTTATATAGTGACGAATACTTGAGCATCGCTTAGTTTTCAGGCATAACTGTATACTGTTTTGATGGAGTATAAAACAGGAGACGGGTTATGCGCTGGCTGATGAAAAGTTTGGTATCTCTGATACTTATCGTTATTTTATTTATTATTATAATTTACGCTTTTATTCAGACTCAGTGGGGCGCGCAAAAAACCAGTGAATGGCTGACACAATACACTGACTATGATATTCGTTTCTCCGGTATTGAACATGATCTTATGCAGCCTGAGCAAGTCATTGTTCATGATCTCCTTGTTAATCCAAAACAAAATAAAGCCACAGTATCGGCAAAATCAGCACAAATCCGGTTTAATTGGCAGTTTTTTACTACCCCTTCTCATCTGCAAAAAATTACATTAGAAAATGGCAATATTGATTTTGCAGACAAAATATCTTCAATACCGTTAAGTGCCGATATCTTACAATTTAAAAACATGGCGCTAAGCAGTCAAAAAACTGATTTTTCTTTTGATGCCAAGAAAGTAACGGGCGGGATCACACCATGGAACCCGACACCAACCGACTTAATTGGCGCGGGTCATTTCCAATTTTCTATTGCTAACGGCATGATAAATAATAATGAATTCAGTAACTTTATTATTTCAGGGCAATATCAGCCAAATAATATTCAAATAGAAAAATTAGGTACTCGCCTACTTAACGGCTCACTATCCTTGAGCGGACAATATCAAGATAATCAATGGAAATTTGATGAAGTTTATATGAATGGCTTGCGCTGGCAATCCTCGCAAACCTTTAACGAATTAATCCAATCTCTTTCTGAATATCCTCGTATTAACATAAGAGCGCTCAATATTGTTGATTTTACTGCTGAAGGAAAACAGTGGGCAATCAGTGGTTTTGATGGGCAATTTTCTCAATTTAGTTGGGATAACGCGCTTTCATTTACAACTGGTGAACTCAATACCAATGACATTGTTTTTCAAGACGAGCACTTCACTGATCTTATTGCAAAACTCAATCAGCAAAACAATCAACTTAATCTAGATAGCCTCAGTCTACGCTATGAAAAAGGCTTAATTAAACTTGCTGGTCATTGGAATAAAGACAATAAAACCATCACTATCCAAGATGCCACACTGTCAGGGCTTTTATATACGCTTCCTGAAAATTGGCTCCATTTTTTCGCTCAACCAATAGATAATAAGAGTAATATTCAAAATATCACTATCGAACAGTTATCTATCAATCAATCTATCTTGATTGATATCACACCCGAGTTTCCATTCCAATTCACCAATTTAACAGGAAAACTGCAAAATTTAGTGGTTGCAAAAGAAGGTGAATGGGGATTATGGCAAGGTTCAGCCGTATTAAATGCCGATAGTGGTACGTTAAATCGTATTGAATTACGTCGCCCTGATTTAAACATTGTCACTCAACAAGATAACGCTATTGTTGAGCAATATTCAGCATTTATTGGTGATGGTATTATTCGAGGTTCAGCCGGTTTAGTGCAATCTAACCAACAGCGCCAATTTTCACTTATTGCTAATGGACTAAATGTACCTTTATCAACGCCTTATACATTAGGTTTAAAAACAACCTACTCTGATGAAATAGGGCAATTCACACTAAAATTAAAAGGTAATTTACGCTCCAACCCAGTGGCATCAACACTTAATGGCACATTAACGGGAAGCAAAGGTGAGCAACAAATACTCAATTCAGTAATACAAAATGGCGAGATAATTAATCACCTATAATATTGATCTTTCGCAGGAGCACGGATTGCTCCCTTTATAAAAAGCGTTACAATGCGCTAATGCCCTTTTCTTTATTGTGGAGTTTTCATGTCTGACGAAGATTTTTCCCCTGAAAAAATATCTTTAAATGTATTTCAACAATCTCCCTTAACTGCACTTGAAGATAACAGCACACTGCTTGTGTGTGATGACAACAAAACTCCGTTGTTCTATTGCCTTTCTAAAGAAGACTATGATGCATTGATTGAGCGAGTTATGGATGCCGAACTTGCAGCGATCGTACTTGAACGTCGCCAAAATAAATTAGAGGAGCTTGATTTAGACTGATTTTATCGATGCAATAATTTGTCTTAAATAGAACAAACAAAAAACACCCTTTCAGGTGTTTTTTTGTTTTTAGCGCATTTCACAGATGAAATTAACGTTTTTTCTTTTTACGACCTGGCTGAACAAAACGCTTACGGGAGTTATTTTCCGTTTCTTTAGTTTTTGTTTTAGGAATAAGAATACCCAATGCTTTTGCATTACTACTGATTTGTTTTTTCGGCTTATTTTGCTTTGGTTTTGGTGGCGCTTCAGAAGTCGATTTTTCAATCGCTTCAAATAAGGTAATTAGCTCATCATCGGTCAGATCACGCCATTCGCCAACAGGTAATCCCGACAAACTCACATTCATAATACGAATACGTTCAAGCTTAGTGACTTCATAACCAAAATATTCACACATACGGCGAATTTGGCGATTTAACCCTTGAACTAAGGTAATACGAAACACCATCGGCGCTTCTTTCTTGACCTTACATTTCTTGGTTTTTTGTCCCATGATAGGAACACCCGCACCCATTCCATGAATAAATTCATCAGTGATCGGCTTATTCACTGTTACAAGGTATTCTTTTTCGTGATCATTACCTGCACGTAGGATTTTATTGACTAAATCACCGTGGTTGGTCAGAAAAATCAATCCTTGGGAATCTTTATCTAAACGCCCAATTGGGAAAATACGGGTACTGTGGTTAACATAGTCAACAATATTATCTTTTTCGCCATCATCTGTGGTGCTCACAATACCCACAGGTTTATTCAGCGCAATTAAAACCAGCTCAGAGTTCTCCTGTGCTTCAATCAATCGACCATTGACTTTGACTTCATCGCCAGCAAATACTTGATCGCCAATACCTGCGCGTTTGCCATTAATAAGGACAAGTCCTTGCTCAATATAACGGTCAGCCTCACGACGTGAGCAGATCCCGCTTTCACTGATATATTTATTAAGACGAGTAGATAAATTGGTGTCCATGCTTCCCTCCGTAAACTGCGAAATATACATCAATTGGATAGCGATAGAAACTCTATAACACCAGCATTCAAGAATAGATTTTTTAGACTCTGTTTTTTTAATAAAAAACGCAGAAAATAGAAAAAGCAACCCAAAAGAAAATAGTGATTTCCCTTTAAGTTACTCTAAAGATAGCTAGTTGAATTAACACTGCCTATTTTGTGAAGGTAAAACAATATAAGTACCACTAAAAACAGCACCGACACCTTCATCACCACAAATATCAACATCTAGCTTAATTCGAGCCTTGCTCCCCTTCGCTAATCGCCCTAAATCACCACTTAAATTTTCCATATCGGCAACGGCAGCAGGACGCCCAGATACAGGTTTGCGATAACGAATATGTGCATCCACCAGCACAATATCACCTTGTAACTTGTGCTCTTGCATTAATAACCAAATCAATCCCCAACCTGTTAATGTTGCGAGTGAAAATTGGCTGCCGGCAAAAATAGTATGGTGAGGGTTTTGGTTTCCCGCTTCTGGGATAGTGGTATAAAAACGGGTTCCGGTATATTGAGTAATACGTAACCCCATTTTTTCACTTAAAGGAATATGTTGATGCCATTGTTTTTGTAGTTCCGCACACCAATCAGGTCGATGAAGAATATCATCTAAAGACTCAATACTTTTTTTCATAAAAAAGTGCTTAATGGGTGTCGTTTGCGGACCTGTCACTAAACCACAATTTTCATAACCTAATTTTTCAAAGAAGCTTACAGACTCTTCTCGCGCACTACACACTATTCGTTTTATACTCTCTTGGCGAGCTAGCGACTCTAGCGCCATAGCCACTAATGTGCCTAAACCTTTACCTTGTGCATCTGTACGCACCGCCATAAAGCGAATAGCGCCTTCATTGTCGGCATTAATATAGAGTCGCCCAATCGCCACGGGTTGTCCTGTTTCATCAACAACCATTTGGTGATGTGCAAAGGTGTCATAACCGTCTTTTTCAGAGCCTTCAGGTTGATGTAGAGGTTTACGAAGCATTTTCCAGCGAAAAGCATAATAGGCATCAAATTCTGCCTCTGTTTTTGGGGTTCGTAAATGGTACATATCTAAGCTCCTTTTAACACGGCTGTACGTTCGACGTTATACCTGCAGCCAAAAGGTGACTGGGCCGTCATTAGTCAGTGTGATTTGCATATCCGCGGCAAATTGACCTGTTTGTGTTTCTAAACCTTGTTGCTGACACTGTTCAATAAAGTAGTGATAGAGATTTTTCGCTAATTCTGGAGGCGCACCATTCGAAAACCCTGGGCGCATTCCTTTTTGTGTTTCCGCGGCAAGTGTGAATTGAGAGACAACTAATAGACTACCACCCGCTTGTTGCACATTTAGGTTCATTTTGTCATTTTCATCACTAAATATGCGATAACCACAAACTTTTTCACATAATCTTTTAGCTTTCTGTTCGTTGTCGTCTTTCTCTACACCTAATAAAACCAATAAGCCTTGATTAATAGCGCCGACAGTTTCACCAGCAATATCGACTTTTGCCTGTGTCACTCGTTGAATTAACGCGATCATACTCTCTCCAAAATAAATCAATAAAAAAGGATAACAAATTCAATCTATTGTTATCCTTACAATAGCATTATTCTTCTACTGGGAGAGAAAAATCATAATCTTTGAAGTAGTCAATGACAGTCTGTTTATCAATGACATGTACACCCTTCATACCCACAGCAATAGCTGCATCAACATTGGCTTTTACATCATCAAAAAAAACAGCATCTTGTGCTTCAACATCTTCAGATTCTAAAACATACTTAAAGAGTTCAGGATCAGGTTTTCTCATGCCAAGATCTTGCGACAGGTAGAGAAAATCCGCAGAGGCTGCAATTTCAGGATAGTGTTCTGGCCAGTAATCTTGGTGTAAACGGTTAGTATTTGATAACACTACAACCCGATGTCCTTGTTCTCTTAGTTTATTCATTATATCAATGACTTCAGGTCGTACTGCGATAAAAATAGCCTGCCATCCTTCAGCGAATTGCTCAAAGCTTAAGCTCATGCCAAGTTCTGAGTTAATTTCTTCAGCAAATTCGATATCTGTAATATTACCGCGCTCATGTAATTTAAACACTTCGCCTGCTGTGAAATCCTTTTTTAGGCTCGCTAATGGAACACCACTCAGCTTACTCCATACTGCAAATACTCGGTTAAAATCGATATCAATAATCACATTACCCATATCAAAGATATAAAGCATAAATCCTCTCCATAATAGAAAACTCATTTTACTTTAATCATAAATCGCTTTACTGAACAGGCTTAAACGTCAAAAAAGTACAATAATCACACTTAATTTTTTTGTAAAACAGAAAACCAGCAGAGAGGGAAAAGCAAAATGAGAAAAAAGGGGTTTAACTTTAGATGTCGTTCACTGAAAGATAGGAAGGAAGCGAAAAACTTATGCGGTGGCAAATTTTCCACCGCATTCGTCTTATATAGTACTACTGTCTTATAGCATGACTAATTAGTAGTACCAGATACTCTAAATAATTTAAGTTACAGGTAGGCGACAATAAAGATAGACGGGAAACATAGATAAACTATGTGACTCGACTAATTGAACGTAACCAACACCTCTGTCACTTGAAGTATGACGAGTATAAACTCAGGGCGCTAAACGCGCCCTAAGAATTATGTTATCAGAATAACGAATTAGTCTTTGCTACGGTAAGCACGACGACGATCGTTTTCTGACAGATAACGCTTACGCAGACGAATAGACTGCGGAGTAACTTCAACTAACTCATCGTCATCAATAAATTCTAATGCTTGTTCTAATGTTTGTTTCAGGTGTGGAGTCAGCGTTGTCGCCTCATCTGTACCAGAAGCACGCATGTTAGTCAGCTTTTTACCCGTTAAACAGTTTACTGTTAAGTCATTAGAGCGAGTATGAATACCAATCACTTGGCCTTCGTAAACTTCTGCACCATGAGTCACAAATAATTTACCGCGGTCTTGTAAGCTATACAGTGCGTAAGCAACGGCTTTACCTTGGCCATTAGAGATCATAACACCGTTATTACGGCGACCGATTTCACCTGGACGAACATCATCATAGTGACTGAATGTTGCATACAGTAAACCAGTACCTGATGTCATGGTCATAAATTCAGTACGGAAACCAATCAGACCACGGCTAGGAATAATGTAGTCTAAACGTACACGTCCTTTACCATCTGGTTGCATATCACGCATTTCACCTTTACGCTCACCCATCGCTTGCATCACATCACCTTGGTGCTGTTCTTCAATATCGATAGTGACTTGTTCGAAAGGCTCTTGTTTACGACCGTCAATGTCACGGAAGATAACTTTAGGACGAGATACACCTAATTCGTAACCTTCACGACGCATATTTTCAATCAGAACTGACAGGTGAAGCTCACCACGACCTGATACACGGAATGCATCTGGATCTTCAGTTTCTTCTACACGTAATGCTACGTTATGGACTAACTCTTTTTTCAGACGATCTAAAATCTGACGAGAAGTCACAAACTTACCTTCACGACCACAGAAAGGTGAAGTATTAACACAGAAATACATGCTAACAGTTGGTTCATCAACGGCTAATGCAGGTAATGCTTCAACAGCACCTGTTTCGCAGATCGTGTCAGAAATATTCAGTTCACCTAAGCCTGTGATTGCGATGATATCGCCAGCTTCTGCAACTTCAACTTCGATACGTTCTAAGCCTAAGTGACCTAACACTTTACCGACTTTACCGTTACGAGTTTTACCTTCGCTATCGATGATAGTCACTTGCTGGTTAGGTTTAACCTTACCGCGCTTGATACGACCGATACCGATAACACCTAGGTAGTTGTTGTAGTCCAACTGAGAAATTTGCATCTGGAATGTGCCTTCCAGATCAACTTTCGGTGGCTCTACATATTTGACAATAGCTTCATATAACGGAGTCATATCTTCAGCCATGTCATTGTAATCTGTTCCCGCAATACCGTTTAATGCAGATGCATAGATAATTGGGAAATCAAGTTGTTCGTCAGTTGCACCTAAGTTTACGAACAGGTCAAATACCTGATCAACAACCCAGTCTGGACGCGCACCAGGGCGGTCAACTTTATTGATAACAACAATTGGTTTTAAGTTGTTAGCAAACGCTTTTTGTGTCACAAAACGAGTTTGTGGCATTGGGCCATCCATCGCGTCAACCAGCAATAGAACGCTGTCTACCATAGACATAACGCGTTCTACCTCACCACCGAAGTCGGCGTGTCCTGGGGTATCTACGATATTGATACGATAGTCATTCCATTTAATCGCTGTATTTTTCGCAAGAATAGTAATTCCGCGCTCTCTTTCGAGATCATTTGAGTCCATCACGCGCTCAGCAACGGTTTCACGTTCGCCGAACGTACCAGATTGCTGTAGTAATTTATCGACGATAGTTGTTTTACCATGGTCAACGTGGGCGATGATGGCGATATTACGCAAGTTTTCGATCACAAAATTTGCCTCAGGCATTGTAGAAATAAGCGCAGTATTGTACACGCTTTAGACGAGAGACTAAACAAGATCACAATAATGATTGCTTAACAATATGCAATTAATTGAATTGTGATCCTTTTCACGCCTCAGAATTTAGTAGCATCCGTTCGATTGCACCAAAACAGTGCAACTAATTAGGCTTAATTTGCACCAACTTTGTGCAATAATTAAAAAATCACAGGAGATATTCTACACTAAACTTCATCAATACAGTATATATCCCTTTTTAGATAAGTTGGCATGCTTTTCGCAATAGAATTTAGGTGAGCAAAAAATTCACCGAAAAAATGTGTAAGGCCACTGCACTCAATAAAACCATTCGCCAGGAGAGTTCCTATGTCCCTTGAACATGTATTATCCATGATTGAAGAACATAAAGTTAGATATATTGACTTACGTTTCACTGATACCCGCGGTAAAGAACAACATCTTACTATTCCGGCTCATCAGGTTAACGATGATTTCTTTGAAGAAGGAAAAATGTTCGATGGTTCTTCTATTGGTGGCTGGAAAGGCATTAACGAATCAGACATGGTGCTGATGCCAGATGCAACAACGGCAATGCTTGACCCATTTTTCCAAGATCCAACCCTGATCATTCGTTGTGACGTTTTAGAACCAGGCACAATGCAAGGTTATGATCGCGACCCACGCTCTATCTCAAAACGTGCTGAAGACTATTTAAAATCAAGTGGTATCGCAGACACAGTACTGTTTGGACCAGAGCCAGAGTTCTTCCTATTTGATGATATTCGTTTCAAAAACGATATTTCTGGTGCATCTTACGCTATCAACGATATTGAAGCGGCATGGAACACCAATACCAAATATGAAGACGGCAACAAAGGTCACCGCCCGATGGTTAAAGGTGGTTACTTCCCACTGCCACCCGTCGATTCATCACAAGATATTCGTTCTACCATGTGTAATATCATGGAAGAAATGGGCTTAGTTGTTGAAGCTCATCACCATGAAGTCGCAACTGCGGGTCAAAATGAAGTGGCTACTCGCTTTAATACCATGACCAAAAAAGCAGATGAAACCCAAATTTATAAATACGTGGTACAAAACGTGGCTCACGTATTTGGTAAAACAGCGACCTTTATGCCAAAACCATTAGTTGGTGATAACGGTTCAGGTATGCACTGCCATATGTCACTGTCTAAAAACGGCGTAAACCTATTTGCCGGTGATAAATACGGCGGATTATCTGAAATGGCGCTGTATTACATCGGCGGTATTATCAAACACGCTCGTGCACTAAATGCGTTTACTAACCCAACCACTAACTCTTACAAACGTTTAGTTCCGGGTTTTGAAGCCCCTGTTATGTTGGCTTACTCAGCACGTAACCGCTCTGCGTCAATTCGTATTCCTGTGGTTGCCAGCATGAAAGCACGTCGTATTGAAGTCCGTTTCCCAGATCCTTTAGCAAACCCTTATTTAGCGTTTGCGGCTCAGTTGATGGCGGGTCTTGATGGCATTATCAACAAAATTCACCCTGGTGATGCTATGGATAAAAACCTCTATGACTTGCCACCTGAAGAAGCGAAAGAGATCCCAACTGTCGCAGGTTCATTAGAAGAAGCATTAAATACATTAAATGCAGATCGTGAATTCTTAACCCGCGGCGGTGTATTTACTGATGATGCTATTGATGCTTATTTAGAATTATTACGTGCTGATGTTCAACGTGTACGTATGGCTCCGCATCCTCTTGAATTTGAAATGTATTACAGCGCTTAAGACTATTTTTACAGATAAAAACTTAAGCCTTGATGTAAAACTGTTTTTTTTGCCGTGAAGCTATTTTGCCCATCTTCGGATGGGCACTTTTCTCCCATTTAAGGAGTCAGTCTTTTCACTTACGCATTGGTTCATTCATGTAATAAAGGTAAGATGCACTAAAATGGTGCAATGGGGTATTCAATATGGAAACGGCAGACTTACCTGACAACACATTAATTTTAGACTCATTGATACATTCAGTATTGGTTATCAACAAAGAGTTTATTATTTGCTACGCAAATCATTCTGCGTTACAGGTTTTAGCACAAAGCCGTCGAAAATTATTTGAAACGCCTTTCACTGCCCTTTTCAGCTATTACTCTTTTGATGCTGATTTAATGCGTGAAACATTAGCGAATGGACAAAGCTTTACCGACAATGAAGTGATATTGGTTGTAAATAACCAATCACACACAATGTCGCTCAGTGCCCAACCTATTTCCGAGCAACACATTTTGCTGGAGCTGGCGCCTATGGATAGTCAACGCCGGTTAAGCCAAGAGCAGATACAACAAGCACAGCAAATGGCAGCAAGGGAATTGGTTAGGGGGCTGGCACATGAAATTAAAAATCCGTTGGGGGGATTACGAGGCGCGGCTCAATTGCTAGCCAAATCCTTACCAGATCCAGCTTTAACGGAATATACGCAAGTTATTATTGAACAAGCTGATCGCCTACGTGTATTGGTGGACAGATTACTCGGTCCCCAACATCCAGGGACAAAAACCCACCAGAGTATTCACCATGTTGTTGAACGCGTTGCTCAGCTTATTTCGCTTGAATGCCCTGAAAATGTCACCTTACTAAAAGATTACGATCCCAGTTTACCTGAGTTATCACATTACCCAGATCAAATAGAACAAGTACTGCTAAATATTACACGCAATGCCTTACAAGCCGTTGAAAAAACCGGCGGAACCATTATTTTGCGTACCCGTACGGCTTTTCAGGTCACGCTTCATGGTGAGCGCCACAAACTTGTTGCCCGTATAGATGTGATTGATACCGGTGATGGTATTCCTCCTCATCTACAAGATACACTTTTTTACCCCATGGTGAGTGGTAGAGAAGGCGGTAATGGGTTGGGGCTTTCTATTGCGCGTAATTTAGTGGATCAACATGCAGGCAAAATTGAATTTACCAGTTGGCCTGGAAATACTGAGTTTTCTATTTATTTACCAATTAAGTAGGAGATAACCAATGCAAAAAGGAAATGTATGGGTTGTTGATGATGACAGCTCTATTCGCTGGGTACTTGAACGTGCCATTTCTCGTGAAGGCATGTCTTGTAAAGCCTTTGAGCATGCGAATGATGTGCTTAATGCACTCAATACAGAAATACCTGATGTGTTGTTATCAGACATTCGTATGCCTGATATGGATGGTTTATCTCTTTTAAAAATAATTAAAGAACAATACCCAACTCTGCCCGTTATTATTATGACGGCGCATTCTGATCTCGATGCTGCCGTTAATGCCTATCAACAAGGGGCATTTGATTACTTACCAAAGCCGTTCGATATCGACGAAACATTGGCATTAATTGACCGCGCCATTACGCATTATCGCGAACAAAAACAACCCAATACCGATGAAACCTTGCTGCAATCAGTGACAGATATGATTGGCGAAGCACCTGCAATGCAAGAGGTTTACCGTATTATTGGTCGGCTTTCTCGCTCCTCAATTAGTGTACTTATTAATGGGGAATCGGGTACAGGAAAAGAGTTAGTGGCACATGCATTACATCGCCATAGCCCAAGAGCGTCCTCTCCTTTTATCGCGCTAAATATGGCGGCAATTCCTAAAGACTTGATTGAATCAGAGCTTTTTGGTCATGAAAAGGGGGCATTTACAGGCGCCTCTCAAGTACGCCAAGGTCGATTTGAACAAGCGAATGGCGGTTCACTGTTTCTTGATGAAATTGGTGATATGCCTCTTGATATTCAAACACGTTTACTGCGAGTTCTGGCTGAAGGACAATTTTATCGTGTAGGCGGTTATGCCCCTGTAAAAGTCGATGTGCGTATTATCGCCGCAACTCATCAAGACTTAGAAAAGCGAGTTCAAGCCGGTGATTTTCGTGAAGATCTCTATCATCGTCTCAATGTTATACGTATTCAGTTGCCACCATTGCGCGATAGAACTGAAGATATTCCCAGTTTAGCGCGCTATTTTCTACAAAAAACAGCAAAAGAATTGGGCGTCGAAGCCAAAGTTCTTCATCAGCAAAGTTTACAAATAATGATGGAATATAGCTGGTCAGGTAACGTCAGACAATTAGAGAATGTGTGTCGCTGGTTAACGGTAATGACGGCAAGCCAAGAGATTATGCCTCAAGATTTACCACAAGAAATTCGCCAGCCTGATGAGAAAGCCAAAAATATCAATCGAATTGCATCTTCTCAACATTGGTCACAACATCTTTCATCATGGGCAGATGAAACATTAGGAGAAGGGAAAGAAAATATCTTAGCAGATGCACTGCCTCAATTTGAACGCACACTATTACTCAGTGCCTTGGCATATACGCAAGGGCATAAACAAGATGCAGCAAGATTATTAGGTTGGGGAAGAAATACATTAACCCGCAAATTAAAAGAGTTAGGGATAGAGGAATATTGATCCCCTAACCCTTCATCAATTAAATAACACGCGAGAATTGACGTTGGCGCATTTGATTTCGTAAATAGGTATCGAAACACATACAAATATTACGAATAAGCAAACGTCCTCGTGGTGTAACTTGAATGCCCTCTACTGTTATTTCAACTAAACCGTCATCCTTCATTGGCACAAGTAATTCTAAATCTTCTTTAAAATAGTCATGGAAGACAATATTGTGCATTTTTTCAATATCAGAAAAACGCAGACTAAAATTACAAATTAAGGTTTTAATTACATCACGGCGAATACAATCATCATTAGTCAGAGATAAACCGCGCCATAGCGCATTTCCTTCACGATTAACTCGCGCATAATACTCTTTCAATACTTTTTCATTCTGCGCATAGTTATCACCTAACATACTTATTGCAGAAACTCCCATGCCTAATAAATCACACTCTTCATGAGTGGTATAGCCTTGGAAATTACGGTGCAAAATACCTTTACGTTGAGCAACCGCTAATTCATCATCCGGTTTAGCAAAGTGATCCATACCAATAAACTGATAGCCGTTTGTTGTCAGCGTAGAAATTGTTTCTTGTAATATTTCTAATTTTTCTTCTGCTAAAGGGAGATCTTCATCTTTAATTTTACGCTGAGCCGCGAATAAATTAGGTAAGTGCGCATAATTGAAAACACTCAATCTATCTGGTGATAGCTCAATAACACGTTTTAATGTAAAGGCAAAACTCTCTTTGGTCTGCTTAGGTAAGCCATAAATTAAGTCAATGCTGGTGGAGTGAAAACCCACTTCACGCGCACGCTCTACCAATGCAAAAATAAATGCTTCATCTTGCTCACGATTTACTTTTTGTTGCACTTCTTTATTGAAATCTTGCACCCCCATACTCAGGCGATTAAATCCTTCATGACGTAGATGGTCGATAACATCTAACTCAATTTCACGAGGATCAATCTCAATAGAGAGTTCTGCATTATCAACAAAATGAAAATGGTGGCGTAATAGCGAAACCAATCGGCTAATTTGTTGTTTATCCAGAAAAGTCGGTGTCCCCCCGCCCCAATGCATTTGAGTCACTTTTCTGTCTTTAAAATAGCGCGCTCTGTTAATAATTTCTTTTTCTAAAACATCAAGATATTCATCTGCTTTATGTTTATGGCGAGTAATAATTTTATTACAGCCGCAGAAATAGCACAGCTTATGGCAGAAAGGAATATGAATATAAAGCGATAAAGGGCGCTCAAGATAGCGTTGAGTCGCTTTGATAAAATCATCATCGCCATATTGCTGATTAAATTCTAATGCTGTTGGGTATGATGTATAGCGAGGACCTGAATAGTTATACTTATGGATCAGGTCAAGATCCCAAATAATTGTTTGTTCTGACATGCCTCTACCTTCCAAAAGTGAACCGCTGATATCTCATACCAGCAAACAGACATTATGAATATCTGAAAGAATAGTGTAACCAATAAATCAGGAACTGAATATGATCGAAAGAGGTATCGTGTGGATCCCTCTCTTCTTATTGATAGGCGATAACACTCAAATATATGACGTGATGTAAATCACATTATGTAAAAATAGTCTTACCCATTAAAGATATTCATGAATAAATTAAGTTTATTCAATATGTTAGTAGTGTTAATTCATCGTGGAATATCAGAAGAAAACTTTTACACCGAGTTTAAAACGATATATTACTCAAAATACGATTTAAATTAATTAAATATCTCGTTATATTAGTTTTATTATTCTTTTATTCCCTCTTAATTCGATGATTCTAATAATAGTAACAATTATATCTTTACCTAAATTATAATATTACATATCCTAGAGGCAAACATTGATTAATATCCAACTAGGTCGTGTTTTGATTTAAATTTGAGGGCTATTAAAGAATAAAGGTCGCTATATTACAAGGAAAGATAGCATCCCCCATACCTTATCTTATTTTCTTTGACGTTTCTCTTATTTAATCAGTCTCTTTTATATACCCGAATTATGGATTATTAACCACGGAAGGAAACGGACTAGCAACCAAGGATGGTTTATCTTTTCAATAACAACTCCTCTTTTTATTTACTCTCTATTTCATACTTATTCTGTGGCAAATATAGGTAGTATTACCCATCATCAAATAAGAATAATTATTATCTGTAAATAAAATAAGGCTCTGCTTATTTTAAACTAATTAAACAGAGCCTTTTCATTATTATGCTTATTTTATTGCATTTGCTTATTCTGCATCTTTACCATAACTAGGAGAGCGTGGACCATATAGAATACCGTTCGCCTTTCCTGCTGAAAGTAAACGTATACTGGTTATGCCTGCAATTTGGTAGCTTTTGTCTGATACAGTATTCACAATTTGATTCACAACGGCTGAAACCAGCATCCCTATTAAACTACCTGAAGAGCCGTCTGTTTCTGTACTTGATGCCGTTGCAGAACTACTCCACAACACGCCACCATTACGAAGATCAACAAGCTTAGCAGTAACAGTCACTCGCGTATCACTAGAAATAATTTGATATGACGTTCCAAACTCTGTGATATCTAAGTATAAAACAGCATCAGCACCAAAGATTTCACGAAGTTTATTAGGGCTTACTGCATGAATATCCCCTGCCATGGATAAACCATTTTGCTTAAATGTTTCTTCAACAACAGCAACAGGGAAAACATAATATCCCGCTTCTGCCAAAGGATATGTTACTTGAGATAAGAAGCTGTGCCCCGCGCTAACTTCCGTTGTGTGGTTTTGCGGCACTAAGACTAAAATACTTTTTGGTTTACTCTGTTTAAATGCAGTGTAATCTGTTTTAACAGGCTGGGCGCATCCCGTTAATACCAACGCAAAAGCCAAGCAAATTAAAGCGAATAATCGACTCATTTTTGCATTCCTTTATTTTTCATCAGGCGATCCATAAATTCCGCTGATTCAGGGTAAAGTACTTTTTCTTCATTAAATTCTGCCATTGCTAAATCTAATGCACCCGTCGCACCATATAACATCCCTAAATGCGCATGTAATCCTGGTGGAATACCTAATGATTTAGCGCGAGAAAGCTCTATACTTTTCTTCAATGCATCAATTTGTGCTTGAGGATCACTTTCACTTTGTTGATAGTGCTGATATACCACTTGTTGATAACTGTCCCAGTTATAAAGTGGTTTCGGGCCACTTGCACAGCCTGTCAGTAATAATGCCCCCAAAACAAGGCTTATTAATGGTTTAGACATCGTTATATCCTTATAAAGGCGCATTATTTTGAAGGCTGCCAAGCATTGCTCTCAATACCTGCAACTAAATTGTTAACCGCTTCGCGGATCGCTAAATCAAGCACTTTACCGTTCAATGTTGAGTCATAGCTTGCTGTTCCACCAAACCCAATGATTTCACGGTTAGAAAGCTCATATTCACCCGCGCCTTGAGATGAGAACACCACTTCTGATGTATTCACATTCACAACGTTTAAATTCACTTTTGCATAAGCAACTTGTGTTTTACCGCGACCTAAAATACCGAATAATTGACGATCGCCCACTTCTTTACGGCCAAATTCTGTTACATCACCCGTTATCACATAATTAGCGCCTTTCAATTGTTGGCTTTGCCCTTTAATACCGGCTTCTTCTTTTAATTCAGATAAATTGGCTCTGTCTAATACATTAAAACGCCCTGTTTGTTGTAAGTGCGTCATTAAAATCGTTTTGGATTGGTTGCCTAATCTATCAACTCCATCAGAGAATATTCCATTCATATAACTAGAACGGTTATCAAACTTACCAATAGAAATAGCGCTCTTAGTGCCTGTATAAGTTGTGTTATAGGTTGCAACTTTAGCGACTTCTAAAGAACGTGAAGATTCTGATGCACACCCTGCTAGTAATGAAGCAGAAATCATGATCAAACCAAACGATAATTTATTTAAATTCATATTAATAACCCAATAAAGGTGAAATAAACCCATAGATATTCATTCTATTAATTGAAGCAAGGTTGATATAAACAGAAATAATGCTTTCGATTTTAGCTCGTGAGAGCCACCCTTAAAAACCTTAATAATAATAAGGTTAAAAGACCATCAACTCTTATTTGATAATATAAAGGCAATCAGCGATGGGGAGAATAGAAGATAGGCGATAAAAATAACAACAAATAAATATAAAGATAAAATAGGTAATACTTTATCTATTATTTTTTCAATATCCCTTAAGTCAGTTTAAAATTAAACCCATAAAAAAATAGAAGCAAATTTATATTATATGGCTATTTAATTCGTTCTTATAAATACCTTTATCTAAAGAAAAAACCTAAATAATGTGTAATAAAAAAACGCGATATAACCAATATTGATTATATCACGCCCATTATTTTCGTTCTTTTTACCGACAAATACGGTAATAATAAATACTCTATTAGCGTTTTTTTCCAAATGCAGCGGCTAAAGCATCACCCATTGCACTATTTCCTGCATTATTACCATTATTCATTGGCTGACGGTTACCACGGGCAGGTTTTTGCCCTTTGTTATTTCTAACAGAATTCGAGGTATTTGATGATGATGGTTTTTTATCACTATCACCTGCAACTTCATCTAAGCGCATAGTCAATGCGATGCGCTTACGAGCTAAATCAACCTCAAGAACTTTAACTTTAACAATATCTCCAGTTTTCACCACAGTATGTGGATCTTCAATAAATCGATCAGCTAAAGAAGAAATATGCACCAAGCCATCTTGGTGTACACCGATATCAACGAATGCACCGAAATTAGTCACGTTAGTCACCGTTCCTTCAAGGATCATGCCACTAACTAAGTCATTCATCGTTTCAACACCTTCAGCAAAAGTCGCTGTTTTAAACTCTGGACGTGGGTCGCGCCCCGGTTTCGCTAACTCTTTTAAGATGTCATTAATCGTTGGCAGACCAAACTGCTCCGTAATAAATGCTCTTGCGTCTACTTGTGAAATTAAAGTGCTATTCCCCATTAAATCATCAATTTTTTGATGGGTAGCTTGCAGGATATTTTCAACAACAGGATACGCTTCAGGGTGAACCGTTGAGGCATCAAGCGGATTTTTACCATCTCGAATACGTAAGAAACCAGCACATTGTTCAAAAGCTTTTGGCCCTAAACGCGCCACTTTGAGTAACTGTTTTCTATCAATAAAACGACCATTTTCATCACGCCAGCTAATAATATTTTGAGCAATAGATTGGCTAAGCCCTGCAACACGCGTTAATAACGGTACTGATGCGGTATTTAAGTCAACACCAACGCCATTCACACAGTCTTCAACGACAGTATCAAGTTTTCTCGCTAATAATGTTTGGCTAACATCATGCTGATATTGACCCACACCAATTGATTTAGGATCAATTTTTACAAGTTCAGCCAGAGGATCTTGTAAGCGACGCGCGATAGAAACCGCACCACGGATAGAAACATCTAAATCAGGAAATTCATTAGCGGCAAGCTCTGACGCTGAATACACCGATGCGCCCGCTTCACTAACAATCACTTTTTGCGCTTTCACTTCTGGATAGCGTTTTACTGTTTCAGCAAAAAATCGCTCTGTTTCACGAGAAGCCGTACCATTACCAATCGCCACCAACTCCACATTATGCTTAATACATAACGCAGCTACACTTGCTGCGGCTTTATCCGCTTGTCCTGTATGTGGATAAATTGTATCTGTGGCAATTAATTTGCCCGTGCTATCAACAACCGCAACTTTAACACCCGTACGTAAACCAGGATCAAGCCCCATTGTGGCACGCATGCCGGCAGGCGCTGCCATCAATAAATCATTAAGGTTACGAGCAAAAACATTAATCGCTTCTTCTTCCGCTTTTTCTCGTAATTGGCTCATTAGTTCTGTTTCAATATGCATTAAAACTTTTATGCGCCAAGTCCAACTTACAACAGCTTTACGCCAGCTATCTGCCGGTTGATTATTTAAACGTAACCCTAAATGCTCTGTAACCAGTTGTTCACCGTAGCTCTCTTTGGGGGCTTCTTCAAATTGCGGATCAGGATTAAGTGATAATTGAAGAATACCTTCGTTACGACCACGAAACATGGCTAAAGCACGGTGAGAGGGAACATTAGCAATAGGCTCGTGATGATCAAAATAATCACTAAATTTAGCGCCTTCAGCTTCTTTGCCATCAATCACTTTGGCAACAAGATGCGCATTTTTCCATAAATATTGGCGAACTTTTGCTAATAATCCCGCATCTTCTGAAAAACGTTCCATTAAAATATAACGTGCGCCATCTAAAGCGGCTTTGGTGTCATCAACACCTTTTTCTGCATTGATATAAATAGCCGCTGCTTCTTCTGGATTATTTTGTGGTTCATTCCACAATAAATCAGCTAATGGCTCTAATCCATTTTCAATCGCAATTTGGCCACGAGTACGGCGCTTAGGCTTATAAGGAAGATAGAGATCTTCAAGCTCTGTTTTACTTTGAGTTTCATTAATTGAAGAATGCAGTTCTGGTGTCAGTTTTCCTTGTTCTTCAATTGATTTTAAAATTGTTTGGCGACGATCGTTGAGTTCGCGTAAGTAACCAAGGCGAGTTTCTAGTTGACGTAATTGCGTATCATCTAATCCGCCGGTGACCTCTTTACGATAACGGGCAACAAATGGCACCGTATTCCCTTCATCCAGTAACGTTATAGCCGAAAGGACTTGCTGGGGCTTCACAGATAGCTCATCTGCAATAATTCGGCTTAATGATTCATTCATAAAATATTTACCTACCGAGAGGAATAGTTAAAAAAGATGGCTATTATACACGCAGAGCATTAAAAAAATTTGGCAAAATTCCTATCTAGCTCGACAATTATGAGGAAATTAACAGATTATTTTAACATTCACGCTATAGTACCTTTATGAAATTCAATGTTGATGATAGTTTTTATTCGTAATGGCAAAAAGTAACTATATTACTCGTGATGGCTGGTATGCCTTAGACAAAGAGCTAAAATATCTTTGGAAAGAAGAACGCCCGCGTGTCACACAATCGGTTTCAGAAGCAGCGGCACAAGGTGACCGTTCAGAAAATGCTGAATATATTTATGGAAAGAAGCGATTACGGGAAATTGATAGACGTGTTCGTTTTTTATCAAAACGTCTTGATGAACTAAAAATCGTTGACCCAGATCCGCGCCAAGAAGGAAAAGTCTATTTCGGTGCTTGGGTCACGCTTGAAGATGATGACGAAAATATCAAAACCTTTAGGCTTGTGGGTCCCGATGAATTTGATCCAGCAAAACAGTGGATTTCTATTGATTCCCCTGTTGCTAGAGCGCTTATTGGTAAGCAAGTTGATGATGAAATTAGTGTGCAAACACCAGGTGGTGAAGTTAATTACTGCGTATTATCTATCGAATATCATTCGAAATAAGATAAATAAATAGCTTTATATCCTTTATTAAGACCAATGAACAAGTTTTATCTATAAATTATTAACATTTATTCTTTGGTTTTGGTTTAATATTCTTATCGATGATAGAATTCGCTAATAAATGCATTTGCACTTCGGGAGCTTAAAAAATGCAAGAAAGTTATAAAGTGCTAATCGTAGACGATGATTTACGTCTGCGTTCACTCTTAGAGCGCTATTTGACAGAGCAAGGTTTTCAAATCCGTACTGCCGCAAACGCCGATCAAATGGATCGTCTGCTCACTCGCGAATCTATCCATCTTATTGTGCTCGATTTAATGCTTCCTGGTGAGGATGGCCTCTCTATTTGCCGCCGCTTAAGAAGCCAAAACAACCCTATCCCTATTATTATGGTTACTGCTAAAGGGGAAGAGGTTGATAGAATTGTGGGGCTTGAAATCGGTGCTGACGATTACATCTCAAAACCC
Organism: Proteus appendicitidis; assembly: GCF_030271835.1. Taxonomy (NCBI): domain Bacteria; kingdom Pseudomonadati; phylum Pseudomonadota; class Gammaproteobacteria; order Enterobacterales; family Morganellaceae; genus Proteus; species Proteus appendicitidis. The sequence continues at coordinate 3,855,545 of NZ_CP127389.1, forward strand.
TTTAATCCAAGAGAACTACTGGCACGTATTCGCGCAGTTCTTCGTCGCCAAGCAAATGAATTACCTGGCGCACCTTCACAAGATAACGCCATTATCTCTTTTGGTAAGTTCAAGCTAAACCTTGGTACGCGTGAGATGTTCCACGAAGAAGAGCATATGCCTCTGACAAGCGGTGAATTCGCTGTATTAAAAGTACTGGTATCTCACCCTCGCGAGCCACTTTCTCGTGATAAGTTAATGAGCCTTGCTCGTGGTCGTGAATACAGTGCAATGGAGCGTTCAATCGATGTCCAAATTTCGCGTTTACGTCGCATGATTGAAGAAGATCCAACGCATCCTCGCTATATTCAAACAGTTTGGGGACTCGGCTACGTCTTCGTTCCTGATGGAACCAGCGTTCAATGAGAAGGCTGAGGCTTTCACCCCACAATAAACTGACACGTTCGCTATTTCTGGTTATCTCGCTACTTTTTTTTAGCTTGATAGCCAGTTATATCGTTGTGCAACACCTTATTGTGGGACCAAGCCTTCAGCAATTTAATAAAGTTTTAGCGTATGAAATACGTACGTTAATGCCTGAAGAACTGATCCTAGTAGACGGCACCCCGCTAAAAATCTCCCCTGCTTTACGTAATAAAATCTATAACGAACTCGGTGTTTCTTTCTTTGATAAAAATGCTGCACTTGAGGAAGGGCTATATTGGGCCAAAATAGATGATGAATTAAGTGAACAGATGTCTGAATATCTGGGAGGAAAAACCGAGCTATGGATTGAAAATACGCTAGAATACCCAGTCTTATGGGTTAATACGTATATGTCCCCCTCTCTTTGGATCCGCGTTCCACTCACTGAATTAGGGCAAAACTTCTTACTGCCTGTTTACCGACAAGCGATTATTTTTATTATTATCGTTGTTGCTTTTTTCTGGCTTTATAGCCGTTTTCAAAATCGCCCACTCAATGAAGTGGAGTATGCAGCACGTCGCATCGGGAAAGGGGTTATCCCACCGCCTATTCCTGAATCTGGCTCTTCTGAAATGCGCTCAATTATTCGTGCCTTTAACCAGATGTCATCAGGTATTCGCTCATTAGATAATGATAGAACGCTTGTTATGGCAGGTGTTAGCCATGATTTACGTACACCACTGACTCGAATTCGTTTGGCCACTGAAATGATGAGCCCCGAAGATAGTTACCTCGCAGACTCTATCAATAAAGATATCGAAGACTGTGATGCTATTATTGGGCAATTCTTAGACTATATGCGCACAGGTAAAGAGATGTCTTTAGAACTGTGTGATATGAATAATCTATTACGAGAAGTTATTTCAGCTGAATCTAATTCCGGAAAAATCAGCGAAGAGCATCTTCATCCTGAACCCATTAATATCACAGCTAACCCTATTGCTGTAAAACGCGCACTAACCAATATGGTGGTGAATGCTACTCGCTATGGTCATGGCTGGATAAGCGTTTCAAGTGGAAAAGATGAAGAGTATGCGTGGTTCCAAGTTGAAGATGATGGTCCGGGTATTCCACAAGAAGATAGACAACGCCTTTTCCAACCTTTTGTTCAAGGTGAACAAGCACGTAGCTCAACGGGTGCGGGGTTAGGACTATCTATTATTCGTCGTATTATGGATGCTCATGGTGGCTATGTAGAGCTTGATGATAGCGTTAAAGGTGGATTATTAATCCGTGCTAACTTCCCATTAAAAGAGCGCGAAGATGAGGATGATTAGCCCACTCTATTGCAAATATTGAAGTGCTTTTATTACGCTATTTCTCTTCTCATTTCTCTCCTCCTATAAATATTTCATCATTTTTTCGCTTTGTCATAAAACTGTCACAATTAAGACATTTAATTGTCATCAAACTGACCTATTGTCTGTGCGTACCGTAACCGAAGTTGATAGATGTCGAAAATTATTCTACCTATCCCACAGGAGGGATTATGAAACTGATGCGTACCACCCTGACTAGTGTCATTGCCGCTGCGTTTTCAATGACCGCTCTTTCTGCACAGGCAACGACCTCGCTGACTGGTGCTGGCGCAACGTTCCCTGCCCCAGTTTATGCTAAATGGGCAGATTCCTATCAGAAAGAAACGGGTAACAAAATTAACTACCAAGGCATTGGTTCCTCTGGTGGTGTTAAACAAATCATTGCAAATACTGTTGATTTTGGTGCTTCAGATGCGCCATTAGCAGACGACAAATTACAAGCTGACGGTTTATTCCAATTTCCTACCGTCATTGGTGGCGTTGTTATGGCAGTAAATATTCCTGGTATCAAATCAGGTGAACTGACCTTAGATGGCGACACTATCGGTAATATCTATCTAGGCAAGATCCAAAAATGGAACGATCCTGCCATCACTAAGCTCAATCCGGGCGTAAAATTACCAGACCAAAATATTGCGGTTATTCGCCGTGCTGACGGCTCAGGTACATCATTCGTTTTCACTAGCTACTTATCAAAAGTAAATAGTGCATGGAAAGATGAAGTAGGCGCAGGCTCTACCGTAAAATGGCCGACAGGCTTAGGTGGAAAAGGGAATGATGGCATCGCGGCATTCGTTCAACGTGTACCAGGTTCAATTGGTTATGTTGAATATGCTTACGCGAAACAAAACAACCTTGCTTATACTAAATTAGTCACCGCTGACGGCGAAGCAATCGCACCAACCGCTGACAGCTTTAGTGCCGCAGCAAGAAAAATAGATTGGAGCAAAAGCTTTGCACAAGACCTGACTAACCAGAAAGGTGAAAATGCATGGCCGATTACTTCAACTACCTTCATCTTAGTGCATCAAACACAAAAAGATGCCGTAAAAGGTAAAGAAGTACTGAATTTCTTCAACTGGGCTTACGACAAAGGTAATCAGGAAGCGAAAAACCTAGATTACGCGGTATTACCTACCGAAGTTGTAGAACAAATTCGTGCTGCATGGAAAACAAGTATCAAAGACAGTAATGGTAAACCGATTTACTAATAAAACGGCAATCATTAAGAGATAAGTTAACGTTCACCCTCTGCTAAAACAGGGGGTAATAAATTAAAAGAGGCTTTATGGCCGAGCACACAACGGTAATAAAGGCCCCTAGTAAACGAGGGGACGTTATTTTCAGCGCACTAGTTCGTCTAGCTGCGTTGATTACGCTTTTGCTTTTAACAGGTATCATTGTTTCACTGATTTTCGCCTCATGGCCAAGCATTCAACAATTCGGCCTTTCATTCTTATGGTCGAAAGAGTGGGATCCTCCTGCTCAGGAATTTGGCGCACTAGTACCGATTTACGGCACCATTGTGACCTCAGTCATCGCACTGATCATTGCTGTTCCTGTCAGTTTTGGTATCGCTCTGTTCTTAACTGAATTAGCCCCTAATTGGTTAAAACGCCCGTTAGGTATCGCTATTGAGTTACTCGCCGCGATTCCCAGCATTGTTTATGGTATGTGGGGGCTATTTGTCTTTGCACCACTCTTTGCAACCTATTTCCAAGAGCCTGTAGGTAATGTGATGTCTTCCATTCCTATCGTTGGCGAGCTTTTCTCTGGCCCTGCTTTTGGTATTGGTATTCTGGCGGCAGGGGTTATCCTCGCTATCATGATCATTCCTTATATCGCTTCTGTCATGCGTGATGTGTTTGAACAAACGCCTGTCATGATGAAAGAGTCTGCCTACGGTATTGGCTGTACAACATGGGAAGTGATTTGGAATATCGTTCTACCTTATACCCGTAATGGTGTTATCGGCGGTGTTATGCTGGGATTAGGTCGCGCCTTAGGTGAAACCATGGCGGTAACCTTTATCATCGGTAATACCTACCAATTAGATTCCGCATCACTGTTTATGCCAGGAAACAGTATTACCTCTGCATTAGCCAATGAATTTGCGGAAGCCGAAACGGGGTTACATACTGCGGCATTGATGGAATTAGGGCTTATCTTGTTTGTCATCACCTTTATCGTCCTTGCGATTTCTAAGTTTATGACATTACGTTTATCAAAAAATGAAGGAGCGCGCTGATATGTCAAAAACATCCTCTTCTTCATTACAAGTTCAAACAGAAAGCGAACTGCATATACGCCATAAACGCCAGCTTTGGCGTCGTCAAAAAAACCGTATCGCACTGTTTTTATCTGTCTCGACTATGGCATTTGGTCTTTTCTGGCTAACGTGGATTTTATTCTCTACGTTCACCAAAGGCTTTGATGGCATGTCACTGGCACTGTTTACTGAAATGACACCGCCACCAAATACTGATGGTGGTGGATTAGCGAATGCCATTGTCGGTAGTGGATTACTGATTTTATGGGCAACGGTGATTGGAACGCCGTTAGGTATTCTTGCTGGAATTTATCTTGCTGAATATGGTCGTCGTTCATGGCTTGCTGAAACTACACGTTTTATTAATGATATTTTGCTGTCAGCGCCATCAATCGTTGTCGGGCTGTTTGTCTACACCATTGTTGTTGCACAGATGCAGCACTTTTCAGGATGGGCGGGAATTATCGCATTAGCGTTACTGCAAATTCCTATCGTTATTCGTACCACTGAAAATATGTTGAAGTTAGTCCCTGATAGCTTACGCGAAGCTGCTTACGCATTAGGAACACCAAAGTGGAAGATGATCTCTAAAATCACCTTAAAAGCCTCGGTATCAGGCATTATCACGGGTGTCTTATTAGCGATTGCACGTATTGCAGGTGAAACTGCACCACTGCTATTTACTTCACTATCAAATCAATTCTGGAGCACAGACTTAAACGAACCGATAGCTAACTTACCTGTGACTATCTTTAAGTTCGCCATGAGTCCTTTTGCACAATGGCAAGAGCTTGCTTGGGCTGGCGTATTACTTATCACCCTCTGTGTTCTATTTATCAATATTATCGCGCGCGTGCTGTTTGCTAAACGCAAGCACGGTTAACGCAGAAAGTTAAGCAAGAGAGACGTTGAATGATTATGGCTAATGATAACGCAGGAAATAAAATTCAAGTTCGCGATTTGAACTTCTACTACGGTAAATTTCATGCGCTGAAAAATATCTCTTTAGATATTGCCAAAAATAAGGTGACGGCATTTATCGGCCCTTCTGGCTGTGGTAAATCGACCTTACTACGTACTTTTAATAAAATGTATGAGCTTTATGGCGAACAACGCGCAGAAGGCGAAATTTTGCTAGATGGCAATAATATCCTGACAGATAAGCAAGATATCGCACTATTACGCGCCAAAGTCGGCATGGTATTCCAAAAGCCAACACCTTTCCCGATGTCAATTTATGACAACATTGCCTTTGGTGTCCGCTTATTTGAAAAGCTCTCTCGCGCTGATATGGATGAGCGCGTTCAGTGGGCGTTGACCAAAGCCGCATTATGGAACGAAACCAAAGATAAATTACATCAGAGTGGATATAGTCTCTCTGGTGGTCAGCAACAGCGTTTATGTATCGCTCGTGGTATCGCAATCCGTCCTGAAGTTTTATTACTGGATGAACCTTGTTCTGCTCTCGACCCTATCTCTACGGGTCGTATTGAGGAGCTGATTAGTGAACTCAAATCGGAATATACCGTGGTTATCGTGACACATAATATGCAACAAGCGGCACGTTGTTCTGATTACACGGCATTTATGTATTTAGGTGAGTTAATTGAATTTAGCGATACGGATACGTTATTTACGCGTCCTGCGAAAAAACAAACTGAAGATTACATCACTGGGCGTTATGGCTGATAACGAGGCAATTAATGGATAATTTAAATCACAATAAGCATATTTCTGGTCAATTTAATGCTGAGTTAGAGCATATCCGTACTGAGCTGATGGTTATGGGGGGGCTTGTTGAAGAGCAACTGAAAAAAGCCATTACAGCAATGCATAATCAAGACCAAGCATTAGCAAATGACGTTATTCAAGGTGACCATAACGTCAACATGATGGAAGTCGCCATTGATGATGCGTGTATGCGAATTATTGCTAAACGTCAGCCAACAGCGAGTGACTTACGTTTAATTATGGCGATATCAAAAACGATCGCTGAACTAGAACGTATTGGCGATGTTGCTGAAAAAATCTGTAAAACGGCGCTTGAAAAGTTTTCACACCAGCATCAACCTCTGCTTGTGAGCTTAGAATCTTTAGGTCAACACGCCATACAAATGCTGCATGATGTTCTTGATGCCTTTGCACGTATGGACTTGGATGAAGCCGTACGTATTTACCGTGAAGACGCTAAAATTGATAATGAGTATGAAGGTATCGTCCGTCAATTAATGACTTATATGATGGAAGATCCTCGAACCATCCCAAGTGTACTAACCGCACTATTTTGTGCGCGCTCTATTGAACGTATTGGCGACCGTTGCCAGAACATTTGTGAGTTTATTTTCTATTACGTAAAAGGTCATGATTTCCGCCATTTAGGGGGCGACCAAGTAGAAAAAATGCTCACAAAAAGTGACGACAACACCACTAAATAAATTTCTCTCTCTTTTTCTTCTCTTCAAAACAGCGACACTGATGTCGCTGTTTTTTTATTTGTTCATAGATAAACACCGTTCTAGCTCCACCTCTTTTATAGCCTTATTCCTTAAAAGTATATCGATATCAATTTTTATTATTTTATGAACTTAGATCAACTTGATAGCGTGATATGCAACATAACGATGATAATTCTTTTCTTTGGGGTGAATAATGAAACTACGTGTTTTGGCAACGGCATTAATTGCAGGCTCTGTACTTTTCTCTGGTATTGCAAAAGCAGATAAACTCGATGATATAAAAAAAGCAGGTGTCGTACGTATCGCTATCTTTGATAGCAATCCTCCTTTTGGCTTTATTGATCCTCAAACCAAAAAACTCGCAGGTTATGATGCGGATATCGCCAATGAGATCGCCAAAGATTTAGGCGTAAAACTGGAACTACGTCCAACAAACCCAGCAAACCGTATTCCACTGTTAAGTTCTAAGAAAGTCGATTTAATCGCCGCTAACTTCACCATTACCGATGAACGCGCTAAACAAGTTGACTTCTCTGTTCCTTACTTTGCAACCGGTCAAAAATTTATTGCACGTAAAGGCGTTTTAACTAACCCAGAACAAATTCATTCACTGCGTATTGGTGCCGATAAAGGTACTGTTCAAGAGATCACTTTACGTGAACGTTATCCTGACACCAAAGTTATCTCTTATGACGATACTCCTCTTGCTTTCGCTGCATTACGTAACGGTAACGTACAAGCCATCACACAAGATGATGCAAAATTAGTGGGTTTATTAGCAAACCTTCCTGATGCCATTAAAGCCGATTTTGAAGTGTCATCATTTAGCATTACGCGCGAATACCAAGCAGTCGCAGCAGCTAAAGGTGAAGATCGTTTAATTAATGAAATCAATAACACACTATTAAGATTGGAAAAAGAAGGCAAAGCAGACGAGATCTACAATCGTTGGTTTGGCCCTGAAACAAAATCAGCTCAGCCTCGTGGCGATTTCAAATTTGCCCCATTATCAGAGCAAACACCACAATCTTGATCCTTAAAGCGTAATAACTTTCTTCTTTCATTAAAAACAAAGTTATTCCTTTATTAAAACACCTACCCCGCTTCTGCGGGGTTTGGTGTCTACAATAGGTCTATTATATGTTTGAGCAATTTCTTTCACATTACCTTCTGGAGCCACACTATTTAAGCTGGCTCTGGAGCGGTTTTCTCATCACCTTGCTTATCTCTTTTTGGACTATTGTCATTGCAACATTAATGAGCTTCGCCCTTAGTGCTGCAAGAGATAGCACTTTTGCGCCATTACGCTGGTTAGCCACTGTTTATACTTCGCTGTTTCGTAATACGCCACTGTTAGTGCAGTTGTTCTTTTGGTATTTCGCATCAGGAGAGATCCTGCCACAAAGCGCCATGATGTGGTTAAACACACCTCATGAGATTGTATTCTTAGGTGTAACGCTTGCTTGGCCTTCTTTTGAGTTTTTAGCCGGCATTGTAGGTCTGACATTTTACTCAACCCCGTTTATTGCTGAAGAACTAAGAGCAGGTATTCAAGGTGTTAAACAAGGGCAAAAATATGCCTCTTTAGCACTAGGATTAACACAGTGGCAATCGATGCGTTATGTGATTTTACCTCAAGCCTTTCGTATTGCTCTGCCTCCTTTGCTGGGTCAATACATGAATGTGATAAAAAACTCATCACTGACTATGGCTATTGGTGTTGCAGAGCTTTCTTACGCATCAAGACAAGTCGAAACAGAATCATTACGTACTTTCGAAGCCTTTGGTGTCGCAACTATTCTTTATATTGCGGCAATAGCCTTGATGGAAGCTTGGGGACAATGGCATCAGCAACGTAAATTAGCACAAGGGTATTAATATGGACTTTACTGTTATTGCTGATAACTGGCAGTACTTACTCTTTGGTGCTTATCCTGACGGACCTTTAGAAGGTGCAGCGCTAACCGTTTTTATCAGTATTATTGCGGGTATTGCATCTATTATTTTAGGTACATTAGGTGGCATTGCACTGGCAATGCTCAGAGGTGTATGGGTTAACCTTTTTGCGGCTTTTTTAGGCTTTTTCCGTGCTATTCCCGTCATTATGTTGATATTTTGGGTCTATTTTCTATTGCCTGTGGTATTGGGGATGGAAATACCTGAAATCACCACCGTCATTTGTGCGCTCGCTTTAATTACATCGTCTTATATTGCGCATGGTGTCAAAGCAGGTATTTTGGCAATAGGAAAAGGGCAATGGCAGGCGGGATTATCTTTAGGCTTTAATCGCTGGCAAGTGTTGTGGCATATCGTATTGCCACAAGCATTACGCATGATGGTGCCTTCATTTATTAATCAGTGGATAGCTTTAATTAAAGATACTTCATTAGCTTATGTGGTAGGTGTAGGCGAGCTTTCATTCTTAGCCACACAAGTCAATAACCGCAGTATGGTTTATCCGATGGAAGTCTTTTTATTTGTGGCTTTTATCTATTTTATTCTCTGTTTTTCATTGGAAATCATAGCTAATCGGATCAACCGATCATTCTCAATACAAAAAGAAAAACATCCTTTTTGGCAATCCTTATTTTCTTGCAAAAAAATACCATTGAGTGAAAAAGTCATTTAACTAAACGCCTCCCCTAATGGGATCTGTTAGGGGAGGTTAAATAATAAAGATAAAAATCGCCTAGCTCTTAAATTTTTTTAATGTATTTAATCGTAAGATCATATCAAATGCTAAAATAAATTCCTGATGGAGTTTATATTGTCTCTCAATAAAATAAAGATAAACCACTAAAGATAAACTAATAGAATAAATAAGAATAAAATTTTCTGTTATATTAATAACATAAAATAACAAACAGATGAGTAACGTACCTACTGGGATCAACGTCATAAACAATAATATACGAAGAAATAGGCTTCTCTTTTTTATCTCAGAAAAGTCTTCTTCAAAAGAATAGCAAATAATCAATCCCATTAAATAATTAATTTTTCTTGCTTTCGATAATAAAAGCATAATAAACAGAACACTATATAATAATATTATCAATGAAATAATAAATTCAATATTAAGATAACCTTGCTCTAACGAAAAGGCAGCACTTTTATAGAGAGGATGCACAATAGGAAAATTAACTAACAGACTTAAAATAACTTCATTAACAATGATATAAGATATTTTAAATTTTTTTCTGTTACTATTATTCAAAGAAAAGTTATTTAGATAATGAATTGATTTAGTAAAATAAAATTTTATTACAACACTCATAAATAGCCATATCATCATCGGCGATAACAAAAAGCCAATAAAAATAATCACATATATTTGATTACCATAATTAACTTCTATTAAATAAGAGATACTAAGAAAACTTGTAATCACAACAATTATATAAAATAGTGAGAAAATAAAAAACCGATAAGGTGTTTTATTACTATATTCATATTCTTTAATGTTATTTTTAAAATAAAACTTCTCAGAGAACGTACAATATAACCAATATATTCGCTCATTTGTAATAGCACTCAAAAAGATCACTATAAAAATAGCAAAATTACCAATAAATAATTCCCAGTAACTTAGAACAGTATAATTATTAATAAAGCATAAACTTAATACGCTCGAGGCAACATAAATCGGAATTAACATAGAGTAATGATGCGATTGTGCATAATAATGATAATTAGGTAACATTATCGCTCCTATATATAAGATGATTAAATATAATCATTAAAATGCAGTATATTTTTATCTTTTAAAGAACATGAACTTTTAGCCAAATAATAGAGTGATCGTTTATCGCCAAGCTCTATAAAATTTTTATATCCTAAACTCCCCCACAACGCCATTGTTGCAGTCCATTTAACGGTTTCTGTCAGTTGATTGACTAAGTTTTGCTTTATCGTCTCAATATCTGTCGTTACATCAGCCGAAACATTCATCACCACGGGTTTATGGGGTATTGAAAATGGGATTTGTTGCAAAAAATGAGCGAGTAGTTTTTTACCCTCTCTCATTAATTCAGTATGCCAAGCGCCATTAACGGCTAATTTACTGGCTTCTATTTTCATTTTAACTAATTGATTAACGACCTTACGCACACTTTCATACTCTCCACCAATCACTTGGTAAAGCTCGCTATTATCACAACAAACATTTACCAATGTAGCCATATTTTGTTGTTCAATAAGGGCAGATAAAGTCTGATAAGAGCAGCCTTTAACCACATACATAGCCCCTTTTTTATTTGTAGCCAACTGTTGCATTATTGAAGCGCGGTAATTAATTAGCTTAAATACAGATTCAAGTCCAATCACATTCGCGGCGAATAGCGCTGAATATTCACCCGCACTATGACCTGCGTATCCAGCCTCATTAACGCAACAACGTTCGCGCAATAAATAAAGAGTGGCGATATTGATCGTTGTTATCGCCACTTGTTGATAGTGAGTTTGTATCAACTTATTCATCGGCCCTTTTAAACAAATAGCCCTTACATCAAACCCAGCGATTTCACTCGCACAATTCCAAACCCATTTTATCGATGGAGAATCGCTATACGCTCTATTTCCCATACCTAAATAAGGCATACCTTGACCGGGAAAAAATAAAATCATTTCTTCTTTTTGATGATATTCTCTGTCTGTTAACGGCATATAATACTCCTAAATATTAATATTATTTTTTAAACTTATTTAAATAGTGACTTATTTTAAAAGTAGATACACAAGAGGCTGTTATCGCGGAGAAAAGCAGTAACAAAGGTATTTTTAACATAACATCATATTGCCATAACCAAGAAATCATTATTGGATAGCTGTTATCATCTGATATTTTAATATTAATTTGCCTTATATTAACCAACCAAGATAATAAATTCCCAATTAATAATATTGATATTGAAATAGCTATTACTATAAAAATAGCCAACAAAATAAATAGACGAGAAAAACTGCCCCTCCAAATACCTATTTTATTAAATTCAATAATATCGTTTATAGATTTCTTGATGCTAATGACAACTATTTTCTTTATTATAAGATAAGAAAAAACAGTAATAACACTATATAGAAATATAATTGACCAATTAAAGAAGGTCATTATAGATACAATATAATCTTTCCTTTCCATAGCTGAAACAATCTTCAAATTTAAGGATTTTTCTTTATTTATTTTCTCTATTATTGATATAACACTATCAATATAATAACTATTTTTTAATAAAATATTTATTCTACTTACATTTTTATTCTTTTTTAAATCTTGGATAGTTTCCAATGGAATTTTAATAGTTGCATAAGGGTAAGCCTTTATTTGCGTTTTAAAAATACCACGGACATAAGTTGGTAGGACTATTTTTTTATTTTCATGATTAACAAATATAACGTTAACCCAATCACCATAATTTATATTTATAGAGCTAGCCATAATTTTATCTACGGTGATTTCTGTTTTTTTGATATTAGATAACTCACTTCCTAAAGTAGTTAGATCGTATGCCCCTATAGATAATAATAACTGAGGTTCAATCGCTAGCCCCCAAAAAAACATAATTTTTTTATTAATTAAATTTTCCACCGCCCCTAAAAAAATAATTTGAGGTGAGATTATCTGTATTTTTCCTGATAGTTCAACATTCTTTGTTAATAAATCGATAATCTCTTCAGCATTTGTTATTTCTAAATAGCTATTTTTATCATCAATATTATTTTTATTCTCTTTCTTATATATTTCGATATGACCAAAATTAGAATATGCAACTTGTTCTTTTAATAAAAAATAGATGTGATTATAAAAGCCATGATAAAGAAATGTCACCACAGAAAGTAATGTAAGAAAACATAAACTTCGATAAAAATAACCAATTGAACGATAGAACAAGCCTAAAGTATACTTTATATAAAACCAAGATAATGAAATAGAAAGTAACATTATAAATATAATTACTGTGATAAATATAATAATATTTTCCATTAATTACTCTCTAATGTCAGAGGCTGAATAACCGCGGTTTTTTCAATAGGTAACCACGGAGGAACGCCTGTTAAACCATATTTAGCCATTATTTTATGCGCTTCACTTTCTTTAAGTAATTGGGCTATTGCACTCTCTGCTTGTGAAAACTGATGACAACCCCATAATGACCGTATATACATATATTTGATCATTGGAATAAGATCAGCACTTATATTGTTATTTTCAAATAATTGCTGACTATCCTTTTTAGCAATAACACAGCGTCCTAAATCGTGAGGTGTAAAGGCATCCATTCTTAATCGTAAATAAGCTAATCGCCAATTATCTGGATTTTCTTCCACTGCTTCATCAAGATAAAAAAACGCCTGTTTTATTGCCCTTGCAGCCTGAGAATAATACTTACTGTTATGATAAAATTCAGATAAAAAGACACTTGCATACCCATAAATTATTTTATCAAATTGATTATTATTTTTTTTAATATCATTATCTAAATCTGAAATTAATTTTGTCAATTTAGAACTTTCAGTAAAATTATTTAACGATATAAAGATAAAAAAATGATTATTAATATTTCTATTATTTGCTTTACTCTCTACTTGAAGAAGAAATAGTAACATCAGAATCAAAACTACAGTAATATTGTTAACGCTTCTCCTCATCATATAATTCTCCATTTTTAAGTCTCATAATATTATTCACATCCAAAACGGAGCAATGACAACTCGTTGTTAATAATATTGGCATTGATAGCTCAGTGTGTATTTTTAATAATATTTGAATAAAATCATAAAAATTATCTTGATTGAAATTACCATTATTATAATTAGCAATAATACACTTCGGTTTTTTCGCCAAAACTCTAGCGAAAGCCACTTTTAATAATTGTTCTGATGATAGTCTTTTTAGTCTCTGATGATAAAGTTTTTCTATCCCCATAAATTTAAGTGAATTTATAATTTGACACTCTCTGTTTTTTTTATATTTATAGTTTAATATTGAATAATAAATATTATCAAACACGCTATAATCATTAAAAAAATAGTTATTTCTAGAAATAAAACCGATCATCTCATTTCTTAATAATGCACGCTGTTTTTCATTCAATGAATGTAAATAAAATCCTGATAAATAAGCATCGCCAGTATATTTAATATCGATACCTGAAATAATACTAATCAACGCGTCTTCTTCATTATCATACTGATATTTAATTAATGTAAAATCATCATTATTTATATTAAACGTGATGTTTTTTAATATGCTTTTTTGATTACTCTTATCACCAACGCGCTTATTAATATTAGAGAGAGAAATCAATGCTATTTGAGACGCTTTTTTTATTACACTCATAAATTACCCTACTATTGCTTCCAACAATCAAGTAGCCAAGTGCCATTTTCTCCATCAAATGCACTCAAAATATGATGTGAGGAAGAACCTCCTATTTTTTGTAAATGATCAAACATAAGAACAGGCGTGATAAATCCACTATCACCATAAAGGCGGTTTAAAAAATAACGATTAATATGAGAGGGTAACATTGACAATGTTGCTTCTAGAATAGAAATATATCTATAAGTTAGTAAAGCAGCAGTATAAATTGACTTAGTATTTTCATTAATTAATTCATCCCACTCATTCCTTAGTTTTTTTATTGCCTTTCTTTTATTTTTATCAATAGAAAAATATCGATTAATATAAATAGAAATATCTGATCGCACTTTTTTACTTACAATAATACAAGCCACTCTTTCAATACTGTTGATATGATTAAGTGTTTTGGGTTTAAAAAAAGAGGCTAATGGTTGTCTGTCTATTTCACTAAAAGATAAAATAGGTATGGCTCGAAAACCGCCACAAATAAAAATATTATCCAAAAGAGCACTATTAATTAATTTTTGTGCTAATAGTAATGCTGACATCATGCCATTACGTTCACCTCTTATCTTACAAGAGAAATTTTTGATGCTATATTTTTTTATGATATTTCTAGGAATAATATTAAGAGTAAAAGCATCTCTTAAGCTATCAATCTGCTCAAAAGCGGTTAATTCTCCCCATGCATCAATATAAATAATGCCATTTCTCTCTTTTTTTAATTGAAATTGTGACTGAGTATCTAAACAAGAAAATGCTTGATCAACTACGTTCTCTATCGCATATAAATAGGGGCGACAATTTGTTTTTCTTATTCCCTCACGTAAGTACATATCATAATTGACCCCATAGCGTTGAAAACTCCAACTCGTTTCTCCGCTCTTTTTAACGGCCAAACGTAACATATGTGATTCCCATACGTTGTACCATGAAGGAATAAAAGGCATAAGTGGCTCTTGTGGCTCGTAAAAAGCATAAGCCGCCACATTAATGGCTTCAGAGGATATTAATAGGCTCATCTTTGATCCTTATTTGCCATTAATATCATGGCAATAATAGAACCATCCATACCTAAACCTATTTTTAATACTGGTTTGGCATTATATTTTACACACCCTTGATTTACTAAAAAATGAAGCCCCATAGCATCATCTATTGGATAGTGTGTATTAGATGAGATCAGCCTATTATTTTTTAATGAATCAGCGATAATCATTAAATCAATAATACCAGAGCAATTAGAAACATAGCCTATCTGCCCTTTATAACTAATAATGGGAATAGGCTGTTTAAAAATATTAGCAATCGCTATTGTTTCAGCTTTATCACTAATAATCGAACCATTGCCATGAATAAAAATGGCGCCTATATCACTCGGAAGATAATGGCTAATATCAAGAAGCTGTGAAATAGCTTTTGATATTGTATAAAAATTAAATAATGTTCCTCCCATTGCGCGTTCAGCATTACTTTGCATAAAACGGGTATGGCTGATATAAGCGGGAGCTAGGTATTTTCTGGCGTGAGTATGTTGTTGATTTTCTAAAATTATGACTGCATAACCGTCTGATAAAGTGACTCCATCACTATATTTACTCAGCGGTTGAGCATATTCTTCGACCAACATACCTTGGCTATCCATAAAAGCAATATCTTGCAAAAGTAGGCTATTCCACGATAAAACAACCACAAAATCAGCCATATCTTGGCTTATTTCATTATGCCCTATGTGGACAGCCATTAATGCAGAGTTACTGGCACAATAAATAGGGATAGGTGGAAAATCTAACTGATATTCAGTAAACAATTTATTTGCTAATTCATCCTGCGCATAAGATGTCGCATGTAGTGATTTTATTTGTGGAGAATATTGAACATCTTCCACATCATTTTTATCATAAAATCCTTGATAATCAATAAAATCTGCTCTTGGACCGTGCCCTGCAAGATACATTTTTACGCGTGAGCAACGAAACTTTTCAAGAGTTATATTGGCGCGTCTAAGGCTGTTGTTAATTAATCGCGTTAGCTTTTCAAAAATATTATTTTCTTTATTCTTATATTGGATAACCGCAGGATTGTGATTAAGTTTAAAATATTCTGTAAAATAATCGTCGGTAAAATACTTTTCTGTTTTAATGGGTGATTTTGATAATAACTGTTCAGAAAGTAGATTAAAATTGGCCATTGAAGGTAAATCTATTTCCCATCCACTTATTGCAACATTTTTCATAAAAATTTCCTTATGATAATTGCATAGTGATTTCCCCCTTCTGATGAGCCAATAATTAAAGCATTTTTTATTCGCTTATTTATGGGTTGAGTAACAAAATTAATATCATCAGCAATAAAATTTTCTGTATAAGGAATAGGAATAATGTTGCTACTTTCCATCATATGAATAACTAAAGAGAGTGCTAATATTCCAGAGCACGATTCGACTAAGCCAAAAAAAGCATTATAATTCACCACAGGCACAACATT
Source organism: Proteus appendicitidis (assembly GCF_030271835.1). Lineage (NCBI taxonomy): Bacteria > Pseudomonadati > Pseudomonadota > Gammaproteobacteria > Enterobacterales > Morganellaceae > Proteus > Proteus appendicitidis. The sequence continues at coordinate 3,871,901 of NZ_CP127389.1, forward strand.
AGCCCCTTGATAGAATATTTGCCGAATCGCTTTTATTTCAACGCAATCATTCTCTTTATTTCCATCACTAGTACCACAGATAAGATCAATCTCTTCAAAACTAAGTTGCGCCTCGGATAATGCTTGTTTAATTGCTTTACATAGCGCTGCCACTCTATCGGGAATATTTTCATCTTCTAAAAAAGCATTATCATTCGCTTTACCATAGCCTATAATTTCAGCATAAATTTTAGCACCACGATTGCGGGCATATTCCTTATCTTCAAGAAATAACATACAAGCACCCTCACCGGGGATATAGCCTGTTTTCGTGTTAGAGTAAACCTGATAATCTGTTGTGTTCGTGGTCAGATTCACTTTCTTACTCATCGCTTGAAAATAGAGCGAAATTGAGCTGAAATGCTCATCAGCCCCACCAACAATCACTTGAGGCTGTAAATCTTGTCTAATAATTTCATAGCCATAGGTTAATGCACCTAATGCAGCATTCACTCCCGTTGCCAAGGTGGTTGTATACCCTTTGATCCCCTCAGTAATAGCACAAAATGTTGATACTGCACTCATTAACGTGCCTGGAAACTCTGAAGTTCTTACTTTTTTAGGATCTGGGATTAAACTTTGTAAATAGCGATTAACGGTACTTTGTGGCCCTTTTGACATGCCTAAAATAAAGCCTAAATCATCACCATTACGTTTAATTTTTCGTCTAGCATCAGCGAGTGCTTCATTTAACGCTAATAGTGCATAAGTGCCACTAGGAATAGCTTTTCTAGGATCATAACAACGTAATAATTTTTTCGGATTAGCCCCAGTAATAGCATGATAAAAAGCGCTATTATTCAAACGATCATCGATATTAGGATCAAAATAAGGATGTCCTAATGATTGCTCAAAATCGTTATCTTTTATCACTACGGACATTAATTTATCGATATCTTTTTGCACATCATTATCAAATACAATTTTTTTTAATGTCCCTTGTTTTCCGGATAAAATAGCCGATATCATTTCCATTACATTATTTCCAATGGATGTAATAGCCCCTATTCCGCTAATAACAACACGTTTTGCTTTATATTCTTTCGTTTTTTTATCTGTAATATAAGGGCTAGCAATAATAGAGCAATTATTTCCTCCAAAGGCATAATTATTTTTCATAAATAATTTTACTTTTTTATCTTGAAATAAATTCGGCACATAATTTAAATCACAGGTATGTCTTGGCTGAGTGAAATTTAACGTTGGTGGGATTTTATCTTCGGCTAAACTAATAAAGCAGGCTATGATTTCAACGATACCTGCAGCACCAATATTATGCCCCACATAAGATTTTGTGGAGCTTAATGGAATACTATCAATATTAGGAAATACTTTTTTCATCGACATTGTTTCAATGCGATCATTTGCTTCTGTTCCTGTGCCATGTACATTAATATAATCGATATCATTAGGAGTAATACCCGCATTATCTAAAGCTTTGCGCATGACTTGTACGGCACCATTTCCTCGTGGATCGGGGCCAGTTTCATGATAAGCATCACAAGAAGTAGCATAAGAAATAATTTCACCATACATTGTTGCTCCACGAGCGACTGCATGTTCATAGTCTTCCAAAACTAATGCGCCAGCACCTTCGCCAATTGACATACCTGGCGTACCAGAAAAGGGAGAAGTTGGCGTAGTTTTCATCACGTTTAATGCATAAAAACCAGCAAAGGTAGGGAGATAAATAGGTTCTGTACCTACAGCTAAAACAACTGGATTTTTTCCATTTTGGATATAATCATAACCCATGCCAATTGCATTAGAGCTTGCTGTACATGCTGTCGCAACTAACTCAACGCCGCCTCGCAAGCCCAGTAAACTTGAGACACTGGAGCAACAAGATGAGAACCCTCCTGATAAAATGGCCTTTTTAATAGAAAAATCATCAATATGCTGTTCAAACAGAGGTAAAAAAGCTTCAGTACCCGCAGAAGAGACACCAACGATCATTGCCGTGTTATCTAATATCGTTTTATTTTCTGCTAAACCTGCTTGTAGTAGCGCTTCATAGCAGACTCGATATGCCCACAATGCCGCATTATCTAATGATCTAGCAATATGTTCAGGTATATCTGAATAATCTAGTGGCATCTCAATTTCAGATGCATTGGCATTTTCAAACCATTTTAAATAACGTTTACTTGGCTTAATATTACACTGCCTATTAAAAAGAACTTGTTTAAATTGAGGTACATCTTTAGCTAAAGATGATAAAATCCCCATTCCGGTTATTACAACCCGACGGCGTCTACTATTCATGGTAATTCCTATATAATATCTATTAGAATTAATAAATATCTTTTTAAAATTTTAAGATTTAATTATTAATATATTCTCTTTCAAGATAACTATTTTCAGTTGGATTAATAATTAAACTTAGATTATTAACAAAAGGAATACTTGTAGTAATAAAGTTAATATCACCATTAGCTGTTTTTATTTTATAATCATCAATATCAACGTAGGCAAAATCCCGCTTTAATAATATTCTTCCGACATAATTATTTAATATAAAAGAGTACCCTGCTTGGATCACGACACCTATCTTTTCATTTTTATAATAGACTTGATCGCCTTCTGAGATATGGGGGTCTTCATGCACGTTGATTATTCTTGCTCCAACTATTTTCTGAGTAACACCACTCTCAGAGCGTTGCTTTATCGCCTCTAGTCCAATAAATTCATCCTTATCGTAACTAATTGCCCACTGCATTTGTAACTCAATGGGACATCGGCTAAATGGGTTAATCACTTGTGGCTCCCAGCAAGGATTTTCGAGTCGAATATTTTTTAAATCATCGATTCCCCCTATTTCTAAATCATATTTCTCAGCCAATGCACTCAAATTTTGCCAAAGTTGAATTAATTCACCTTCCTTACCCATAATATGGTAACAATATTCACCGTGTTTACCTACACGCATAGCAATCACATCTTCGTTCACATACATAAACTCATGAAAGGGTAATCCGATAATATCCATACCAAATATTTCAGATAGAATTTCCCAAGCATAAGGTCCTTCTAGACAGATCATTCTCCAATTTGATGAGAGAGGCGTAATAGTATCAATCTGATAACTTTCTGACTGTTCTTCTTCATCAAATACTTTTTGTACATGCTGACATAATAATTCGCTATTCATCCACTCAGAAATTAAGAAATAATGTTCGTTATCGCATAACACATAAGCATCACTCATTATCTTTCCTTCTTTATCAAGAAGAAGTGTATAGAGTAATTGTTCATCACGAATAGATGAAATATCCGCAGAAATAAGATAATTTAATAATCGCCAAGCATCACTGCCAGAAATTTTCACCATGCCATAATGAGAAAAATCTGTCATTAATATACTATTTCTTACAGAAAAATACGCTTTATGTTCATTAGAATAACTTTTTGGAAGCATGACGCCATTATATTCCGCAAATAATATTTTATCTTTATTGTCCATTTCAAAATATTTCATAACATCTCCAATTAATAAAAAAGATATTTCTTAATTTCAATTATACATCTTCTTTTTCTTGTAACTTATTTAAAATAAATGTTGTTAAGCTATTTATCGTCCTCATATAATAGGGATCGTCTCCCTCTGTTACTTGAATATCAAACTCATCATTAAGAAAAACAATAATTTCTGTTGCATCAACGGAATCTAATTTTAATCCACTACCAAATAAGGGAGTATCATCATCAATTTGATCAATAGTTTTATGTAAATTAAGCCGTTCAATAAGCCCCTCTTTTACTCGCTTTAACATTTTTTTTCTTTGTTCAATTTTCTCATTTAAACTAGTATAATTTTCCATAATATTAATATCCTAAGTTTCATTTTTATCTGAATGGTAATATGCTCTAAAATTTACTATTGTGCCATTTGCAATTATTTTCTTTCCAACTCTAGCCTCAACTGAATAATGTTTAAAATTATTCTCATCAGAAAATAATAAAATACTTTTTATTTCTATTGTATCTCCGGGATATGCAGAATTTTTATATCTTAAGTTTTGTGAAGCCAGTACACCGGAAACTTTACTTCGATGCTGAGTTAAAATTATTTCTGATGCCGGTTCATTTATTGCTTTTGATATTTCCTTGAATGTTTTTAATTCAATATTTCGCTCTGCTTTATAAATCAAACAGAAATCATCGATAAAAGATAAATACTCGCTAGCTTGACCAAAGATTTCAGCGACCACAATTCCTGGTACCACAGGATCGCCAGGGAAATGCCCTAATAAATACGGATCATTAAAAGTGACATGTTTGATAGCTCTAATTATGGATTTTTCACTTGGTACAAAATCGATTATTCTATCTACCATTATTGTTGGTTGTCGCCATGCCCCTATTTTTAAAAATAGAGCCGGTGGCAGTAACGATTGATTATAGAGGCTCATAACGTTTATCTCTCATCGCATCACCATGCCACCATCAACGATTAACGTTTGCCCAACGATATAGCTAGATGCCTCAGAGCTTAAAAATACAATGGTATTGGCAACTTCAGAGCTTAATCCTAATCGCTGTAATGGAATAATGGATTTAATATGACGTACCACTTGTCGTGATACTTTTTTAACCATATCAGACTCAATCATGCCCGGAGCCACTGCATTAACTCGAATGCCTTTATTCGCTAACTCCGCAGCCAAGGTATGTGTGAAACCAATAATACCTGCCTTAGCTGCGCTATAGTTACTTTGGCCAATACTCGGTACAATTCCCGCAATGGAGGCAACATTAATAATGGTCGCCTTTTCTGCCGACCTTAAGAAAAATAATAACTGTTTAGTAAATTGGCAAGTTCCTAATAAATTCGTTTTAATAACATATTCAAATTCATCCATATTTATAGTAGAAAATAATTCATCTTTAATAACACCTGCATTATTTACTAATACATGAATAGCGTGAACATTCGCTTTGAGTATTGCTAAAAAATCACCAATCGATTTATTATTATTGATATCACATTGTAATATATGCAAATAGTCACAATCTTTATTTTCTTTTTTTAATTTATCTAAGTTACTTCTATTTTTGTGATATATAGCATAAACATGACATTGTTGTTCAAGATATTTATGGCAAATTGCTATGCCTACATCGCCATTGGCTCCCGTAACAATAACATTCTTATTTTTTAAATCAGAATATATAAACATAATAGAACACCTATAAAATACATCAATTAAAAATAGCAATAGCTACTGCGTAATGTTCACAATGAGAAATACTTAATGATGATTTAATTAGCTTTCTTTTCTTAAATAAATTATAAAAATTTCCAGTGAAAAAATAAAAAGGCGCTCCATATTTATCATGTCTTATTTCAATGTCATGAAATAAGATACCCAATCTAAATCCTGTACCTATTGCTTTTACAGCAGCTTCCTTCGCAGCCCAAAAGCCTGCAATACGATGATAGTTTTCGTTAACTACACCAATACTTTTCCTTTCATAGTCTGTTAATAATCGTTGAATTAAATGTTCTTTATTTCTGGTGATTGCAATAGTAACTTTTTTTATTTCTATAATATCAGTTCCAATTCTCATATTTTCTAATACTCAAGATAATGTATTATTTAATATATGAGCGATAAAACATCGCTCATATACAGATTAGAAAATATTATTCATTTATAGGTCCAATAATTTTACCCTTGTTGATAAAAGTACCCCGATTGTTAATGGTAATACTGTTTCTACCAACAATAGTGCCTGATTTCTCATTAGTAATGTTTTCGCCAGAAATAGTAGAATCTTTTATTGAATTGAGAATACCGTAGTTAATAATATTTCCTTTCACATTTAATTCGAAACTATTTTTACCAGACATAATACTATTAGCAGCGTTGGTATATTTGCCGTTAACCGTTACACGTAAATGTTCCACACCGGAAATTACACCATGATTTTCAAAATCTCGATTAACCGCCACCTCATTATCACCACTTGATGCAATAACACCTTTTAAATTATTACTTTCAACCGTACCGGTGTTATTATTTTTCAATGTGTCAGTTTGTAATTTTAATTTATCTCGGCCAAATAACGTTCCTTGTAAATTGGAAAAAGAGCTTGTCACTACAGAGGCATTTTTATATGATGCGATAATACCATTTTCATTATTAACAGAGGTAAATTCAATATCAATATCACCATTTTCTGTCACAATACGCCCTCCTTTATTTTCCAATAATTTATGACCTTGTAATTTCATTTCTCCTTTACTAATTAATCCCCCTTTCTGATTGGATTGACCCAAATAGAATCCCATTTCTGTTTTAAAATCTGAACTATTATTATTAGTGAGTTCTGGTGTATCAATTTCTAATTTCTGCTGAGTAATCACAAACCCTGATATATTGTTAAATTTATCCGTTTTAAAATAAAGGGAATCACCTTTAATAACGCCTTTATTATTATTTATATAAGGTGCGTTAATAGTAACCTTGTCGCCCTCTAAATAGAAAACGCCAAAGTTATTATCTAATGTTGTCGATAAAGTCACATTAGCCCCGTTTTTCGATGCTAAACCACCATAGAGGTTTTTGATCTTAGTGCTATAAAACGTTAAGAAACCACCGGATTTAATCTGTCCCCATTGATTAGTAATATCGCCTTTGTTAGTAAAACTCATATTACCATCTGTAGCAATAATGCCTTTGTCATTAACTAGCCCAGCAATATTAACTGTCATACCATCTTTACCGCTAAGAATACCTAATGAATCATCACTTGCAGTATCTGCGGTTATACCGGCATTTTTAAGTGCTTTACCATTAGTATCAATTTCAATATAGGTGACTGAACGTAGACGACTATTAGTATTATTCATTACACCACTATTAATTTTAATGCCACCGGATGCATCAATATAAGCATCAATATTATTGAAGTCTTTTAGGTTTGTATTAATATCAATCACATTCTGAGAATTAATTTCTCCATTTTTGTTATTAAATAAACCACTGTTAATTGCAATGCCATTTGTTGCTGCAAGACCAAGATTGCTACCCACCGTTGCTGTATTTGTGATTGTTTTTCCATTAGTTCGAATATCTAATTTATCTTTACTCGCAATATAGGACGCATTATTTTTTAATTCACCACTTTTGATTGTGACATTTCCAATAGCAGAAATATTACTACCAAGGATATTATCGAGTTTCTCCCCTTTAGTATCTATTACAATGGTTTTCAAACTTTCTATTTCACCTGTACTATTTTTAACGCCTTTATCGAAAACAATATTAATATCACCTTTTGATAAAAATTTACCTTTATTATTTTCAAGTAAACCATTATGAGTAAGATCAATTCCCCCCTCTGCAGTTTCAACGCTACCATTATTGATAAGTGGTGAATTATTTTCTGTGCCAACAAATTTTAGTAACAAGCTTCTAACCCCAGCATTTTTGATCACTTGTAAGCTATATTTACTAATTGGCCCTGTTGGCTTTTGCGCAATAACTGTATTGTCTTGTGCTTTAACTTCATTAGTCCCGGTTATAACATTGACGTTAATACCTGATGCATTCACTGGCTCTTCAATAGAGACATTACGAGCAATGAAATCAACCTGTGTTGAAACTTTATCAAAGACAGTATTACCTTTAACGGTAATATTTCCTTTTTCAACTTTATAACTATCAACCATGTCATTTTGTACATTTACAGTACCTGTTGTCAGAACCACGCGATCGGTACTAAGGAAATTACAGCTACTACAAATAATCCCCGCAGGATTAGATAAAATCACGCGCGCATTCGTTCCTGCTACCTCAACAGGACCATTTAGCATAATGGCTTTTTTAGCGTTAACCTCAAGAATAATATCTTTTGCAGCACCGCTTGATAAATTACTATTACCTGCAATATGCCCAGATAATTGGGTCTCTGCACCATCTGTACTATTATTTAATATTAATCCCACTTCAGGAACATCAAAACTGGTCAGTAAGTTACGCGAATAACCATTAACTACGGCTGCAATATTAAGAACATTAACATTACTATTTTCTTGCTCTTGTTGCGCCACGATATTAGCCATAGGATCAGCTTGTACCACAGTCGTCATATTTAACATTGATAACACAGAGAAAACTAATAAATTAATTTTAAAAGAAGCTTTTTTTTTCATATTCATTATAGTTACCTTATATTAAGAAGATTATTAATTGGATAATAAAATCTATTTTTATAAAAACAAAGATTTGTTAAATATCAATATATAAAAATTACATGTAGAGCAATAAAGCTAATTTAAAACTTACAGGTTGATTAACTTTAGCGAGATTTTTTTATTTGGCAAGAAGATGAAATATACATATTTAATTAAAACAAAAACAAAATATAATTTATTTAATATAAGTTAAAACTCTAATAAAAAATAAAAACAATAATAAATAAATTTTGTTTTAAATATAAATTTATTGCTTTTTAACATTGTTTTTTAATTAAAAAAATACTGATTTCCTCTTTGAACTGCTTTTTCATTATATACTCCCCTAAAAAAAGCAATCGATTACTTTTTAGGTGCAGTTCTGGTTTTATTTGTGTAGGATAAAGCGAAAAACATTTTTTTTGGGATCTTTTGTCTATGAGCATGTCATCACCAAATTCTGGATCACAGGGTTTGCTCCAACGTGTGTTTAAGCTACAAGAACACGGTACAAACGCTCGCACTGAACTAATTGCGGGTGTCACGACTTTCTTAACGATGGTTTACATTATCTTCGTTAACCCTCAAATTCTTGCCGCTGCCAATATGGATATCAAAGCCGTCTTCGTGACAACCTGCTTAATTGCGGCTTTTGGTAGTATTTTAATGGGACTCGTGGCAAATCTACCTATTGCGGTTGCCCCTGCAATGGGCCTAAACGCCTTCTTTGCCTTTGTGGTAGTTGGTGCAATGGGCTATTCGTGGGAAGTCGCGATGGGTGCGATTTTCTGGGGTGCTGTGGGATTATTTTTACTGACTCTTTTTCGTATTCGTTATTGGATAATTGCCCACATTCCACTGAGTCTACGTGTCGGTATAACAAGCGGTATCGGGTTGTTTATCGCCATGATGGGGCTAAAAAACTCGGGTATTATTATTCCTAATAATGACACGATCGTCACTATTGGTAATTTTGCCTCTCATAACGTGTTATTGGGTGCATTAGGCTTTTTTATTATCGCCATTCTTGCCGCACGTAATATTCACGCAGCTATTCTTATTTCTATCGTTATCACTACTGTGATTGGTCTGTTATTAGGCGATGTCACCTACCAAGGCGTTTTCTCTCTACCTCCATCTATCACCACTGTTGTTGGTAAAGTGGATATTATGGGTGCCTTAGATATCGGTCTTTCTGGTGTGATTTTTGCCTTTATGTTGGTTAACTTATTTGACTCATCCGGCACTTTAATTGGTGTGACTGATAAAGCAGGTTTAACCGATGACAAAGGTAAATTTCCACGCATGAAACAAGCGTTATACGTCGATAGCTTAAGCTCTGTTGCAGGCTCTGCAATGGGAACATCGTCCGTTACTGCTTTTATCGAAAGTACTTCAGGTGTTTCTGTTGGTGGTCGCACAGGCTTAACCGCGGTTGTTGTTGGTATTCTGTTCCTACTCGCGATTTTCTTATCACCGCTAGCAGGTATGGTACCAAGCTACGCAACGGCTGGCGCATTGATTTATGTGGGTGTATTAATGACATCCAGTTTAACGCGCGTGAAATGGGATGATTTAACAGAATCCGTTCCTGCCTTTATCACCGCAGTAATGATGCCGTTTAGCTTCTCAATCACCGAAGGTATCGCACTTGGTTTTATTGCTTATTGTGTAATGAAAGTGGGTACATTCCGCTGGAAAGAAATTAATCTGTGTGTTGTGATTGTTTCACTGCTGTTTATTTTGAAAATATTACTGATTGATACTCATGTTATTGATTTGAATAATCTTTTCTAAACGACATTCTAAAGCAATAGTTCTCGGACTATTGCTTTTCCTATTTTTTATCAGGTGATATTTTTGCTTTATTTTTAAACATCTCTAAAATACTATAAAGGGAACGTTATGGTTGTTTATAATGGTATGTAATAAATAATTTTATTAATAATTATATTATTTACCAACATTGTATTCATCATGATCACTTTAAGTTTACTAACTATCAGGAGGAGAAATGAATAAACGTTCACCTCATACAATAGCAAGTAGAACTATTCTAATTGGTGAAATTAAAGATAGTGAAGGTGTTAATTTCGAAGTTAGAATAATGAAAGAACGTGAAACAAGACCTAGAGTCTTAATTCTTAATGATGGTTGGGAAGAAACCGCTATTTGGGATAATGTTTATCCTATTCTTGAGCTTCAATTAGAACCCTCTAAAAATAAAAAAGGATTTAGTGTTGTATCTGAGTCTTTTTCAAATAAAATAAATAATAAATATAAAGTACAATATGAAAAACTTTTTAATCATAGAAAACTTAAAAGAATGATTAAAACTTTTAACTTACAGCATAAAAAGGCTCAAATGAATGCCACCCATTTTAATTGATCGCCATAATAAACGACTTATTTATCCAGATAATAGCGGGGATTTTGGCGAAATAGATGAATTAGGTGTAATTTTAGATAATGACCAAAAAGAATACATATTATTAAGAGAAAAAGTTAGTATTGAATTAAGTCGGTTATATGTTAAAGATATAAAAAATAATATTGTTGTTGCTAATTATGTAATGACTTTTAATTTATCTGCGCCCATATTATTTTCACCTAATTTACCCCAAATAGAATCTGCCTATGTAGATAATGAATATCGTTCATTAGGTATTTCAGTTGCAATCTATTTAAAAATAATTGAAATTTATGGTGGCGTAATTAGTGATACTCAGCAAACTCTGGGTGGAATGAACTTATGGGCAATTGGTTTATCAAATTCAGAAAATATTATGCTTTACGTTATGCATTGTCATAATAATACGTTATCACATAAATACTTTTCTAATGGTGAATTGATGCTTTATGAATGCGATAAAAAATCGCTCATAATAAACAGCGCTCATATTTGGAGCAGACCTTCTTCAATAGATTTCAATGTTGATCTCGCCTTCTTAGAAAATCTAAATATCCCAGAAGGCGATTTTGGCGAAAGAGTCGTTTTACTTGCAATATCAAAACTAATAGAAAGCACCTAATTAGGCTTTATCTATAGCAGGCAATAACAAACCAAAAATAGCAGAGTCAGAAACTTCATCACCCACAACCCAGCGCTGTTTAAGATACCCTTCTTGTTCAAAACCTAATTTCGCTAACAATGCCGCTGATGCTTTATTATCTGGGTGGATATCTGCTTCTAAACGGCGAACAGATAGATGTGTTTGAAGATACTCAATAAACGCGACCATAGCTTCTTTCATAATACCTTTGCCTTGATAAGCCATATCAAGGCAATACCCTATTTCGCCACGTCCTGAATTAGGGTAATGATTAAAGAAAACACACATGCCCATAAGTGCATGTGTTGTTTTATCGATCACCGCTAAGCGCAGATACTCTTTTCTTTCCATATGCGTGATATCTTGAATGATATCTTCCTGCGCTTCTTGCAGTGATTGCCAAGGGAGATGGCTCCAGTAGCGCGTCACTTCAGGTGAACTCATGATCTTAAACCAATCTTCAGCATCCCTCATTTCAAAAGGGCGCAATATCAATCTTTCTGTTTCAACCTGAATATCAGCGTAACGCATCTCTACTTTTCCTTATGTGTTTTTGGTGCCACAAAAGCAATACAAACAGGCTCGGTAATGGCATCTGGTTCAGCACGAAACATTATCTCTTGAGTACCAGCGATTTTTAAACTCGGCCAGTGCTTTAATCCTTCATCAAAATGTGCTTTTTCACAGTAATAGCCCACTTCACTTACCAATACGACACCTTTTTCTTCTAATTGTTGAAGTGTAATATGTCGATTATAAATATTAGGTGGTTGCACATTCTCTGCTAACACCCAAGGCTGTGAAGATAATGGTCTATCTTTGCCATAAAAAGTCACCCACTCATGCATATATTCACCGCCCACATACGCAAGTGGCGTGTGATAATGCTGATGCCAAGCTTGTTCAACATCTTGCACAAAGGTTTTTACGCCAATAAATTTTTGCCCTGCATTACGCACATTAGCGGCTTGAACGACAGTATAACCAGAAACAACCAACATACCGAAAACACCTAAACCATACAGTGCTCCACGTAATGAACGTTTAGGCATTACACTAATTGAACCCACAAAAAGCGCAGTCGCAATCGACATAAAGGGTTGTAACCACTCGCTGATACGCCCCCCTTCATGAAAACTAAACCAAATAAAAATAATCGTTAATGGAAACAAAAAAATAAAATTGAGTAATTGGCTATCTTTAGAAGCAGACCAACTAACACGCCCACCATAAAAACGTAAAATTCCCCACATTAAAATCACTGGGTAAAAAACAGTCAGTGCAGCGCGAGTTGTACGTAAATTAAAACGGTTTTCAATTTGAGAATCGACCCATTTAAACGCCGCAAAATCGGTTTGCCATAACCAAATAAAATTGGGAATAACAAAAGCAAACCAAATAGCCAATGCTAAATAGAAATAAGGAGAGCGATAACTTGCTCGAACTTTAGGAACAAAAAGGCTTGATACAAACACAGAACCAATAAAAGCTAATGATGAATATTTCCCCATTGTGGCAATACCCATCGTGATCGCGAAGGCAATCCAATATTTTTGATTGTCATTAATGGCACAAAGGAAAAAATAGAACGCCCATGCCCAACAACCCACTAGAATATAGTTATCGTTATAAGGGATAATATCAAAGTTGATCACACCCGATAAATTAAGCCCCAACATAGCAAACCAAGCTAGGTGAGTATTTTGTGTCAACTTGTAGGCTAAGTTCCAAACACCTAATAGCCCAATAGCAATGACAATAAAGTGGATAAAATACCAATAAAAGCTAAAATCGATACCGCCATAAATAGCGGGTGTCATTATAAAACCCACAAACCAAGGATTTTTGGGGGAACCCCACCCTCCGTTAATGCCCCAATTGACAGCCTCAACGGCATCATAAGGCACTGTAGGGTCAAAAAAATAACTCACTAAGATCCAAAGAGTCGCATAACCAATAACCCACCAATATACTGGTTTACGTAATTGTGCAGATGCTAATGTCATAATAAATAGAAATTTAAGTTAATTAATTTAATTTAGTCGTTAATTGACGTCACAACACAGTAAAGTATAGTGAAATGAACCGCACATTGTACGTGAGCAAAAATTAAATTGTCTTAAATTTGCGCTTTTATTGAAAATTTGTTTCTGATAGATTGCGCAACCAAGAAGATCACTATCGAGTTACCATTATGAATATGATTAAAAGAAAGCCCGCAGCTAAAGCACGTAAGAAATCGCGTGAAGAGCTGAACGCGGAAGGACGTGAACGTAAACGTCAAAAGAAACACCGTGGCAATCCTGCTGGTAACCGTCAGCAGGAAGCGGAAAATAAACAGCAAGCGAACAATACAGCGCCGAAAGATCCACGTATTGGTAGCAAAAAACCGATCCCTCTGATTGTGGGCGATGCACCAAAAGTTGTGAAGAAAAAACCTGCGCCAGTTAAAGCAGAGCCTGTTCGTTTAACGCCTGAGCAAGAGTTAGACCTATTAGAAAACGATGCACGTCTAGATGAACTACTGTCTCGTCTTGAAAACGGTGAAAAACTCAATGCAGAAGAACAAGCTTATACTGAGAAAACCCTTGATCGCATTGACGAATTAATGGTTGAGCTAGGTATTGAGTTTGAAGATGATGACGATGAAGAAAAAACTGAAGACATCATGCAATTACTAAAAGGTAAATAATCAAAAGGCTAATCATTTGCCTTGATTACCTTGCATCTAAAGGATATCAATAATTTATTGATATCCTTTTGTTTTTATGGCTTATTCTCTGTTTTACTTTTTATTAATACTGATTATTAACAATAGATCAAATAACCCTCTCAAGCTCAGATAACTCCATCTATTCCTCTCTTGTTATCCCTGATATCCTATTTTTCTATCTTTAATATACGAGTGATAAAAAATATGGATAACAAACAGCAGTACTTAGATATCGCAGCCGGGCAAGGAGAAAAAGTGCCCTCTCGTATAGTGGCCTTCCCTGCACAGCCACTAAACTATGCGCTTATTGAACAACGCCTAGAAGAACAGACCGATTACACTGATGGTGAAATCAATTATCTAAGTGAAAATATTGACGACGGTTTTTTCTATCGTTGCCAGCATGGTGATGACGAGTTACATTTTTTTGTCTGCCTTTATCCTTGTGATGAAGATTACGAAATACGTCCAATGTATTCGACTGATGAACTCACACCACAACAACTCGCACATGCGAATGCGACAACGCAAGATTTATTATTAGAAACACTTTTTACTGAAACCTTACATCCTTTAGCAAGCTATCGCCATCAACTGAATTTTCTTAATATCATCGCACCTGAAATGGTCTTAGCATTAGATGAATCAGCGGCAGGTAAAGCATTAACACCTGAGTGGATACGCTTTCAATTAGAAACGCCCGACCTCTATCCTGAAGTAGAAAGCTTATATGTTATTCATGCTGTCTATGACACAGAAAATGATCCACCCACGATGTTTTGGTTCCATACGCATGGATTAGCGCGTTGCGGCTTAACAGAAGTCGATTTAGTTATTCCAAGTATGCTTGAATCTTACTATGGTATTCCTGATCTCTTCCGCTGCTTTGTTAACAACAGTATTAATCATCGCCAAATTGAATTTGGTGAACCGATGCTGTGTGGTCAAACATCATCAGGTTTGGAGTATCTTGTCGCATTACCTTTTGAAGAAGGTATTCGTCATATTAATCAATCAACGCCTCTTGATAGCCTTAGACCTTTAGAAGAGATGCGTTATGACACTGAAGGCGCACCAAATGGCGTTTTCTTGGGTGATTTGGCTGATCGTGATGAATATCATCAACATCCTTCTTCTATGCTATTTAGAACCAATGAAGAAAACCCTGTTTTAGAAACCTTCTTTAAAGGTTATGAAGAGCAACAAGCGATGATGCTACTGCGTAGCAATGAAGAAACCTATGAGATGTCTGAAAAAGCCAAGCGACGCTGGGAATACTTCGTTTCTATGTTTGATAACTACAATCAACCGCCTGTTGAGAAAAAAAGTGGTTTTCTATCCAAATTATTAGGAAAAGACAAACCCGAAGAGACTGAAAACCCGTGGCAATTTATGATCAAGTTCGGCATTCCTTATGGTGAAGAGGAAGAGGAAGAAAAAGAGCTAGAGCATATGTGGTTTGTGCCGCAGTCTCGTGATGGAGATACCATTTATGCAAAATTACTCAACGTGCCATTTTATGTTGAGGATATGCAAGAAGGTGAAATCTATCCTATCAACACCGCATTAATAACTGATTGGGTCGTTTCATACGAAGATAATAGTTATACCCCTAACAATATTTACCAACTTTTTAGCCACCAGCAAACCCACTAATTAGCGGATATTCACCATAACAACGCGAGCTTTTCACTTAAGCTCGCGCTCTTTATATTCTTGAAATCTGTTTTTATATTGTGATCCGTTAATATCATTAATTAATTGTTATTTTGTTGCTACGTTGACATTTCAACTCTTCACATTCTGTTTTTGTCTAGTAACAGATAAGATAAACAGTCTATTTTCATCTCAATATCTTTTCTCTGGTTGATTTAAATCAAGTGTAGACATGCATAGACTAGGCTAAATTATACCCAATAAGGATAATTATAATTCTCATTAGCATTAAAAATATTTATTATAATTAACCTTAATATTATTATGTGAATTCTCATATCCGTTAATAATTATCAGTATCATTATTTTTTGTATCAATATTCGTGGAAGGACGATTATGTCTCTGATCCCAAATCACAGTTATAAAATCTTGAGCTACTCACCTCAGATTAGCCCTGCATACAGACAGAAATTATTATCTTTAGGTATGTTACCTGGCGCTGTGTTTAACGTTATTCGTATCGCACCACTGGGTGATCCTATTCAAATAGAAACGCACCGAGTATCCCTAATTTTGAGAAAAAAAGATCTCGCACTCATTAATCTTAGCGAAGTGGTTCATAACGAAAAATAATCGTTATTTCTCATTCAACCAGGCAAGACAACTATTGGCATCACTATTATGACTCCTCTCACTATAGGTCTTATCGGCAATCCTAATGCTGGTAAAACAACACTCTTTAATCAGTTAACAGGCTCTCGCCAACGTGTGGGTAACTGGGCGGGTGTAACGGTCGAACGCAAAGTTGGTCGTTTCACAACTGCAAATCATAAAATTGAGCTGGTCGATTTGCCCGGCACTTACTCTTTAACGACAATCTCAGAACAAACATCGCTTGATGAACAAATTGCCTGCCATTTTATTTTAAGTAATGAAGCAGACATGCTGATTAACGTGGTTGATGCATCAAATCTTGAGCGTAACCTCTATTTGACATTGCAACTACTAGAGCTTGGTATTCCGTGTATCGTGGCATTAAACATGCTCGACATTGCAGAACACCAAGATATGCAAATTGATATCAAGGCACTTTCAAAGCAACTGGGTTGCCCTGTTATTCCAATGGTTTCAACCAAAGCATCGGGAATTGATAAGCTCAAAGAAGCCATTGATACCTTCCCTGCTGAAAAGAAAAAACCACAAGAATTACTGACATCTTATCCGATATGGTTACTTAATGAAGTCGAGGCACTTGCTGAAAAAATTAATCACGATGAGTTTAATTTACAGCAACGTCGTTGGATGGCATTACAGTGCTTAGAGGGTGATATCTATACTCACCAACGTGCTCAAATCACTAGTGACGATATCAAAACCATTCGCCAACGAATTCAAGACGAACATAACAATGAACCCGAATTAGTCATTGCTGATGCCCGTTATCAAAATATTGAGCGCATCTGCCATGCCGTGATTAATATGGAAGCCATTAAGCCTAATATCCTGACGCAAAATATCGATAAAGTGATATTAAACCGTTGGTTAGGTGTTCCTATCTTCCTGTTTGTTATGTACTTAATGTTTGTGCTCGCAATTAACATTGGTGGTGCTTTACAGCCTGCTTTTGAAGGTGGCTCTGAAGCTATCTTTATCCATGGTATTCAATGGATTGGTGCAACCTTTAACTTCCCTGAATGGCTGACCATTTTCCTTGCTCAAGGTATCGGTGGCGGTATTAATACGGTACTTCCATTAGTGCCACAAATCGGAATGATGTACCTGTTCTTATCTATTCTTGAAGACTCAGGTTATATGGCACGAGCTGCATTTGTAATGGACAGATTGATGCAGGCTCTGGGTTTACCGGGTAAATCATTCGTACCACTGATTGTCGGTTTTGGTTGTAACGTACCTTCCATTATGGGTGCGCGTACACTGGATGCACCAAGAGAACGCCTGATCACCGTATTGATGGCACCGTTTATGTCTTGTGGTGCACGTTTAGCTATCTTTGCTGTATTTGCTGCTGCTTTCTTTGGTAAAAATGGCGCAAGTGTTGTTTTCTCACTTTATCTTCTGGGTATTGTAGTTGCTATCCTCACAGGCTTACTGCTAAAACACACCATTATGCGTGGCGAAGCCTCACCTTTCGTGATGGAGCTGCCAGTTTATCACGTTCCTCACCTAAAAACGTTGCTCATGCAAACATGGCAACGTCTAAAAGGCTTCGTGGTACGTGCAGGTAAAGTCATTATTATTGCCAGTATGTTTATTGGTGCGCTAAACAGCTTTACCTTCTCAGGTAAACCTGCGGATAACATCAATGATTCTGCATTAGCGTCTGTCAGTAAAGTGATCACACCATTACTGCAACCTATTGGTGTTCATAGTGATAACTGGCAAGCAACAGTTGGTTTAGTCACTGGTGCAATGGCGAAAGAAGTGGTAGTGGGAACATTAAATACCCTCTATACCGCAGAAAGCATTGTTAATGAGCCATTTGATCCTGAAGAATTCGACCTGTGGGGCGAAATTGGTGATGCCTTTGGTGAAACATGGGATAGCTTAAAAGAAACCTTCACTCTCGCTGCGCTTTCTAATCCAATTGAAGCAAGCAAAGGTGATGGTGAAATGGATACCGGCACCATGGGCACCATGGGCGCTAAATTTGGCTCAGGCGTTGCGGCATACAGCTACTTAATCTTTGTTTTACTGTATGTACCTTGCGTTTCAGTAATGGGTGCTATCGCCCGTGAAACAAGCCGTGGTTGGATGACTTTCTCTATCCTTTGGGGATTAAATATTGCTTACTCATTGGCAGCCCTGTTCTATCAAGTGGCAACCTTTAGTGAACATCCACAAAGCAGCGGTATAACGATTGCAGCGGTGGTTATCTTCAACTTAATTTTATTTATCTTGTTGCGTAATGCGCGTAGTCGCCTAACAATTAACTTAAGCAATAAACCTTCATTATCAAAACAATGTTGTTCAAAAGGTAGTTGTCACTAAGTGACAAAGGAAAAGTAAGATGGCAAGTCTGATAGAAGTACGTGATTGTATCGCCCTTAATGGTCGAGCCGATGCCCGTCTTATCAGCCATCAACTCAATATGCCTGAACCTTTGGTGCAAGCAATGTTAGAGCGGCTCACATTGATGGGTAAGCTTGAAGAGGTGGATGTAGAAGATTGTCTCACAGGCAGTTGTAAAAGTTGCCCTGAAGCCACCGCATGCCAAACAAAGCTTTATCAATTACGTTAACTGTTTGTTAAATATCGCTTAAATGCAAAATCCCTTACCTTGGTAAGGGATTTTTTTTGTCTTATCGTTAATGATGCCATTTTTTATCTTCTTATTTATTGGTTTACTTTTCTAATTATCCCATCATAATTCGATACTTAAACAAGACGTCGAGACGTCTTTACGTCCAAAATGAAATTATACACATCGATCATTCTTATAAGGATAATAGATTATGCCGATAACTGAATTTTCATCGATTGTTACCAGTGGTGATCAAGGTGGGTTACAGATGCAATGTGCCTCACGTCAATTTCAATTTCTCCTTGATGAACCTCCATCATTAGGTGGACAAGACAGTGCAATGAACCCCGTTGAAGCACTATTAGGTACACTAGGGGCGTGTAAGGGCATTGTTGCAAAAAGCTTTTCGCGTATGCACGATATCAAGCTTGAAAATATTCGTATTGAAGTCAGAGGAGAATTAGATACCGATGGTTTTATGGGGAAAAATAAACAAGCCAAAATAGGTTTTAGTAAAATTACCACTCATTTCTTTATTCAGGCAGACAATAGCGAAGAAGAAATTGCTGAATTTATCGCCTTTATTGAGCGAACTTGTCCTGTCTTTGACACAATCAAAAATCCACCGATTTGTGAAACTTCATACAGTATTGAAAATGTAATGGCGTAAGAAAAATACGACTGCCCCCTATTTGGGGCAGTTATTGATAAATGGATTACTTAAGAGAACAAGCATTAATTAACGCTTGCGTAAATTCATCGGGATGCGAAATAAACGGAGCATGCGCGGCATTACGGAAAATAACAGAAGGTGATTGAGGATAAATAGCATCTAATAATCCAGCTACTTTTCGTGGCACTACGCCATCTAAATAACCATAAAAACGAATAAAAGGACAACGCAACGCTTTCAATTCTTCTCGTAAATCTTCCGTTCTCAAAATTTCTAATCCACCATTAAGCACTTCAACAGTAGGTAGTGGTTGTTCTAATACCATTGATTTTAATGCTTTCATATCTTCACGGGCGCTTTTTGTACCTAATGTTTGTAGCGCTAAAAAGCGTTCAACGGTGCGATGAAAATTCTCATTTAATTGCTGCTCAAAGCCTTTTAAAACCTCAGGTTTGATACCCGGCCAATCATTATGAGCGCCAAAGCAAGGCGAAGATGCCACCGAAATCAAGGCTTGTACATGATTGGGATTATCTAACACCACACGGCTCGCCACTAATCCACCTAAAGACCAACCTAACCAAATTGCATTTTCAGGGGCGTTGGCAAAAACAATTTCTGCCATCTCTTTTAATGTCAGAGCAGGAAAACCTTGGCTACGACCATAGCCCGGTAAATCAACAAGATGCAATGTAAAATGCGAGCTTAATCGAGGTATTAATGATTGCCAAACCTGTGCATTCAACCCCCACCCATGTAATAGCACAAGATCTGTTTTTCCTTCACCGATTGTCTGCCAATACAATTTATTCATTGTTATGCTCTCTTTTCTTTTACAAGGATGTTCATTATGTGGATAACAATAGCAGGATATTGTTGGTTATGTCGTCAACCCTTACATTATGATACTAAAGGTATTTGCTCGAGTTGTATTCGCTATTTACCTAAACAGCATCATCGTTGCCCATGCTGTTTATATCCCTCATCCCACTCTATGATGCTATGTGGACGCTGCTTACAATCGCCTCCACCATGGAAACAGATGTTGACAGTCACTGACTATCAACCACCATTAAATAAATTATTACACCTTTATAAATACCAACCTCGCCCTCAAATAGCGTTATGTCTTGCACGACTTTTTCTCTTGCGATGGCTTGCACATCGACGAGAAAATTTGGTGCAGAAACCTGACAGAATTATTAGCGTTCCTTCACATCGTCATCGCCGTTGGTCTAGAGGCTTTGAGCAAGTAGAAGCTATCGCTAAGCCTTTGGCAAGGTGGCTAAATTGTGCTTATCAACCTGATACCCTGATAAGAACTCGTGCTACACTGGTGCAAACGCATCTTAATGCCAAGCAAAGGCAACAAAATTTAAAGAATGCATTTGTATTAAATAACACAGTGTCGGTATCAGGGAAAAATCTGGCACTAATTGATGATGTTATCACTACAGGTGCGACATTAAAGAGCATTATACCCTTGTTATTTCGTGCGGGAGCACGCTCTGTTGAGGTATGGGCGATTTGTCGAACCTTGTAGTTAACCGCCAATTGGGCGTATGATAACCAACCAGAACAGTCAACTATTGAGCAAGACGATATGATTATTATTACTGATGCCGCACAGGCGCATTTTGCCAAACTACTGGCTAACCAAGAACCCAACACCCAAATCCGTGTATTTGTTATCAATCCGGGTACACCTAATGCTGAATGTGGCGTTTCGTATTGCCCACCTGATGCCGTAGAGCCAAACGATACTGAAATTAAGTTCGAAAAACTTTCTGCGTATGTTGATGACATCAGCGCGCCTTTCTTAGAAGATGCGGAAATTGACTTTGTCACTGACCAACTTGGCTCACAATTAACCCTGAAAGCACCTAACGCAAAAATGCGTAAAGTCGATGCTGATGCACCGTTAATTGAACGCGTAGAATACGTACTACAATCACAAATTAACCCACAATTAGCGGGCCATGGTGGTCGCGTTAGCCTCATGGAAATCACTGAAGATGGTTATGCTATCTTACAATTCGGTGGTGGTTGTAACGGTTGTTCAATGATTGATGTCACATTAAAAGATGGTATCGAAAAAGAACTGTTAAACCTGTTCCCAGAAGAGTTAAAAGGTGTGAAAGATTTAACTGAACACCAACGCGGTGAACACTCCTACTACTGATATCTCTCAGTATCACATCCCCTATGGTACTCACCTGCACTGATATCATGGGGGATTTGTTTATTAAAATAATCATTTACAAAGTGTAACGTCATCTTTACCGATTTGACGTTATGATAAATGTATCGTTCTCTCGCTCAGAACAAATAAATCAATTAACAATATAATAAATAAGACAATTATGGATAAGTTTCAATTTCTCAGCATTGAACAAGCCTATCAATTCTGGACATCTCAATCGGCGATATTAGTTGATGTTAGAGATCCTCAGAGTTATCGCATGGGTCATGCTACCGGCGCATTTCATCTCACCAATGATACGCTAAACACATTTTTACAAAATGCTGATTTTGATGTGCCTGTTATGGTGATGTGTTATCACGGCCATAGCAGCCAAGGCGCAGCTCAATATCTGGTCAATATGGGCTTTGAAACCGTTTATAGTGTTAACGGTGGTTTTGAAGCATGGCTAAGAGAGTTTCCACAAGCGACAACTTCTCTGCAATAACTACAGATGAGTTTTATTAATGATCCACATTATTACGCTTTCTAACCCTCAAGCAGCTGATTTGTTTGTCAATTACATGGCAACAAAAGGCGTGAGAATTCACGCAAAAAATGAAAATCAGCAGATCTCACTTTGGTTAGAAGACCAACATCAGTTGGATGTGGTTGAAAAAGAACTAAATACTTTTTTACGTGAGCCTTTTCACCCACGTTACCAAGCCGCAAGTTGGCAAACTGGTGATCCGAAAAATACTGGTATCAAATATCGCCCCGCTTTTTCAATAAAAAATATGGTGCAACGATCAGGACCATTAACGGTACTGGTAGTCATTTTATGTGTCCTGATTTTTATTTGGCAACAAGCGGTCGGCGATTATGACGTTATGCTCCATCTAGCATGGCCTTATAACGAGAGCCTGAACTTTGAAGTTTGGCGCTATATCACCCCTGCGTTTGTTCACTTCTCACTAATGCATATCGCCTTTAACCTTGCCATGTGGTGGTATCTCGCAAGTCAAACAGAGCAGCGATTAGGCACGGGTAAGTTATTTGTCATCATGCTCGTTTCTGCGCTCTTTAGTAATTGGGCGCAATCACTGTTTACAAACTCCAACTTTGGGGGGCTTTCTGGTGTTGTTTACGCATTAATTGGCTATGTAGGCTTAACCGGAATATATAACCCCAAAAAGGGAATAGGCGCTCCAACAGGCTTACTCGTCTTTTCGATTTTGTGGATTGTTGCGGGTTATATGGGCGTTTTAGGTGACTCTATCGGAAATACTGCACATTTTGCAGGCTTGCTTATCGGCTTATTGATGGCTTTGTGGGATAATCGACATCAATTATCTCGTAGATCATAATAAAATTAACATGATATTTTTAACATTAGGGGATACCTGTGAAGCAAACGCAACGACATGATGCCATCATTGAACTGGTACGCCTACAAGGCTATGTCAGCACTGAAGAATTGGTGGAGCATTTTGAAGTCAGCCCACAGACAATCCGACGTGATTTAAATGAATTAGCGGAAAAGAACAAAATCCAACGTCACCACGGTGGCGCGGCATTACCTTCAAGCTCCGTGAATACCGCTTACCATGATCGTAAAATTATGTGGTCTGATGAAAAATCACGTATCGCACAACGAGTCGCAAGCTTAATTCCTGATGGTGCAACACTGTTTATTGATATCGGCACAACACCTGAAGCTGTCGCACATGCATTAATTAACCACAAAAACCTACGTATCGTGACCAACAACCTCAATGTGGCAACGTTACTGATGGGCAAAGAAGACTTTCGCTTAATTCTGGCGGGTGGTGAAGTGCGTACACGAGATGGCGGCATTGTCGGTGAAGCCACGCTGGATTTTATCTCTCAATTCCGTCTTGATTACGGTATTTTAGGGATAAGCGGTATTGATATGGATGGTTCTCTACTTGAGTTTGATTACCATGAAGTTCGCACTAAACGCGCAATTATCGAAAATTCACGCTGTGTAATGTTGGTGACTGACCATTCTAAGTTTGGTCGTAATGCGATGGTGAATTTAGGTAATATGAATCTGATCGATTACTTATTTACCGATCAAGAACCGCCAGCAGGGATCCAAAAAATTGTTGAGCAGCA
This sequence comes from Proteus appendicitidis, assembly GCF_030271835.1. Lineage (NCBI taxonomy): Bacteria > Pseudomonadati > Pseudomonadota > Gammaproteobacteria > Enterobacterales > Morganellaceae > Proteus > Proteus appendicitidis. The sequence goes on from NZ_CP127389.1 coordinate 3,895,801, forward strand.
CAACGTTCAACTCGAATTATGTTAATTAAATAAAATCCTCAAAAAGTACCTTATCAGGTACTTTTTTTTCGCCTTTTTTCTCCTAAATACTGACTAACTCATTCTATTTACTCTCTTTTTAATCCATTCCTGCTCTTTTTTTATTAATACATTAACAATGTTGCTTATTTTTAATAAGCCCACAAAACATATGGATATGATAATAAATTGTTACCCATATCACGCGGTTATGTTTTTTATCAGTTATATAGTTGGCATTTTCATCAAACTTCATTACAATTATGAGCGAAAACGAACATTAAAGAATTGTTTCGCGCATTCGTAGGAGGATGTTATGAAAACTCAAGACTTGATTGTCATCGGCGGCGGAATAAACGGCGCTGGAATTGCGGCGGATGCAGCTGGCCGAGGCCTTTCAGTACTTATGCTGGAAGCTCAAGACTTAGCAAGTGCGACATCTTCCGCAAGCTCTAAACTTATTCATGGTGGTTTACGTTATCTAGAACACTACGAGTTTCGCTTAGTCAGCGAAGCTCTGGCAGAGCGTGAAGTGTTATTACGCTTAGCACCACATATTGCATTTCCAATGCGTTTCCGCCTGCCACACCAACCACACTTACGCCCAGCGTGGATGATCCGTATTGGCCTATTCCTTTATGATCATTTAGGAAAACGTGTCAGCCTACCAAGCAGTAAAGGCATTAAATTTGGTGCAAACTCTGTTTTAAAACCAGAATTAACACGCGGTTTTGAATATTCAGACTGTTGGGTTGATGATGCACGTTTAGTGGTACTCAACGCACAAGAAATCGTTCGTCGTGGCGGTGAAGTACGCACACGAACTAAAGTTACTCGTGCTTGGCGTGAAAATAATTTATGGATGGTAGAAGCACAGGATTTACGTACTGGTGAAACATCGCTCTATCAATCAAAAGCACTTGTCAATGCGGCTGGCCCTTGGGTTAAAACACTGTTTGATGAAGGCTTAAAACTGAAATCACCTTATGGTATCCGTTTAATTAAAGGTAGCCATATTGTTATTCCTCGCGCTCATAACGAACCACAAGCTTATATTTTGCAAAACGAAGATAACCGTATTGTCTTCGTTATTCCTTGGATGGATGAGTTTTCCATCATCGGTACGACGGATGTTGAATATAAAGGCGATCCTAAAGATGTCGCGATTGATGACAACGAAGTTCAGTATTTACTGAAAGTCTATAACGATCACTTTAAAAAGCAGTTAACCAAAGAAGATGTGGTTTGGAATTACTCTGGTGTGCGTCCATTATGTGACGACGAATCAGATTCACCACAAGCAATTACCCGTGATTACACCTTAGATGTTCACGATGATAATGGCCAAACACCTCTGTTATCCGTATTTGGTGGTAAATTAACGACTTATCGTAAATTAGGCGAACACGCTGTTGATAAGCTCACTGCTTACTTCCCTAACATGGGTAAAGCATGGACTAAAAATGGTCAATTACCAGGCGGTAATTTAGAAGGTTGTGATCGTGATGGTTATTCACGTTTAATTCGCCAACGTCACCCTTGGTTACCAGAAGCGCTGGCATTACGTTTTGCACGTACTTATGGTAGCAACACGGAATTACTGCTTGAAGGCATTACTGATTTAGCAGGCATGGGCGAAAACTTCGGTCATAACCTGTATGAAGCAGAATTACGTTATTTAGTGAAACAAGAATGGGTTATCGAAGTTGATGATGCTATTTGGCGTCGTACTAAACTCGGCATGTGGCTAAATGACGAACAAAAACAACGTATTGCCCAATGGTTAGCAGCTAATACTCAAAATTCATAAGAGTAGTCATACTATTCTCTGACTCTGTTCGATGTTTTTATTAGCAATTTTTGTGGCGCCTAATACCGCGCCACTTTTTTTTGCTTTTTTATATCAAAACCATAAAACATTTTAATTAACAGCTAGTTAAGCTGTTTTTCTAGAAAAGCCTTTAATACGGTAGCATTATTTTGTTGCTCATCTTTTCCTGAATAAAGTAATACCAAAGGTTTCTCTTTTGCTATCGCAACAAGCGATTGCCAATGTTCTGGTGCAGACATTAATTCTTGAAGGTAACGTTGAGTAAACTCAGCAAAATCACCACCTCCCCCATGAAACCATTTTCGTAATTCAGTCGAAGGCGCGACGTCTTTATTCCACTCATCATAATGAAATTCTGTCTTTTTTACGCCTCTCGGCCACAATCTATCGACTAATACGCGATAACCTTCATGCATTCCGTCTTTATCACCATAAACACGTTTACAAGTGATCATTTCGCCTCCCATCAATCAGTGAGTTCATTTTATTGTAGAAGAAAAATCACCCAACTTATCAGGTAATACGCTCACTATTCTCATTATTGCGTCTTACAACATGAATTTTTCTCTTATTGTGACTGAATTATCCTCATCAAAAATGGGTGAATAGTTGTTGACTAAATAACCTAATTAATAGAATCTACATCTAGACGTCTAAATGGTTAGATGGACAAATAAGTAGTGATACTTAATAAAAATAACAACACAGTGACACGATTGATGAGGTACAGGTATGAGCTTTTATCACGCAAGCCAACATGAAGCGCTAAACCAAAATCTTGCTGAACTTGATGGTCAGATCGACGTTTCCTTTGAATTTTTTCCACCTCAAACTGAGGAGATGGAAAACACTCTTTGGCAATCTCTTGCGCGTTTAAATACCTTAAAACCGAGCTTTGTCTCTGTCACTTATGGTGCAAATTCAGGTGAGCGTGATAGAACACACTCCATTATTAAAGGCATTAAAGAGCGCACAGGGCTAGAAGCAGCTCCTCATTTAACCTGTATTGATGCTAGCCGTGAAGAGTTGCAGCATATCGCACAAGATTATTGGCAAAGTGGTATTCGCCATATTGTGGCATTACGAGGCGATTTACCCAATAACACCCAAAAACCTGATATGTATGCCACCGATTTAGTGCATTTACTCAAAGATGTGGGTGATTTTGATATCTCTGTTGCGGCTTATCCTGAAGTGCATCCCGAAGCAAAAAGTGCGCAAGCAGATTTAATTAACTTAAAAAGAAAAGTTGATGCCGGAGCAAATCGCGCGATCACCCAATTTTTCTTTGATGTCGAAAGTTATTTACGTTTTCGTGACCGCTGCGTTTCAACCGGTATTGATGTTGAAATTGTGCCAGGAATTTTACCTGTCACTAATTTTAAACAGCTAAAACGCTTTGCTGGTTTAACCAATGTAAAAATTCCGGGTTGGATGCATAAAATGTTTGATGGGTTAGATAACGATCCTGAAACCCGTAGTCTAGTCGGTGCTTCTATTGCCATTGATATGGTGAAGATTTTAAGCCGTGAAGGGGTAAAAGATTTTCACTTTTATACACTTAATCGTTCAGAGTTAACCTATGCTATTTGCCATACGTTAGGTGTTCGCCCTGAACTGGTGCAAGCTTGATCCTATCTTACGATTACCCCGCCAATTAAGCGGGGTGACATTTTGATGAATTACTCACCAAAGTGATAAGGTTTTTCTACCGGCAATAGGCTGTATGCGGTGTCGAGATCACCATTAGCAATACAAGCATCTATTTTATGTACCTTATCGGTAATATCCGTAATATTCACAATCCACTCTTTACAATATTTTTCAACAGCTTGATTACGCAAGCCAATTTGAATAGTGCGATAGTTGAGTCGATTAAGATAAATATCACGTTCAGGATCCCACTGAATGCGGATATTACTGGTTTCCGTCGCTTCTTTCCACGCGTCTGCACTGGTGTAACGGTCTGGGTCAAAATGACTCACAACACCTTGTGTCAGCATTTCTTGAAAACCTTCATGTGTAATATCAACCGCAAGAATAGACGCTTGATTAGCATCTTTGCGTCCCCAGCCAGAACGGTACATCATCCAAAGAAAGGAAGGTTTTACCCACGTCATGCGGGTCATACTAAAAGGGGGCGAAACAAAAGTTCCGTTTGCGACTGCGCTCTGAGCAATAGTATTAGAATAGGCTTGGTAAACACGAACAAAATCATCCGTATAATATGCCCTTACTTCGCACTCAGGACATCGGTCAACATCATCGTTCATCTTTCTTTAATATCCTTTTATATTAATAAAATGGAACTATCCGCTTAAATTATGAGCCTCTACCTACTGATAATCAAGAGCCGTTCTTTTTGTTAAGACACTGACTAGCGTAGCGCGCTCTCGCGAAACTGAAAAAAAGAATAACAATAAAATAAACAGACTCATGTCGCGATTGTGGTTTATTTATACCGCAATGAGGCGAATAAGCGATTTAATTGACTCACTGGGTAGAAATTAGGCGCTCGATAAGCTGTGTTTTTATTAATGCAGGGGATTTTACTATAGTGCCAGCTATCTTTGCTGTCATGATTTCAAAGGCTTTTTCTACTAATAATGCTTCATCCTGCTTCATTGACCACACATTATTCGGTAAAAAACTCAGCATTACATGATCATCGAATGTGCCAATATGAAGATGAGCAGGAATACTTCCTTCACGTTGACGGATAACACTCAATAAACCTTCAAGGATAGGCAATGATGAAGCAATAAAATGAGAGGGAATTTGCTGATGTTGCTCCAGATACTGTTTCATCATCTGCTCACCATCTTTGGTCGTATTATGTTCAGCATAAGAGACCGTGACACGGTTATCATCACCATAATGCCCTTTGATGGCTTGCACATAACCGCGTAAACGAGCGGCAATCGTTGGTAATAATGCATCACCCGCAAAAAAGTGGATTGGCACATCTTGCTTTATCATCGCTCTTGTTAACTGAGCGCCACTGTCACAGTTATCTGAAGCGACACAAATAGCGTCACTGACAGAGAAATCTCTATCTAAAAAAACCAATGGTTTTTGACGATGCTTAACATGATGTAGCTGATTTTTTCGACTTGATGAAACAATAAAAATGCCATCAACATTGCGCTCGTCCATTGATTTAACGAGCTTATTTTCATTTTTGATATCACCATAGGTACAGCTAATCGTTAGCTGGCAACCAATTTGGTGACAATGCATCTCTAATTTTTCAGCCAAAGCGGCAAAGAATGGGTTAGAAAGGCGAGGAATAACCAATCCGTAGGTATCTGTTTTATTAAGCTTTAGGCTTCTAGCTGCATGATTGACGGTATAACCAAACACCTCAACATAGTCTGCTATCTTCTTTTGTGTTTTTGCGCTGATCCGGTATTGATCACCTTTGCCATTTAATACCAATCTGACTGTGGTAATAGACAAATTCAGGTCATTTGCAATCTGTTCAACTGTTTTTGCCATTAATATTCCATCATTGATATTGCCCTCATCTTAATGATGAGGGCCAGTTAACCTTTACTGAGCAGGTTTAGCTCGGTATTTCTTCCACATTGATTTTAACGAAGGTCCAATAATCGGTAGGATCAACGTCAGTATTGCAATGCCTAAGAATGTCGCGGTAATTGGGCGTGTATACAGAACCGATAAATCACCTTGAGACATTGTTAATGCTCGACGTAAGTTAGATTCCGCCATTGGCCCTAAAATGATACCAATGACTATTGGTGACATGGAGAAATCTAGCTTAATCAATATATAAGCAAGAAGCCCCGTTCCCATCATGATAAACACATCGCGAATATCGTGGTTAACAGAATAAGCCCCAATGCTACACAATACAAAGATGATAGGCACTAATACGCGACGCGGAACATCCATCACTCGGACAAAAAGTTTCATACATAAGAAACCTAAAATGCCCATTAAAATATTCGCAACCATTAAGCCAATAAAAATGCTGTTGACTTCAACGGGGTTATCCGTAAAGAGCTGAGGTCCTAATGCCAACCCTTGCACCATAAACGCACCCATAATAATGGCAGTCGCACCATCACCCGGAATACCTAAGGTCATTAATGGCACCATACACCCACCCGTTACTGCGTTAGCACCCGCTTCTGGTGCAGAAACGCCTTCTGGTGAACCATGACCGAACTCTTCAGGGTGTTTTGACCAACGCTTCGCTTCATTATAAGAAATAAATGAAGAGATATCGCCACCTACACCGGGAATGACGCCCACGCCAGTACCAATCGCTGATGAACGTAAGTACGTCGGTAATACGCGTTTAAAATCTAACCATGTTGGTAATACACGGTGAATACGCGCACTCACTTTTCCTTCTGGGTTCTTTTGACGGCGTTCACGGTAATCTTCTTCAAAGCTAATTAAACCTTGAGAGAAAGCAAACAAACCAACGAGGATCGGAATAAAGGAGATCCCGCCCATTAAGTACACAGTATCAAAAGTAAATCGCATACCCGATGTCATCGGATCAAGACCAACTGTTGCGATAGCTAACCCAATTGCACCGCCCATTAATCCTTTGATAATCGATTGCGATGATACACTGGTAATAATACTTATACCAAATACAGCGAGTGCAAAATACTCAGCGGCAGAGAAACCTATTGCAACTTTAGCCAACTGAGGTGCAATTACAATCAGAGCAATCGTACTAAATATCCCCCCGAACATGGAACCCATGGTGGATAAACCCAGTGCTCGCCCTGCTTCGCCTCTTTTCGCCATTGGATAACCATCCAACACCGTTGCAGCAGAAGCGGGAGTACCCGGCGTACTAATCAGTATCGCAGTAATGGAGCCACCATAAACGGCACCACAATACATTCCTAATAACAATAATATCCCTGTCATTCCTTGAAAGGAGTATGTTAATGGGAGTAGCAATGCAATTCCCATATTGACTGTTAAGCCAGGTAATGCGCCGATAACAATACCTGCGAATACCCCTAACAGTAGTACTGTGAATGTTTCCAAACTGAAAACAATCATAAATGCATCTAATATTTCCATATCAAAGCTCCTTTCCTGCGTTACTCAAGAAAAACAGGGATTGGTAGAGGTGAATTGAACAGGAGTTCAAAGAAAAGATACGACATCACCACAATCGCAATAGGAACCACGATAAGTGAGATCTTTTTGCGTTCATTCATCAACCACATAATGATTGGGATAAGGAGCAATGATGAAATAATGAATCCTAAGAAATATAAGCCTACTGCGTAGAATATTAATAAAAATCCTAAACCATAAGCCCGTTTAACAGCCGTCGAACTTAAATCAACAGAGCGGTGGACGTGTTTTGCTTTATCTATAATTACACTGATCCACTGAAAAATCCCCAGTAAAATAAACAAGATAGCTAAACCATAGGGCCAAAAACGCTCCCCAGGTACACCATACTCGTCAAATATGCTCATATCACGGGAGAGGTAGATAATAAGTAGCCCAAAAACTACTGAAATCGCACCGATGATGGTATTACTTTTTGTCATGTCGGGATCTCCCTGACCAACCCTATCCGCCTAAACGGACAGGGTGGTATCACTATTATTTCTTCAGTGTCGCCGCGATGAGCTCAGCGTACATTTCGTGGTCTTCTTTCATCATTTGGTAAGCATCATCACCTGTGATAAACACAGGCATAATACCTTGTTTTTTCAACGCTTCTTGGTAAGCCGGTTTTTGCACTACTTCAGAGAATGCACCAACTAACTCATTTTTCACGTTATCAGGTACACCCGCTGTTGTTGCTAATACAGCCCAAGCACGCATTTTCACATTGGTATCTAACTTCAGTGCTTCTTTGAATGTTGGTACTTCTGGAATAAGAGGGAAACGACGTTCGTCCATCACACCCAGAACACGTAATAAGCCACCATCAACGTGTGATTTTACTGCGCCGGGTGTAGTTAATACGCCATCAATATGATCACCTAATAAAGCTGCGATTGAGGGACCTGTACCTTCGTTATAAGGAATATGGTTAAATTTAGTTCCTGTAGTACGTTCAATATTCACACCTGCAAGATGGAAAATAGCGCCCATACCGGAGTTACCAATTTTCAATTTTCCTGGATTCGCTTTTGCACCATCCACAAAATCTTGTAGTGTTTTATAAGGTGAATTAGCATTGACGACTAATACAACAGGATCTGCAATCGTCGTGGCAATCGGAGTAAAGTCTTTATAAGTCACTGGCGATTTCCCTTGGTGAGGGAACATTGCCAATTCAACCGTTGTCATGACTAATTTTGTGCCATCTGGACGCGCATTAGCGACTTCAATCAGACCGGTTAAACCATTACCGGTTGGTTTATTGATTGGAACAAAAATACGACCCGCCGGCATGATATCTTTAGCAAACTCGGCAATAGTACGCGCAGAAGTATCAGTACCTCCGCCCGGATTTTTCGGGATAATTACGTCAATATTTTTTGTAGGATACGTTAACTGTTGGGCGACTGCATTCCCCATGCCCAGTGTCATCGTAATCGCCAACGCTGCGAGTAGACTCTTTTTCATAAAACCCTTTCTCCACATTTTTATTGAGTAGCCATTAATTGCTGATAAACAATGTTTTTTCGATTCCAAGTAAAGGTAACGTGTAGGGTATTGTTTTCAGCAATAATCGCCGGATATGAAAATTCGCCTTCCCCATCGAGTAAATCGAATGGTTCAGACCAAGTACTGCCATTATCGGATGAAAGACTGACAGAGATGGGATAACGACGGCTCCAGTTACCTGAATTCGGGTTATACACCAATGCCAGTTGACCATCTGCGAAGGAGACGACATCAATGCCGCTATTATTATTTGGTAATATTGTTGCATAAGCTGGACACCAACTGCGCCCATAATCCGTTGAATCGCTACGATAAATTGTACCGCGCGTACTCCGCATCATGGCATGCACATGCCCAGGCCGGGATTCCCATAGTGTTGGCTGTATCACGCCATCCCATTGAAAAACGCGTTGTAGATCAGTCTCCCATAAGGCATCGTCCTTTAAACCCTGCCAGATTTCATGTTCCGCCTGTTCACCTTTATGGTGTTCAATTGGAATATCCACTCGCAACCAGTGTTGACCGTTGTCACTCGATATATCGACAAACGCATCCCAGAATTGGTCATCCTCAACCGATCCTGGTGCCAACCACTCGCCATTCGACATCACTAACACTTTATTTTTCACAGGACCTCTAGGTGCTACATCACCAGAAACCAATTCACTCGGTAAACTCCAGCTATTTCCGCCATCCTTCGAGATAACGTATTGGGTCGTCCAACTATGTACGTCGGGACCCGTTTTATAAAACAGCCAGATATTACCTGTTGATGGGTCAACATGTAAAACTGGATTCCAGTGCGCAACACCCGGATTTTTAACAACAGGTTGAGCGTGTTGCCAATGATCACCCTCTTTCATCACTAGCCAGATAGCGGTATTACCGCTACCTTCTTTATCACCAGCGAAAAAAGCGGTTAACAAACGCTCAGAATTAGGCACACGCACAATCGTTGAAGCATGGCAGTGATTAAAAAGTGAATGCGCATTATCAAGCACAAACTGAGTTTCCTTCATCACGAAAGGCATATTCCTACTCCTGTGTCCTAAATTAATCTAACGAAAGCCACTTTTTCATATTCTCACCCAATGCAGTCATGCTATTGACGGCAGAAGGGAAAAATGAGTTTTCAAACTGACTGCTGTTACGGGAACGGCAGACCAGTGTGCTGAAATTACCAATCAGGCGCTGATGATATTTAGCGCATGCTGGATAATCCAGTGTTTCGGTCATCGCTGCTGTTGATAAATAATCTGCTAACACCGCAGCCTGCTCTGGTTTATCTTTCCAATTCTCATAAAGCCAAACATAAAGCTCTGGATGGAAGTTTGCCATAACACCGCTATATGCCTGACATCCTGCTTGGAATGACGCTAATAGCGTTTGGCTGTTCGCATTAGCTAAGTGCAAACGAGTTCCTTTTGATAATGCCAAACGACGTTCTATCATCGGAAGAGAACAGCACGTATCTTTGATAAAGGTAAAGCGATTACTTTGTGCGCACCACTCTACAATCTCTTCAGATAACAAGCGTTTGTAAGGATAAGGGCATTCATAGATACCCAAATCAATCTCTTTTGGTACCACATTGGTTAAGACTTGCAGTGTTTCCAGCGCTTTATCATCCGGCTCCCCGACTAGAGCCAAGCGATTACTGATCATAATGACGCCATCGACGCCTGTACCCGCCATTGCCTGCAATTGTTCTTGTTGCTGACTTAATGCGGTTGCAGTATGACCAGAAGCAACTACAGGTACTCTTCCATCTGCTTTTTCAACGATAAAACGGGTAAGTGCTTGCGTTTCTTCATCACTTAAATAAAACATTTCGCTTGATTGACAGGCGGCAAATAGCCCATGTACACCAGAATCGATATACCAATCTACAAGACGCTCTAATGACGCCCAATCAATCTCCCCTTTGGCATCAAAAGGGGTTAGCATAACAGGCCAAATACCGACGTATTTTTGCTGACTCATCATCAATTCCTTACAGTAAGTTAATGGCATCACCTGCCACTTTCACTTGGATACCTTGAGTCAATGCTTGGGCAACGAATGCTTTTAGCACAAACGCCAATTTATCTTCATCAACATAAGCCACAGTAATGTGGTTACTTTGATGTCCCGCCATAAGGTCATCACGAGTTACGCCATCTAACGTACAGTTTAATAATGGCCATTCGTAGTTAGTTGCTCTACGGCGACGTTCAAATTCTGCTTCAGGTAATTCTACCGCCACACCCGTACCGATATGCATAATCACATCAGTGCCTTCATAGTGTGCACGACCCCATAACAAGCGCCCTGCCTTACCTTGACCTGCGATAGTTGAACCTCCTTTAGGGAAGAACATCGGAGGCTGGCGATAACCTGTTGCACCTTTTAGCCCACCTTTGAGGTGTTCAAAAGGAACAGAGCCTGAAATTTCCATATCCCAGTAGAATGTTCCTTCATACTCACTACCCCAACGAATATCATGCAGTGTGGTTTCAGCAGGTAATCCTAATGATGTTAATAAACGCCATAACATCGTTTGAGGAATAGCCGTACCCATATCCACTTCGTTGATACAAGGAATTGGCGTGTTAGGGCAGATTATCTCGCCGTTTTCATCTGGCAGAGGGAAGCGCGCGGTTGAACCAATCGCCCCTTCAGCAAAATCAGACGCAGGGCAACAATCTTTTAAGCCCTGCTGATATTGCACACCCACCGCAGTTAAACCAAAACGTTTTACGAAACGCGCCATTGCAATCATCATGGCGCACTGCTCCATCACTTGTTCACGAGTGAGTTCAGTTTTGTCATCTTGACCAAACATAAACGTCATCCCGTTATCTTCGTACCACTGTAAACATGCCTCTCTTAATTCTGTCGGTACTTTAGCCATTTCGACCAGTAACGCAGATTGAGAAAGGGATTCAATTGGCATACCAATATTGATCATGGCCTGTTGTGGGAAGACCCCGTTAATCATTCCCATACAGAATGTATCGAACAAACCTATTATTTCTTTATTTTTAATTATGTATTCGCCGACTTTACGACCCACTTCGCCGGCTTCTGTCGCCATTACCCAGTGTGTTGGCGCAATATCTGTAAGATAGTTAAGCTTATGATTTACATAACCATATTTTAACCAAGTAGCTAAACCATCTACAAAGAATTCATCATCAAACGCTTCTGACCATAAACGTGAATAATTTTTACCTAAACTGGTCATCGTACCCGCTAAACACAACATGCCCACCAGACCCGGCCATGTACCATCAAAGTTAGCCAGCAGTAAAATAGGGCCACGATGGTGTGCTAAAGAAGAGGCAATATGGTGTGAATATTGCCATGCAGTTAATAACACAATCACTGGTGCATCAGGATCGATTGCAGCAAACATATCGCAACCTTCGCGCTGACTGCTGATAAAACCATGACCGCGAGCTTCATTAATCTCATGAGCGCGCTTCATTTTGTAACCTAGAGCTTCTAATGCTACAGCCAGTTTATCCTCAAATTTTTTCTGTACAGGCCAGCATGTTACGTTTGCAGGCTCTCGTAAATCTGCGTTGGTAACCATCAGGATCTCTTTTTGACCTGCGGTGATGGTTGTCGGTAATTTTGGTAGATTTAAGTTCAACATAAGATATCCCTGGTAAGGTAAACTCGGTTCATAATCGGAAAAATTAGTAGTCAGCAATCTGACATCATTTCGTTATAACGTTGCTGATCTTGATACATCTGCAAATAAACTTGATATTTAGCCTGATGGAAGGCAAACGTGCTGCTATCTGGCGTGATAATGCCACCTTCTCGCACCATTGCGCTGGCAGCGCTAGAGAAATCATCAAAGGCTTTACATGCTACGGCACCTAATAATGCAGCCCCTAAATTCACCGCATCTTCTTCTTGTGCTAAATGGATTTCACGACCTGTCGCATTGGCGTATTCGCGTAGCCACAATGGATTTTTCGTTGCACCACCACACATCACAATACGATTGATTTGATGTCCCGCATCTTCAAGTGTGTCGATAATATGGCGTGTGCCATAAGCAATAGATTGCAGTGTCGCAAGGTAATAACGCGCTAAGGCAACACGGCCACTTTCCAGCGTTAATCCGCTTACCATGCCTTTGGCTGCGGGATTGGCGCGCGGAGAGCGATTACCATGGTGATCAGCTAACACATGAAACTGTGCGGTTGGATATTGTTCTGTTTCTTCCAATTCAGCGACAGCTTCATTTAATAAGGCGTAGTAATTCACCCCTTTTTCATTCGCTTCTTGTTCTAATTCAGCCCATGATTCATGACGACGAATAGACCACTCGACTAACGCACCCGCAGCACTTTGACCGCCTTCATTTAGCCATAATTCAGGTAACATCGCGCCAAAGTAAGGTCCCCAAACACCCGGCACCATAATGGGATATTGACTTACGATCATATGGCAATTAGACGTACCACTGATAATTGCCAAACTGCCTTCAGGTTGTGATGCCGTTAATGCCAAGCCACCCGCATGTGCGTCAATAATGCCAGAAGCAACAATGACACCTGTGTGCAAGCCAAACGCGTTGGCAACCGACTCATCTAAGCAACCGGCTTGTTCACCTAACGCAAGGATGGTTTGTGGTACTTTTTCTAATAATTCATCCAAACCGACATCGGCTAACAAACTCTCACTAAATTGTCCCTGATGTGCTAAATAGTTCCATTTACAGGTTAATGTACAGGTACTTGCTACATCTCCTGATGTTGCTTTCCAAACTAAAAAATCAGCTAAATCAAAGAATCGCCATACGTTTTGATAACGCTCTGGATAATGATTTTTTAGCCATAGAATTTTTGGCAACTCCATTTCAATACTCACTTCACCACCGACATATCGCAGTGAAGGATCATTGGTCAGATTGATGGTGACTGTTTCTTGTACAGCACGGTGATCCATCCACATGATGATATCTTGCTCCGCTTTACCACTTGGTGAAACAGAAAGCCCTTTACCGTCTTTACCCACTGCAACTAAAGAACAAGTGGCATCAAAACCAATAGATTTCACATGGATAGGATCAATAGCAGATAACGCCACCGACTCTTTTACAGTAGTGCAAACTTGCTGCCAAATATCGGTAGATGATTGCTCAACGAAATCCGTTTTTGGACGAAATTGAGCAATAGGGCGGACAGAAAAGCCCAAACGCTTTCCATTGCTATCAAATACCGCTGCACGGACACTGGCTGAGCCAACATCAACGCCAATAAAATATTGTTGTTCCATGCGAACCCTCATCATTTGCTAACGCTATGCTAATTTTTGCTACGTCGAGTTAGCAAGTTAATTCGAGCATGACGAAAAAACAATCACAATAAGATTGGTTTGTGATGCAGATCTACATAGATAACTTAATGTTATGATTTTATTGATAATTTATTTATTTGGCTTTATGCGTTATTGATATGATGTACTGAATCGATTATGTTCGTTATAAAACTAACGAACATTTAATTAATAAAATAAGTAAAAGCACTTATAAAAATAGGATTATTTCGACAATAAATACCCTTTGATAAAAAGATATCTCGCTAATAATGAGAGATATTATTCAAAAAATAATTAAATAAAGAAAAACAATAATATTCCTATTGCTATAACGCTCTATTACTTTATTTTTAATAAGTTAATTTAAATTTATATATTCTTTTTTGGAGCATTTAATTATGTTGAAAAATATTACTATTAGTCTTTCCCTACTTCTTATTTCCTCTTGTGCCTTCTCAGCAACATTAGCTGAAAAAGAATTACAACAAAAATTTGAAGATAATATTCAATCTCGTGTTGTCGATTTAAATAAAAGCTGTGATACCAATATAAAGGTGGCTTTTGATTGGTCGGCATTTACTGCTGATGATTTAAAAACAACAGGTGTTGATAGTTATTGTAGCGAAGGATTAAAAGGCGTAATTAATACTTGTGAAAGCTCGAAAATAGCACAAGAAACGGTAAAAGAAAAAATACAGAATATTACCTGCTCTAAAGCAACACCTCGTCGTGTTGAACTCAAAGATGGCACGCTAAACTTTGGTATTGATTTCAATGCTGCAAACGATGCAAAAGCAGTTCAAGAACATTTAATGAATAATCTTTAATTTTTGCCAATAAAAAGCAGCAATATTTTATTGCTGTTTTTTATTACCACTTATTGATTAAATAACGGATTGAATTAATTTTTTTGAATAATCCTGCGTGACTTTACCTAGGTTATTTATCTCACACAATTCAATATTTTTACCTTGTAAAAAGAACATCACTTTATCGCAGAAATAAGCCACCGTTTGAATATCATGACTAATAAAAAGATAAGAGAGTGTAAATTCTTCTTTTAACTGTTTTAATAAATCTAATATTTGAACTTGAGTGGGAATATCTAAAGAGCTAAGCGCTTCGTCTAATACAATAAGCTTTGGATAAGAGGCTAATGCGCGGCATAAACATACTCTTTGAGCCTGCCCTCCAGAAAGCTCAAATATATAACGTGTATAACAGCTTCTAGGTAATTCTACTTTATCTAAAAAAGCAAAAATAAGTGTTTTCAATGCTTGAGTGCTAATACTTGGATTAACGATTTTAATCGGCTCCGCAATAATTTCGCTGACCGTTAATGTCGGATTAACCGAGGTCATATAATCTTGAAAAACAATACTGATTATACCTTGGCGATGAAGCCGTTTGGTAACAGGCTTCTTATTTAAAAAAATAGCCCCGCTATCAGGTAACTCTAATCCACAAATTAAACGCGCTAAGGTACTTTTACCACTGCCACTTTCACCCACTAAACCAAAAGCTTCACTCGAATGAATATTAAAAGAGAGTGAGTCGATAACCTTCACTTTTTCACCAAATAGTGTGTTATTTTTTTGAGTATAATACTTACTGATATTCTCAACGTTTAATAACATAAACCCTCTTTTATTATGCTGATATTAATCCATTTTTTGATTAATCAATTGCTCGAAACGTAATGAAAGCTGTTGGCGTGCCTTAATTAAATAACGTGTATATTCTTGTGTTGGATGCGATAAAACGGTTATTTTCTCGCCACATTCAACCATTTTTCCTTTTTGCATCACTAATATATCGTCAGCAATTTTATTGACTATCCCTAAGTCATGAGAAATAAAAATCAGTGTTGAATGATGAGTCGTGACGATATGCTGTAGCAGTTTTAAAATATCTTGGCGAAGAGGTGCATCAAGTGCCGTTGTCGGTTCATCTGCAATTAATAATTTCGGTGATAAGGCAAGTGCAATCGCAATCATCACACGTTGTAATTGCCCACCACTTAATTGGTGAGGAAATTTTTGCATAACAGATTGAAATTGATCAGGAAACACATGAGATAATGCCAGCTCAGTTTCTTCTATGGCGCGCTTTTTAGAATAGGAAAAATGGTAGATTAACGTTTGGCAAAATTGCTTTCCTATTCTCATCAGAGGATCAAAAGCACTCATGCCATTTTGCACAATCACACCTAAAGATGTCCCCAATAAAGCTCTACGTTGAGAAAGCGTCTCATGACCGATTTTCTTCCCATTCAAAAAAATCTCCCCTGACATGGCTAATTGTTCAGGTAACAATCCCATAATGGCTTTACTAATCAAACTTTTGCCACTGCCGCTTTCGCCTACAATCGCTAATGTACGCCCTTGCTTTATCGAGAAAGAGATATCATCAACCAGTTTTTTTCCGCTTTCTTGATGAGTAATAGAAACACGCTCAAGCGTCAGTAAGTTGTTCATGCTTTTCTCCTACTGACTGACGATTATCTGGATCAAACACATCACGTAAGAAATCGCCCCAAAAATTAAATGCAGTAACAACAATCGTGATAGCAATCCCAGCGGGTAACATTTGTTCTGGATGTAATACCATGACATTTTTTGCTTCACTAAGCATATTTCCCCATTCTGGCGTTGGTGGTTGTACACCTAACCCTAAAAAAGAGAGTGCCGAGATCATTAAAATAACACTACCAATATCCGTTGATGCTAAAACAATAGTTTCAGCAAAGGTGACGGGTAATAAATGACGCCGTAAAATATGACGAGAAGGAGCGCCAATGACCTGCGCGTATGCAATGTAATTACGATGGGAATATTGGCGAACAACCCCTCTGATCATTCTGGCGTACCATGCCCATTTCACTAAAATAACGGCAATTAAGATATTACCAATACCCGGTCCCATTATTCCCACTAGCGCTAAGATCATAATTTCTGCGGGAAATGACAAAACCACATCACATAAACGCATAATTAATGTATCTGTCTTGCCATGGAAAAATCCGGCTAACATTCCCATTAACCAACCAACCATTAATGTCACACTCATGGCTAATAAGGCATAAAATACCGTCGTTCTTATACCAAACAATAACCTTGAAAAGATACAGCGCCCTAAATTATCCGTACCTAACGGGTAATCAAAGCTTATGGGTTTAAATTTCAAACGTATCGAAGTTAATGTGGGATCATGCGGTGCCAACCAAGGGGCGAATATTCCGGCAATAACTACAATCATCATCACCAATAAACACAGTTGGGCGCTTTTATCTTTTCCGAGTCGTTGCCAAAAAAGCCGCCACATCATTATCTCCTTAACCGTGGATCAGCCATCATTTGAATGACGTCCATCAGAAAATTAAAAAAGAGAAATAACAGTGACATCAATAAAATATAAGCTTGTATCATCGGATAATCACGACCAAATATAGCACTGATACATAGTCGCCCTATTCCCGGCCAAGCAAAAATATTCTCAATCACTACCGTACCCGCAATAAGCTTCGGAATACTCATCCCCAATGCCGTTAAACTGGAATACAGCGAATTACGTAAAATATGACGACGTAAAATAAGATTATCGGGTAATCCACGCGTTTTGGCATAAAAGACATAAGGCTGATGCCATTGATTTAACATCGCACCGCGTAATAGCCGTAAATAAGTACCGATATACCCTAAAGAGAGCGCCAGAGCAGGCAAAATAACAGACTGAGGCGACAACATTCCGCTGACAGGCAACCAATCTAAATAAATAGCGACGCCCCAAATTAATAGCAATCCTAACCAATAATTAGGAATAGCCGTTAAAATAAACACGATGAAACGGATACATTTATCTGCAACACTTTGAGGTTTAGCCACGCACCATAATGCTAAAGGAAGTGTCAGAATAATAATAAAGAATAGCGCGGTAGAGGCCAGCCAAAGTGTTGGCGGTAATGCCCGTAACATCTCTTGAATAACAGGGGTTCTTGTAAGAAAAGAAGTACCAAAATCGAGTTGTAAACCTGCCATTAACCACAAAAAGTAACGCGTAAAAAAAGGCTTATCTAACCCTAATTCATGGCGCATACCTTCAATAGCTTCGGGTGTTGGTACTATTTCATTGACGCGTAGTGCGACTTCCGCAGGATCAGACGGCGCTAATTCCAACAGAATAAAGGCAATAAATGAAATGATCAGCGCCAGTGGAAATATCGCCAGCACTCTCCAAAATATATAACGTAGCATAAGATTTGGTCAGTGAAGCACGTTGATAATACGTGCCTCACTTATTTTGGTTACTCTTATTGATGCATTAATTAAGGCTTAAAGCGCATCTTTTCAAACGGTATTTCATATTGTGATGGATTAAAGCCTACGTTTTCTAATTCACTACGATGAATTGCCTTAGTGCGTGAATAAGTTAACGGAATATACACAGCTTGCGCCGCTAATGAGGTAAACAAGGTTTTATAGAGTTCCTGACGACGTGCTTCATTAGGGGTAATTAATAACTCGCCAATCATGGCATCCAATTGGGCTTTATTTGCCAACCCTTTTTGCCCTTGGTAATCTGCGTGAGCCGGTATTCTAAAGGATGAAACAAAAGAAGCTGGATCGTAAGGTGTTCCCCATGAGAGTGAATATTGTAAATCAAAATCACCATTTTTTTGTCTATCTAAATAGGCTTGTTTTTCTTCGCCTAAAATTGTTAAACCGACACCAATCTTTTTAAAGTCATCTTGAATAAGCTCGGCTATCTCTTTCTCGACGGCATTATTCACATTATAAGAGAGCAATAACTGTAATTTCTCACCTTGTTTCTCGCGGATAGCCTGACCTTTTGGTAATACCCAGCCCTCGGCTTCTAATAACTCAATTGCTTTTGTTGGTTGATAAGCATAAGTTGGGGAAGCAAAATCACAGTAAGGCACACTGCGCGCCATTAAAGTATCAGCAACTTTTTCACTACCCGCTAAAATACCTTGTGCAATCCCTTCTTTATCAACCGCATATTGTAATGCTTGGCGAACTTTTTGGCTGGATGTCATTGCACGGCTACTATTAAGCACAATCGCACGAGAAGCGATCGGTGCGCTCATTTCAGTTTTGAATTTATCTGACGCCATAAGAGCTTCAAATGAATCCATATCTAACATGTCGCCATCTGCACCAAAAATAAGCTGAATATCCCCTTTTTGTAGAGAAAGTAACATGGTTTGTCTATCGGGGATCACTCGCCACATCACACCATTTAATACGGGCTTCTCTCCCCAATAATTTGGATTAACTTTAAACTGAGCATATTGGTCTTTTTTATGCTCAGTTAATACCCAAGGCCCCGTACCAATATAGTTGGCAACACCCGTTTTGGTTTTGCCATTAATAAAAGAATTTGGCGAAATAAAGCGGAATGGGCGAGTTAAACCTAATTCGGTTAATGTTGGGTAATAAGGATTTTTTAGATTTAATTTAACCGTGAATTCATCAACAATTTCAACGTTATCAATCTGACGAACTAACTCTAACCACGCATGGCGTTCATAGTTGTCTAGCACCGCTTCAATATTTAATTTTACTGCTTTAGCATTAAAGGGTTCGCCATCGCTAAAAGTCACATCATGACGTAAAAAGAAAGTGTAGTTCTTTCCATCAGGAGAAATATCCCAACGCTCCGCTAAATAAGGTGCAACACCTTTTTCGGTATTTAATACAAGGGATTCAAATACCATGTTTTGAGCCGCCATCTCACCAGAGTAGAGATGCGGGTTAATATCACGAATGTCTTTTGTACTGGCATAATCCAACATATTATTACTTTTATCTGCTAATGCGGGGAAAGCACATGCAAGTGTTAATAATAAGGTTGGAAACACTGAAAATAAGGGCTTCACGTTATTCTCCTTTAATCATCTATTCTTTGTTTTTGTGCGTGGATCATAAACATGGGTGTTGAACCATAATTGATTTTTTCTTCTTCGTTCCACACAAAATCACCAATCTGAGTATCTATCATATATCGACTAAAACCGACTTCTAACAAGGTATTAATATCCCATTGTGGGCGTTTAATTTGACTTAACGGTAATTGGCGAGCAATTCGTTCCATCTCTTTGGTATCTGTATTGACGTAGTGATCTTCAACTTGTTTTTCAGCCGAACGCTCTCTATCGGCCACAAAACCTTGCCAGTAGTTTTCATCAAAAAGATGTAAATACCAATTAGCATCAAAATTAATCAAACTACCGCCCGGTTTTAATACACGAAACCACTCCGAATACGCTTGTTCAGGTGCCTTTAAATTCCATGTCACGTTGCGACTAACCACTAAATCGAATTGTTCACTGGCAAAAGGTAATTGGTGTACATCACCACGAATAAATTGAATATTTGCCTGATGTGTTTGCGCATTGTGTTTAGCTTCCAGCAACATACCCTGCGTTGCATCAATCGCGGTGACATCATGACCCGATAACGCTAATAAAATGGCAAAAAAACCTGGCCCCGTACCAATATCAAGCACTTTTAAGGTTTCACCTTCTTTGATATGCCCTAATAACAGATGACGCCATTTCTGTTGTTTTTCGCTCAGCAATTCCTGTTGATTAGACTCACTATAACTTTCAGCTCTGATATTCCAGTAGCGCGTTACATCATTAAGTAATTGGTTATTATTTATTTTATTTGTCATCAGAAACCTGCTGTTATATCAACGTAAAGAGAGGAATAAATTCCTCTAAAAGCGAATGATTTGGCTATTTTTTAGTGTGGGTAACATACCTTGTAACGCCTTGCTGCTCTATGTGCTATATCAATATTCACCAGTACTCAATAAGGATGAACTGCCAATTTGCGATCTTTATCTTTAACATAAATGCGCATCCTAATGGGAGTGAAGATAAATAAGCAAATGGATTATTTTCCCTGTTAAAATAGAGAAATAAATTGAGCGAATTTAGAAATAAAATTTAAATTTGTCTTATATTAAAAAAACGAGCGCTTTAATTTCACCTTTTTTATAAAACCGTTATAGTCAATAATATTGCTATCTTAAATTGCTTTCTTTAAACGAATATAGCCGTCACATAAGGCTCTCTAAAATATGAATCGAATCTCACGATTAACGGCTGATATTACCCGCGCCGATTTTGCTTTAACCCATCAACAGCAATTACTCCAATTGCTGACTCAACACTTTCCGACTAAGTATCGCTCTCTATTTGCGACGCCAGAGAAAAAGTCGGATGACGTGGTTGAATGGTATTCGCCTGTTTCTGGTAATCCTGTCGCTTTAACATCGTTACAAGGGCAAGAGCAGCAAGAAATAAGACGTATTTTAGATGAACGCCTTAACGATATTAAAACGCAAACGGCGCTATTAGCATCGCAAAATAGAATTACGGATGAAGAGCGCCATATTTTAGATACGGCATCCACGCTACCTGATAGTGAAAGTGTCTATATTATTAATGGGCAACCCGTTATTACTTGGTGGCCACGCACAACACCATTACCACCCCCTATTGCACAAGTTACCGCAGGTGCAAGTGCCGCGGCTGCGGGTGCCGCACTTGCCAATATACCCGCCAAAACACGTAACCGCTGGCTACGTTGGTTATTACTACTGTTATTCTTACTGTTTTTGATCTTATTGGCATCTTGGCTGAAAGGCTGTTTTGATCCGAAAGCATTTCCTCCTGTGGTTGAAGAGAAACCAGCCGTTGTCATACCGCCACAACCAGAGCCTGTTCCGGAGCCAGAGCCAATCCCTGAACCCGCGCCAGAACCTGAACCAGAGCCTGAACCTGTACCAGAACCCACTCCAGTACCTGAGCCAGAGCCAGCACCTAAGCCTGTGCCAGTGAAAAAACTCACTCCATTAGAAGCTTGTGTACAAGATGAAGTGAAAAAAACGGGTGTGACAGAGAAAACGGCAAATGCGACTTGTGAAAACCGCTTAGCAAACAAAATTAAGCAAATGTGCCCTGCCGATCGCCCTGCGGAACTTGCGCCTCAAGTGATCCTCATCTTTGATGCTTCCGGCTCTATGGCGCTGAGCATGAGTTTAACAGAAAGTGATTTAGACTATATCGCTTCAACTGGACAACTTTTCCCAGGTTATGATGCCGAACCTCGACGGATCACAACAGCAAGAAACGCAGCAATAAAAATCATTAATAACATTCCGTCAGATATGAAAATTACCACCGTTGTGGCATCTGACTGTGGTGTGGTGAAATCCAGCCCTGCTTATGGCGGTAATGAAAGATCAAAATTACTCAGTTACATTAAGCGTATTGAGCCAGATAGTGGCACACCATTAGCCGAATCTATTAAACGTGCAGGTAATTTAATTAAAGGCAATAATCGTGACACTATTATTGTGTTGTTATCAGACGGTTTAGAGTCTTGCGATCAAGATCCTTGTGCGGCAGCCAGAACCTTAAAACGCGCTCATCCTCGTGCCGTCATTAATGTGGTGGATATTTTAGGTACAGGCGCAGGTAACTGTGTGGCGAATGCAACTGGCGGTCAAGTCTTCACCGCGCGTAATGCGAATGAAGTCAGTTTAATGACTCGAAAAGCGATTGAAGATTATATTCCAAAGAACTGTAAATAATGATTGATTACTGTTTCTAATATTTAACTCACCCTCTTTGGTTTAACATTGAGGGTGAATTTTTTTCACGTATCACGCGCATTTTATTATTATATTGAAGTTGACAAGCGCTATATCTTATCTATTTAAGACCATTCTTTAATTAGGTGATTTTTTTCTTTTCTTATTCTCTGCATTATTCAGAATAAACCTATTTTGTGATTATTATCACAACAACCAGACGATCATTAATAGTCTGCCCTTTTATATTTTGTCTTTTTTTTCTTCTATTTCATTATTTTTTAATGTAAAACTCAATATCTCGGTGATTTAATCCATATATTTAAGAAAATATAGCGCAACCTGTAACATCATTATTTAATTATCCTAATCATCACCTTAATATTCCCTCTTTCACTCAAGAAAAATAAAAAAACCTTTAATAATAATCAGTTAATTAACCCGAAATAATCCGCTAGATAGACACCCAATTTCTGATAATATAAAATGTATATTAATTTTATATCTTTATTTTTAGCCTTAAAGCCTATTTACGGATAAGCCAACTTACCCATAGATAATCTTGCCTAGCGGAATGATCGTCGTGAATAAAGCATTCTTACGAAGTGGTAAATTAGAAAATTACCTCCCTATGGGAGAAAATGGACAGGCTGTTTATATCTCTGCCCTGCAACTGCGTGAAACTCTGCGTTTAAGAGGAAAGGCACATATTTCTCAATGTCTTGCGATCCCTCAACCCAATGAAACGGGTGAGCGCATTGACTGGTATTCACCAATTGACGGCTCTGTTATTCCTTGGTCTGCGGCTTCAGAAGAAGAGCGCACCGCCGCTTATACTCTACTGAAACAAAATCAAGATGACTTAATCGCCTTTAGCGAAAAAGAACAGCAAAGGGCTGGAAATAAAGAGAGTCAGCTTTTTGGCGCACTGCTCAGTAAAACTATCCAATTTCCTGACGAAAACCATATTTTTATTGTTGATGGGCAGCCAATTATTACCTTTTGGGGCTTTGTCAGCGCTAATCAACAACTGAGAGTTGACCCTGTTGCTTGCTTAAAACCAGCTGTCGCGCCAATCGCACCAACATCAACAGTGGTTCCACCAGCACAAGAAAAAGTCATCATTACTGAGACTAAACGTCCTTGGTGGCGTTTCTTATGGTGGCTGTTACCTTTATTATTACTGCTACTCGCTATTTTCTTCTTAAGAGGCTGTTTCTCAACGCCAGCGTTACCTACGGTCGATATTAAAACGCCAGATATTGAAGCGCCTAAATTACCCGATCCGACACTTGAAAAGCCGAAAGTTCCCACAGTAGTAACCAACGGTCACACCGTCGGTGTGCCAACAGGCACCATTCACACAGGAACATTAGGCACTGTGGATGCGAATGGAAATGTGATTAATGGCACTGACGGTAACGGTGCGGTGGTTGATCCTAATACGGGCTTACCTGTAGTTGATCCTCAAACAGACAATAACCAAGGTGCCTTACCTAAAGGAACATTACCTGAAAATGCACAACAGCCGGATGTACCACCGGTTGATCCTGCTGCACAAAATGAGCAACCGAAAACAGATAACAACCCAAATACAGGGAATGAGAACAACACGCCTAACCCTCCTGTTGATCCCAATGCCCCACCCGATGTCACACCGCCTACAACAGCGGATAACACAACACCACTGACTATTCCTGCGAATGCATTAGCGAATGGCTCCACTCAATTCCTAAATGGTCAATGGAAAGCTGGGGCGGGAATTCAAGACCAAAAAACAGGTAAACCACTGAGCCTGAATTACCAACTAGATAATGGTAAAGGACAAGTCGTAATGACACGCAGTGATGGCGTGACCTGCAAAGCGCCTGTCAACGCAGCCGTTAATCAAGGTGGATTAAATATTAATAACCAAGGTCAGGCTCTGTGTAGTGATGGTTCAAACTATTTGATGCCAAATATTATTTGCCAGCCAGGAAGCCAAAATATTGCTGATTGCCAAGGGAAATATGAAAACAGTCAGCCATTCCCATTATCAATGAAGCGGGAGAATAACTAATTCATGTTAGCGCCACTGACCGATTATAAAGACAAAATTACCCTTATCCGAGACAGTAATATTCAGTTTCTGGATTTCGGTTTTAAGCTACCACAGCGCAAAGAGTACGGTGAGTTTGTTAAAAAAGGCGAAAACGGCCCGTTAATGCGACTCATCTATAATGAAAGAGACGATAACTATCTTTATCCTGCACCTAAAAATCAGCCTCAAACACCAAGAGAAGCTGAATTTAGTTTCTCCCTTGAAGAGTCATTAACACTATTAAATGACACATGGCTGCCAGTGCCATTTTTCCGTTTTAATCCACCACGCGCATTCTCTCAAGGCCCTGATAACTGGGTAAGAATGATGTTCCATCAACTGCCAGAGCCAGATGAAGATGGGCATACACACCGCGTTGTTGTGGCATTTGATACTCGTATTGAGCCAAATCGCACCAATACCGCGTATCTGGCACCAAACGAAGAAGATGTTCGCTCTGGTGTTGCTTTTGCGCTGGCCTATTTAGGTTATGAAGTTGAGAACTTCCTTGAAACACCGTGGATTGATGGTTGGTTAAAGGAAGTCTTTAGCGAAAGAGCGCTGGCTGTCACCAAAATGTACCATGATGAACTTGAAGATGCGCTCAAAGAGTTTCAACATCAGGCACATTATCTCAATTTACTTAATATTTTAGGTGAGAAACTACACTTACCTGAAATCAAAATTAACGAAACTAAACCACAAGAGCCAGCGATTGAAGTTGATCTTATTCTTGATGTGGGTAACTCACGCACTTGTGGGATCTTAATTGAAGATCACATCAATGATAACAAAGGGTTAACGCAACTCTATGAAATGACTCTGCGTGATCTCAGCCACCCTTATCAAATCTATAATGAGCCATTTGAAAGCCGTGTTGAATTTGCACAAGCTGAATTTGGTAAACAAGATTTTTCAGTTAATAGCGGTCGTAACAATGCCTTTATGTGGCCCACGATTGGTCGCGTTGGTCCTGAAGCCAATCGCATGGCAGCACAACGCTTAGGTACTGAAGGCTCTACGGGTATTTCCAGCCCTAAACGCTATTTATGGGATGACTCGCCGTATTCTCCGGGTTGGCGCTTTAGTCGCTCTTTTGGTCAAACAGACAGAGAGCCACTGGCGACCGCGGTTCCGATGACATACCTTCTAAACGATCACGGTGAACCGTTATTCCGTTTAGAGCCTGACGATCGCATGCCAGTATTTACGCCAAACTATACTCGCAGTTCATTAATGACCATGATGTTAACCGAAGTGTTAGCACAGGCATTAACACAAATGAACAGCCCAGCTCAACGCCTTAAAATGAGTCACGCAAGTGCGCCTCGTCAATTGCGTAATATCATTTTAACGATCCCACCCGCGATGCCAAAACCCGAGCGCGCTATTTTTGAAACGTGCATGGAAAACGCATTAGGGCTAATTTGGAAAGCAATGAATTGGGATCCCACAGACGAAAAACTGCGTTTTGATGGTAAAGATGAACAATGTCGTATACCGATGCCAAACATCCATGTGAAATGGGATGAAGCCACTTGCGGTCAGTTAGTTTATCTCTATAACGAAACACAAATTAAATTTGGTGAGCGTACTGAAGCCTTTTTTGCCAGCCAAGTGCGTGAAGATAACCGCGCATTAACGGGTGATAGCACGTTAAAGATTGCCTCCATTGATATTGGTGGTGGAACAACCGATCTCGTTATCACACGCTATAAATTGGATACGGGTACAGGCAGCAACGTCAAAATTATTCCAACACAGTTATTCCGTGAAGGATTCAAAATTGCGGGTGATGATATTTTATTAGATATCATCCAGATTTGCGTATTGCCAGCATTACGCACCGCATTAACGGATGCGGGTATTTCTGATGCCGATGCGCTGATGTCTTCTCTTTTTGGGAGTGAAGGTTTAGATGCAGGGCAACAAGTGTTGCGCCAACAGCTTACCTTACAAATTTTTAATCCAATTGGATTGAAGATTTTAAGCCAATACGAAAACTACGATCCCTTAGTTCCTCATGAAGGCATTAACAGTACTTTTGGTGAATTACTTAACGTTCTACCGACAGAACATGTACGTCGTTATATTGATGACGCAACCAATAAAGAGCTAGGTGGTGGCGACAGCTTCTCCATTTTAAATGTGCCGGTGCAAATTAACTTTGCGCAATTACATGCTGAATTTATTTCGGGTGAACGTATTAATATTACGCGTAGTTTAAAAGCGCTGTGTGAAGTGCTTTATTACTACTCCTGTGATGTTTTACTACTGACGGGGCGCCCTTCTCGTTTACCGGGTATTCAAGCGCTATTAAAAGTATTACAGCCTGTACCGCCTTCTCGTATTCTGCCATTACACGGTTACAAAACAGGGGGTTGGTATCCATTCAACAAAAAAGGTCGTATTGACGATCCAAAATCAACTGCGGCAGTTGGTGCGATGTTGTGTTTAATGGCTGAAAATGCACGTTTGCTTAACTTCTATTTCTCGACAGGTAACTTTAAAACTTACTCAACAGTACGTTATTTAGGGATGTTGGATAACAACAACACGATTTCCGATAATGACGTTTACTACCGTGATATTCAGGATAAATTTGAACCTGATCCTGATACCTATTTTGAAGTCAGAGGCGGAATACGCTTAGGTTTCCGTCAATTGGATAATGCCCGTTGGCCTGCATCTCCACTTTATACTTTACGCATTAAAAATCCGAAATTGGCACAGCAACTTAGCCAAGAAGACAGCGTATTGCATATCAAACTTGGAGAAGAAAGAGGGGCTTCTGGCCATAATGATGACAATAAATCTGAAAAACTACGTATTGAAGAAATGGAACTTATTAATGGCAAAGGTGGCGTTAATAAGAACGGTTTAAGCTTCAAACTCAATACGTTAGCAGATAGTGGTATTGGTGAAACATCCTATTGGCTGGATAGCGGGAGTGTATTAGGTAAATGAATATGATGGATGAAAAACAGTTAACAGCCAAATGGGATGCCATTTATCAAGGTGCAGATAAAGCCATTGATTGGATAACTGCCGTAAGAGGTAATGCACCGCGTTTAAATACCGAAGCCGATAGCCTTATCTATCGTCTGCGCCGTAGCCGTAATATGGCAAAAAATCTCAGTTTAGCGACACAGCGACCAATGTCTGTCGGCTTTTTTGGGCTATCACAGGCAGGAAAATCATACCTGATTTCAGCACTTGCCGCAGGGCAAGAAGGTCGATTAAGAACAAACATGTCAGGCAAAACCCTTGATTTTATCGACCATATCAACCCACCGGGCGGCGGTAAAGAAGCCACGGGATTAGTGACTCGCTTTAGTCGCAATGCCACAAAAGGTACGCAAGAGTTTCCTGTCGAGCTGCATCTTTTTAGCGAAATTGAGATTGTTAAAATTCTCGCCAATGCTTACCTGTATGACTTTAATCAGGAAAAAATTGAATTTGAGTTAGATGACGAAAAAATTTCTCGTTTAATCAATTCATTAAGCACACAACGCAGTGCAACACCTGTTGCGGGGATTACTCATGATGATGTTGTTTCATTATGGGATTATCTGCAACGCCATGCGGAAAAAAGCCAGAAAAAACTGGCGACAACCTATTGGCCTAAAGCGATTGAATTAGCGCCTTATCTCAGCATTGCGCAACGCGCTAAACTTTTTTCTGTTTTATGGGGTGATATTGCAGAGCTGACATCCGCTTATCAGCGTTTTAGTAGCACACTCGCTTCTTTAGGTAATGCATCTCTTGTTTTGGCTCCGCTCTCTTCTTTAGTCAAAGAGCAAGACGGCGTGTTAGTACAAGAAGACAGTATTATGAACGTGGATATGTTAGAGCGTCTTAATACTGCCAATGATAGCCAGATCAGCATTTGCCCTGTTCATGGTGATCGTATTGACGCCCCTGTTACCCTTTCGTTAGCAGAATTAACTGCGCTGACAGTCGAATTAGTCGTCCCGTTATTAGATGCACCAAGTAAAGCCCTGTTTGAACACGTTGAACTGCTCGATTTTCCGGGCTATCGCGGGCGTTTAGGGGTCGAAACCATGGCGGACGTACGTCGTCAAGTCAACGATGACAGTGCTAATCCGCTGGCACAGCTTATTCTTCGGGGTAAAGTTGCCTATCTGTTTGAGCGTTATACTGATAACCAAGAGATGAATGTGCTGGTGGTATGTACCGCATCAAACAAACAATCAGATGTGAAAGAAGTCGGTGCAGTCCTCACAGAATGGATCAATAACACGCAAGGTAAAGATGCATTAACGCGCGCTAAACGCCCTTCTGGCTTAATTTGGGCAATGACCATGTTTGATATGCGTATTACCAACTCTTTAACCATGAATGAAGCGTTATTACGCCAATCATGGGGTAAGGGTGGCATGATCAAAATGGCCATGTTAGAGCGCTTTGGCCAATATGAATGGATGTCCTCAGATTGGATCAATGGCGAAGCCTTTAATAACACCTTCTTAGTGCGTAAACCGGGTGTACCTACCCCGTTTATTCAAATCAGTAATGGCAAAGAGACTGTCTTAAACGAGGACAGTGTTTCACAGCTACATCTGATGAAAAAAACGTTTACTGAAGACGAAACTGTCCAACGCTATATTCGAGAGCCAGACCAAGCATGGGATGCTATGTTGTCGCTTAACGATGGCGGTATGCAGCGCCTTGCGGATTATCTTGAAACTGTCGCCTTAAAATCACTGAAACTTGAACGTATCAGCGAACAACTGCAAGAAATTCAACGCGATTTAATCGGTCATCATCTTGAAAAGTGGTATCAATCAGGCGGTGAAGAAGAGCTTCAAGTCAAACGTCGTAACGCAGCCACTATTTTACGCTTTATGCAAAGTCGCCCTTATTTACAAGGTGCTTTACTGGAGCACCTATTGCCTTCGCGCAAATCACTCTACGACCTGTATATGCAAGAAAAAGAGGTTATCGATACGCTTTCAGATAACAAAAAAGCGACTCAAGCCCCTGTTTCTGCTTTTGCGGCTATAGAGCAACCGACTTTTGATCTCTTTAGCGATGCACCAATTTCTCTAGTGCCTGAAGAAGATGAAGCTCCTAAAGGTCACGGCAATGAGGTGACCTATCCTAAAAAAGTGATGGCATTATGGATAAATCATCTGCGTAGCCTGCCTGATAACAGTACCTTGTTAACCTATTTAGGCATTGACCAAGAAATTATGGTGCTGTTAGTCGATGAACTTATCACGGCAATTAATCGCCTTGGTGTTGAACAACGCATGTTGAAAACCCTTGCTGGCACCGAAGCCATTGCTCGTCGTGATGACTTAGCCGAACAGCAATCATCTCGTATTTATAATGTACTGGGTGATTTTATTACTTGGTTTAATTTCAAGGATAACGGTGTTGAGAAGCCAGATAGCAAAATCAATGTCGGTCATAAAATCTTTGAAAAACCCGATAACACGAGCGTGCAATGGGGTGATGATGAGCGTTTAGTCCGCTTACCTACCAACCCTGTTAACTACACTCTTTTATTTGTGATTGATTGGCTTATCGCCTTATCAGCGATTATTACTGAGAATGCGGGGCATTCTGCGGGAAGAGAGATCAGTGCTGAACAAAACGCACTATTAGGCCAAATAATTCAAACCATGAAATCATCCGTCGTGGAGTCATAATTCGTGTTTAATCCAGAATTAAAACCCGTACAACCTGCTCGTCCTGGCTTTGCGGTATTAAGTATTCGTAATTGGGAAGGTGACGCTTCCCCTGTTTATTTAAGCATTCAGCGTAACCAAGATCGCTATTTCTTAAATGATAAAGGGGAATGGGTAGGTAATGCCTTTTTCCACCAGCTTTCACTAGAAGATGCTGATGACGGTTATCAAATCGTTCTTGATAAAACGTTGGTTGATCCCCTTGTTAGCAACTTACAAATGGCGTATCAATTTACGTTAAAAGACGATAATGAAACACAAGATATCGGGCGATTACGTATTCGTGATGGCGTATTAGCCTCACAAGCACAAGGTCAAAGTGAAGCATTAAAATCAACGGCGACATTAGATAATCAGCCTGTTCCGCCTGCACCTATTGTTGAAGAAACACCACCAGAGCCAGAACCCGAACCTATCAAAACTGATGCTGAAGAGCCTGAGTCGATTATCCCTGCAATCAAAGTAGATGAACCGCCACAGCGACCAACTCCACCCGCGCCGAAAAAATCAAAAATTGGCTTAATTTTAGCCATTATTTTGATCTTAATTTTAGCGGGTATCTTAACATGGTTCTTCTTACTAAGAGGCAATCCTGCAGGCGAGCCGGCACCACAACCAACACCTGAACCCGCCACTCCAAGTGTATGCAGTGTTGAAAACATGAAATCGGATACTGCATTAGCCTTTGTGCAAAATTGCATACAGAGCCAACCAGATAGCAAAACTATCCTTGCAACGATTGAACAAGCAAAACAGAACAATCAATGTGATGTTGCTCAGCGTTTATATGCTTATAAAGCCCAATCAGGTGATGTTGATATCGCACTGAATTACGCTCGTGAATACGATCCAGAAACCGCATCAGCACAAGGCTGCTTTAGTGCAGACAAAGAAACCGCCATTTATTGGTACGAAGCGGTTCTAAATCATGACTCACAAAACAGTGACGCCAAAGCGCGTCTTGAAGCTTTGAAAAAATAGGAAAGTCGCATGAAAAAGTCTCATTGGCTTACTCTTATTCTCAGTGGTTTAATGCTAACAGCGACAGCAAATGCTGAAGAGAAAAAGCCGCTATTACAAGAGGGTAAAAAGACCCTCTATCAACGCGTATTAACTTATCCAGGTTGCCAAGTTGCTGACACTGTTGGCGCAAAAGGTAAAGAGCAACCCGCATTTAGCCGTTTTTATGTTTATCAACGCCAAAAACAAGGCGCTAATGAGTGGCTACAAGTTGGCCCTGATAGCTTAGGTCATATTAGCGGTTGGATGAATGCAAGTTGTACATCAGAGTGGAAAATGCAGCTAACACTCGCATTTACTAACCCTGCGGGTCGTAACCCAATGCTGTTTTTCAAAGATAAGCAAACGGTTGAAAGCTTACTTGAAAGCCCTACTCCTGAAAAACAGTACCAGCCCTTTTTAGCAGATATCAAAAACCAAAAAGTGAATCCGGCTGTTTTAGCAAAAGAGCCTGATTATATGATTGATCAGAAAAGTAATTTTTATCTACTGCCTGTATTAGGCTCTGATGAAGTCTTTACTGATGCGGGTTATAAAGTACGAGTGCTCAATGTGGCTTCTGTCTCTTCACAAACCAAAGACAGCAAAGACGCACAGAATGCGAATGCCACTGCAAACAGTACAAAACCAGCAACACCTAACAGCAAAGATGCTGACAATATGATGCAAGGTTTTTCTGCCGCAGTAGTGTTTGTTATCGACTCAACAATATCAATGGACCCTTACATTGATAGAACCAAAGAAGCGATTCAAAAGGTTTACGCCCAAGTCGAAAAAGACAATATGTTGGATAAGGTTAAATTTGGTTTGGTGGCGTTTCGCTCTAATATCAAAGCCGTACCTGCATTGGAATACGACAGCAAAATGTTTGTAAATCCCAATGATGTAAAAGATGGCCCTGATTTTCTGAACAAAGTTAAAGAATTACGCCAAGCTAAAGTCTCAAGTAGTCGTTTTGATGAAGATGCTTACGCAGGTGTAATGCAAGCTCTTGATGATGTTGATTGGACACGCTTTGGTGCGCGTTACGTTATTTTAATCACCGATGCAGGCGCATTAACGGGCGATGATCCTCTTTCATCCACTAAGCTCGACGCTGAGCAAATTCGCCAAGAAGCCGCCTATCGCGGTGTTGCACTTTATACACTGCATTTAAAAACGCCATCAGGTGCAAAAAATCACGCTTCTGCACAAGCACAATATGAAGCGCTAACGCTCAATCCTTTCTTACACAAATCGCTTTATTACCCAATTAATTCAGGGGATATCAATAGCTTTGGTCGGATGGTCGATAGCCTAGCAACTGCTGTAACTACTCAAATTCAAACGGCTTATCGTGGCGAAGCGGCTGTGGGTAGCGCAGTAAATGCTGATCCTGCTTATAGCAAAAACAAAGAGACAGATACCTTACTTAACGACGCACACGACTTAGGCTATGCCATGCGTTTAGCCTATTTAGGTGAAAAACAAGGTACAAAAGCGCCTCCTGTGTTTAAAGCATGGATAAGCGACCGCGATTTATTGCAGCAAAATATTCCAACCACAGAAGTACAGGTTTTACTGACTAAAAGTGAGTTGAGTGATTTAAGCGATGTGATGAAAAAAATCGTTAATGCCGCTAATGAAGGTTTGATCTCTCCAGATAATATGTTTGCGGATTTGCGCTCAATTGCCGCCACAATGGGTAACGATCCAAATCAAATCAAGCAAGGTTCAGCGACCAAATTAGGCGAAATGGGCCTGCTCGGTGAATATGTCGAAAACCTCCCTTACTTAAGTGAAGTTTTAGGGTTAGATGAAGAGACATGGAAAAGCTGGGATGGTCTAGAGCAAGAGAAATTTATCCGCCGACTCAATACGAAGTTGCAATATTATCAACGCTATAACGAAGATGTTGATCGTTGGATATCCCTTGCACCACAAAGCGATCCTCGCGATCACGTTTATCCTGTACCACTGGAAAACTTGCCTTAATGATCCAGATTGAAGGCATGGCAATTACGCGTGGTGATGCGCAACACGGTTTTCGTGTTGCGCTTCCTTCATTGACCCTTGAAAAAGGGGAAATCGGCGCGCTAACGGGCTTAAGTGGTTGCGGTAAAAGCACCTTGTTGGAAATGATCGGGCTGATTTTACGTCCTGATGAATTAACCCATTTTCAACTCGGTGATAATTTAATTATCACGCAAGCGGTGTTAAGTAATGAACAAACGCCACTCGCCTCATTGCGTGCTGAAAAATTAGGTTTTATGCTCCAAAGTGGCGGATTACTTCCCTTTTTAACTGTTATGCAAAATATTCAATTACCACGTAGGATGCTAGGGTTAACACCGCACTCTGCTTGGCTTGATCACGCAATTGATCATCTGCAATTACGCCCTTTACTTAATCGCCTTCCTCGTCAGCTCTCCATTGGTGAACGTCAACGCGCTGCGTTTATTCGCGCAATCGCTCATGAGCCTGCTTTATTACTTGCCGATGAGCCAACAGCCGCTCTCGATCCTCATAATGCACAAGCGCTGTATGCATTGATTGTAGAGATGGTAAAACAACTCGATATCTCTGCGCTGGTTGTTAGTCACGATTGGTCTTTAGTCGAGCGTTTTGAATTTAGTCACTATCATGCACAACTACAGGGGGGCGGTAGTGTCTTTATCAAACAATAGCGCCAATCCTAATCGCCTTGGTTTACTCAGTTCACTTGCTTGGCGTGACTTAATTTATGATCGCAAAGTCGCACTCTGTATTGTGTTCTCTTTAGTCTCAGTGATTGCGCCACTATTACTGCTATTTGGATTAAAAAACGGCATTGTGACGCAGCTTCACAACCAACTACTTAATGATCCCCGTAACCTTGAAATACGTATGTTAGGCAATGGCAATTATCCACAAAGTTGGTTTAATGATATTGCACACAAAGAAGAGGTACGTTTTGTTATCCCATTAACACGTAGCTTAAACACACAAGCCGATATTGTGATTGATGGGCAACATTTTATTGATAATGCTGAAGTGATCCCAACAGCAGAAAACGATCCTTTATTAGAGGGTGTCGCTATTCCTCAAAATGCAGACACCTTGGTGCTCTCTGCCAATGCGGCACAAAAACTACAGGCTAATGTAGGCGATAGTGTCCGCTTATTTATCAGCCGCAAGCTTAATGGCGTCAATGAACGCGCCAAACGCACCTTTACTGTCGGTGCCATTATCAGTGATAGCAAATTTTCACGGGCAGCCGCTTTTGTTTCTCTTGATGTTTTAGTGGCAATGGAAGATTACCGAGATGGTTATCAAGCGCCTCTTTTTGGCGTAACACAAGGCACAGAAGCGAAACC
Organism: Proteus appendicitidis; assembly: GCF_030271835.1. Taxonomy (NCBI): domain Bacteria; kingdom Pseudomonadati; phylum Pseudomonadota; class Gammaproteobacteria; order Enterobacterales; family Morganellaceae; genus Proteus; species Proteus appendicitidis. Next base: position 3,930,373 of record NZ_CP127389.1, read on the forward strand.
AAGAACCCAATTTGCCAAAGCTCGCCTGTATGCAACAAATTTAGATGCCATCGCACCACTCGATGATTGGTTTAGACAACAACACATTGATGTGATGACACAAAAAAGCCAAATAGATTCGGTAAAAGCAATCAGCTACGTCCTTAACGTTATTTTTTCCGTCATTGCTTGGGTATCACTATTAGGCTGTATTGCCTCATTAATTGGTGCATTCCTTGCCAATATTGACCGAAAACGTAAAGACATGGCAGTACTACGCCTGTTGGGTTTTCGTCAATTTGCAGTCTCTTTATATATTGTGTTGCAAGCGCTGCTATTAACCAGTGTTGCCTTTATTTTAGCTCTGGGGCTTTATGGTATCGGTAGCACCTTATTTACCACATTATTAGGCACACATTTACCTGAACAATCCTTTGTCTGTCAGTTAACATTTTGGGATTTATTGATTGCCATGTGCAGCGCCTTACTTGTGGCTTTAGTAGTGGCAAGTATTGGCGCATTACGTGCCGTTTCGATTGAACCTGCGGAGAGCTTACGTGAAATTTAATTTATCGCTTCTAACTTTATCATTCGCGCTGTTATCTAGCAGTTTTACCGCATCTGCCAAATGGGACGATAAATTCGTTAACCCAAAAGCGTTGCCTGATGATGTGATCTTGCCTTTCCCTTGTGAAGGTTCAATGGTCTTTCGCCAAGTCACCATCCCCTTAAGCCAGCCATTACAAGACTACAGCGTGACATTAGGGCAAGAAGGCGATGAATGGGGCTATTTAGAACAATCACGAGCAGAACATATTGCGGGTAGTTTTCCATTAAAAGGTAAAGAGAAAGGCCGTTATTATCTTATGGCAAAATACCCCGTTACTGATTTGCAATATAACGCCATGCAAAGCGTGATTAACGGCAAAGAGTGCCCTGCTGCTTCAAATAAATTACGTTTACCAAAAGTGAATATCAGTTGGTATGAAGCAATGCAATTTGCAGATCAATATAACCAATGGTTAAGAAGTAAACATCCAGAAGCACTGCCTGTTGAAGATGGTGCAAAAGGTTTTGCACGATTACCGACAGAAACTGAGTGGGAATTTGCAGCGCGCGGTGGTTTAAAAGTCTCAGCCTCAGAATTTCGTGATGTGCGCTTCCCAATGCCTGAAGGCACCAAAAACTATATTTGGTCTGCGGGCAGTCAATCTGCTAATGGTTCATTACAGTTAACCGGTTTGTTATCACCTAATCCATTAGGCTTACATGACATGTTAGGGAATGTCGCTGAAATGATGTTTGAGCCTTTTAGATTAAATAAACTCGACCGCTTACATGGACAAGCGGGTGGCTTTATTGTGCGCGGGGGCAGTTATCTCACCCCAGAAAGTGATATGCGCAGTTCATGGCGTCAAGAAGAGCCTTATTACACCAATACCGGTGCAAATAAAAATAAATACACGGGCTTTCGTTTAGCAATTGTCGCACCAGCATTAACCTCACGCGACAAAATCAAAGAGATAGAAAAAGAGTGGCAACAATTAGGTAATGAGAAACCTGCAAATAATAACTCAAAAAACAATAGCGATAATTCCATTAATAGCCTGAATACACTCTCCACTCAAGTACAAGATGAAGCGCTGAAAAAACAGTTAGCTGAATTGAAAAATACATTACGAGCAAATGCACAGCTGCGTGATGAGCAACGCGATCAAGCTATCCGTACTTCATTGCAATTAGGTGCTTTTCTATGTACCAAATTAAAAGATGATGGCGAATTCTATGATCGATTAATCGCATTACATGAGAAAAATTGTCCTGCGGGCGCAAAAGATGCCACTTGCGAACGACGTCAAGAGCAAGTTAACGAACATAAGAAAACCCTTGATTTTGTCGTGAGTTATTACGCAGACACATTAGTGGATATGGCAACAACGTATGATGCTTCTTTGGTGAAACCACAAATTGACGTGGTACGCCAATTGATGGAAGCCAGAGGAAAATCAAATTTAAATACGTACCTTTCAACATATATGCAGGGACTCCAAGGATATTGGGCTAACGGTAAAGTTTCACGGAATGAATGGCTTGAAGCGTGCAAAAAACAATAACAGAGACTTGGGATAATAGGTGTGGTATGAACAAACAACTTATGGCAGTACTTGGTATTAGTGCCGTACTTGCTTTATCAGGGTGTCAAAGTAATAGCGGTACTGATCCTCGATTGAAAAATAACAGTGATATGGAGTTTTTCAGTAAATCGGGGATTGGGGCTTGTGCGGGGGGGGCCGCTATTGGTGCATTAGGCTGTTTAGTCTCAAATTCCAGCAATAAAGGCGCATGTATGCTTATTGCTGCTGTTGCGGGTTGTGGTATCGGTATTGGTGCAAATGCCTATTTAGACAACAAGCGCCAAAATTACGCCTCGAAAGAAGAAATGCTCAACTCCATGATAGAGGATGTGAAAAAAGAGAATCAGCGCCTACAAAGTGCCTCAAATACCGCAAGAGCCGTCATCAACGACGATAAAAAAGCGTTGGCAAAAATTGAGCAAGATATGAAACAACAACGCCTCAATAAAGCTGCAGCTGAAAAACAATTAAAAGGTATTGATGCCAATATCGCAGCACTTCGTTCTCGTTTAGCGGATATGAAAAAACGTGAAAGTGAATGGCGTGATATCGCGGCTCAAAGTCGTCAAGATGGCTTAAAGACAGCACAGCTTGATAAACAAATTAATGGGATGAAGCAACAAGTGACGTCTTTACAAGAAGAACTTGATAGCCTTTATACCCAACGTACAGCAATAAAACTTAGTTAACGTTAAAAAGGATGATAATGAAATTTTTACCACTCTCCCTTGTAGGGATGACCTTACTTTTAAGTGGATGTGTGACTAATCCGGCGGATTGTGATCCAACAACGGGTGATGTCAGCATTATCACAAAATTTAATTGTAATTACTCAGGGACTTACGATAACCGTATTGAGCAGAAAAAAGCGATTCTAGGCAACGAACAAGCATTAAATAAAGAATTTAAAGCGGTTTTAGCTGCCATTGAAAAAGAAAAGCAACAAACCAATGCGAGCCTCAAAACTCAACAAGCAAACCAACGCGCATTAAATCAATCCATGAGCAATCTGTTAAATCAAATTCGCCAAAAAACCAAAGGGCAAAATGATATTCAAAAGCAGATCAATGAAATTGATAAACAAATGAAAGCGGTACAAAACAATCCATCAAAATCAGTGATGGAAAAACAACTTGAGTTAGAGAACTTACAAAATCAGGTCATTAGCCTACAAAGCGATTTAGGTCTTAAATAAACCTAAAAAAGCTCTCTATTATTATTTAGAGAGCTTTTTCTTTTATTTCCATTATTATTTTTTATTTATCGTTATAGTAAATTATATTACCCAAATATTATTTATATAATATTGATAATAATTAATACCACTCTTTAATAAAACAACCACATTTAAATTTACGTGCTATTTTTTATTCCATTAAAAATAGACTCATTATTATAATTCCATTGCTTAATAATACATTCTTATTATTTAAATTATGGGATATAACTAATGAAAACAAAATTACTATCAACTTTATTTATTACTGGTTTATTGGCGACATCTTCTGTCTATGCACAAAACAATTTTAAATTAGATAAAACCACACTTTCAGCAGGTTATGCACAAGTCAAAATGGCAGGTCAAAACCCAATTCATGGTGGTGTTTTATCTATTCGTCAAGAAATTAATTCACAATTTGGTATTTTAGCAACAACGACTTACGCGCAAAATGAATATGATTTAAACAAATCTATTAATACTTTCTTTAAAGATGTTCATGCACGTTATTACTCTGTTATGGCTGGCCCGACAATCCGTTTAAATGATTTTATTAGTGTTTATGGCACCGCAGGTATGAGCCAAATTCAATTTAAATCTGAAAATTCAGAATTAAAAAAATTAAAGAAAAATGCATTTAGTTGGGGCGCAGGTTTAATCATTAATCCAGCAGAAATGATTTCTATTTCTCTCGGTTATGAAAATAGCCGTTTTAAATTTAAAGATACCGATAATCGCATTGTTTTAGATGGCTTCGTAGCTAATATTGGTTATCGTTTTTAATTAAATTATTATTACTTAATAAAAACACTTAAAAACAAAAATGCCTCTGCTTTATAAAAACAGAGGCAAAATAATGCAAAAGACCCACACTAGGGAATAACACAGACACCGATTGTCTAAACGACTTTCTAAATCATTTTATTAAATCTTGGTAAGTGCCTAGCTGATAACCTCGTTCCACAATCGCTTGTTTTAACGTGGTATCTGTTAATACCTCAAGCTCCGTTAAGCGCTGAAAGCAATAACCACTTGCGCGCAGTGGATTATCCACAAAAGCAGGATGTGTCATCACTTCAATAGAATGCTCATGACGCGCTTTCGATTCATCAAGCACCTTTAAAAACAATGCTTGAGTGATTTCATCTCCATAAAATTGACTATCAAAACCATCACTACTTATCACGCCTTGAGTATCAATGCCCTCTTTTTGCGCTAACGGTCTATCAACGCGCATTGGTAGCGATTTTTCTTTGGCAAACTCCGCCACAATAGGAAAAATTTGTTTAAACATATGCACATGATGGTGGCTATCAATATGGTCTGGCGCACAACCAAAGATCTCAATAAAACGTTGATATTGTGCGTGAAGCTCTACACGTATTTCATCAAGCGGTAAATTGCCCTCTTCTGCCATTTGCCATACCCATTTTCCTAGTACACCTTCACGAGTTAAAGAAGGTAAAGGAGACAGCGGTTTACCCATCGTCAACGTAAAATGAAGCCCTACACCTAATCCAGGCAATTCATGACGCAATTGTGCTGCGTGTTTAATTCCTTCAGCATTGACGAGTGCGGTTGTTGAGCTAACTACACCATAACGAAAACACTCTGCAATACCGTAGTTTTGACCTTTACTCAGCCCAAAGTCATCCGCATTCACAATTAATAAACCAGCCATTCTGTCTCCTTATGACTTATTTTTATCTACCGACAATTAATGAGAGGCTTTTTCTAATTCAGCAATTGCTTTAGCAAAATTAGGTAGATGTGCTTTATGTGCTAATAACATTTCACGCGTAAGTACTTCTGCATCTTTATCTGAAAGTACTAACGGTGTTAAGTTCATCGCTAATAAAGCATCATTTAATTCTCCACTAATAGCCGCTTTGCTGGCAGCGATTTCAAAGCCTTTGATGGTATGAATTAATCCCATTACTTTTTCATCAAAATGCGTTAAACGAGGATGGGGTTTAGCACCATCACGCCCTAAAATAGCGGTCACTTCAATTGACCAATCTGCTGGAATATTATCGATATGACCATGGTGAGGAATATTCACATAATGTTCAGCTTGTTTATCATTATAAATAGCATTAATCACTTCACAGGCGGCATCAGAATAATAAGCCCCACCACGTAATTCCAACTCTTTTGGTTTGATATTTAAATCAGGATCTTTATACAATTCAAACAATTGCTTTTCGACTTTTTGTACTACTTTAGCGCGAGCGCCACCTTTATAATATTCGCCCATTTCAATAGCTAACATCTCTTTTTGCTTAAAGTAATACAGTAAATAAGAGCACGGCAACATATTAAGAGAGCGGATCAACCCTTCACTAAAGGGCAGGTCAAAAATATTTTTCACAGAGCCAGCGGTTAATGTTCCTGAAGCCACACCGTCTAATAATTCAGGAAAACGGGATTGACCATTTACAATAACGTCTTTAATAAACACCATATGATTTAAGCCAAATAAATCAATAGAGAGTTCATCTTTATCCGTTAATTTCAAAACATCGGTAATAAACATCTTCATGCCGATTGGAATATTACAAACCCCAATAAACTTCTTAAAATTGGTATGGCGATAAACGGCTTCTGTTACCATGCCTGCTGGATTGGTAAAATTGATGATCCACGCATCAGGGCAAATTTCTTCAACATCCTTAATAATATCGAAAATAACAGGGATAGTACGTAAGCCTTTAAATAGCCCACCAGCACCATTGGTTTCTTGTCCTAAATAACCATGACTTAAAGGAATAGATTCATCAAGCTCCCTTGCTTTTAATTGACCAACACGCAATTGTGTTGTGACAAAATCAGCCTCTTTTAATGCTTCACGGCGATCCAGAGTTTTATAAAGGGTTAAAGGAATACCCGCCTTTTTTACCATGCGTTGGCAAAGCTCAAAAATAATATCGAGCTTCTCTTTCCCTTCTTCAACATCCACTAACCATAATTCAGTGATCGGTAGTTCATGATAACGCTTAATAAAACCTTCTAATAATTCAGGCGTATAACTGCTTCCACCACCAATGGTAACTACTTTTAATTTATGACTCATAAAATACTCCCATACAGCGTAATAGTGCTGTTATTTGTGTATTAATGGCGAAATTAAGGCGTAAAGAGCCACGAAGAAAATAAGCTTATTTTCTTCTTTCTCTCTATTTTCAATAAAATTAATCTTTATTGTTGATTAATTTCTTACGCTTAATAATGAATTAGTTTGTTTCTTTAATACTGTATAAATTTTTCCGATAACTATTTGGTGTCAGCGAAGTTATTTTCTTAAATGTCTTAATAAATAAACTTGGACTGCTGTAACCCGCATCAAAAGCAATATCTGTTATCGAATAGTTTGTAATTTCCAATTGTTTTTTCGCAAAATTAATTCGAATATCATGAATAATTTGCATCGGTGTTTTATCGTAATAACGCCGAGTTGCTCGGGTTAAATATTCTTGTGATTTCCCGGATAACATCACCATATTAACCAATGCATTTTCACCAAATTTTTGTTTGTCATGCATCTCGCTTACAGTGTCTTTCAGCCATAAGGGAATATCGTCTTGTGTTCTATTTTCTCGATGGTGTCGTAATCTATTCACCACATTAAAGGTGACAATTTCAATAAATTCATTAAATTCAGTATGGCGGAAGTTCAGGGAGCCAATAACCGATTCAATATAGGACAGAAACTCATTTTTCAATTCATAAACTTGTGAGGCAATAAAATAAGAAGGCAATAACGAGAGATAATGTTTATCAAAAAAGGCTTTACTAATTCCCACATTTAAAATGCGAGTTGCACCAAAATCATAAAAACTTTGATGATGAGAACCTATGGGGATAAAAACAAAGTCGCCCCGTTCTAATAAAATCTTTTTACCATTAATCTCTTGATAATAACGCCCTGTTAATACGATGGTGAATTCATAATAATCATGCTGATGCAATCCACTAACACTTTCTGTTTTATTATAAATAAAGACATGAAAGTTTTTGCCATTAAATAGCTGATCTTCATAGACCATGCGTATTTCGCTTTGCGCTCTCAATGACTCCACCACGGTATTCATCTTATTTTATCTTCTCATGTAACTCGATTAATTCTGTCACTAACTCTCTGGCTAACATCGAGGTCATTAAATGATCTTGTGCGTGAACTAATACCAAACTAACTTTCGTTTTTCCTACACCTTGGTCATCACCAATTAAACGAGTCTGTATTTTATGTGCTTCATTTAATGCTTCGCGAGATTGTTCCATTAATTTTCTCGCGCCATCAAAATCACCTTCTTTGGCTTTTTTTAATGCACCATAAGCCACACTACGCGCTTGGCCTGAATTAATGATAAGCCCCATAATGATCTCTTCAAATTCATCATCGGTTGCACTGCTATCAACAGCATTTTCAATATCTAACATCATATTCCCTCTTTGACACTGGCAAGTGCAGAGAAGCCTCTGCACTTGTATTTTCTATCACTTAAAATTTCAACGCATTGGCAATATCTTCTTCACTTTCTTCTTTTTCAATTTCAGTTTGCGCTTTATTTGAAATAATCACGAAAGGAAGATAAATCAGTGTGGCAACACCCAAGTTAAACAGTGCTAATAACAGTGCCGCAATACTACCGTTAGTATTAAAGAAGGCACCTAGCCCGGTTGGCATTGTCCACGGTGCAATATTTGTTACTGGTGGGATTATCCCTAAGTAATAAGCCGTCACCGTAATTGCAGCAAGGATAGGCTGAATAAGAATAAATGGAATAAACATCACTGGGTTCATAATGACAGGCAGACCAAAAATAATCGGTTCGTTAATTTGGAATAAACCTGCTGGTAATGCCAGTTTTGCCACTTGGCGATGATCAGCGCGACGAGATGCGATAAAGATAGCCAGAATAAGTCCCAGTGTTGCCCCTGTACCCCCTAAGAAGATAAAGGAATCTAACATTGGTTTCGCCCAGAGATGGAATGTTTTACCCGCTGCGAGTGCCGCTTCCACTGAACCATATTCTGTATAAATTGAGACGTTCTCTAACGCCCAAGGCGTCATAATACCGCTATCAAGTGCAGCAAGGGCGAGCGATCCATGAATACCAAAGAACCACAGTAGAGAAGTGAAGATAACGTAAGCCCAACCAACCACAGATCCCATTGATGCTAATGGTGTTGAGATAGAATCTAAAATAATTTGATGGAAGTTCGTTTCATACGTCGCTAATCCCCACGAAACAATCCCCATCACTGATAAGATAATAAAGCCTGGAATTAATGCAGAGAATGAACGTGAAACAGATGCTGGCACGCTATCTGGTAAACGGATAACCCAGTTGCGACGCACAATAAAAGTAAACATTTCAGCCACAACAAGACCAATAATGATACCTGAAATAATATTTGCCCCGCCTAGCCAATTCGCGCCGACTGCATATGCACCCGCTGCGTTATAAGGTGTTACTGTCATAAAAGCCGCAATAGAGAGTAAGCCTGCCGCAATCGGGTCAACTTTACGCTCTTCGGCTAATGCCATCCCGATAAAGAACGGTGCCATCAACGACATTATGCCCAATGTACCGTTATAGACATTCCCCCCTATGGCTTTAAAACCATTGAGTGTTTCTATTGTGGATGCATCAAGGCGGATACCTAAAGAATAAAAGAAGGAGCCATCACCAAAACTAAGAAAAACGTTATTGATAAGTACAAACATTGCCCCTGCAAGGGTTAATGGCATTAAACGAATAAAGCCATTTTTAATTGCATTAACGTGAGGTTGCTTTCCAATTTTAACCGCAAAAGGAAGGAGTACCTTTTCAAGTGAACCAATAAACTTACTCATAGAAAAATACCCTTAAAATGCCGCTAATTGCTCGGCTTGCTGAAAAATTCGCTCTTTGACTGGAATAGAAATAATAAAAAAATAAAAAATAGAATTAATTTGTTGTTGCAGATGCTTTTTTAATAGAGGCGACAGCGGCTTTTAACACGCCTAAGCCATCTACTTTTCCGTATAACAAAGAATCGATCACTTCGACCGGCTTATTAGGGAGTAATTTTTGGATATCAGGCAACATCCAGCTAATTTGTGGACCCAGTAAAATCAGATCCGCATCCTGTCCTTTTTGTGCCGCTAAGGTTTCAGGAAATGCTTCAATGACCACAGGCACTTCATATTTTTCTGCTTGCGCTCGCATTTTGGTCACGAGAAGAGATGTTGACATGCCAGCAGAACAAAATAAGTAAATATATTTCTTTTGCATAAAACCCTCTTGAGTTGGCAACGATTTACCCTAGAGATAACAAGGCTTTCTCTTGTGCATTCATTACTGTGTCAGTACAGAAACCGAAGTAAGATTAAAATAAGGATTGTTTCTGCTTGAATGAAGTATACGCAATGATACTAGTTAACGATATTTCTTATCAGTTCAGAATTGTCTCTCCTTGACCTACTCTTTTGACACTCTTCACAAATTGAGCAAATAATCTGAAGAGTTCTTTCACGTCACGAAATTTGTCTTTCTGATCAACATCTATGACCATTCGCAAAATTTCGCCATTTAAGTCAAGTTAATTCTTTATTATTATGAGAATGTGAATTAGTATCATTACTCTTTATATTTTTGATGGTATTATCGTCTTCTTTGTGGATCGACATTTAGGCCACTGCTGTAAAGATCCGTGTTATTTCGTGTTGCAACAATATGGGAAAGAGAATGTTTAAAAAGTCATTAAGCCCACTGTTTTTACTGCTTTCTTCACTTGTTATCGCTGGTTGTGATAACGCTCAAGACACATCAACAGCACAATCAGCAGAGAAACAAACTCTCACGATTGAACATTTCCAAGGGACAACTGAAATCCCTGCACATCCACAAAAAGTGGTTGTGATGAATATGGAAACCCTCGATATTATTGATGCATTAGGTGCTCCTATTGTTGGTCTTCCACAAACGAATGTTCATTTACCAAAATTCTTAGAGAAGTACACCAATCCGAACGACTATATCAATGAAGGTGCATTATTTGAGCCTAACTATGAAAAGCTCAGCACAACAGCACCTGATTTAATTTTAAGTGGTAGCCGTGCTCGTGATGCGTACCCAAAATTAAGTGAAATTGCACCTGCGATTTCAATGGATATCGACCCTAAACATTTTGTCGAAAGCCTTGCTGAACGTACAACAACATTAGGTCAAATTTTTGGCAAAGAAGAACAAGCCAAAAAATTACTGGCTGATTTCAATAGCAAAATTGCTACCGTAAAAGCCAAAACGCCAGACGCAGGTAAAGCAATGGTCGTTTTAGTCAGTGGCGGTAAAATTTCTGCTTATGGTCCAGGCTCTCGCTTTGGCTTTATCTATGATGTATTAGGTTTTGAACCCGCTTATGTTTTTGATAGCCCAGGTTCACACGGCAACATCGTTAACTCTGAATTACTGTTAAAACTTAACCCAGATTGGATGTTTGTTATTGACCGTGATGCCGCAATTGGTCGTGAAGATTCACAACCTGCTCAACAAGTTCTAGATAATGCACTGGTAAGAAAAGTAAATGCTTGGAATAAAGATCAAGTTATCTATCTTGATGCAAGTTCCATTTATATCTCTGGCGGGATCCAAACTTACTCTCGCTTAATGGATACAATTAATCAGGCATTGGATCAAAAAAAATAAAGTAACTGAATGAAAACGTTCCATTTATCATTGGGGATAGGGGTTATCGCTATCCTCTCAATGATCAGTCTATTTGTCGGCGCAGGAGATATTACTCCTGCTTCTCTTTTTTCTGATCCTGATATGCGTGATATCTTCTTTATCAGCCGAGTTCCAAGAACCCTATCATTATTACTCGCCGGTGGTGCCATTAGTGTTGCAGGTTTAATCATGCAACTACTCACTCAAAACCGCTTCGTCGAACCCTCTCTTGCAGGAACCACACAATCTGCAAGTCTGGGATTATTAGTCGTCATGCTGCTCTTTCCCGCGGCTGGCATCTTTACCAAAATGATGGTCGCAACGGTTTTTGCCCTTTTGGGTACGTTGTTGTTTATGTTGCTTTTGCAAAGGATCACCTTAAAAACAACACTGATAGTTCCTTTAGTCGGCATTATGCTCAGTGCAGTTATTGGCGCACTCACCATCTTCTTAGCGGTATATTTCGATTTACTGCAATCATTAGATGCATGGACAAGTGGCGATTTCTCAAGTGTGCTACAAGGCCGTTATGAGCTGTTATGGCTTGTCGGTGCGTTAGCAATCATGGCGTGTTGGGTTGCAGATAGCTTTACTGTTGCCGGAATGGGACGTGAATTTTCCATTAACGTAGGACTCAATTACCGCAAAGTGATGATCATTGGATTATCGATTATCGCGCTTATCAGTGGTGTTGTGGTTTCTGTTGTCGGTGCATTACCTTTCCTCGGCTTAATTGTGCCTAATCTGGTGAGCTTAGTGATGGGCGATAACATCCGCAAAACCATTCCTTGGGTTTGCTTAAGTGGTGGTGCGATTGTTTTACTGTGTGATGTGATTGGCCGCCTTATTCGCTACCCATTTGAAATTCCTGCCAGCGTTATTTTGGGCGCAGTGGGTGCCGTTATTTTCCTTTTCTTAATATTAAAGCAGCAACGTTATGCAAAAAGTTAATTCATCCATAATTAGCAAATGTACTGGCGCTGTCGAACATAAGAAAATGCGCCTCTCACCTATGTCTCGCATCTGGTTATTATTAGGGGCATCGTTATTATCTATTGTGTTATTTATGACGATAAACCTAAACGGCAATATCTCTTATATTTTGACTCACCGCGCTTACATCATTCTTACTATGATTGTGGTGGCTTTTGCTGCGGGTGTTTCCACGATATTGTTTCAAACCATCGCCAATAACCGTATTTTGACGCCTTCACTAATGGGATTAGAAGCCCTGTTTGTATTGCTACAAACCGTGTTTGTTTTCTTTGAAGGCGATATGCCTGCCTCGTGGATGTTGAACCTATCTAAGTTTTTCTTAGAATCGACATTACTAGTGCTATTTTCCGTTGTACTCTACCGCTGGCTGTTTAGCTCTGTACGCTTTAACATTAATTTAGTCCTCATGATTGGGATTATTTTAGGCACGCTATTTCGTAGTTCGGCTACGCTATTACAACGTTTGATGGACCCTAATGAGTTTTCCATCTTACAAGGTCGCATGTTTGCCACTTTCACTCGTGCCACTCCTGATCTTATCTTTTGTGCCTTAGCCATAATTGTGGTTGTCGGTGTTTTACTTTGGCGTATGCGTTATAGCTTTGATGTCATGGCATTAGGACAAGCAAATGCCATTAACCTCGGGATTAATTACCGCAAGCAGACCACTTATATTCTGTTACTGATTTCTGTTTTAGTTGCAGTTTCTACCGCTTTAGTTGGCCCGTTAACCTTCTTGGGTTTAATTGTCGCTAACCTTGCTTACCATATCAGTGGCAGCAGCCAGCACCGTTTCTTGATGCCCGTCGCCTTCCTACTGGGTACGATTGCCTTAGTCGGTGGACAACTGGTTTTAGAGTACGGTTTAAAAATGACAGGAACACTTTCTGTTGTGATTGAGTTTGTTGGTGGGATGTTCTTTATCTATTTGGTGTTAAGAAGACTTTAATATGATTGAAATCAGCAAAATATCAAAACGTTATCAAGACACAACCGTTCTCGATAATATTACAACAACAATTCAACGTGGCGGTATTACTTCGATCATCGGCCCTAATGGCGCGGGTAAATCAACACTACTTTCTGTTATTGGACGTTTATTACTTCCTGAAAGTGGCATGGTGACCGTTAATGGTATGGATGTTGCTGCAACTGATAGCGATATTCTTGCTAAAAATCTTTCAATACTGCGTCAAGAAAACCAGTTTGTTAGTCGTTTAACCGTAGAAGAATTAGTCAGTTTTGGGCGTTATCCTTACAGCAAAGGTCGTTTAACGCTCGATGATAAAAAAGTCATTGATGAGTCATTAGACTTTTTAAATTTAACTGAATTTCGTTATCGCTATCTAGATGAATTATCGGGTGGGCAACGTCAACGTACCTATGTTGCAATGGTGCTATGCCAAGACACAGAATATGTCATGCTTGATGAACCACTGAATAACCTTGATATGAAGCATGCGGTGATCATGATGAAACTTCTGCGAAAAGCCGCAGATGAATTAGGAAAAACCATTATTATCGTTATTCATGATATCAATTTTGCCTCTGTTTATTCTGACTATATTTTAGCCATGCGTAACGGACAACTGTATTATCACGGTTCACCAAAAGAGATCATGAAAGCAGATATTATCGAAGATATTTTCGATACACCCGTTGACGTTAAAGAGCTAGATAATAAGCTAATTGCTATGTATTACTAATTTCCATGTATTACTAATGCCATTTAGCCCGATTATCTTCAATAAAAAGCATGTTGTTCTTCTCATTAACAACATGCTTTTTTATTGCCTTTTCCCTTGCTGAAGTAACTCTGAATCAATATCCTCAAAGATAGATTGCCATTCATTATCATCAATATCCATTAATCCAAAATAACGCAGTAAAAAGGTGCCTTCTGTCGCTAAAAATGCCAATCGAGCGCGTTTTCCGGCTTCTGTTGTCGTATCAACACCTGCTAACCGTTGCTGATACCACTCTTTTGTACTTTGCAGATATTCAGGCGTTTGTAGCAATGCCGCCATCAAACTCGCCCCTTTGGCAAAAGAGACTTTATCGTGATTGTGAGTGGCATGAATATGGGCAGCAACACGATTATCAGGAGAATGATCCTTTTCAACGATTTTTTTAAATTGCGTTTCATAACTGCCTTCCCAGTGTTCAAACATGGCATCTATCATCGCCTCTTTACTGCTAAAACAGTATTGAACGCCTCCTTTTGAGATCCCCATTCTTTTTGCAACAGTATCAATCGTTAATGCTGCCGCTCCTTGCTCCATCACAATGTCGAAGATAGCTTCTAACAGTTTTTCTCTATCAATGGTTCTTTGACGTCCCATAAAAAAACCCCTTTTCAATACGGTCGTATGGATTTATATTGTAGCCGCTAGTAAAAATAATACACATAAAAATAACTGAGATTTCTATGATAAAAGATTATAAACGTTGGATAGTATTACTTTTGGTATCTAGCATGCTGTTTCTGATTGTTGTTGATGTAACAGTGCTTTATACCGCATTGCCACGTTTAACTTATGATTTAAACGCAAGTGCATCAGAAAAATTATGGATAATGAATGCTTATCCATTGATTGTTGCTGGATTATTGCCCGCAGCGGGTATGCTCACAGACAGGATCTGTCATAAAACACTCTTTATTTGTGGCTTACCGCTATTTGCTCTCGCTTCTTTGTGTGCGGCTTTTTCTCCCACCGCAACAACCTTAATTGCTTCTCGTGGTTTTTTAGCGGTAGGAGCAGCAATGAGTATGCCAGCAACATTATCAATAGTGCGCCAAGTTTTTTGCGATCCACAAGAGCGGGCTATTGCAATTGGTATTTGGTCTGCGGTTGCATCTGGCGGTGCTGCTTTAGGACCTTTAATTGGCGGTATTTTATTAAATAACTTTTGGTGGGGTTCTGTCTTTTTAATTAACGTTCCCATTGTGCTTTTAGTATTACCGTTTTCTATTTGGCTGATTCCTACATTTGCAGGGCATGGTCGCCATAAAATCGATTATTTAAGCTCAGTACTTATTTTAGTGGGTTTGATCAGTGCCATTTATGCCTTAAAAGAAATAGGAAAACCTTATACACAGTGGAATGAAGCTACGATTGCTACCATTATTGCCGTCGTTTTCCTCACCCTATTTACTTTACGCCAACGTAAACAGACTCACCCAATGATTGACTTTAAGCTATTTAAAAATCGCTTTTTTAGTATCGGTATTTTAATGGCGGTGCTTTCTATGGTGATCATTGTAGGCATTGAATTATTGCTTAGCCAACGTTTACAGCTTGTTGCGGGTTTTACGCCTTTAAATGCAGCATTAGTGATCTTACCTATCCCAATTGGCTCTGTACTTGCTTCTCCATTGGCAGGTTATTTCTTGGGTCGTTTAGGTGAAGTTCGCTTAATTATTGCCGGATTTATGCTTACTTTAGTGGGAAATCTGTGGTTAATTGCCATTTATCAAACAACATCGCCAATGGTGTTAATCGGTAGCTTATTCTTAATCGGCTTTGGTTTAGGTATTATTTTTACTACCGCATCGACATCAATTATGTTGAGTGTTGCAGATAGACAAGCAGGAATGGCGGCATCAATTGAAGATGTGGCTTATGAGCTAGGCAGTGTGATTGGTGTGACTTTTATGGGCAGTTTAATGAGTACGGTATACACCTTAAAACTGATGCTACCTGACTCATTAACAATTAATGATGCGGTATATGACAGTTTAGATGAGGCACTTATTGTGGCAGAAAAATTACCAAATGATGTGGCTTCTCTGGTTATCTCTCAGGCAAACATCGCCTTTGAAAATGCCTTTTTTGTCGTGCTAACTGCGACTGCAATTATTACTGCACTTAGCTTAGTGGTTCTCCCTTATTGTTTACGTAATATTGTAAGGACAAAAGTGGCTTAAATTGTGAAGTGATTTCTACAAAATAAACGCGTCTAAATGGCGCGTTTTTAATATCAACTAAAATCTATCGATATCCAGTGCATCCATACTAAAATGCGAAGGTGATTGTCCCATCTGCTTTTTAAACATAGTTGAGAATGAACCGGCACTGTTATAGCCCAAATCAAAGGCAATTTCAGTAATTCCGCGGCCAGATAAGATTTGTGTTAATGAATTCAATAAGCAGACTTGTTGTCGCCATTGTGAAAATGACATTCCTGTTTGTTGGCGGAAAAAACGACTAAAAGAGCGCTCACTTTTATGTAATCTATCTGCCCACTGTTGCGGTAAAGAGTCTATTTTAGGGTTACGAATAAAATCGCGACATAATTTAGCTAATTTACTGTCTTGTGGAATAGGTGCAAAAAACGGTAACGGTTTTGCTTTCGCTAATTCGCATAAGATTAACTGCATTAAAAGACCATCTCGCCCTTTTTTATCGTACTCTGCGGGTACATCTACAGCTTCAAGCAATAATTGACGAAAAAGAGGTGAAACACTGACAACTTCACATTGTTTGCTATGACGAGGTGCTGCGGAAGGCTCGATATACAAGCTTCGAGTACTCACATCTAACATACGAGTTTCATGCCCTGTTTCTGGCGGGATCCATACACCACAAGACGGTGGAATAACCCACTCACCATCATCTGTGCTGACTTCAATTAACCCCGTTGCAGGGTATAAAAATTGCGCTCGACGATGTTGATGCGTTTCTAACAACGTATTGGGTAAATAGTCTGTACCCAGCGCAATAACATCTCGGTCAAGTGAATCAACGCTTTTTAAAGGTACATTTCTCACAATTTAGGTCACTCTCTTTTTATTTTCGTCCTTTTAATATAGCAGTTATCGCGCGCCCTACACACTAGCAAATAATGGGCTATATAATTAAAATCGTTATATATTTAAATAAATAACGAAAATGCCCTATGTGAAATTTCAACCTTCTTGATATCTATTTAACATACCCTATTAACATCCAAAAAACGTGTTTTTAACACTGTCAATAAATAGGCTGAAATTCAAATGTCATTGTCTGGTTTTAGAATGTTGGCAAAAGATTAATCAACTACTATCCCTTTCGCAGAGGTTATTTCGAGCATTCTGCAATTATCTATGCATTCAATAATAATGCAGCGGATACCAGACATTCCCTTTATTCATAGCCTAGAAAAATCACGCACATTCTTTATATCAAGTATCGGGTATATCGGGATCCGCCTATTATGTTTAAGGTAGAGTTCATTATGAGCAATCAGTCCGATCACGATAGTGATACAAAGAGCATTCTCAGCGATGTTAGCCGCCGTCACTTTATTCAAGCTAGCTCAGCATTAGTCACGCTTCCTTTTCTCGCATCAAACTCTTTTGCTGCGACAACAGATAACGCGATTCCAGTAAAACCAATAACAACTGAAGATGGTGAACGCGTTGTTTCAACTTGCAGCAGCTTCGACTGTGGCGGTAAATGTGATATTCGTGCCCATGTAAAAGATGGCAAAGTTACCCGTATTAGCACACGCCCAGATGCAGATTTAGATGAAGAGATGCCTATTATGCGCGCCTGCGTTCGAGGCCGTGGTTATCGAAAATTTGTCTATCATCCAGACCGTTTAAAATACCCAATGAAACGCGTTGGAAAACGTGGCGAAGGAAAATTTGAACGCATCACTTGGGAAGAAGCAACCACCCTTATTGCGCAAAATATGCAACGCATTAACCAGCAATATGGTCCCGCTTCTCGCTTTGTGAGTTTAAGTACAGGCGTCACTGGCGGTATTTTCTCCGGTGCGAATATGTTACGTCGCCTGTTTAATATCACTGGCGGTTTTCTGGAAAACTATCACTCGGTTAGTAACGGTAATACCCTTGCGGTCACGCCTTATACTTACGGTACCGCAGCCAGTGGCAGTACATTAGATACGTTAGAAAATACCCCTCTGGTTATTTTATGGGGTCATAATCCTAACGAAACTATTTTTGGTCATTCAAACCATTTCTTCCAAAAAATGAAGAAAAACGGCACTAAATTTATTGTCGTTGACCCTCGTTATTCTGATACCGCCTCTTCTTTAGCTGATCAGTGGATCCCGTTACTACCAACAACAGATAACGCCATGATGGATGCGATGATGTATGTCATCGTCAGTGAAAACCTGCATGATCAAGCCTTTATCGATAAATACACTGTTGGCTTTGATGAACACCAAATGCCTGAAGGTGTGGGTGAAAATGAGTCTTTAGTTGCCTATTTAATGGGTAAAAAAGATGGCATTAAGAAAACCCCTGAATGGGCTGAAACCATCACTAAAGTACCCGCAGATACGATTAAACAATTAGCCCGTGAATACGCATCAACAAAACCGGCTGCATTAATGCAAGGCTGGGGTCCTCAGCGCCATATTTGTGGTGAACGGACGGCGCGCGGTGCAACATTACTTGCCACTATCACCGGTAATGTGGGTGTGCGTGGTGGTTGGGCGGCGGGTTATGGCATGGCATTAAACTCTGAACTGCGTAAAACCATCGCAGGGCCAAGCTTATTAACCAACCCAGTAAAAGCGAAAATTAATATCACCAACTGGGTGCAAGCGTGTGAAGATAAAAACTTAGTCACACCAAAAAATGGGTTACTGAATGCTGAGAAACTTGATACTGAAATCAAGATGATTTTCTCTATGGCGGGTAACTACATGACGAACCAAAATACCGATATTCTTCATGCCGCCAAAGTACTTGAGGATGAATCGAAAGTAGAATTTATTGTTTGTAGTGATCTCTACCTGACACCAAGTGCGAAATATGCCGATATTTTACTGCCAGAAACCAGCTTCTTAGAACGTTGGAACATCGGTGGTACATGGAGTTATGGCGACTACATTATTCTTTCTGAAAAAGTGATTGAGCCTGAATTTGAACGTCGTACTGACTACGATTGGTTACGTGAAGTTGCTGATAAATTAGGCGTGGGCGAACAATTTAGCGAAGGTAAAGAGACCGATCGCGATTGGATTGAATATTTAGTCAATGATGCAAGTGCTAAACGTCCTGAAGACGGTATCCCAACCTTTAAAGAGCTATTGGTTAAACGTCGTCATCTATTAAAACATCGTCCTCATACTCAAAATGTGGCGTTTGAGAAAAATATCCAAGATATCGAGAATAATCCATTCCCAACGCCATCAGGCAAAATTGAGATTTTCTCTAAGCGTTTATATGACATGAATAATGTCGATATTCCTGCACTCTCTCATTATGTACCCGCTATTGAGGGTCCTGAAGATACGTTAACAGATAAATTCCCGTTACAACTTATCACATGGAAAGGGCGTAACCGCGCAAACTCAACGCAATTTGCCAACCCTTGGTTGCAAGAAGTACAACGCCAAGAACTCTGGTTAAACCCGTTAGATGCCCAAGATAGAAACATCAAAGAGGGCGAGAAAGTCAAAGTGTATAACGATCGCGGAATAACGATGGTTCCCGTCAAATTAACACAACGAATTATGCCTGGTGTCGTCGCCTTGCAAGCAGGTGCTTGGTGGCAACCTGATGCAAAAGGCATAGATCAAGGTGGATGTGCCAACGTATTAACATCATCCCGTAGCACCGCAATGGCACACGGCAATGCTCACCAAACATTATTGGTCGAGGTAGCAAAAGCATGAGTAAATTTATCGTTTATCCCGCTGTGAGCAACAAACAGTTAGGATTTTATATCGACAGCGCTCGCTGTTCAGGTTGTAAGGCGTGTCAGGTTGCCTGTAAAGATAAAAACAACCTTGATGTCGGACGCAAATTTCGTCGTGTCTATGAAATTACGGGCGGTGGTTATACCCGAAATCCTAAAGGCGCACTGGTCAATAATGTCTTTGCTTACACGTTATCTATTTCTTGTAACCATTGTGACGATCCGATTTGCGTTAAAAACTGCCCAACTACAGCAATGCATAAGCGTGAAGGTGACGGCATTGTGATGGTAGATACAGACAAATGCGTCGGTTGTGGTGCTTGTGCTTGGTCTTGCCCTTATGGCGCGCCACAGATGAACCCAGAAACCAAACAGATGTCAAAATGCGACTTTTGTATCGATTTACAGCAAAAAGGTGAACAACCAGTTTGTGTCGCTACTTGTCCGCTAGGTGCAATTCAATTTGGCCCTATTGATGAACTACGTGAACGCTATGGCGATTTAGATTATGTCACGGGTTTACCTTCCCCTGAAATAACGCATCCTAACCTTGTTATTAACCCACATCAGGGTGCCAATAATGACGGAATTAATAATAAGGGAGAAAGAAAATGAATGAATGGTCATTATTAATCTTCACATTTATGATGAATGCGACCATTGGTCTTGCGCTAACAACAGGGCTTTTTGCTCGTCGCCTTTCTCATTATCTCAATGCAGAAAGCTACTATCGCTTTATGCTATTGGCCTTATTTGTTATTTGCGGATTGGCGGGTTTAGGCTCTATTGCCTCAATCACTCACTTAGGTGTGCCATTAAATGCCCCTAATGCGATTAGAAATGTTTTTTCTGCTTGGCTAAGTCGTGAAGTTGCCGTCACCGCTATTTTTGTTGGCGGCCTAGGCGTAACTTTTTTATGGCTCTGGCGCACTCGCAAACTCTCAATGCTGTTATTAAGCACCAGTATTCTGATTGGGCTATTTGATATTTATTGCATGGCATCGATTTATCGCCATACCTCCATTTTGACATGGATGGACCCAAACACTTATGTGATGTTCTTCGGGGCAATGTTAACACTGGGTGCTGCTATTTTCTTTTTGCTGATCAAAGTATTACAACGCATAGGAAATAAGTTAGGTATTGAAATACCACCAGCCTCTTTCCCAATGCGCTGGAAATGGCAATTATGGGGAATAATGGCATTTAGCTTAATTGGCCGATTACTGTATCAACCTTTTTATGAGCAATATTTAACGAGTACGCTATATAGCCAAAAATCGGTGACATTCCCGTTATCACCTATTCAAGTCTATTACTCTATTGGTTCATTACGCACGACCTGTTGGATCTTAGCAACCTTTGCCGTATTGGCTTGTGGTTATAGTTTAGTGAAATTCCTAGCCCCTAAAAATCAAGATAAATCAACTGAGTCTATTTTTGCACTTGGCTGTGTGATCGCCATTATCTCTGACTTTATGTTGCGCTATGTTTTCTACTCAATTCACTAATCGTCATTGAGCATGTTGTTTCAATAATAAAAAAACAAACCTCATTAACTGGGGTTTGTTTAAGGAAGTATCAAAAATTATGAGCAGACTCTCTTATTATGCGGCTGCATTTAATTTATTGGGAATTTGTTATTTATTCCCACCTGATGATGACACCAATAAAACTGCACTCAACTTTTTTAAAACTGGGGATTTTGCAACACAGTGGCCTTGTAAAATTGAAAGTCGTTTGTGTGAACGTTTAATTGATTCCGCTTCTATCGATACAGCGCAATTAAAAAACCAATGGCAAAATCTTTTTGTTGGCCCTAATGCATTGCCTGCCCCTCCTTGGGGTTCGGTTTATTTAGATCCTGAGGGTTTATTACAAGGGGATTCTACCCTTGCATTGAGTGAATTTTTAAAACGGGAACGTTTAAAAGTAAACACGCCTTTTCCAGAGCCTGTTGATCATATCGGTTTGATGTTATTTCAAGCGGCAGTATTGGCATCAGAAAAAAGAGAAGACGCGGTTAATGAATTATTTTCCCTTCATTTAACCACATGGCTACCTCACTATTTAAATAAATTAAAAATGAGTGGGTATAGCCAATTTTATAGCACATTAACAGAACTGGTAACCATCACGGTGAACGCATTCAGAAAATAGAAATCTATTAACAACTTATCATCCTAACATAATTATTTAAGGTAATTTGGACCACGCACCCAAATTACCTTTTTTCATTAAGAACATCCCTTTTAAAATTATGATGATTTTAATCCCAAGCGTTTTGTTAAACGACGTAAATTCGCCGGATCAAGTGATAATTCTCGCGCGGTTGCAGCCCAATTTTGGTTATTACGTAACAATGCTTGTTTAATTAAATCTCGCTGAAATTCATCCGTTGCTTCTTTTAGATTTTTTTCTTCTGAAGGTAACGTTTGAGCGCCTGAGTGAACTGGATTTTCAGCCCCCAAAGCAAAATGGCTGACTTGTAAAATAAGACTATCGGTTTTATTTCCGGCTCTTGCTAAAACAATTGCTCGGTGAATGGTATGTTCTAATTCACGCACATTACCCGGCCAAGAATAGTGCAATAAATAAAGGCGTAACTCAGGGCTAA
This sequence comes from Proteus appendicitidis, assembly GCF_030271835.1. NCBI lineage: Bacteria > Pseudomonadati > Pseudomonadota > Gammaproteobacteria > Enterobacterales > Morganellaceae > Proteus > Proteus appendicitidis. Next base: position 3,952,695 of record NZ_CP127389.1, read on the forward strand.
TAATCACTTGAGTAAGATTAAAACGTTGACGATATTGCTCACAAAAATAACCCACTAAGAGCAAAATATCTTCGTCTCTTTCTCGTAATGGCGGAACATGCAAAGGAAAAATGCTTAATCGATGGAAAAGATCAGCACGGAAATTTCCCGCCAAGACTTCTTCCCATAAGTCACGATTTGTTGCGGCTAATACACGTACATTAACGCGTAAATTACGATCATCACCAATCCGTTGAATATCGCCATATTGTAAGACACGCAGTAGTTTAGCTTGGAGTGATAATGATAACTCCCCTATTTCATCAAGAAATAACGTTCCGTTATCTGCCATTTCAAATTTACCACTACGATGGCTAATTGCACCGGTAAAAGCCCCTTTTACATGCCCAAATAATTCACTTTCCGCCACGCTTTCAGGAAGTGCTGCACAATTTAAATAGACTAACGGATTATCTGCACGATTAGACATTTCATGAATGGCTTTTACCACCAGCTCTTTACCGGTTCCTGTTTCACCACTCACTAAAATATTCATATCAGCGGGAGCAACAATTTCTATCTCTTTTTTCAGTTGCATCATCGAAGACGATAAACCAATAATTTCTGTTTTGACTGTGGGCTTAAACGTATTGGTTGGCGTAAATAACATATTTTGATTTTCGAGTTGCTCAATCAATAACGCATTATTTAATGCCCCAGAGGTTAATGCGGCAATTAAACGTAATTCTTCATCACTAAAGGTATCAAACTGATGAGGGTCCATTCCATCAAGCGTTAACGTACCAATTAAATCTTGTCCCGCAAATAATGGTAATCCGACACAAGCATGAACTTTTAAATGTTCTCTATCTGGAATAAGCCCATCATAAGGATCGGGTAAATCACTGTCTGCTGGGAAGCGAACCACATCGCCTGCTCGCGCGATAGTTTCAAGACGAGGATGCCCTTCAAGTAAAAATCGCCGACCTAAAACATCAGGGACAAGGCCATCTATAGCTAATGGAATAAACTGATGAGGCTCATAACGAAGCAACGCTGCTGCATCGCAATTTAGCACTTGCCGTAGTGTCGTCACCAGCCGTTGAAACCTATCTTGATGACCTACATCTTTTTGTAATTCAATGGCAATTTTAGCCAGCACATCAACAGAAAAACCCATAAAAACACCTCATAGTCATTATGACTGTTATTATGGTCATTTTGACATGATAAAGATAGTCATATTGACAACATTAAAATCACCAAAAAATAAAAACCATTTGAAAACAACAAGATAAAAACTGGCACGCTTCTTGATTATATCAATACATATCCCTATGAAAAGATTAATGAGAAGGAACAATACAAAATGGCTATTCATGTTAAAAACAATGTTAATTGGGTTGGACAACGTGACTGGGAAGTTCGTGATTTTCATGGCACTGAATACAAAACATTATTAGGCAGTAGCTACAACAGTTACCTAATACGTGAAGAAAAAAATGTGCTTATTGATACGGTTGATCATAAATTTAGCCGTGAATTTGTGCAAAATTTGCGCATACAAATTGCTCTGGAAGAGATTGACTACATTATTATTAATCATGCAGAAGAAGATCACGCTGGCGCACTCACTGAGCTAATGTCTTTTATTCCTAATACCCCCATTTACTGCACAGCAAATGCCATTGATTCAATCAATGGTCATCACCATCATCCTGAATGGAATTTTAATATCGTTAAAACAGGCGATAGCCTAGATATTGGTAATGGCAAACAACTCATTTTTGTTGAAACGCCAATGTTACATTGGCCTGACAGCATGATGACTTATTTAACGGGTGATGCGATTTTATTTAGTAACGATGCCTTTGGTCAGCACTATTGTGATGAACGTTTATTTAACGATGAAGTTGACCAAACAGAATTATTTGAGCAATGCCAACGCTATTACGCCAATATTTTGACGCCATTTAGTCGCCTTGTAACACCCAAAATTAATGAAATTTTAGGCTTTAACTTACCTGTTGATATGATTGCTACTTCTCACGGTGTGGTATGGCGTGATAATCCAACGCAAATCGTTGAATTATATTTAAAATGGGCAGCAGACTATCAAGAAGATCGCATCACTATTTTCTATGACACCATGTCAAACAATACACGAATGATGGCAGATGCGATTGCACAAGGTATCAACGAAATTGATCCGAATGTGTTTGTAAAAAGCTACAATGTCGCCAAAAGTGATAAAAATGACATTATCACTAGTGCTTTTCGTTCTAAGGGTGTGTTAGTCGGTTCATCGACAATGAATAATGTGATGATGCCAAAAATTGCAGCGATGCTTGAAGAGATGACAGGCTTACGTTTTCGTAATAAAAAAGCGGCAGCTTTCGGGAGTTATGGTTGGAATGGTGGCGCTGTTGATCGCATTCAAACTCGCTTGATGGATGCCGGATTTGAAACCGCACTGGCGCTAAAAACCAAATGGCGTCCAGATATGCAAGCTCAAGAGATTTGTCGTGAATATGGTCGTGAAATTGCACGTCAATGGGCTTTAGCACCACTTCCTTCAACTCAATCTTGTTGCACAACCTCATCACAACCTGAAATTGCCACAAATGTTGAAGCGGTAGATTTAGGTCCATGTATGCAATGCAGCGTGTGCCAATGGATTTACGATCCGGCAATAGGCGAACCCATGCAAAACGTTCAACCTAATACGCCATGGAGCGAAGTTCCTGATAGCTTCTTATGCCCTGAGTGCTCATTAGGAAAAGATGTCTTTGATGCGCTGGCAAAGGAGGCAAAATGAGTGCAGACCTTCTCAATAATGGGATTGTAATTATTGGTGCAGGCTTTGCCGCACGCCAATTAGTCAAAAATATTCGCAAATTTAATACCGATATTCCCATTACTCTCATTGCTTCAGATAGCATTGATGAATATAACAAGCCAGATTTAAGCCATGTGATTAGTCAGGCTCAAACTGCAGATGATTTAACAAAACAAACAGCGGAAGACTTTGCACAACAGTATCAATTAGCGATTTATCCTTATACACAAATTATTGATATTAATACGGATGAAAAACGTATTCAGAGCGCCCAAGGTGAGCAATGGTATTACGATAAATTGATATTAGCGACAGGAGCTAAAACTTATTGCCCTGCTATTTCAGGTCATGAGTTAATGTTTACGCTTAATAGCCAACAAGAGTATCGAACTTATCAGGTACAAATTCATCAAGCTAAACGTATATTAATTTTAGGTGCAGGATTAATTGGCACTGAATTAGCCATGGATTTTAGTCGGGCAGGCAAAGAGGTGATCCTTGCCGATATTTCAGGGCAATTATTATCTTCTCTGATCCCCTCCGATCTCAGTGGTCGCTTACAATCGAGCCTCACTGAAATTGGTGTTCAATTAATGCTTAAATCACCGTTACAGTCATTAACACAAACAGATAACGGAATTTTAGCGACATTTAATCAGCATCATCAATTAACCGTTGATTGTGTTATTGCCGCAACAGGGCTTGCGCCGAATATAGCGCTTGCTCATTTGGCAGGTTTACATACTGACCGTGGGATTATTGTGAATGAATATCTACAAAGTAGTGACAAAGATATTTATGCCTTAGGTGATTGTGCACAAATCAAGGGAAATTTATTACCTTTTTTACAGCCCATCCAATTAAGTGCGATGCATTTAGCAAAATCACTTGTAGGTGAAAATAATGCGCCTCTTAATTTACCGCCAATGATTATTCGGGTGAAAACACCGTTAATGCCTCTACATCTTGCCGGTGAAACCGCGCGTAATGACTTAACGTGGAATATTAACACAACACAATCGGGTGTTATCGCTAAAGGCTTTGATCAAAATGACGTATTACGTGCCTTTGTGGTAACAGAAGAGCAGGTAAAAGAAGCTTTTACATTATTGCGAGCGCTGTCCGCTTAATTTAAATAACATACGAGATACTGATATGAATTTACGTGATAAACCTCTCGGCCAACTGGCTTTATCTATTTCAGGTGCCAGTGCCATATTTCGTCAATATAACCTCGACTTTTGCTGTGGAGGGAAAAGAACATTAAGTAAATCTGCAGAAAAAGCAGGACTTAATATTGATGAAATTGAAAATAAACTTATCGCCCTTTCAGAACAACCTTTAGAAAAAGATTGGCGACAAGCACCATTAAGTGAAATTATTGATTTTATTATTGTTCGTTATCATGACAAGCACAGAGCGCAATTACCAGAGCTTATTCTACAAGCAGAAAAAGTAGAGCGGGTTCATGAAGCAAAACCGACTGTTCCGAAAGGACTAGCTCGTCAATTAACACTATTATTAGATGAACTGACAAGCCATATGATGAAAGAAGAACGCATTCTCTTTCCTATGATAAAAAATGGATTAGGAAGCCAAGCCAGTGCTCCCATTAGTGTTATGGAACACGAACATGATGATGCAGGAGAAATTGTTGAAGTAATTAAGTTTATTACCAAAAACGTTACACCACCACCTGAAGCCTGTACCACATGGCGAGTGCTTTATAATGGTATTAATGAGTTTATTGATGACTTAATGAATCATATTAGCTTAGAAAACAACTTATTATTTCCAAGAGCATTAGCGGGCGAGTAATAGTTCACACACAGGGGATTTCATCATCCCCTGCTATTTTTATAGTGACCAATAAAATCTACCGCTCACCTTGAGTATCTATCAACAAACGCTGATTTATATATTCGATAGTCTCATCTATCGTCATAATATTATTAACAACATTAGTGATCCCTTGTCCGATAATAATTTCGGCTTGGCGTAAATTAAATAACTTACCATTAGGTACCGAAGATTCGCGTATTCCCTTATTAATTTCTTGATAAGCCAATGTCATCCATGGGTAACGATGGCTAATTTCTTGGTTATGGCTGAAATTTTGGTGATTACTGTTCCCACCTAATAAAATAAGGTGATCCATTACCATTGGGGAATAAAGCCAGCGATAAAATTGCTCTGCATATTGTGATTTTTGGCTATACCGCGAAACGCCTAATACACCACCGCCTAATTGTGGAATACTTCCGGGAACCGGTGCAAAACCCGTTTTAGGTAAAATATTGCTATGAGCGACATCATTAAATAAATTCATATAAGCGATCAGCATAGCAAGATGCCCTTGCTCAAATAGCCTAACCGACTCACTCCACCATTTATTATGAATATTCTCAGTGATCGACAACTGTTTTAAATATTCTTCTAATATTTCACCTGCTAAAGGCATTTCTAATCTAGGAATATTATGACTTCCGATTAAACACCCACCTTTGGCGTAATAACGTAATAGATACTCTGTTGCAATCAGCCCTGCACTGCCCAATGTTGTTGAAGCGCCCATTGGGCGGCTTAATTGCCCTTCTTCATATTGTTCAGTAAAGAACTGCGTTACATTATCGTATTCTTCAAATGTTGTCGGTACGGTTAATTCATTACCTGTTTTTTCGTAATACATTCTTTTTAAAATAGGATCTTCAAACAAGTCTTTTCGATAAAACAGAAGTTGCGCACTAGCATCAAAAGGCATGGCATAAGCAACATTATTCACTAAGCTAAATTTCTGCTGAGTAGGCAGTGAAAAATTATTTAATAAGTCCGTTAGCCCATGACCAATCTTATCTAATGGCTGTAATATTCTTTCCGCAAACCAAGGAAAACAGGCCATATCAATACGCAATAAATCATAATAGGGATGTAAATGTAACTGACTTAAAATTTGATAGACTTCATCGTAAGGATGTATCGCTAAATTAACTTTAATTCCTGTTTGACGATAAAAATGAGGCAGCAGTTTTTTTAATGCACTCGTTGAAGGGCTAGGTAAAATCAGTAAATTAAGACTGATATCTGCTTTATCCTCACTGATAACGGCTGGCGTTAAAGTATAAAGATGGTCACTTTGATTACGCACACAAGTCACATTAATTTCCGTTATTTCACTCTCATCCTCAGCTTGCATTAATGCATCCATCACTTCTAATCCAAGTTGAGCGTAATTCATTGGAAAGCAATACAACCCTTTTAATACAGGTGGAATATTGTCGCTCAATGCAAAAATAGGTGGACAATCATTATGACTACCGAAATAGCTCGCTTGCGTTAAATAACGTGCTTTTTCTATATCTTGAGCGATAAATATGTCTGGGATTTGCTCTAGAGAAAAGAAATCAAACGCAATTTTATAACTCTCTTCATCGGATGCACAAAGCACCACATGTTTTTTATTGGGCGCATTCTCTAAAAGTCGATTTTGTAATTCATTGGCAAAGTTTTGATTATTTAAATAATCGCGACTCCCCATAAAAATACCCACTAATTGACCTGTCGTTTTTGCAACCTGTTGGCAAATAGCTTCTGCTGCTTGAGCAAAGTCGAGTGTGAAGGAACGTTGAGCATTAAGAGGTTGGCGATAAACAAATGCAACTTGAGAAGGTGATAATTTTAACGTGTCAAAATAGATATTTGCATCTTTGAGGCAACTAACGGTGACCACTTGTTTATAGCCACCCGCAGCAATTTTCTGTAATACCTCTAATTCTGTGGTTTCAAGATCGTCTGTTAAAAACAGATCGTAAGTAATCTCAGGAAAGTGAGCAATAGACTGCCTTAACGAATTAAAGAAAACAGCATATTTTTCAGAAACTAATTGGGGTAAAAGTATCGCAATTTTATGGCTTTTATTAGCTCTTAACAGTTGGGCCTGCGTATTTAATTGATAGCCCATTTGTTTGGCGGCTTGATACACAGCTTCAATTTTCTCAACACTTACATTTCCACGTTTATTCAATACGTTAGAAACCGTTCCATGAGAGACACCTGCTAGTTTTGCAATATCTTTAATCGTTGCCATTGACCTTTTTCCATCTCAATTTCTGCTTTTACTAGCATACCTGAATTATTTATCCCGACTACCGCTAATTAATTTGAACGTTCCATTTCTAATTTGTTTATAAAATAAGCGTTTGTTTCTTGTCTCAAATAAATGATTATCAATATCAATTAAAATTTATTTCAATAATAATCAATAAGATAATAAATTTAATTTGAATAAGATCACTGATCTGATCTTCATTTATTGGCAAACAATTCTCATCACTTTATTATTGGAACGTTCAAATTTATCTATGTCTTATAGATAGCCAACACCAGATAATTAATAAAATCATAATAAAACAATAGGATAAGGGGATTTCTTATGAAACTTCATTTTTTAGGGACGGCTGCCTCAGAAGGCATACCCAATCCCTTCTGCCGTTGTGAACACTGCCTGAAAGCAAGAGAGCTTGGTGGGAAAGATATCAGAACCCACTCTTCTGCCATTGTTGATGACATTATGTTAATCGACGTATCACCTACATTTAGCTACCAACTAATGCGCGATGGGATGGATGCTACCCGTTTTGAAAGCCTTCTATTCACTCATACGCATCCTGATCATTTCAATGTTGGCGATCTGTTTAGCCGAATGGAAGGTTATGGTTTTGAAATTAACCATCCTCTTCATATTTTTGGTAATGATCGCGCAATTAATGGTTGTATCGAAGTTTTACCCGGTTACAGCAAAGCGCGTTTTGCTTTCCACTGCTTAATTCCTTTTGTTACGGTAGAAAGAAACGGTTATAAAATTACGCCATTACTCGCGAATCATGCGAAATGGGAACTTTGCTATGTTTATCATATTGAGAAAGATGGCAAGGTTATTTTCTATGGTCACGATTCTGGTTGGTTCCCTGAATTAACGTGGAAATGGTTAGAAAATAAACCACTTGATATCGTTGTGTTTGAATGTACTTATGGGCTAAATGGTAAAGATTGTACTGATAATCATATGAGCCTCGAAACCGTATTTGCAGCAAAAGAAAAACTGCAACAGCAAGGTTGTTTACATCAAGATACACAAATTGCCGTTTCGCATATTTCACATAGCGGTAAATTGCTTCACCATGAATTAGAAGCTGTTTGTGCTCCTCACAATATCCGCGTTGCCTACGACGGATTAACGTTAGAAACAAATTAAGAGGAGAACGATGATGGATATGAAAATAACCTCTCGCTTACTGATTATGATGTTTGTGCAATATTTCATGCAAGGCGCGTGGAATATGACCATGGGGCTGGTATTAAGTAGCTATGGTATGGCAAGCATTATTGGTAATGCCTACGCTTTATTAGGCGTCGCGACAATTATCTCCCCTTTATTTATTGGTATGGTCGCTGACCGTTTCTTTGCTTCGCAGAAAGTCATGGGCATCCTCCATTTAATTAATGCCGCAGTCATTATTTGTGTTCCTCAATTTATTGAAGCACAAAACAGTGGCATGACTTTATTCTTAATTTTCATTATTGGATTATTGTTTTATCCAACAACTGCGCTCTCAAATAGTATTAGTTTCTCCCATATTAATGGCGTGAAATATTTCCCTATTATTCGTGTATTCGGTACGTTTGGTTTTATGGCTATCGGATTTATATTAGGAGAAATGGGCTTCTCTGGTAGTACGATGACTTGGTATATCGCTTCTGCTGTGGGTGTTTTACTTGGTTTCTACTGCTTTACTTTACCGAATACACCACCTAAAGCGAAAGGTAAGCCATTCTCTGCCCGTGATATTTTATGTTTAGATGCACTTTCATTATTTAAAGATCGTTATTTCGCTATCTTAATGTTTAGTATCTTTATTTTAATGATCCCAAAAACAGCTTACTCCGCTTATATTCCCGTTTTTATTAAAGCATTAGGTTTTAATAACGCGGCATCTATTATGCAAATAGGTATAGCCTGTGAAGTTCTGTTTATGTTTGTATTGTCATTCTTCTTAATGAAGTTTGGCTTCAAGATCACCTTACTTTTAGGGGCTATTAGCTGGATCATTCGCTCAATATTCTTCTCTTATGCAGCGGTAAATACAGAGTTTTATTTTATCGTCATCGGATTAATGTTGCAGGGATTATGTTGGGACTTCTTCTTTACCGCTGGTGATATCTATGTTGACCGCAAAGCAAAACCTGAAATCCGCGCTCAAGCACAAGGTTTACGTTTTATTGTCTCTAATGGTTTCGGCTTATTATTTGCTTCCACTATTTGTGGTCAAATCTTTAATTCAACCGTAACAGAAACAGGCGATGCTGCATTACCGCAATGGTCAACATTCTGGATATACCCAGCAATCGTTGCCGCTGTTGTGACAATATTCTTTATCTTCTTCTTTAAAGATGATGTGAGTAAAAAGAAAAATAACGAAGATAAAAAAGCACAAGAAAGTATTGCAACACCCTAGTTTTAAAATAAAGGAATAAGCCAACGTTAGGAGCAAACCATGGACGCATTAATACAGTTTGTTGACAGCATTGGCCCTTTATCACTTTCAAGTATCGCTAAATTACTGGCCGCCTTTATTTTAGGCGGCCTTATTGGCTTAGAGCGTGAATCAAAGGGAAAACCTGTCGGTTTTAAAACCTGTGTCATTATTGCCGTTGCCAGTTGTTTATTAACTATTGTTTCTATTCAATCCGCAGAATATTACGCCAATATCTCCGACAATATTCGTAGCGATCCCATGAGATTAGCAGCACAAATTATCAGTGGTGTCGGCTTTCTTGGCGCAGGTGTTATATTGCATCGACGTGATGATGCTATTTCAGGTCTGACAACAGCAGCCATCGTATGGGCTTCAGCGGGTGTGGGGATTGCCTGTGGCTCTGGTTTTTACTGGCATGCCATGATTGTGACTTTTCTCTTTTTTATGGCTATTCAACTCAGCCCACAAGTGGTGCTATTCCAAATGAAAAACCAACGTTTAGGTAAGATAAAAGTACGTATGTTATTTACTCATGAAAGCGGTGTTCCTCTTTTAATTGAGTATTTAAAAAGTCATAAAGACGTAATTGAAAATCTGACTATTCGTGATATTAAAAAAGAGCGCGTTGAAGTAAATTTGAAACTGTTAGTTAGGCAAAAAATTACCTTACCTGAATTTTATTGCTCATTAAAACAGCTTGAACATGTTCATTCTGTTTCTTTAGATCATTAGTATATTCAAAAATAAAAAGGGCGGTTATCTAAGATAAAGCGCCCTTTTTATTATTTTGATGACCGATTGATAGTCATATTAAGGATTTTTGATGACTAGCGGATTACCAAAACGTTCTAGATACATCATGCCGAAGATTGTTGAAGCATAATCTGTAATATGCCCTACATCACGATAAACCGGCACACCTTCTATATCGGTTAAGCAGATATTTTTATCACACTGCACATCTTTAGGATCGATGATAATTAAAGTTGGATAATCCTGTTTTAATTTAACGAATAACTGATCCATCCATGTATTTCCCTCACCTTTATAGTTTTTGGGGTTACAGTTATTATCTGCAAAGTCTTTTCTTAATTTTGCATTTTCATAAAAACAGGTCATAAAACCACTTGGCATAAAATTGACTGTTTTAATAAAAACGGGTTTAGCGCCTGTGGCAATAATAATATCAAGCGCTTCACGCATCGCTTTTTCAACACGTTTACGAGACTCTTCGACGGTTCTAACATCACCTAGCTTATTAATGACATGATTTGATGCATAGTTATTCCAGACTTGCCCAAATATTACATAATCAAAGTGGCTATTCTTAATAAGTTGATAATATTTCGCCGTCTGATCATAGCAACGTTGATAAACGGTATTTTTATGATTAGACCAGTCATAAAGATAAATATTAGGGAGCGTAATGCACGATGACGTGGCTTGTGCATATACATCTATTTTGGCGTCTTTACCTAAAATATCCATAAAGCCCCAATAATGATTTGCATGAGAATCACCAAATAAAAACGCTTTTCTCTGGCTTCCCACTTCACCAATATGGCACATTTTATCTGGATCAGAGGCTTCAAAATTCATACATTTAGTTCGATTAGGATAATCAAACTGATTCAACTTAGCTTCTAAATTAACGTAGTTTTGCCCAAGCCTTGCTCCAATACCGTGATATTTTTCATTGAGTGCATTTAGCCCTAAAGTGCATAAGATAGGAATAATTAACAAAAGTGTGATGGAATATTTAAAGGCTAAACGCTTTCTTCTAAGCGGTTTTTCAATAAACAAATAAGAGGTTATTGAGAGCAATAAGGTTACTGCTAACAGTGATCCTTTTTGTAGTTCTGTATTGAACACACCAATATAACGTGCAACTGCAAATAATGGCCAATGCCATAAATAGAGAGAGTAAGATAATAATCCGACAATCACGATTGGTCTTAATGAAAGTATTTTTTTAATAATACTTTCATGCTGTCCAGTATAAATAATGAGTGCCGCACCAAGGCAAACATACAACGTATTAATATTCGGATAACCTGCAATAATATCGTTTTGAAATGCAACCCAAGCAATCAAACCTAGCGCAATTAAGCTAATAACATCATTTATTCTTCGGTGAGGTTTTATCTTTGTGGGGAAGTAAGCAACACATACACCCAACATAAATTCAAAGATCCGCGTACTAAAATAGTAATAATTTTTCGGTTGGTCTTTTTGGTAAAAAAACACCAAAAAAAATGAAATAACAGTGAATAACGCCACCCAATAAAAATGATTAATGCTGCCTTTTATATTGATTTTATGCAGAAAATAAAGTGCAAACGGTAAGAAAAGATACCATTGCCACTCTATTGCTAAAGACCACGTATGTAATAACGGCAAAAAGAGTGCATCTTGTGCCGCATAGCTGGTTGTCGCTCTCGCAAAATATTTATTAGAGAGAAAAGCCGAAGCGTATTTTTCGCTATTTGTAATATCTAAGAAATCGTTAGGGAGATAAAAAAGCCCTGAGATCACGAGTGTTGCAATTAATACAACAAGATAAAGTGGCTGTAATCGCCATAATCGACGATTATAAAAATCACGAAATGAAAAATTATCTTGTGACAATGAAGTTTTAATTATCAGCGAGATCAAAAAACCTGAGATCACAAAGAAGATATCAACACCAATAAATCCTGAAGGGATTAAGCGGTTATCCAAATGAAAAAGAATAACCAGAATGACAGCAATAGCCCTTAAACCATCAATATCAGCGCGATATTTTACATTCATAATTCAAGTACATTATCCAAATAAAAAGAATTGCCGGATTATATACCAATTAGCCATATCGCTTTAGTCACAAAAAGAAAAAGACTATTTAATATTTACTATTAATAACACCTAAATGGCCATAACTGATTAAACTGCATCGTTAAACCTAATTGCACTTCAGATGAAAGTGATCCTTTACTCACCACAAATTTTGGATGTCGAATAACGATAGAGGTATTAATATCATAAAACATTAATGATGATCGGCTCTGCTCTAACTCATTATAAAGCGACTTCATTTTTGCTGATGACGTATTTTCACATAATCGCCCAAGCGTGATATGAATAATATTTTTATGAAGAGTGCTATCGATGGGGATCTGCTGATAAACCTTTTGTCTAAATTGTTCTAATTCCTTTGAAACACCCGTTAATATCACACTGCCATTAGACGTTAACACAACGTTATTAAATGAAATTTCAATTCGTTTTGTTTGATTAAAGATTTGGGCAATCTCATGGCACCATGCCAATAATGTGGGTTGTTGCTGTTTAAACTGTTCATTTTGTTGATTAGAAATCGTTAATAACGTGGAATGAAATTCCTGTGACTGAGCAAATTCAATAAATGGAAACTTAAGTGCAAGCAGCTCACAATAAGCCATTAGCTTCTGGCTAAAGAGAATAAAGCTTTCCTCAATTTCAGGCTGACCAATCATTAATTGTCCCGCATTTAAGCTGACATCAAAAATGCTTTCATCATTGACTTGTCGTTGCCAAGTTTCACCTGTTGCTAATTTTTTGAGTGTTGCTTGTGTCAGGAATTCATATGCCATCCGCACACCTTAATTAAGAATAAAATAGTCACTCGTACTTTGGTTTGAGTGGCATTTAAAATCAAGTTTTACAGTAAAAAATCTTCATAAAAAAGGTAAAAATGGAGTTTTATTTCAAGCACCTGTTTAATCGATTTAAGACGCATTTTCATCTTGTGTGCTAATTGAAAAATTAGTTATTTAACATGACGGAAATCAAACTAAATTGTTATTTTTTAATATAATTTGTATCCGCATTGTTAGTATGGATTTATTTTTTTTCCTCGTTATAATCACCAACGTCATTTTAAGTAGTAGTTCATCACATTGAGTTCACAAAACGATACTCAGGTCTGTCTTGAATGATTGAAAAATGAAATCGTATCTTTACTGGACGTTTTTTAAACGCCCGGTACGGGTGTTATTTATCAATTAACAAGGAGACTCTGATGCAAATCAGTCGGAGATCGTTCTTTAAGATCTGTGCTGGCGGTATGGCTGGTACTTCTGCTGCATTACTTGGTTTTTCGCCAGAAGCTGCGGCAAGCTCTCGTCAATATAAACTGTTACGTTCGGTAGAAACCCGTAATAACTGTACTTATTGCTCTGTGGGTTGCGGTATTTTGATGTATAGCCTTGGGGATGGCGCAAAAAATGTCGATAAAAGTATTTATCACATTGAAGGTGACCCTGATCATCCTGTTAGCCGAGGCTCTTTATGTCCGAAAGGAGCAGGTCTTGTTGATTATATCCATAGTGAAAATCGCCTGAAATATCCTGAATATCGTAGACCTGGCTCTGATAAGTGGGAACGCATCTCATGGAATGAAGCGATTGATAAAATTGCCCGTTTAATGAAAAAAGACCGCGATGAAAACTTTGTCACCCATAATGAGAAAGGGCAAGAAGTTAACCGTTGGCTAACAACCGGTATGCTTTGTTCATCTGCCGCCAGCAATGAAACAGGTATTTTAGATAATAAATTTTCTCGCTCATTAGGCATGATTGCTATCGATTGTCAGGCGAGACTTTGCCATGCACCAACAGTTGCTGCATTAGCACCAACCTTTGGTCGTGGTGCAATGACCAATAACTGGGTTGATATTAAAAACGCTAACGTTGTGCTGATCATGGGTGGTAACCCTGCTGAAGCGCACCCCGTTGGTTTTAAATGGGTCATCGAAGCTAAAATTAAGAACAATGCGAAGGTTATCGTTGTCGATCCCCGTTTTAACCGTAGTGCTTCCGTTGCCGACCTCTATTCTCCTATTCGTGCTGGCTCTGATACCGCCTTTTTATTAGGTGTAATTAATTACCTAATTAAACACAATAAAATTCAGCATGAATATGTCAAAGCCTATACGAATGCACCTCTTATTGTGCGTGATGATTATAGCTTTGATGAAGGTCTTTTCAGTGGGTTTGATAAAGAAAACCAAAGCTATGATAAAACCTCATGGCATTATGAACTTGATGAAAATGGCTTGGCATTAAGAGATGATTCGCTGCAACATCCTCGTTGTGTGTGGAATCTTTTAAAACAGCACGTCTCACGTTATACCCCTGAAATTGTCACCACGCTTTGTGGTACGCCATTAGAAGACTTTGCTTATATCTGTGAAGCACTTGCGTCTACCAGCGTAAAAGACAGAACCTCTACCATTCTTTATGCCCTAGGTTGGACTCACCATACTGGTGGTGCGCAAACCATTCGTGCTGCGGGTATGATCCAGTTATTACTCGGTAACGTGGGTATGCCGGGTGGTGGCGTCAATGCGTTACGTGGGCACTCTAATATCCAAGGTTATAGTGATCTGGGTTTATTATCATTAAACCTACCGGGTTATATGCCTCTGCCTAATGAAAAGCAGACTTCATTAGAGACTTACTTATCCCAAGTAACACCAAAAACGGTTGTTGCAGACCAAGTTAACTACTGGAAAAGAACCCCTGATTTCTTTATTAGTTTACTAAAAAGCTTCTGGGGAGATAGCGCGACAGAAAGTAATGAGTGGGGTTATCACTGGTTACCAAAATGGGATAAAAGCTACGATATCATGGCGCAAACCCAGTTGATGATCGATGGCAAAATGAATGGTTATATCGTTCAAGGTTTTAACCCATTAGCTGCATTTGCGGATAAAAATAAATGCAGTGCCGCATTAGCTAAGCTGAAATATATGGTTGTCATTGATCCGTTAGTGACTGAATCCTCTAATTTTTGGCAAAACCACGGCGAGATGAATGAAGTCTCACCAAAAGATATTCAAACTGAAATTTTCCGTTTACCTTCATCGTGTTTTGCGGAAGAAAATGGCTCGATTGCAAACTCAGGCCGCTGGTTACAATGGCACTGGGCTGGCGCTAAACCACCAGCACAAGCATGGCATGATGGCAAAATTTTAGGGCATTTGTTAATGCGTCTGCGCGAGCTTTATCGTGAAGAAGGCGGTGTTTTCCCTGAGCCTGTAATGAATCTGTCTTGGAACTACGTTGACCCTTACGATCCACAGCCTGAAGAAGTGGCGAAAGAAGCGAATGGTCAAGCCATGCGTGATATTTACGATGATGCAGGCAAATTGTTGTTTAAAAAAGGACAACAACTTGACGGTTTCCACCAGCTTAAATCAGACGGTTCAACCGCCAGTTTCTGTTGGGTTTATTCCGGTTGTTGGACTGAAAAAGGCAACCAAATGGCGAACCGTGATAATGCAGATCCATCAGGCTTAGGTTGTACGCCAGGTTGGGCTTTTGCATGGCCGCAAAACCGTCGCGTGTTATATAACCGTGCATCTGTTGATCCACAAGGTCAACCATGGGATGAAAAACGCCAGCTTATCAAATGGAATGGTAATCAATGGGTTGGCCCTGATGTACCAGACTATAACAATGCAGCACCAAATAGCGGTGTAGGTCCATTCATTATGCAGCCCGAAGGTATGGGACGCTTATTTGCTGTTGATAAAATGGCTGATGGTCCATTCCCTGAATTCTACGAACCGTTTGAATCACCAACAGAAGAGAATATTTTGCACCCGAACGTCTCTCGTAACCCTGTCGCGCGTTTATACAGTTATGATGCAGAACATTTAGGTAAGGCTGATGAATTCCCTTATGTTGCTACAACCTATTCGATTACTGAATTATTCCGTCATTGGACAAAACATTCATTAATCAATGCTATTGCACAGCCTGATCAGTTTATCGAAATTGGCGAGCATCTTGCTTCTCGTAAAGGCATTGTGGCAGGCGATGAAGTTAAAGTCAGTGCTAAACGTGGCTATATCAAAGCCAAAGCCGTTGTTACTAAGCGTATTAGACCACTGACGATTAATGGCAAAGTTGTCGATACTATCGGTATTCCTTGTCACTGGGGCTTTGAGGGCGCAACTCGCAAAGGTTTCCTTGCCAATACATTAACGCCATCAGTGGGTGATGCAAACTCATTCACACCTGAATATAAAGCGTTTTTAGTTAATATCGAAAAGGCATAAGGGGAAACTGATGTCATTACAATCTCAAGATATTATTCGTCGTTCTGCAACCAATTCCCTGACGCCAGCACCTCAGGTACGTGACTTTAAGGAAGAGGTGGCAAAACTTATCGATGTGACAACGTGCATTGGCTGTAAAGCCTGTCAGGTTGCCTGTTCTGAATGGAACGACATTCGCGATAAAGTTGGTCTTAACGTTGGTGTTTACGATAACCCAATGGATTTAACGGCTAAGTCGTGGACAGTGATGCGTTTTTCTGAAGTAGAAGAAAATGGCAAGCTGGAATGGTTAATTCGTAAAGATGGCTGTATGCACTGTGCTGATCCGGGCTGTTTAAAAGCATGCCCATCAGAAGGCGCTATTGTGCAATACGCTAACGGTATTGTCGATTTCCAATCAGAGCACTGTATTGGTTGTGGCTACTGCATTGCGGGTTGTCCTTTCGATGTCCCTCGTATTAATGAAGAAGATAATCGCGCTTACAAATGCACACTTTGTGTTGATCGTGTTGAAGTAGGCCAAGAGCCTGCCTGTGTAAAAACCTGTCCTACTGGTGCCATTCATTTTGGCTCTAAAGAGGCAATGACGCATCTTGCAAATGAGCGTGTTGCTGAACTCAATACACGAGGTTATGACAAAGCCGGTTTATACGATCCACAAGGCGTTGGCGGAACTCATGTGATGTATGTTCTTCATCATGCGGATAGACCTAACTTGTATCATGGTTTACCAGAAAACCCAGAAATTAGCTCAACAGTGAAATTCTGGAAAGGCATTTGGAAACCATTAGCCGCTGTAGGTTTTGCAGCCACCTTTGCGGGGGCAATGTTCCATTATTTAGGTATTGGTCCTAACCATACCACCGAAGAAGATGAAGAAGAGGCGCAAAAAGAGATGGAAGCATCACAAAATTCAGTGAACAAAGAGGAGCAGAAATAATGAAGAAGAAGAGCGATAAAATCCTTCGTCATACGGCCTCAGAGCGAATCAATCACTGGGTTGTGGCGATTTTCTTTGTCTTTACCGCCTTTAGTGGGCTGGGCTTTTTCTTCCCATCTCTAAATTGGTTTATGAATATTTTAGGTACACCGCAACTTTCGCGTTTACTGCATCCATTTACGGGTGTTGCGATGGTGTTTTTCTTTATCTTTATGTTTTTTAGATACTTCAAGTATAACTCTGTTGATAAAGATGATTTAGTGTGGGCAAAAAATATCCATAAAGTGCTGCAAAATGAAGAAGCAGGCGATATTGGGCATTACAACTTAGGTCAAAAAGGAATTTATTGGACATTAAGTCTCAGCCTTATTGTTCTGACCGTTAGCGGGATAATTATTTGGCGACCTTATTTTGCCGATTATTTCTCTATTCCTGTTATTCGCATTGCTTTGCTGGCTCACTCACTGTCTGCCATTTTACTGATCATTACGGTGATTGTTCATGCTTACGCCGCGTTTTGGGTAAAAGGTTCAATTCGTAGCATGATTGAAGGCTGGGTAACGCGTGGTTGGGCGAAAAAACATCACCCGCGTTGGTATCGTGAGATTTTAGAAGAAGAAAAAAAAGAAGCTGAAAGCAAATTAAACCAAAAATAATAAACCGCTTTTGTTTCTATAACATAAATGTGAGAAAAAAATGGAGGCTTAATGGCCTCCATTTCTATTGTTAATATACGTTCAACTTAATGCGTCACTGTTTTTGCTTGCTCTACTAAGTTAATTAAACGGCTTCTCATGGTGTGATAATGTTGAGAAACTTGGCTTTCTGCCCATTTTTGATCATCAATTTTAATCACTTTAGCCGCACAATATTTGGTTTCAGGTGTTTTTGATACCGGATCAAGATTATCCTGAGTCAGTTCATTACACGCACCAATCCACCATTGATAGGTCATATAAATGGCTTGTTTATTAATGGTTTCATTTATATTACAGCGTGACATCACTTTACCGCGACGAGATTCAACCCAGACAATTTCCTGATCACGAATCCCCGCTTTTTGAGCAATATCAGGGTGAACTTGGACATAACCTGGTTCATCGGCTAATGATGCCAATGCTTTACAGTTACCCGTCATGGAGCGACATGAGTAATGCCCAACTTCACGCACGGTTGATAGGATCATCGGATAATCCGCATCAGGTAATTCAGCCGGTGCGCGCCACGGTGTCGCAAACAATTTACCTTTACCTGATGGTGTGGTGAAGTGGTTACCAGAATACAAATAAGGCGTTCCCTTATCTTCAATATCGGTACAAGGCCATTGAATATGCGCTAAGCCTGCCAATTTTTCATAAGTGACACCAAAAAATAGTGGGCATAATGCTCTAACTTCATTCCAGATCTCTTCGTTATTTTCATAAGACATCGGATAGCCCATTTCAGTGGCGAGTAAACTGATGATCTCCCAATCTCGTTTTACATTGCCCTTAGGTTCAATGGCTTTTTCAAAACGTTGGAAGCCTCTATCGGCACACGTAAAGATACCCGCATGTTCACCCCAGCTAGTTGACGGTAAAATCACATCCGCTTGCTCTGCTGTTTTGGTCATAAAGATATCTTGAACTACTACAAAATCGAGCGCTTCAAAGCCCTTTCTCACTAAGCCTAAATCTGCCTCTGTTTGGAGTGGATCTTCACCCATGATGTAATAGGCTTTCACCTTACCTTCAATGGCTAAATGAGGGACTTCGGTAATGCGATATCCCACATCTGGATCGAGTTGTTCAACAGGAATATTCCATGCTTGTGCAAATTTTTTACGGGTTTCTTCGTCAGTCACATACTGGTATCCCGGAAACATATTCGGTAAAACGCCCATATCACAGGCACCTTGAACATTATTTTGCCCACGAACGGGTGCAACACCCACATGCGGTTTACCTAAATTTCCTGTTAATAAAGCAAGACCTGATAACCCTTTTACCACATCAACCGCTTGACCAAACTGTGTGACGCCCATTCCCCACATAATAGTGGCCGTTTTAGCGCCCGCATAAGTGCGCATTGCTTTACGAATTTCAATAGCAGGAATGCCGACAATATCTTGCACAGCTTCAGGGCTATAGTCTACGAGTTGTTTTTTATATTCTTCAAAACCTTCTGTGTATTGGCTCACATAGTCTTTATCATAAAGATCTTCATCAATTAGCGTGTATGCGAAGGCATTGACTAACGCCATATTAGTACCATTTTTTAATGGTAAATATTGGTTAGCAATTTTGGCGGTTTCGATTTTACGAGGATCACAAACGATAATTTTGGCACCCTTTTGTTTCGCTTTAACCACACGACGCGCCACAATAGGATGAGAATCTGCACAGTTATAGCCAAACACTAATAAGCAATCTGAATCTTCAATATCAGCAATAGAGTTGCTCATGGCACCATTACCTAATGTTTCTTGCAAACCAGCAACAGAAGGTCCATGGCAAACACGCGCACAACAATCGACATTATTATTACCTAATACTGCACGCACAAATTTCTGCATCACAAAGTTGGTTTCATTCCCTGTACCACGAGAAGAACCCGTACACATGATGGATTTCGCACCGTATTTTTCTTTTATTTCCAGTAATTTTTGTGCCGTAAATTGAATAGCTTCATTCCAACTCACAATTTCAAAACCAGCCCCTTTTTGTCGGCGGATCATCGGCTCATGAATTCTGGCTGTCAGCAATTTGTTGTCATTAAGGAAATCCCAACCATATAGCCCTTTTAAGCAAAGTTCGCCTTGATTGGTGACACCATTGGCACCTTCGGCTTTGATTATGCGACCATTTTCGACACAGAGATTGATTTTGCAGCCAGCGCCACAATAAGGACAGACGGAGTTGATTTTGTTCATTTGATATCCTTTCCCCTAACTAGGGAGTAAAAGAGTCATAAAGAACTTTCAACTAAGCAGGAATTATGCCAATTAATTTTTTAAATATAATCAATAAGATATAAAAATAAAATAATATTTAATAACTGTTTCGACATTTTTGCCGATGCTCACCTTACACAAATCAGGTTAATTCTATAACTTATTACAGCTTTCAGTTATTGGAACCAGATAAACATTTAGAAATAAAAATTAACACTGAATTCTAATAAAATTTATTTCTTTAGTTTGAATTTATGATATAAATAATAAATACGCATTTTGAAAAACAATATTTCATATTGCATTGCGATGATATCCATTTCAATAAAGAGCAAAAAAATGAATATGAACACAAATAACCGACTTTTAGGCCTAAACCTACTACTCCTTCGTTAGGTGGCCGAGCGCGTTCATTTTTTTGCAAAAGCCACCAGTCAGGTGGCTTTTTTATTTGTAACCTACTGGTGGAACTGATTTTTTAGGGGAGTTCTACGATGTTTAGTTTCACCATTAGGATGATGAGTAACAACGTCTTACCAATAAGCCACTGTATGGCAATAGCCTCTATCACTCATTCGATAACTCAGGGGGCAAAATGAGCCAGCAATGGACATCTCGTGTAGGTCATATCTTAGCAGCCGCAGGCTCTGCAATCGGTATTGGCGCAATCTGGAAGTTTTCTTATGTCGCTGCCAATAATGGGGGTGGCGCATTCTTAATCGTCTTCTTATTATTCAGTTTTATTATCGGGCTTGCGGTATTACTGGCTGAGAATATTTTAGGCAGTAGCACACACGCTGAAGCTGTTAACGCATTTAAAAGAATGATGGGACGTAATTGGGTCATTATCGGCGTTATTGGTGTATTCAGTTCATGGTGTATTTATAGCTTCTATAGCGTTGTCGGTGGTTGGACAATTGGCTATACCGTTATGGCGGCAACAGGTCAGTTAAATATTACAGATAGCGCTGAATTAACAGGTATTTTTACCCGCTTTATTAGTGATCCTTTATGGCCTATTTTGGCTCACCTTGTCTTTGCGGGATTAACCTGTTTTGTGGTTTTAGCTGGTGTACAACGTGGATTAGAAAAAGCTGTCAAAATCATGATGCCAATGTTATTTATCATTATGATTTTATTGATTATTGTCGGCATCAGCTTACCTGGTTCGTCTGAAGGTTTAAAATTATTTTTATACCCTGATTTCAGTAAGTTAACGCCTCAAGGCGTATTAGATGCATTAGGGTTAGCTTTCTTCTCACTGTCTATCGGTTTAGGTATTCACATCACTTACAGTGCTTATTTAGCAGATAATAAAGGCATCGCTAACTCCAGTATGTGGGTGGTTATTTTGTCTTGTATGGTGTGTGTACTTGCCGGATTAATGATTTTTCCTGCATTATCTGCCGCAGGCTTAGAGCCTAATGCTGGTCCCGGTTTAACCTTTATGACCATGCCAGTTTATTTTGCCAACTTGCCTGGTGGTAATATTTTAGCTGTGACGTTCTTTATCTTGTTGTTAATGGCAGCGTTAACCTCTGCAATTTCGTTACTGGAACATATCGTCGCTTACGTACAAATGCGTTTTCAATGGACTCGTCGTCGTGCTGGATTAGTGGTTACCGCTTCTATTATGTTGATGGGTATTCCAGTGTCATTATCTTTTGGACCTATGAGTAATGTGACTCTGGGGGGCAAAACAGTCTTCGATTTGTTGGATTACCTGACGTCTAATATTTTGATGCCACTGTTTGGTATCGCAATGTGTTTGATCTTTGGTTGGTCACGCAGAGCGAATGCATTTATTCCTGAAAATATCACGGGATTAAAACGTCAAAGCTTATTATTGGTATGGCGTTATATTGGTCCTATTTGTATCGGTATTATTTTAGTGCATGGTTTAATTGGTTAACTCTCAACAAAAAAGAGCCACTCAAATAAGTGGCTCTCGACTTAACTGATAATGATTTATTTATGGATACTTGATGGTTTTTACTACTTATTTATAACTTTGTTTAATTTCTTGAGAAATCACTAATCCACGTTTTGCTTCTTTTTCAGCAAGTTCAACGGATAAACCGATATAAGAACGAGGATCAAGCATTGCCTTAATTTCATCTGCATTAAAGGCGGCAGTAATGGTTTCATTCTTCATTAGGTTAGTATAAAAATCTTCACCGTCTGCTGCCGTTTTAATGGCTTCTTCATATAACAGTGAGTGCGCTTTATCTTTCCCTAATTTTTCTGCCATTTTCATCATAACGTATTCGGTATTATCTAAACCCTTATTTCTCATCACGTTATGTAGCATTCTCTCTTCATGAGGAACGATGGTTCTTGAAAGCTCTTCTGTTCTTAAGAGAATTTCTGTTGTTAATTCTAAGGCTTCTTCAATTAAGCCATCGAATAACATATAAGAGCTGCTATCGCCCTCGTATGGTCTTACCGCAGAATACATCCCCACATTCGGTAATGAGTAAAGTTTTTGTGAGTTAGCAATAATACCTTTGGCTAATTTTGGATTAATTTTATGAGGCATCGTGCTACTGCCCACTGTGCCTTTTGTAAATCCTTCAGAAACCTCAGCAATCTCTTCTAACGTGGTGCTATACACTTCTTCACCAATTTTATGGCAGATATTTGCCATCAATGCCAAGTTCATCATGTACTCTAATTTATGCGTACTGAGGTTACGTGATGGCACTTCCATTGCTTGCATACCCACTAATTCAGCAACGCGTTTTTGTACTTTCATTCCCACTTCAGGCATGGAGTTAAAAGCACCTACCGCACCACCCATCATGATAGTGAATACACGCTTTTCGCACTCTTTCATACGCTGGTAGCAATCAATAAAATCGCTGATCCAAACAGATACTTTATAGCCATAAGTAATCGGAATAGCATGACGACCGTGCGTTCTACCTGCCATCACCATATGTTTGGTTCTTTCAGCAAGATTTGATAAGTTTTCGATGATCTCGCTTAACAATAACATGAACTTATCGTGTACCGTTTTCATCATATACAGCTGTGAACTTTGCTGTATATTTTGAGTGGTAATGCCGTAGTGTACATATTTACCACTCTCTTCAGAGCATGCATTTACCAGTACTTTTAAGAAAGGCACAAAGCCATGACCGATTTTTTGATAAATACGGTTCATCTCTTCGAAATCGATATTCTCAATAATCGCCTTTTCTTTAATTTCATCTGCGGCAGACTGTGGAATAAAACCGTATTCAGCTTGTGCTTGCGCTAACATGGCTTCAAACATCAACCAAGTAGAATATTTTGCTTCATTAGACAGCAGATTTTTTATACCGCGATCGTCGATTGTTTTACTTTTAGAATCGTATAACGCTCTCATCATATATCCTTTTATTTCTTCATTGCTTCATCAACAGCATTGCGAACAAATTCGACTTTAGGGCCATAAACGACATGGACATGGTTTGCTGCCGGAAAGAAGAATGCCGTACAACCAGACTCTAACATTAACTCTTTATCTATTTGATTAACTTCATTAATATCGATACGTAGTCGCGTAATACAGTTATCAACATTACGAATATTTTGTTTGCCACCTAACGCTTGAATAAGAATTTCTGCAATTTCGCCATAACGTTTTTCTTTGATTAGCGTATTTTTCATATTGCTTGATTCTTCTCTACCCGGTGTTTTGATATCAAATTTGACAATAGCCCAGTAGAAAATAAAGTAGGTCACAACAGCCAGCGCACTACCAATCAGCACTAAGAAGATCCAGTTAGTGTGTTCGTACAGTAATCCAAAGATAGTGAAGTCAAAGACGGTGCCTCGGATATAACCGATCGCAACACCCGCAAAAGAGAGCAGAACAGCGCCAATACCGACGATAATCGCGTAAATTAAGTAAAGTAACGGTGCGATAAAGACGAAGGTAAATTCAAGTGGTTCGGTAACGTTACCCAACATTGCCGTTAAGACCATCGTCACCAGCATCGATTTAACTTCAGCGCGATTTTCTTTCTTCGAGGTTTTATAAATTGCTAATGCAATCGCAGGGAACAGGAACAGCGTCACCAACATTTGTTGTTGAGCCATAAAGCGCGTTAGGCTTGGCATCATTGCCCAATATTCACTACTTGGCCCTTGGTTGAATAACACTTCTGTCATTGCAGGTACCACACCCACATAGGTTTGACCTTCAATGACATAAGAACCACCGGCTTCAGTAAATCTAAACAGAACGTTCCAAACATGGTGTAAACCAAATGGAATAAACAGACGCTCGCCACCCGCGGTAAAGAAAGGTCCGACAGGGCTTAAGAAGACAGCCGAGAGCTTAGTTAAGCCCATGACTAAGACTTCCCAAATAAATGGCAATAGTGCACCTACGCCTATCATCAATCCGACCATAATAATGGCGACTGATTTTTTTCCTGAGAAGAAGGCAAATGCCGTTGGTAATTCAAGGTTGTAGAATTTATCCGTTGCCCATGCGGCAATTAATCCCGTGATAATCCCCCCTGCGGCACTGATATTCATGGTTTGTATACCAAGAACCTTGATTTGCCCCACTTGCGTCATAATCGCAGGATCAGCAAGCTTTCCTGTCAATACCAGCCAGATATTGATAGTACTTATCAAGGTTAAATAGCCGACAACAGAGGCAAAGACCGCGATCCCCTTATCTTTGTGGCTCATACCATATGCCACCCCCATTGCAAACAAGAGGGGAATGTTGTCAAACACAACGCCAGCAATAGAACGGATACTCACTAATAAAGCATTGACTGTTTCATTCCCTAAAAAAGGAAAGCGTGCAATCATATAAGACTGAACTAAAGCACCACTGATCCCTAAGATCATACCAATAGGTGCCAATACGCCGATAGGTAGAAGTAGGGTTCTACCAAAGCGCTGAATAGATTCGCTGAACTTTTTCCTGGCCATATTTTTTTCCTTATGACTTCTCGAATATAAAAGAATTACCGAGGTACTCTATCTTAGGGATTATAGGAAATGAATGACGCGCTGGTTTTAAATATTATCTCAGGTCAGATTTTATGACTTAGGTCTTTTTGTTAATTATCGACGTAATAAAGAGCCATAAATAAATTATTTTATTCTATTAAATAATATTTATTTTAGGGTTGGGAATTAATATTGAAAAGCAAGGCTATTTTAAAATAAACAACGAGTAATCTAGCGGGATATATTAATACTATTCACGATTTAATCATTAAAAAGAGTATTTAATAAATTATATAGAGGCTGTTATCTCTTTTTAAAGTAGATTTTCTAACTCATTAATCAGTAAATCCACCAGCATAAAAAAGCCAATACGGGATTTGGTATCATCTTTTTTAGTATCATGATTATCAGCAAAACAAAATAGAGCATGAGTTGCATAACTGGTTAATTCATTGGTATTAAATGCTGTCATACTAATAATGTTAGCATCTTTTAATTGTACGATTTTTGCTGTCTCGATGATTTTTTTGGTGCCACCAGAAAGAGAGATAAAGATAACGGTGTCGTCTTCATTAACAAGACGTGTAAACGAATCAGATAAATTGTAATCATTAATAAAAAAGCAATGTAGACCTAATGCAAACAATAGGTGTTCAAGATAATACCCTACGGCTTTGCTTGTGCCTCTTGCAACAATAAAAATATTCCTAGAATGACGTAAGGTTTTTGCACACTCCTGAATTTGTTCTTCATTAATTAAGGTAAATGTTTTATGAATGTTTTTTTCTAATTGTTTTTTATAAGACGCCGCATGGGTTTTTTCGACTTTATTTTTTGTCAAAATATAATTATTAATTTGGAATTTAAGCTCTTTAAATCCACTGAACCCTAACTTTTGCGATAAATTAATGATAACCGTTTTTGATACAAAGGTTTTAGCAACTAAATCATTAATATTTAAATACGGAATATCCGCAATATTATCGGTGAGATATTTTAATACTTTCTTTTCGCTGATCGTTAAATTGTCATAATTTTTTAAAAAATCCAGCATATCTCACCCAATAAATTAATCTAAACTATCTTATGAAAACAGTAAGCTTATGAAAACAGCAAGCATCAACAAAATGGTTCTGTTCTTTTTGCGAGTTTATGTGAAATAAAATACATAACGAGTATACGTTAAATCATACAGTTATGTAGGATCAGAGTGATATTTTGTGAATTAGGATAATATTGAGCCCATTTTTTAATGAGCTCAATACGTGTTATTCGTTACCCCAGCGGTTAAGAAACATGGCGATATCATCAATGCGTTTTTTATCAATACCCGCTTCTTTTGCCATCTCTTGCTGTGCGTTTTCACTAATTTCTTCGTTATTCATTAATCGAGTAAGAAGTAACTGGAAGTAGAGAGCAAGTGCATCTTCTTCGGCCTCAGCAACAGGCTCTAGCGACTCCATCGCATATTCTTCGACCATATCATAATATTTAAAGTGGATTTCATTATTCATAGTTTGTCCCCAAGGATTAACGTTTATACTCGTCATATTCAAATTACTAAGAGTATATCTCTACATTCGCCTGTTAACCTAAAATTCGCTATCATCCATTTCCTTCTTTTGCTGCGGATAAGCCGATGTCTACGATTATCGATACTTTTATTGCCCCACCTTGCCATGATGAAATCGAGATCCTTTATCAAGACGAGCACTTAGTACTTATCAACAAACCGACAGGTTTATTGAGCTTATCAGGAAAAAATCCACAAAATATCGACTCCGTGCATTATCGATTAGTAAAGTTATTTCCGGGATGTACGCTTGTTCATCGGCTTGATTTTGGCACATCTGGATTGATGGTTGTCGCACGCAATAAAGCAATCAATGCTCTTTTGTGTCAACAATTTAGCCAGCGCAGTGTAACCAAAATATACAGCGCGCTACTGTGTGGGTATTTAGATGAGAATGAAGGAATAATCGATGCGCCGATAGCAAAAGATCCGGCTCTGTTTCCACGCATGTCGATTTGCCCCGTTAATGGCAAACCTGCACGCTCTCGTTATCGTGTTATTGAGCATTTTTATCATACGTTAGAAAGTGGAACGTTATTGCCTTTAACGCGAGTACAATTTATGCCTGAAACAGGGAGAACGCATCAACTTCGTATTCACAGCCAGTTTATAGGGCATCCTATTTTAGGTTGTGATTTATATGGCAGGTGCGACGAAGATTTGATAGAAGAAAGGGATGGTACTAAACGGGCTACGCGACTTATGCTGCATGCGAGTGAACTTCATTTTGTTCACCCCATTAGCCAAGCACCAATAAAAGCGCGTAGCGAAAGCCCGTTTTAAATATCGCTATTTACAGTTTAAGCGCTTTTACTGTTTCATCGATATCAAGTTCATCTTCAGTAAAAATGATTTCTGTTCCGTGCATAGTGGTGATCGCAAGCTTTCTCAACGTACGCATATTATGAGTATCATCTGCAGATTTTGGTCTGATACTATTCATTAAAGTGCCGACAGAAAGTACGGTGTTTTCTTTATTGATATGTGTATCTGCAGATACCTCTTCACTATAAATTCGAAAAGATTTAATAGATGTCAGCTTAACTCGCTCACCAGCAATATAGACATATTTGCTGTCTGGGATCACTTTCACCGCGTAAGCAGATAGACCTTTAGTATTTGTGGTTGGTTCAAACGTGACATTTGCATCTGTTTTTATCAAAGCAGGGTTGGCAACTTTAATCACATGAAAATAACGGTTATCACCGTTTTCATCTTTAATAAATCCAAAACCTTTATCTTCAAACCACTTTGTGATTATTCCGTTCATTGCCATTATCGCCTACTTAATCGTTTATCTACAAAAATTTTCAGACGCAGTATAAAGCACAATGCTTATACAGACTATGCCCTTTGGGATAATAAGCTACTTTGCTTATTACCACATCAAATCATCTGGGATTTTAAAATCAGCATAAGGATCGTCTTCATCTTGTTCTGTTTCGCTAAGTGCGTTATTTAACAAGATACAGCCCACATCTCTTTGTGTAATTTTATCCGCTACACTTGCTGGAATAATCGCGTATTCAGTTTTATCTGCACTATCCAGTCGCGCAATGGCGAGACGTCCACTAATCAATTGAGATTGTGTCAATTTATCCACCACGATATTTTTAATCACATTGTTGTCAGTGAAGTTAAAATCAATATCGCCTTTGACTGGCGTAATTCTATTCATCTCAATAAGTTGCTTAACTTGCGCTTTATACTCTTTAGATAATGTAGCTTGTTTTTGTTGCTCACTAAGCAGTTTATCGCGCTCCAGTTGGGCTTTTTTATTTTCTTCTACCGCTTCTCTTGCTTCTCGCGCTTGAACGCGTGATTTTTTCGCTGTTCTTTGAACTTTTGCCATTTTTTTACTGGTCACAAGTCCCGCTTTTAACATTTGCTCTTGTAAGGTAAGTTTTGCCATTGTTATGCCTAAGTCTGCTCAATAATTTATGAAATTATACCTGTAATTTCCAAGAGTGCATCAGGTTGTAAGATTGATAGCTTATTAGAGGAAATAGACCTTGTGAGATTTGAACCTATCCGTACATTCAGAGTATATTGGAAAAACTATCGTCAAACTTTCTCTTATAACAGGTAATACTAACAATGGCTCTGATCCCAAAAAACTATGCACGGTTGGAAAGTGGCTACCGTGAAAAAGCACTGAAAATCTACCCGTGGGTATGTGGGCGTTGTGCGCGTGAGTTCGTTTATTCCAATCTACGTGAACTAACCGTTCATCATATTGATCACGACCATACCAATAACCCAGAAGATGGCAGTAACTGGGAATTATTGTGTCTGTTTTGCCATGACCATGAACACTCAAAATACACAGAAGCAGACCAGTACGGTACAACCGTTGTCGCCGGTGAAGATGCACAGGATGATGTAGGTGCAGCCACTTATAATCCTTTTGCAGATTTAAAGTCGATGCTGAACAAGAAAAAATAATGAATGCGGTGTCTGCTTTGGTACAAAGCAAGCCAATCTATCCCCTTTCCACGCCCTTACACAGAATAGTGTATACTTACCGACAAGAAATTTGTTCACGGTTAATTAATAATGAAAGAAATCGAAAAAGCAAAAATCAAACTCCTTAGTGACCGTTTAGATCTTATTCGCCACAAAATGGCAAATATCTCGCTGACAGATGAAGCGGAAAAATACGCAGAGTTTGAGAAAGAAAAAGTAGAACTGGAAACTGAAATCGTTCGTTTGAAAGAAGTACGTAGCAATAAACTAAGTAAAGAAGCGCAGAAATTGGTGGATATGCCATTCAAACGCCCCATTACTAAGAAAGAACAAGCTGATATTGGCAAACTGAAGAAAGCCGTACGAGGCTTGATAATCGTCCATCCAATGACAGCATTAGGCCGCGAAATGGGGCTAGATGTTATGACTGGTTTTTCTAAAACGGATTTTTAGTTAAAAAATTACTCCAACTAAAACCGGCAAAGACCCACTAATACTGGCTGGTTCTTAATATACTTTTCGTTGTTATGAACCGTCAGTTATCCTTAGCTTTTTTATTGACCCTACCTGATTACCCTATTGGCGAACTATCCGGAATTTCCGGATGGTTGCGTTTTGAGCAAGTTCCCTTTTAAGGAAAATATTAACAAGATACTTATTAATTGTACGGACGTCTTTTCCATATAATTCAGCAATTTTAGCTTCTGTATTCAAAGATAAGAGCGCTTATAAATAGATAATAAACTTATTGTTTTAGCGAAAAACAATATGATAAAGACATAAAAAGCGATTTTTTGAGGAGGTTAATTGAATAAGAATTGGCGGAAGATCACAGGAGTCGAACCTGCCAAGGACCGCTGGCGGCCCCATCTGGATTTGAAGTCCAGCCGCCCCACCGGGGACGATGATCTTCCATTTTTGAGTAGGTCAAAAGGAAATAACGGGATGATTATACGCTGAATTATTTTTAATCCCAAGTGCATCAAATCAATAAAAGCCCTTTCAAATAAAATAATCCCATTTTTGAGTAAAACCTCGGATAATTACCACGATACTATTGAACTTATGCGGTTTCACCCTCATCTTACTTTCTATGACGAATAAACTCAGTGATGTGTTTTACGCCACTGCAAACCAAAATACAGGATGTTTTTATGTCAAATCCATTACTTAATACAACGGGATTACCTGCATTTTCCCTTATCAAACCAGAACATGTTGTTCCTGCGCTAAAAGAAGTCTTAACAACTTACCGTGAAACAGTTGAAAAATTACTGGCTGATAATACGCAATTTAACTGGGATAACCTTTGCCAGCCATTAGCTGAAGTAGGTGATAAACTTTCTCGTGTTTGGTCCCCCGTTAGTCATTTAAATTCTGTCAAAAACTGTGCTGAACTACGCGAAGCGTATGAACAGAGTTTACCATTGCTGTCTGAATTCAGTACATGGATGGGGCAACACGAAGGTTTATATCAAGCTTATAAATCAATTAAAGAAAGTGCTGATTTTAATGCGTTAACTCAACCACAGAAAAAAACGATTGAAAACGCATTACGTGACTTTGAATTATCAGGTATTGGGCTACCAAAAGAAAAACAACAGCGCTTTGGTGAAATCAGTGCGCGGATGTCAGAACTAGGTGCGAAATACGGCAATAACGTATTAGATGCCACAATGGGTTGGTCTAAATTAATTACCAATGTAGACGATCTATCTGGTATGCCACAAAGTGCGATTGATGCAGCAAAAGCAATTGCACAAGCGAAAGATCAAGAAGGCTATCTATTAACACTTGATATGCCAAGCTATATACCGGTTAGGACTTACGCAGATAACCGTGAACTGCGAAAAGAAATGAGCATTGCTTATAGCACTCGCGCTTCTGATCAAGGTCCAAATGCAGG
Organism: Proteus appendicitidis; assembly: GCF_030271835.1. Lineage (NCBI taxonomy): Bacteria > Pseudomonadati > Pseudomonadota > Gammaproteobacteria > Enterobacterales > Morganellaceae > Proteus > Proteus appendicitidis. The sequence continues at coordinate 3,983,906 of NZ_CP127389.1, forward strand.
TCAGTGGGATAACAGTGAAATTATGGCGGAGATCCTTTCGTTACGTCACGAACTCGCTCAACTGCTCGGCTTTAAAAATTATGCTGAAAAATCCCTTGCTACTAAAATGGCAGAGTCTCCTGAGCAAGTATTGAGCTTCTTAACTGATTTAGCCCAACGCGCTCATCCGCAAGGTGAAGAAGAATTAGCAGAACTCACTCAATTTGCAAAAGAACACTATGGTGTTGATAAACTCGAATCGTGGGATCTGGCTTATTACAGCGAAAAACAAAAACAACACCTATTCTCAATCGATGATGAACAGCTACGCCCTTATTTCCCTGAACAACGTGCTTTAAGTGGTTTATTTGAAGTCGTTCATCGTATCTATGGTTTAACTGCCAAAGAGCGTAACGATATCGACACTTGGCATGATGATGTCCGTTACTTTGAGCTTTATGATGAAAGCAATACTTTACGTGGTAGCTTCTATCTTGATTTATATGCACGCGAGCACAAACGTGGTGGCGCTTGGATGGATAACTGCATAGGCAGAATGCGTCATGCGGATGGTTCACTACAAAACCCCGTTGCTTACCTCACTTGTAACTTCAATAAGCCAGTAGGCGATAAACCGGCACTGTTTACTCATAATGAAGTAACCACGCTATTCCATGAGTTTGGCCACGGCTTACATCACATGTTAACGCAGATTGATACCGCAGATGTTGCAGGCATTAATGGTGTGCCTTGGGATGCCGTTGAATTACCAAGCCAATTTATGGAGAACTGGTGCTGGGAGCCAGAAGCGTTAGCCTTTATTTCAGGTCACTACGAAACTGGCGAACCATTACCACAGGCAATGCTTGATAATATGCTTAAAGCAAAAAATTATCAGTCAGCGATGTTTGTGTTACGCCAACTGGAGTTTGGTCTGTTTGATTTCCGTTTACACGCTGAATATGATCCATCTAAAGGCGCGCGTATTATGGATATCTTAAACAGTGTGAAAGAGAAAGTTTCTGTGGTTCCTTCTACACCGTGGGCGCGTTTCCCTCATGCCTTTAGTCATATCTTTGCTGGTGGATATGCCGCAGGTTATTACAGCTATTTATGGGCAGATGTACTGGCAGCCGATGCCTTCTCTCGCTTCTCTGAAGAAGGTATTTTTAACCGTGAAACGGGTCAATCATTCCTTGATAATATTTTAACTCGTGGTGGTTCAGAAGAGCCAATGGAACTGTTTAAACGCTTCCGTGGTCGTGAGCCGCAACTTGATGCTATGCTCAAAGGCTACGGCATTAAAGGATGATATGTGAATATCTGTTTACTTTGTGAAGAAGGCGCTGATAACAGCGCCTTATCTGATTTAGCGCAACGTTGGGGCTTAGTTCACGATGAAACGCAAATTATGGCATTAGTGTTAACACCCACACACCTTGAATTACGCAAACAAGATGAACCTAAATTGGGTGGCATTTATGTCGATTTTGTGGAAGGCACCATGGCACATCGTCGTAAATTTGGCGGTGGTCGAGGTGAAGCTGTGGCAAAAGCTGTCGGCATTAAAAAAGACTATCTACCTGATGTAGTTGATGCAACGGCAGGGCTTGGTCGTGATGCATTTGTATTGGCGTCTATTGGTTGTAAGGTGAGAATGGTTGAACGCCATCCTGTTGTCGCAGCATTGCTTGAAGACGGCTTAAAACGTGCTTATCTTGATCCTGATATTGGTGAATGGATGCAAGAACGTATGACACTGATCCACGCCTCTTCAGCTCAAGCACTAACAGAAATCACACCAGCACCCGATGTGGTCTATCTTGATCCTATGTATCCACATAAAGCGAAAAGCGCATTAGTAAAAAAAGAGATGCGAGTGTTTCAGTCTTTAGTGGGTGCCGATGAAGATGCAGATGCACTGTTAGAGCCGGCAATTACGTTAGCTAAAAAAAGGGTTGTAGTTAAACGTCCTGATTATGCAGAACCATTAAATAATCAGCCTGCACATGCCAATGTAACAACCAAAAATCACCGCTTTGATATCTATCCTTGTGTGTAACTACTTACACATTAGGAAAAAATAAATTTGAAATCTGACGGGTGTTAAACACCCGTTCAGAATCAATGAAAATTACAACACGCCTTGTGCCAGCATTGCATCAGCGACTTTAACAAAACCTGCAATGTTTGCGCCTTGAATATAATTAGTTTGCTTACCTTCACCGCCGTAATTCACGCAAGCATGGTGAATATCTAACATAATGTGATGTAAGCGAGCATCCACTTTCTCTGCTTTCCAGCTCAAACGTGCCGCATTCTGTGCCATCTCTAACCCCGAGGTTGCAACACCACCAGCATTAGCTGCTTTACCTGGTGCAAAAAGGACACCCGCTTCAATAAAGGCATCTGTTGCAGCAATCGTTGTTGGCATATTTGCGCCTTCAGCAACAGCTTTTACCCCATTTTTGATAAGCACTTTAGCCGCTTCCCAATCTAACTCATTTTGTGTTGCACAAGGCAACGCAATATCAACAGGAACAGCCCAAGGTTGTTGCCCTTCAAGATACGTTAAGCCAAATTCTTTTGCGTACTCTTCAACACGACCATAATTATTTTTAATTTCAGTGAGTCGAGCGAGTTTTTCAGTGGTAAATCCCGCTTCATCAACCACAGTACCACCTGAATCTGATGCTGTTATTACTTTAGCGCCTAACTCTAAACATTTTTCGATAGTGAACTGTGCAACGTTACCCGCGCCAGAAACCGCCACACGCATTCCCTCAAGAGACATACCATGACGTTTAAGCATCGCATTAGTAAAGTAAACCAGACCGTACCCAGTAGCTTCTGGGCGAATTAAACTGCCACCGAATGAAAGACCTTTACCTGTAAATACACATTCATTGCTATTAGACAGTTTTTTCATCATGCCGGCCATAAAGCCGACTTCTCGTGCTCCCACCCCAATGTCACCGGCAGGAACATCTGTATTAGCGCCTAAATGGCGATAAAGTTCAGTCATCAATGCCTGACAAAAGCGCATCACTTCCCCATGGCTTTTACCTTTAGGATTAAAATCAGAGCCACCTTTGGCTCCTCCCATCGGTAATGTCGTTAATGCATTTTTAAATGTTTGTTCAAAACCTAAGAATTTTAGGATAGAAAGATTTACTGATGGATGAAAACGCATACCACCTTTGTAAGGTCCAATGGCGGAGTTAAATTGGATACGCCATGCTCGGTTAACTTGCACTTGCCCTTTATCATCTAACCAACAGACGCGAAACTGGATAATACGTTCAGGCTCTACTAAGCGCTCAAGTAATGATTGTTCACGATATTGTGGGTTTTTCTCTAAAAAAGGCCACAAAGTGGTAAAAACTTCACGAACCGCCTGATGATACTCAGGTTGATGAGCGTTATATTTTTCTACCCCTTCTAAAAACGAAGATAATGAGCCAGATATATTCATTCAGTTATTCCTTTTTTGTGTAATGTGATGTTGGCATAACCTCATTTATTCGGAATATTTTTGGGTTTTGTGAGGTTGATGTTGTTTTGCTTCTTGAATATATCATTAAAATACATTCACACTTCAAGACATTTTTTTCACAATTAGACAAAAAAAAAAGGTTGACTCGCTTTAACGACAGGAAAAATAGGAATTTTAGGCAAAAAAATACCTGCATAAGCAGGCATTTTTTTGCTTAAACAAGCAAGCGATTATTATTCATCATCTTTCAGAGGAACAATTAGCATATCAACATGCACAGTATTAATTAGTTGGCGTGCTGATGACATCAATTTGCTCCAGAAGTCTTGGTGATGACCACAAACGACTAAATCCATATCGTATTTCTTAATCGCATCGACTAGAACTTGTCCTAAATCACCACTACCACTCAGGGTTTCTTGAATTTCATAACCCGAGTTATCAGAGAGATCTTTTAACGCGTTACGGGTTTCATCAGTAATACGTTGCTGCATATCACCGAGGTTGACATCAATTAGACCGGTATAAAGATCAGAGTAGTTAACATCAACGTGAATTAAGGAAACTTTGGCATTATAGGGTTTTGCCATAGATACAGCTTTCTGTACTAAGACGTTACTCTCAGGGGATAAATCAACTGCCACTAGAATATGCTTATAAGCCATCGTGAACTCCTTCCATAAGCTGATTAATCGGTTGGAAAGGCGGTTAAGCCTAAATCCTATGTATTAAATATAACGTTTTAAGATGAAAGTTAGATGTCGCCTTGATCACAACTTATGTCAAATTCATCAAGAAAGCATCTATCGATAAATAACAATATACACTATTTTACATTAGCACGATGTCATTCACCGACAATAACATCATAATAATGAGAATTGAGTATAAAAAACAACAAAAGCACCCTTTTAGAGTTATTTTTTATCTTTTTTTCTGAAAAAGGAAACAACTTGAAAAAGTCACTTTTGTTTATTGCTTAATTTCACCTAAACTTAAATTAGAGAAAAAAGTAACCTTTATTGGTAAAGGTTTTCTCATCTCAGAATCTATTATTCTAGGGAGGGGATTATGTTTAATGTCATTGTTGTCTTTTGGGCGCTATGTATTCTTTGCCTGATTAATATGATGCGTTATTTTTCATCTATTCGGGTATTACTCACAATATTGCGCCAATCTGATCCTTTGCTCTACCAATCTGTGGATGGCAATGGATTTTTTACTATGCACGGACAATTTTCAAAACAACTAAGACTCATTCGCTATATCAACCAACGCCAATACATCAATCATCATAATCCTGAAGTCATTATGCGTTGTGAGCGAATTTATCGGCAATTTTATCTTGTTAGCCGTTTTTGTATTTTGGCTGTCGCAAGTTTAATTGCCATGCTTTTTTGGTAAGCGACAAAAACAAAAAAACGGTGACTAAAAGTCACCGTTTATAAACAAACTTGGGTAATTATTGTTATCAGCTATTCACAATAAATGTAAGTGATATCCAATAAAGTAAACCTGATAAACCAATGCTAACTGGTAATGTTAAGATCCAAGCCAGCGCAATGTTTTTCACTGTCTTCGTTTGAACACCACCACCATCAACAATCATCGTACCTGCAACTGCAGATGACAGAACTTGTGTTGTTGATACAGGCATACCCGTATAACTTGCTACACCGATAGAAACTGCGGCTGTTACTTGCGCAGAAACCCCTTGAGCGTAGGTCATACCTTTTTTACCAATTTTCTCACCAATCGTTACTGCAACGCGTTTCCAACCTACCATGGTCCCGATAGAGAGCGCTAATGCCACGGCGACAATGATCCAAATCGGAGCATATTCCACGGTGTTTAGCAGGTCACGACTCAATGTTTTTAAGAACCGTGCATCTTGGGCGCTAGTTTCTGGTAATTTAGCCACTTCTGTTGCGGTATCAGCGATACACATAAGTAATCGACGCATTTGAGCACGCTGGTCTGCGGTTAGCTCATCATAAGAGCCAATATTTGCAAGCAGCTGTTCTGTTTGATTCAGAACAATTGGCGTTCTTGCGCTATTACAATGGAAATCTGTATCGCTAGCATCAGCTTGCGCTGGTACTACTGGTGTATTATCAATAGCATGCTGTAGTGCTGGCTGATGTTTCTCATAATATTGTTGTAAGTGTACAACGGCATCATGAGTTTTGGTGATATCGTATCCGCTTGCACTCATATTGACGACAAAGCCCGCAGGCGCAACGCCAATTAATACCAACATGATAAGACCGATACCTTTCTGCCCATCATTTGCACCATGAGAGAAACTTACCCCAACTGCAGATAAAATCAGTGCAGTACGGGTCCAAAATGGCGGCTTACGCTTACCATCTTGCTTCTCACGTTCAGCAGGTGTCAGGTGAATACGACGACGTTTTTTCGTACCACTCCAGTAACGGCGCAGTAAGAAAATCATCGCGCCTGCAATAACCAAGCCGATAATTGGTGAAAGAATGAGTGATAGGAAGATACTGATCATTTTTGGTATGTTTAATGCGTCAACGATAGACGAATCTGTCACGATAGCATTTGTTAAACCAATACCAATGATAGCACCTATCAGCGTATGTGAACTTGATGCTGGAATACCGAAATACCATGTACCTAAGTTCCAGATAATGGCGGCTAACAGCAACGAGAAGACCATGGCAAGGCCATGAGCTGAGCTCACATTCAGCAGAAGATCTGTCGGTAACAAGTGAACGATAGCATAAGCTACGCTCAATCCACCGAGCAAAACTCCAAGGAAGTTAAATACACCCGCCATCACGACCGCAAATTGCGCACGCATAGCACGAGTATAGATAACAGTTGCTACCGCATTTGCGGTATCATGGAAGCCGTTAATAGCTTCATAAAATAGCACAAATAACAGTGCTAAAACCAACATCAAACCTGTGTGAAATTCTAGGTCAGTAAACAAATGTAGCATAGACGTTAAGCCAGTTAGTTGGACATGAACGCGGCGCATTATCAGCGACAAATGCGAACGGTGGAAGCAAAATTTAACCTTTTTTTGATTTGATAACCAAGAAAATCAGAGCCTTTTTAAGATAATTCCTTATATATCATTTAATTAATAAAAATAAAAAAAAGTAAATTTCTGACAATTTTTTCCTTGCTTATAAGAATTTAGGTGAAAAATGCAGATTTCTCCATATAATTTTACAAAATACTCTGATCTTACGCGAAAATCATTGATTAAGTAGTCAGAGAAAACCAAGAACGAGACATCATTGTGGGATCATACGATACAGTAATTATAGGTGCAGGTGCCGCGGGGCTTTTTTGTGCGTCTTTAGCAGGACAAGCAGGATTATCTGTTTTAGTCCTCGATAATGGTAAAAAAGCGGGCCGTAAAATTCTAATGTCAGGTGGTGGGCGTTGTAATTTCACCAACATGTATATCGAACCTTCCGCGTACTTATCAGAGAATCCTCATTTCTGTAAGTCAGCGCTTGCTCGCTATACACAATGGGATTTTATTGAATTAGTGCAACAACATAACATCGCCTACCATGAAAAAACGCTCGGGCAGCTATTTTGTGATGATTCAGCACAGCAAATTGTTGATTTATTACTCACTGAATGTCAAAAAGGGAAAGTAAGTGTTCGCTTACGTAGTGAAGTCACACAAATCGAGAAAACAGATACGGGCTTTACTATTTTTGTTGATGGAAAAACCATCACAACACCTTCGGTAGTCATTGCCAGTGGTGGTCTTTCTATGCCTGGTTTAGGGGCAACCCCTTTTGGCTATAAAGTTGCTGAACAGTTTGGGCTTCCTGTTTTACCCACTCGCGCCGGTTTAGTGCCTTTTACTCTGCATAAACCCCAACTTGAGCAATTAAGCCAACTATCCGGCGTAGCGGTACCCGCTATTGTGACGGCAAAAAATGGCACAAGTTTTAAAGAAAACATTCTTTTCACACATCGTGGTCTTTCAGGTCCTGCGATTTTGCAAATTTCAAGTTATTGGCAAGCTGGAGAGTATGTAAGTATTAACTTACTTCCAAGTATTGATCTTGAAAGCCTGCTACAAGAAAAACGTCAAGAGCATCCAAATCAATTAGTAAAAAACACGCTTTCTCGCTTATTACCAAAGCGTTTTATTGAAATAATGATAGAAAATAAACAGTTACCTGATGTTTCTCTGACTCAACTGAGTAATGAACGTATTACACAAATTGCAACGTTACTACAAGAATGGCAAATTCAGCCCAATGGTACTGAGGGATATCGCACCGCAGAAGTCACACTAGGCGGTGTAGATACTCGAGCTATTTCCTCTAAAACCATGGAAGCCACAAAAGTAAAAGGACTCTATTTTATTGGCGAAGTGGTTGATGTGACGGGTTGGTTAGGTGGATATAACTTCCAGTGGGCGTGGAGCTCGGCTTATGCCTGTGCGCAGAGCCTTATTTCAACACCAAAATCGACTGTTGTTGAACAATAATGAATAAATGTGCAAATGTTAAAGTTATAAATATTGGTTTTATAATTCTATAAACTTATAACTCATACATAATAAAAACCAGCCATCATCAATCAATGATGGCTTTTTCTTCTGGTATTTCTCGGTAGAGATCCAAAATACCTTATATCCCTTCCTTTCCTCTGGTTTTATACCACATTTTCTCTTCTTTTCTTTATAAATGACCCCATAAAGAATATTGTTAACTATTTGGTTATATTACTGTTTTAAAAAATTATTAAAATAAAATAACTCGTTAATCAGTAAGTTAAAACTTTTTTAGCTCTTTTTTCTAATTTGCTTAAAAAAAGGGCTTTACAAATGATACTGAGAACCATTATCATCAATAACACTTTCAGATGCACCACCTTCAGGGTCATATGAAAGAACGACATTGCTCACATTGCTTCCAGTGTTTTACTTTAGCCAGCCGGGTGCTGGCTTTTTTCTTTTCTAGAACTCATTCGATGTTTTTGTTTTCTCTTATTCAAATTATTTGGATCTTCAGGTTAAATTCCTCCGCTTTTTTACTTTGCGCTACTGGGTAAACTGTGTTCAACAACTTCAGAGAAGGAAACACATTATGATTTATCTACGCAAAGCAAATGAAAGAGGACACGCTAATCATGGTTGGCTAGATAGCTGGCATACCTTCTCTTTCGCAAATTATTACGATCGTGATTTTATGGGATTTTCTGCACTACGAGTTATTAATGAAGATCGCGTAATACCCGGTAAAGGTTTTGGTACTCATCCACATAAAGACATGGAAATTTTAACCTATGTGCTTGAAGGTAATATCGAGCATCAAGACAGCATGGGTAATAAAGAAAATGTTCCTGCAGGTGAGTTTCAAATAATGAGTGCAGGTACAGGTATTACTCACTCAGAATATAATCCAAATAGTGATAAAGGGCTGCATTTTTACCAAATTTGGATTATGCCTAGCACCACCGGTATCACACCACGTTACGATCAACGTCGTTTTGATACCTCAGTGAGTAAACAACTTATTTTATCGCCAGATGCTCGTGATGGTTCTTTAAAAGTCTTTCAAGATATGACGCTATGGCGCTGGAACCTGAAAAAAGGTGAAGAAGCACAGTATCAGGTAGAAACAGGACGCAATGTTTGGCTACAAGTAGTGAAAGGCAAAATAACGATTAATGACATAATTGCGACCACCAGTGATGGTGTGGCTATCGCAAATGAAGATATGATCCGTTTCGTTGGTGATGAGGACAGTGAAATTTTACTGTTTGATTTACCTCCAGTAACAGCATAGTTGGGTTATCACCCTCTAAAGTCACTTTTTCTCTAATAAACAATTTCACTTTATTTTCTTTGTATTCCCTGAAATCTTCTCGCATTTCAGGGATTTTTTTTATCTCGAAGATCTCAAATAAAAAAACACCAAAATCACATCCTATGAGTTTGGTGTCTTTTATTCATGCTAATAAAAATTAACGTTTTGGTCCCACTTTAGTCAACGCTTGACCCGCTGGGGTATCCGTATATTTATCAAAGTTTTTCACAAAGCGATCAGCCAGATCGTCTGCTTTAGTATCCCATTGTGCTTTATCAGCATAAGTATCACGAGGATCTAAGATTTCGCTGTTAACGCCTGGTAGTGCGGTTGGGATCTCTAAATCAAATACAGGTAATGTTTTCATTGGTGCTTTATCAATATCACCATTTAAGATGGCATCAATAATAGCGCGTGTATCTTTAATCGAGATACGTTTACCTGTACCGTTCCAACCTGTATTAACCAAGTAGGCTTTTGCACCTGATGCTTGCATACGTTTTACCAATACTTCAGCATATTGTGTTGGGTGCAGAGATAAGAATGCTGCACCAAAACAGGCTGAGAATGTTGGTGTTGGCTCGGTCACACCACGTTCAGTTCCCGCAAGTTTAGCGGTGAAGCCGGATAAAAAGTGGTATTGCGTCTGTTCTGGTGTTAAACGTGAAACAGGAGGTAACACACCAAAAGCATCCGCTGTTAAGAAAATAACTTTCTTAGCATGACCTGCTTTGGAAATAGGTTTAACGATATTATCAATATGATAAATAGGGTAAGAAACACGGGTATTTTCTGTTTTCGAACCATCGTCGAAATCAACAGAACCATCAGATAACACAACCACGTTTTCTAACAGTGCATCACGTTTAATTGCACCATAGATATCAGGTTCAGCTTCTTTTGATAAGTGGATTGTTTTCGCATAACAACCACCTTCAAAGTTAAACACGCCGTCATCATCCCAACCATGTTCATCATCACCAATTAACTTACGCTTAGGATCGGTTGAAAGGGTTGTTTTACCTGTGCCTGATAGACCAAAGAAAATAGCAACATCACCACTTTCGCCAACGTTTGCGGAGCAGTGCATAGAAGCGATGCCTTTAAGAGGAAGGAAGTAGTTCATCATAGAGAACATACCTTTCTTCATCTCGCCACCGTACCAAGTACCACCAATTAACTGAATGCGTTCAGTTAAATTGAAAGCAACGAAGTTCTCTGAATTCAGACCTTGCGCCTTCCAATTTGGATTTGTACATTTCGCTCCGTTCATCACAATGAAGTCTGGTGTGAAATTTTCCAGCTCTTCTTGTTCAGGACGAATAAACATATTTTTAACAAAATGCGCTTGCCAAGCAACTTCTGTGATAAAACGAACTTTCAAACGTGTATCCGCATTCGCACCACAAAATGCATCGACAACAAACAAACGTTTGCCTGATAGCTGATTGGTTACTAATGATTTTAAGTCAGCCCACACTTCTTGTGAAAGTGGCTTATTATCATTTTTACCTTTACCCTGATCAGCCCACCATACGGTGTCACGCGTAACATCATCACGAACAATGTATTTATCTTTCGGAGAACGTCCAGTAAATATACCTGTATCAACGGCAATAGCGCCTAACGAGGTTTGTGTGCCTCGCTCGTAACCTGTTAATTCAGGCTTGGTTTCTTCATTAAATAACAGCTCATAGCTTGGGTTATAAATGATTTCACTCGTGTCCTTAATACCGTACTGCTGGAGATCCTTAGGGGTAAGACCTTTAACGCTCATAGTTTTGCTCCTGATAAATAGACCTTTCTGCGAATAATATTAAGGTGTTACGAGTAATTAACAGCGATTGTTATCAATATTTTGAAAATTTATAATTTTTTTATGTTAAGAACGAGAGCTAATGCACAAAACTAAAGAAAAATTGTTGAATAAAAAAGGACGCAAAATAGCGTCCTTTTGATAAAACCGTCTTGCTAAATCGAATCAGTGCAATTCTGACTTATTTAACTCATTGATTTTATTAATATCATTCTCTGTGAAGATATAATGTGTTCCACAATATTCGCATTCCATATCAATATTTCCCTGTTCTTGCAACAGGTGGTTCACATCTTCTTCCGACAATGTTACTAATGTATTTTCACAACGTTCACGCGAACAAGTACAATGGAATTCAACAACTTGAGGATCATAAAGAGTGACATCTTCCTCATGATATAAGCGATGTAAGATCTCTTTAGTATCTAGCGTAAATAGCTCTTCAGCTTTGATTGTGTGTGTTAACTGTGTCAGCAATTCAAAGTGTTCAGCAGTATGTTCTGCGGTGAACTCTTCTGACGCAGGCAATACTTGTAATAACATACCCGCTGCGGCTGGTTTGCCCGCTTGCATACCACTACGAATAAATACGCGTGTAGGTAGCTGTTCTGATTGCTTAAAGTAGTTATCAATACATGCTTCAATAGTTTCACCATCAAGAGCAACAATACCTTGATAACGTTCACCTTTTTCAGGCGTTACCGTGATGACCATAAAACCATTACCGATCATCTCTTTTAAGGTACTACCAGCCTTAACATCATCACCAACACGCGCAACACCACGCATTTGTTGATTATTGTTGCCATTAATAACCGCCAATCGTACTGGGCCATCACCTTGAATTTGAACCGTAATATCTCCTTCAAATTTAAGCGTCGCTGTTAACAAACTCGTTGCCACTAATAAATCACCCAGAAGGCATTGAACTGGCTCAGGATAATGGTGATTTTCAAGCATTGATTGATAGGTTTCAGTCACATTGACTAATTCACCACGTACCGCGTTTTTTTCGAATAAAAAACGTGATAAAGCGTCTTTTTTAGACATAATTTTCTCTCATTTCAGGGAACCGGTTAATCCGATTCTTGTAAATTTGTCTGTTTGAAGCGAAGTAAGGTGCGTCTTTCCTTTTTATCAGGGCGACGCTCAGGATGAGGCATTGTTAACGCATTCATTTTTCTTGCTAGAGCAATTTTTTCTCTTTTAGCAATACTCTCTGGCGTTTCGCAATAAAGTGTCTGCGCTTGTGTAGCACCTTGTCGCTGAGCACTCACCATGAGAATGGTTACCGTCCGTTCATCATTACCTTGTCGTAGGCGTACTTCTGCACCTTCTTCAACGATTTTACTTGGCTTACCTCTCACACCATTGTAATGGACTTTACCACCTTCAATCATCGTGCGCGCAATGGCACGCGTTTTATAAAAACGAGCAGCCCAAAGCCATTTATCTAAGCGGACACCACTGTCTTGTGATGGTTGACTCATCCCTTTCTCCTTAACTTCAACTTCTTTACGAAGGCGATAGTGTAAACACATGGCCTTCCACAACAAGGGACTTACTGAGGAGGGCGATAAAAACAGTGCTCATAGTAGAGACTGATTTTATTCATGCGTTGGTTGTTTTGTCGCCGGCGCCGGATGATAAGAAATAGGTTCAATACTAAGAACCCGATAGCAAGAAGCAACAATACCGTATTACCGATGTAATATAACATTGTCATCGAGTCTGGCAGGCTATGTAAAAATATCTGTAACGTGCCATTCGCATCGACAACCATACCCGTTATTACGCCACCCGTATCAAAAGGTGTATGCAATAAAATATCGGATAAACGTTGTAATTCTCGCCACTGTTCTAACGGAGTAGGTTCAAACACTGAGTTTGAACTTGAAGCATAATCAACAAGCTGTTTTCTTTCATCACTGATTAACAGCACACCACCCGGTGGAGGGCTGTTTAACAGTATTGCGGCTTTATCTATTTCTCGGTAGATAAAAGAGGATGTGGTGGTGTCGATAAGCTTTTCCAAGGCCTCAGCACTTACTGCACGCAATAAAACATTCGTTCCGGTCAATTTACCGCTTTCAGCTCGTTGAATTAATGCTGCCCAATCATTGACGTTACTTAAGTTAACTAGCGCCATTTTTAGCCGAATACATTCATTTTCTCGGGGGCATAAATCCTGTGTTTTCAACACAATGCCATCAAAATTATCTAGCAAATTCATCCCAGATTTAGTAATCGCTTGGCCTAAACTTGGGTTAACTCGGTTATTAGAAACAGGGTGTAATTGCTCTTCAACCATATGCAATAAAGCCGCGGCTTTTTCTATCGTGCTCGATTCAGGCATTGGCATTGGATTACTGTTATTCCAATAAATCCCTGAGCAATCAAAAGGTGCAAAAATCGTTTTATTATTCTTACTTGATAAATTAGGTGGCATATAGCACATCCCAACCCCTTTAGCTTGAATAATATCCCCGACATGCAAATTGGTTGTTTCTAACTCAGTAAAATTAGTGACTAAATGAGGCTCTGTATCTTTAAGCCATGAAAAACTGAGTTTCATTGAAAGAGAAAGTGGCTGATAAAGATACAACATTCCAATAATAAACAAGCTCCAAAAAACGAAAATAATATTTTTAATATACCGTTTATAAGGATAATTTTTCTCTTCATCATGCAATGAAAGGTAGTTTCCTTGCTTTACAACATGATGACTTGGATACATTTCTAAATAGGTCACCTTATCAATATCGCTTTGAATATAAGGCTCCCAATGAGGCGGATAAACCAGATCAATCCCCCCTAAAGAAACATTTTTTACTTGCCCATGATCAAAGTTACCAAAAAGCCCCCAGCGCTTTAAGCGTCCTTTAAAACAGTGGATTTCTTGTTTACGTGGTTTGATTAAAGGGTTGTGGATCAGAAAAATACCAACAGCAAGAAAAGCACCACCGGTCGCTAAGATCCAAGGAAGAAAAACTTGAGGCATCATTAAGGCTGTTAGGCACAGCGTAAGCCCTATACAAACAAAAGAACCATCCCAAAAACCAGATGAGTTATGTAATCGGTATTCTTCGTTTGTTTCTTCTCGGATTTGTAATAAGTGAGCCGCATCACCTTCGTTCTTTTGGATAGTTGATGAACCATTTGCCAATATTGGTTCAGACAGCTGTTTTAAACTTAGCGAAGAAAAATGAATTTTTTCGTCTTTTAAAAAATGTCCATTCACACCAATAACGATGGGGATCGAAGGGGTACAGACAACATCGAGAACGTTTTCTTGCTGAAGATAAGGAACAAGCAGCGGGGGAATATGAATTTCTACAGCATCAATATAATAACGCCAATGATTTAATCCTTCACTAGAACCTGCAAAGCGATTAACGATATTTCTTAATGTAGCAACGACTTCGCCTTTAATTGGCATATCGGGGAAGTTTTGTAATGAATAGCCAGAAGAGAAATTAGAGGTACCAAAATAAGATAAATAATCACTAATAAGCCCATAGTCATCAGAAGTGAGCTTGCGATAAGTAGGTTTAGCGAGAGATGGGAGATGATGTGAGCCATCAAGCCGCCTTCTTTTAAAGAATAGAAAGGCGGCCATTATAAATAGGCTTATCATCAAGATAGCCAATATAATGACTGATAATCTCATTTTTTCCCCATGCTTATACTGATGCTGCGTAGTAACAATAACAAATTTAAAACCCTGCCTAACATAAGGCAATTCCTATTCTTTTGTTCTATTTTTTATTTAAATACAATAGATTATATTTTTGTAGTCGCGTTATAATTTATATCTATAATCAAGTTTATATCCGCTAACAATGCTATCTTCGGGTAAAATAGCGAATCAATAAATAATAATATTCTCAAAAAATCAATAAATAACTAGATTTGATAGCGGAGTGTACTCAATTTTCCTTTAAAAGCTAAATCTAATTGTTAGATTTATTTTGTCATTAATGTGTTAAATTCAGGTTAATCTCTATTCTGTCAGGGACTGTTATGAAAGAACTAAAAAAACCCAATATATTAAACATTGATAACATCGCCCGTTCTCAATTATTTCAGATCCAATCCGTTAATCTGGAGTTTAGTAACGGAGAAAAGCGCACTTATGAGCGAATGAAGCCCGCTAATCGTGAAGCCGTTATGATTGTTCCTATTATTGATGACAATATTATTCTTATTCGTGAATACGCCGTAGGTATCGAAAATTACGACTTTGGTTTTCCCAAAGGCGCAATTGATCCTGGTGAAAATGCCCTACAAGCTGCAAACCGCGAACTAAAAGAAGAAATTGGCTATGGCGCTCACTCATTAATAGAACTCGCAAAGCTGTCGATGGCACCCTCTTACTTTTCTAGCAAAATGAACATTGTCATCGCGCATGATCTTTATCCAGAGCAACTTGAGGGTGATGAGCCTGAACCACTGATCCAAATACGTTGGCCTATCGCAAAAATGATGGACTTACTCGAGCACCCAGATTTTACAGAAGCTCGTAGTGTTAGTGCTCTCTTCTTAGCCCACCGCTATCTATTACAAAATAAATAGATAATAAAAAACCGGACTTTAACATCCGGTTTTTATTTTCGATTAATTAGAATAACTCGTTAGATTCGCCATTATCCTCAAAAATCTGTGTTCCTACTTCATTTTTTGCCCTTTCTGTCGGTTGAGTGCCATCAATAAAATATTCTTTCATTGAAGCGCCATCACCCGCCAATTTTCCTGTCCTTCTATCAATTTGAACAGCCACAACACCTTTTGGTGCTGGCATCATATTAACAGGGACACCATCCAGAGCTACTTTCATAAAGTCATTCCAAATAGGTTGTGCTGTTTTAGCACCCGCTTCACCACCACTTGCGGCAGTTCGACCTAAATTGCGGCTACTGTCATCAAAACCAATCCAAGCTGTAGCAACAATATTGGCACCATATCCAGAGAACCAAGCATCTTTAGAACTGTTTGTTGTTCCGGTCTTACCACCAATATCTTGGCGTTTAAGATCACGAACAGCACGCCAACCTGTACCAGACCATCCCGGCTCTCCCACAAGGTTTGTTCTTAATGCATCATGCATTAAGTAAGCCAGTGGTGTGCTGATAACATGTGGTGCATAAGGGCTTTCTTTTACCGTTTCAGCTAATGGTGCTTGTTCTAATTCAATTTCAGGCGTAACCGCTACTGGCTGAGATGTATTAGATTGAGCAACGTTTTCCATATAATCATCAGATAACGCAATAGAACGCATGGTATCGCCATAAATAACAGGGATATCAGTACAATCAGGACAAGCTATCTTTGGTTTTGCAGTAAACAGCTCTTCACCTTCGGCATTCTCAATACGTTGGATATAGTAAGGCTCTATGAGATATCCGCCGTTTGCCATAACAGCAAACCCTCGTACCATTTGCATTGGTGTAAATGATGGTGATCCTAATGCTAAAGATTCTGTTCTATCGATATTTTGATTAGGGAAACCAAAACGTAATAGATAATCAGCAGCATAATCCACACCCATTGCGCGCATTGCACGTACCATCACCACGTTTTTAGACTGACCTAAACCTTGACGTAAACGAATAGGACCGGCATAAGTTGGCGGTGAGTTTTTAGGACGCCAATCTGTTCCCGCACCGGCATCCCAACGGCTAATAGGTAAATCATTAAGCAGTGTCGATAACGTTAATCCTTTATCTAATGCAGCAGCATATAAGAAAGGTTTAATGTTTGAACCGACTTGGCGTAACGATTGAGAAACCCGGTTAAATTTACTGATCTCAAAATCAAAACCACCAACCAGCGCAATAATCCCTCCATTGATAGGATCTAATGCAACAAATGCAGCATTAACACCCGGAAGTTGCGCTAGTACCCAATTGTTTTCGTTATTTTGGCGTACCCAAATTTGCTCACCAGCATGCACAACGGCATCAACTTTTGTTGGTGTTGCGCCTTGAGAGGTATCAGAAATAAATTTACGCGCCCAACGAACCGCTTTTAAATCTAGCGTAATGTTGTCGCCCGTTTTTAAGATAACTTTGGCTTCTTTCGCATCAGCGGATAACACAACAGCAGGAATTAAAGGACCATAAGTTTGGATCCCTTTTAATTTCTTGTTGATAGCTTCGTTATCCCATGGTGTTTGTCCTTCACGCCACAAAACTTCTTGAGCGCCACGGTAACCATGACGCATGTCGTAGTCGATAACATTGTCACGCAAGGCTTTTTCTGCGGCTAATTGATCTTTACGAACCACCGTAGTGTAAATTTTATAGCCATCTGTATAAGCATTTTCACCATAGCGCTCATACATCTCCATTCTCACCATTTCTGTTAAATAAGGTGCAGAGAAATCAATTTGTGGTGCATGGTATTTAGCAACGATAGGCTCGGCTCTTGCACTTTCATACTGCGCACGAGTGATATAGTTCTCTTCATACATACGCTGTAAAACGACATTACGACGTTTTAAGGCACGATCATAAGAATAGAGTGGGTTAAGTGTCGATGGTGCTTTCGGTAAACCAGCAATGACAGCCATTTCATTTAGGCTAAGATCATGAACACTTTTACCAAAGTAAACATAAGCCGCAGCACCCACACCATAAGCGCGGTTACCTAGATAAATTTTATTTAGATACAGCGCTAAAATTTCATCTTTAGTCAGCTCTTTTTCAATGCGGATCGCCAAGAAGGCTTCTTTTATTTTTCGCATTAATTTCTTTTCAGGTGTTAAAAAGAAATTTCTAGCTAATTGTTGCGTAATGGTACTCGCGCCTTGAGAGGCTTGTCCTGATGTTAATGCCACGACAACAGCACGCGAGATCCCAATAGGGTCAATACCGTGGTGTTCACGAAAACGCGTATCTTCTGTTGCGATAAAAGCATTAATAAGTTGAGGAGGTATCTCCTCCAATGTTAGCGGTAAACGACGTTTTTCGCCGTATTGCGCAATCAACTCTCCGTCTGCACTAAATACCTGCATAGGAGTTTGTAAACGAACATCTTTTAATGTCGCGACATCGGGTAACTGAGGCTCTACATACTTATACATACCGTATATCGAGGCAGCTCCCAAAATTATGCAAGCAAAAACGAAGATGAAAAAATATTTTAAGAACTTCACCTTAAATTTCCCATGTAATGTGAATTGGGCGGTTTATAAACAAACAGTGCGTAGTATAAAGGTAACGCCTCTTCGAAAATAGGCAATTACTCATCAATAGATATGGATATCATTTATGGAAACACACAATTACCAGATTGGTATTGAAATTAACACTCATCATATCAATGCAGTTTTGGTATTTCAGCAGAATAAACAATGGAAGATCAGTACATTTTGGCAATTCCCTTTACCTCTTAATGACGATTTAAATGACATAAAATTAAGAGAAATCCTAATAAATTGGCGTGAAAAATTACCCTCAATTAATAATGTTACGCTTTCTCTACCAGATATTTATGAAAACTATCAAATTATCTCACTGCCTCATGCAGTTTCCCTTACATCAGCAGCATGTTATCGGTTAGCGCAACTACGAGCCACATCTTACACACAAAATACGAAAATCCCTGTTAATTTTGATTATCGGCAAAATAATGGGAAACTCGCTATTCATCTGTGCCATAAAACGATTTTAGATAAGTATATTGACTTGTTTTCTCAAATAAACTTAACAATAACTGCGATTGATACCCCGGCATGCGCACTACGCTATTTAGCAACTTACCTTGATATCTCACCTCAGTACCCACTTTTGTACTGTAAAAACAAAACGCTACTTTGGATATCATCTGATGAAAATATGCCCCATTACGGCACTCTTGCCTATGAAAACCAACAAGAGCAACAAGCCTGTATTTACCAGTTAATAGAAAAATATCATTGGTCATTAAAACAGTGTTACTTAACAGGTGATAATGAAGAATATTTTAGTCAGTTGATGCCTATTTGGCCCCATCTTTCCCTCGACTTATTTAACACAACGTCAGATAAAAATCTCATTCCACTTGTTGCTTTGGGTTTGGCATTACGCCCTGAAGAGGTGTTATGTATCAAGTAAATTACTTACCTTGGCGCAGCCGTTTATTTAGGCAAAATGCATTGTTATGGCTTTTTCAAACACTATCATTGGTCACGATCACTTTCGTTATTTGTAGCTATTACACCTACCATTTAGCACAAAAACGCTCACACATAACAGATCAACAACGCCAAACTCAACAACAAGAAGATTTATTGCTAAAACAGCTCGATATATATCAACAACAGAAAAAACAGACACTTTTACGCTATCAACACTATTCACTCTATTATCAAAACTGGTTGCGCTATTTACATTACATTCGCTTCTTTCGAGCTATCGAAACACATCTTCCCTCAACTGGTTGGATTAGCCACTATGGTGAGGCAGATAATCAGCGCTCACTCCATCTCACACTTCCCAATACACAATCACTCTCCTTTATTACCAACCTTAAAAATCACCCTGTTTTAGCCTCTTTAACGTTGAGTTATTTACAACAAAGCAAAGCTGATCCGTCTTATACAGAAATACATTTAAACGGAAAGTCAGAAGAACAAGCGCGATGGAATGAAGAAGGTGAAGAAGATGAGGGAAGCCAATGAAAATAAATGCACAGTGGTTGTTACTTATTGCGTTTCTACCCAAGTGGAAACTCACTTTACTGAGCTTAATAATACCTTTTATTACCCTTCTATTTTATTACCTCTTTATCTATACGGACTACCAGCAAGAGATAGCTCAACAACACCTAGAAATAGTACAAAGACTAAAGCGTATTAATCACTATCAGAGCGCGTTAGACACAATGCCATCTATTCATTCACAACAAATAGATTATGACATTCCATTCGATAACCTACCGGTTAGTGAGCAATTACAACGTTTACTGATGACTTACCATTTTATACCGGAGATTTGGGAAAACTCGCCTAGCTCTTTATATAAACTCACTTTTACTTTGTCTTACTCACAGTTTTTAGCACTCTTGGAATACCTCAATCAAACAAGTTTAGCGCTGGTTTCTCTAAATATTATTCCAATAGAAACCCATTTAATTTCAGTACAAATAAGCCTTACAGAGCTAAGTTATCCTAGCGCAATACAGGGTGATATATCATGAAGATAGGAATTTTAATCGTCATATTATGTATGACTACCGCCACTTTGGCTCACACCCGAGATCCCTTTTTTCCTGAGAATATCGATGATGAAAAGATATCATCTACTTTTATTGAAGAGCGAACATCAACTACGGAACAACCTGATGAGTTACATCACCAACTTTATCCTTTAAATTATGCTGATGCTGAGAGATTAGGCGAACAACTCAGTAATCACACTATTCCATTACTAAGTCAGCAGGGGCGAGTTATTATTGATAGAGAAGCGAATAGTCTTTCAATCGTTGATAACAGTAAAACACTGTCTGAAATTGAGGATTGGCTAAAATTACGGGACACTCCACAACAACAAGTTCATATCACCGCACATATTGTGAGTAGCAGTCAGGATGCTTTAAATGAATTAGGTACTCAATGGGGATTACAAGCATTAAAAACACAAACCGAAGCTGCATCTACCATACCTAATGCTATTTCAACAACCTCCTCGCTTAATTCGGCGCCATCAACGCCTTCACTTTCTGCATTATCACTCCATCAAAACACCAAAAATCCCCTGCACTATGTTGCCTTTAATATTGCCAGAATTAATGGGCGTCTATTAGAGCTTGAATTAAGTGCGTTAGAACAAGAGAAACAGCTATCTATCATTGCAAGTCCACGGCTCACAACCGCTCATGAAAAAACAGCATCCATTAAACAAGGAACGGAGATCCCCTATGTCAGTCGAGATAATGAAATTACACGAGTTCAATTTAAAGAAGCCGTTTTGGGTATGGAAGTAACCCCCATTATTCAGAGAAATAAAAAGATAAGATTAATACTTAAGATTAGTCAAAACACACCGGGCATTGCACTTGTTCAAGGTGGAAGTGAACATCTATCTATTGATAAGCAAGAGATCAGCACAGAAGTGACTATTCGAGACGGAGAAACCATTATGTTAGGAGGTATATTTCAGCAAAAGCAACAAGAACACACAGCAAAGATCCCCTTCTTATCCTCTATTCCATTACTAGGAGTACTTTTCAGTCATAAAAGAGATCAACACAGTCGCCATGAATTGGTTATTTTTATTACACCCAAATTAATCTAATTTTTTATGTGATAAATACTTTTATTATAAAATACAAAGCACTACATGTTTTTTACTAGGATTAAACTGAGAGTTATTCATTGTTTTTTCTTATAATCAGTATTTATAGATTTGACGATGAAGGCGATTTAGCTTACAAGGGTTAGCTAATTTGAGTGAACCTGAAACATCACAATAAAAATACGGATACATTTTATGCACTTCCTCTATTCTTGGAGGTAGGGCTTTTTATATGTAATATTGATCGATTGATGACGAAAAAGACAATATTATCAGATGCGGTTTTCCGACTAAATTGTGTTAGAATCTCCGCGTTGCCAACAAAGATAATTACTTTTTGAGTAGTTTTTGTTATGTACTGTGGGCAAAGGGATTTTTATCCTATGTTGTCGTTTATGACAGCATGTGGTTATTTTATAGCGATCTACTGAAAGAACTCAGTCTTATTATGAGAGTAGATAACAAATGTTATCAGGTGTGTATTAGATAAACACTCATAAATTTCAGTTTAGGTCCCGTCGCTGAATGAATTTGGCGGGGCGGGTTATCATTAACGAATATCTTAGTAATACCAAAAACATGGCAGAGAAACGTAATATCTTTCTGGTTGGGCCTATGGGTGCCGGCAAAAGCACTATTGGTCGTCAGTTAGCTCAACAACTTAGTATGGAGTTTTATGATTCCGATCAGGAAATTGAGCGGCGTACTGGTGCGGATGTAGGTTGGGTATTTGATGTTGAAGGCGAAGAAGGCTTCCGTCAACGAGAAGAAAAAATAATCAACGAACTCACTGAAAAGCAAGGCATTGTGTTAGCAACAGGTGGTGGTTCGGTGATATCGCGAGAAACCCGTAACAGATTATCTGCACGCGGTGTGGTTGTTTATTTAGAAACCAACATCGAAAAGCAGCTCGCGCGTACCCAACGTGATAAAAAACGTCCTTTATTGCAAGGTGTTGAACCTGTGCGCGATGTCTTAGAGACATTAGCTGAAGAACGTAATCCTCTTTATGAAGAAATTGCTGACATCACTATTCATACTGATGATCAGAGTGCAAAAATTGTAGCCAATCAAATAATTGAATTATTAGAACAAAACTAATAAATTCAGCTATTTACAAGGTTAAGTGAAGACAATAAGAAGAAGGCCACTGTTATGGAAAAAATCACTGTCACATTAGGTGAAAGAAGCTATCCCATTACCATTGCTTCTGGCCTTTTTCATCAAGAAGATACCTTTTTACCTTTAAAATCAGGGCAGCAAGTTATGATAGTCACAAACGTGACACTTGCTCCACTCTATTTAGAAAAGGTAACGGACACCTTAAAAAAACAGGGTGTTTTGGTTGATAGCGTAATTTTGCCTGATGGCGAACAATATAAATCGCTTGAAATCATGAATGATGTCTTTACTGCATTATTAGAAAAAAATCACAATCGAGATACAACACTTATCGCGTTAGGCGGTGGTGTTATTGGTGATCTAACTGGTTTTGCCGCAGCAAGCTATCAGCGCGGCGTTCGCTTTATCCAAGTGCCAACAACACTATTGTCACAAGTTGATTCTTCTGTTGGTGGAAAAACTGCAGTTAATCACCCTCTTGGCAAAAACATGATTGGGGCGTTTTATCAGCCTGCTTCTGTTGTTATCGATCTCGATTGTCTTGCCACATTACCGCCTCGTGAACTTTCATCAGGTTTAGCTGAAGTTATTAAATATGGCATCATTTTAGATAAAAACTTTTTTATCTGGCTTGAAAATAATATTGATAAACTCTTGGCGCTTGATCCTAAAGCCATGGCATTTTGTATCCGTCGTTGCTGTGAGCTAAAAGCTGACGTCGTTGCTGCTGATGAAAAAGAAACAAGTGGTTTGCGCGCACTACTCAACCTTGGTCATACCTATGGACACGCCATTGAAGCTCATATGGGATATGGTGTTTGGTTGCATGGTGAAGCCGTTGCTGCAGGTATGGTAATGGCGGCAAGAACAGCTCAAGCGCTTGGTCAATTCACTGAAGAAGAGACTCAACGTGTTATTCAATTGCTTGAGAGAGCCAATCTCCCCGTCAATGGTCCTATTGAAATGACACCCGATGACTATTTACCTCATATGATGCGAGATAAAAAAGTATCTGGTGGCAAATTACACCTTGTTTTACCAAAAGGTATCGGTCAATCCGAATTGCGTGCCGATATTACTCGCGAACAAGTCCGCAAAGCGATAACATCTTGCATTAATGCAAATTAAGCTCCCCATTACCTGACAAGAAATAAACTAGAATATTCATTTAAGGAAAATTCTGGTTAATATTGTCAAATGCAACGTTTCAGAAAAAGCGTTTCATCCTTATACTATGAGGTAATGGCTAAGGCTGAATAGAATATTTTTCGCTTTTTGACGCTCTGACGGAGGGCATAATGGACGAGTTCAAACCTGATAATGAAACCAAGGGTGATAATTCACTCAAACCTGATACTTCGGATAGACCTGAACGTCGAACCAACCGACCTCGTAACAATCCATTAAAAAACGCACGATTCTCTGTATCCCGTCAACAGATGATGATTGGTGTAGGTGTTTTAGTTCTTATTCTGCTAATTATCGCAATAAGTTCAGCATTAAAATCACCGGAAACAACGGAATCAACGCCTGCGAGTAATACGGAAAGAAATATCGACCTATCTCAACAACCGTCATCCGTTACACCTTCAGAAAATGGTCAGCCATCGACACCTCAATCTATTACTGGGCAAGAGATACAGCCAGCAACACCACCTTCTCAAAATTTACCGCCAATGATTGATTCGCAAGGTCAACGCGTTGAGATCCCTGGTGATATTGTTGATTCTTTAAATCAACAACAACCTGGTATAAACCAAGCGACAGGTCAGCAACAACAATTAAATGCACAACAACCCAAACCAGTGCAGCCTGTTACACAGCCACCAGTCACCAAGCCTGTACAGCCAGTACAAAAACCGGCTGAAATAAAAACACCACCGACAAAACCGGTAACACCACCAGCAACAACGCAACCTAAACCTGCAACGACTAAACCTGTTGTTTCAGGCTCCTTATCAGCAGGTAATTTAAGTGCTATTCCTGCCACTAACTATACGTTGCAATTAAGTGGTGCAAGTCGCCAAGATACCTTAGAGGCTTTCGCTAAAAAGAACCTCAATGGAAACTACACTATTTACAAAACACAGCGTAACGGTAATCCATGGTATGTACTCATCTATGGAAATTATCGTAATATAAGTGAAGCCAAACAGGCCATTTCTTCTTTACCAGCGCCAGTACAAGCAAAACAACCTTGGGTTAGACCGATGAAACATGTTCATCAGGATCTAAAAAAATAATTAAGACGAAGTTCACCGCTGATATGCTGTCTGAAACAGAGTACAATCGGCGACTCTGAAACGATTGAGAAATTTGGACGGCATGAAAAAAAAACGCGCATTCCTAAAATGGGCTGGTGGTAAATATCCTTTGGTAGATGACATTAAACGTCATCTGCCTGAGGGTAATTGTTTAATTGAACCTTTTATGGGTGCCGGTTCTGTTTTTTTAAATACAGAATACGATTCATATATTCTTGCCGATATAAATAGTGATCTAATTCATCTCTATAATACGGTGAAGCGACATCCTGAAAAATTTATGAAGGATGCTCGCTTATTATTTACCCCTCAAATGAATATCGCAGAAGAGTTTTATCAACTACGACAAGAATTTAATCGTTCAACGGACGCTTATCAGCGTAGTGTGTTATTTCTCTATCTTAACCGTCATTGCTACAATGGGCTGTGTCGTTATAATTCAAAAGGTGAATACAATGTCCCTTTTGGTCGTTATAAAAAACCTTATTTTCCTGAAGCAGAGCTAATTTGGTTTTCTGAAAAAGCACAAAAAGCCGAATTTGTTTGCCAAAGCTATTCATCAACGATGACAAATGCAAAAAAAGGCGCTGTCGTTTATTGCGATCCGCCTTATGCACCATTATCACCGACTGCAAATTTTACGTCATACCATACAAATAGCTTTAGTTTTCAAGAGCAGGAACATCTGGCTCAACTTGCCTCAATGCTGGCTTACGAGAGACAGATACCCGTGTTAATATCAAATCATGAGACTGCGTTAACAAAAGAGTGGTATGTAAACGCAAAAGAGCTACACAGTGTGAAAGTCAGAAGAACAATCAGTAGCAACACACTTGGTCGTAGCAAAGTGAACGAATTACTTGCCTTATATAAATAATCGTTAACACCTCCCGACAATGGGAGTGTTGTCTGGAGAATGCGATGAAAGATTTTCTGATTGCCCCTTCTATTTTATCCGCTGATTTTGCTCGCCTTGGTGAAGATACTGAAAAAGTACTCGCGGCTGGCGCAGATGTTGTCCACTTTGATGTGATGGATAACCACTATGTCCCTAATCTGACATTTGGTGCGCCAATTTGTAAGGCGCTGCGCAACTACGGTATTACAGCACCCATTGATGTTCACCTCATGGTTAAACCCGTTGACCGTATCATTCCTGATTTTGCAAATGCGGGCGCAACTTATATCTCATTTCACGCTGAAGCCAGTGACCACGTTGACCGTACAATTCAACTAATAAAAGATTGTGGTTGTAAAGCAGGCTTAGTGCTTAACCCAGCAACCCCATTAAATTATCTCGATTATGTAATGGATAAATTGGATCTTATTCTGCTGATGTCTGTTAACCCAGGCTTTGGCGGCCAATCATTTATTCCTAACACCCTCGATAAATTACGCCAAGTTCGTAAAATGATCGATGATGGTGGTTATGACATTCGTTTAGAAATTGATGGTGGTGTTAAAGTCGATAATATCGCTGAAATTGCCCAAGCAGGTGCAGATATGTTCGTTGCTGGCTCAGCTATTTTCAATCAACCAGATTATAAGCATGTTATTGACAATATGCGCCGTGAATTAGAAAAGGTATCGTAATGACAGACAAAAAACTCAAAGGCATTCGTGCTATCGCCTTTGATCTTGATGGCACACTCACAGACAGCGCTGTTGGACTAACAGAAGCAACAGATTACGCATTAACATCAAAAGGTTTTGCGCCTGCTGGTAAACATAATGTGACTATTTGGGTGGGTAATGGCGTTGATATGCTACTTACGCGCGCTTTGCATAACGCTGGCGTAGAAGATGTCACAGAAACCTTATTAAAAGAGATGCGTGACCTTTTTGATGAACATTATGCAACTTCGGTCAAAACAGGCAGCGATTTATTCCCACATGTCAAAGAAACGCTTGAAGTATTAGCTTCACATAACATTCCATTAGGTATCGTCACCAATAAACCTTCTCCCTTTATTGCACCACTATTACAGCAACTAGAAATTGATAGGTATTTTTCCTTGGTGCTTGGCGGAGATGATGTCAAAGAAAAAAAACCACATCCAGCACCATTATATTTAACAATGGGTACATTTGGTGTTAAAAAGGAAGAACTCCTTTTTGTTGGGGATTCTCGCAACGATATTATTGCAGCACAAGAGGCTCAATGCCCTTGCGTAGGTTTAACCTATGGCTATAACTATGGCGTTCCTATCGCAGACAGCAAACCTGATTATACACTCGATAATTTTGCTGACTTGCTATCAATCCTCGACATCACGCAATGACAACTGTGGAACAGAATTAAGATGACGACTTCAGTAGAAAAAACGGCACAAAAGCCAATTGTATTCAGTGGTGCACAGCCTTCTGGTGAACTCACTATTGGTAACTACATGGGTGCATTACGTCAATGGGTACAAATGCAAGATGACTATGATTGCATTTACTGTATCGTTGACCAACACGCCATTACAGTTCGTCAAGATCCAAAAGAGCTTAGAAAAAGAACCTTAGATACGTTGGCTCTTTATCTTGCTTGTGGTATTGATCCAGAAAAAAGCACTATTTTTGTTCAGTCACATGTTCCACAACATGCGCAATTAAGCTGGGCACTTAACTGCTATACCTATTTTGGTGAATTGAGCCGAATGACTCAATTTAAAGATAAATCAGCGCGCCACGCCGAAAATATCAATGCAGGGCTATTCGACTATCCTGTATTAATGGCGGCAGATATTCTTATCTATCAAACAAACCAAGTCCCTGTTGGTATCGACCAAAAACAACATCTTGAATTAAGCCGTGATATTGCTCAGCGCTTTAATGCTATTTATGGCGACATATTCACCGTACCAGATCCTTTTATTCCAAAAGGCGGCGCTCGTGTGATGGCATTACAAGATCCGACTAAAAAAATGTCTAAGTCTGATGATAACCGTAATAACGTTATCGCATTGCTTGAAGATCCAAAAGCTGCAGCGAAAAAGATCAAACGTGCAATGACAGACTCAGAAGAACCACCTCGTGTTATTTACGATCTTGAAAACAAAGCCGGTGTATCTAACTTACTGGATATTTTAGCGGGTGTAACAGGTAAAACTATTCCTGAATTAGAAGCTGAATTTGAAGGAAAAATGTACGGTCATCTAAAAGGTGCTGTCGCTGATGCGGTATCTGAAATGCTAACCAACATTCAAGAACGTTTCCACGCATTCCGTGATAATGAAGCACTATTGAATAAAATTATGAAAGAAGGTGCAGATAAAGCCAAAATTCGCGCTCAAGCAACCTTAGACAAGGTTTATGACGCAATCGGATTTATTGCACATCCGTAATTTTTCGTTAATGCATAAAAAACACCTCGCCTATTTTTAGGGAGGTGTTTTTTTAGTAAAGAAGTTAAATTAGCTCACAAGCTAATTTTTATTGATAATATCATTAATTATCAATTAGATAATTATTTATCTCTTAAACAGCCGCCTATCAAAGCTCTCAATAGTTTGATTTTGCAGTCTTAACTGCATAGTCTTACTCCAACTCGCTGATAATCCTGCCGCACTTAATAAACGATGATAAAGCTCTTCATCAAAAGGCATATGAAAAGCAATAGAAATAGCTTCTTTAACAGAGACATCACTGTTTCTTGAAACTAACGCAAGAGGATGATGACTCCCTGTTTCTCCTGCACTCACAACACGATATAACCAACCACAATAACCACTATCTTGCATAGTTTGCGAAAAATTACTGACTTCTGTCACTGTGTTAAGTTTGTAGCAAGGAGAGCGAGGTTGAGTAACTTGAATTAATGCAGTTCCCCATTGATAAATATCCCCAATAAAAACATTCTCTTCCGTCATGCCTGTTGTTGAGATATTTTCACCAAATGCGGGAGCATGAAAAAAATCCATCAATTGAGGGAATTGCTCAGCCCAATAAAGATAATGTTCGTTAGGATAGTGACAAAGTGCGCGATCAGGACCACCGTGAAAACTCTTTTCTGCTTGCTCATCACCTTCTAATCCCAGTGATGTCAATTTGATAGTGCCATCCACCAGCCTTTTGGTGATCGCACTGGTAAATCCATTAGATGTTGTTGTGATATTACCGATAAAAATACTAGGAAAATAGCGCATAGCTCACTACCTAAACAGAAAAGAATAACTCATAGTAAAGATAGTGTTCAAAAGAAACAATGCCGACAAATGTCGGCATTGAAAATATAAAAGAGAAAGGATGCTATCTACTCAATTATGCTTTGCTCTGAAAACGTTTTTGCGCTTCGTCCCAGTTAACGACTGACCAGAACGCTTTAATATAATCAGGGCGGCGATTTTGATATTTCAAGTAGTAAGCATGTTCCCACACATCTAACCCTACAATTGGGTAACCTGATGCGCCAGCTAACTCTTCACCCATTAATGGGCTATCTTGGTTTGCAGTAGAAACTACCGCAAGTTTGCCATCGTCTTTTAATACCAGCCAAGCCCAACCTGAACCAAAACGGCTTGCCGCCGCTTTTTCAAATAACTCTTTAAAGGCATCAACGCTACCAAAATCGCGCTCAATCGCATCTTTTAGTGAACCTTGTAATTGAGTCCCTAGCTTCAGACCTTTCCAGAATAATGAGTGGTTAGAATGGCCACCTGCGTTATTACGTAAAAAAGTACGTTGATCGGCAGGTACTTTATGAAGATTTTTAACCAACTCATCAATTTCTAAGCCAGCAAGCTCAGGTAATTTTTCTAATGCTGTGTTGGTATTATTCACATAAGTTTGATGATGCTTAGTATGGTGAATTTCCATTGTACGCTCATCAAAGTGAGGCTCTAATGCATCATAAGCATAAGGCAGTGCAGGTAATGTATAGCTCATATTAATCTCCAGTGCTGTTTTATCTTGGATCACACCATGTGATTTATCTTTTCATTTCATTATAGTGGAAAAAACGTTAATGAAAATCATTATCAAATCCATATTATTTTTGTGGTTTTTTTATCCAGCACGGTTAAATTAATTTTCACAGTATATTATTTTAATTTAAAAGCGTTCTATTAAACGATAATCCTATTAAACAAGAAAATAGTAGATAAATAATACCCTACTCGCTTTAGCACTAATTGAACATTCCATGAAAAGCCTTTCCATTAATTCGTGATCTTCTGCGCAAAAAAGAAACAATCTTTATTTACCCTCTTTTGTTAACGATTTTTTGACATAGTATTAACAATAGTGAGGAGAACTATTATGACAAAAATAAACCAACATCATATTCCTGCAAGCATTGCAGAACACGCCCTGATCAATAAAGAGCAATACCAAAAAGATTATGAATTATCCATCAAAAACCCTGAGGCCTTTTGGGCAGATAAAGGGAAAATCATTGACTGGATAAAGCCATATACTGTGGTAAAAAATACTTCTTTTGACCCAGGCCATGTACGCATTCGCTGGTTTGAAGATGGTCAGCTAAATATCAGTCAAAACTGTCTTGATCGCCACCTTAAAACACGAGGTGATCAAACCGCCATTATTTGGGAAGGTGACTCACCTAATGAGTCGAAAAAAATCACTTACCGACAACTCCACCAAGATGTTTGCCAATTCGCTAATGTATTAAAAAATTTAGGTATTAAAAAAGGCGATGTTGTGGCGATTTATATGCCGATGGTGCCAGAAGCGGCAGTCGCTATGCTCGCTTGTACTCGTATTGGGGCTATCCATTCTGTTATTTTTGGTGGTTTCTCTCCTGAAGCTGTAGCAGGCAGGATCATTGATTCAAAAGCTAAATTAGTGATTACAGCTGATGAAGGATTACGTGCGGGTCGCGCTATTCCTTTAAAGAAAAATGTTGATGATGCTTTAAATCACGCTGATATCCCCCCTATTAATCATGTAGTGGTATTTCGTCGAACAGGGCATACCGAACAATGGATTGAAGGGCGTGATGTTTGGTGGGATGAAATCATCCAAGGTGTCAGCACTGAGTGTGATGTTGAAGTGATGGATGCAGAAGATCCTCTCTTTATTCTGTATACCTCAGGTTCAACAGGCAAACCCAAAGGCGTACTGCATACAACGGGAGGTTATCTCGTTTATGCTTCAATGACCTTCAAATACACCTTTGATTATCATGAAGGTGATATTTATTGGTGTACCGCTGATGTGGGTTGGGTAACAGGGCATAGCTACTTACTGTATGGTCCTCTATCAAATGGTGCGACTACGGTTATGTTTGAAGGTGTTCCTAATTATCCATCTGTTAATCGTATGGCTCAGATTGTTGATAAGCACCAAATCAATATCTTATATACAGCACCTACGGCAATCCGTGCATTAATGGCTGAAGGCGATAAAGCGATTGAAGGCACTCAACGCACCTCTCTGCGCATTTTAGGCTCCGTAGGTGAACCCATTAACCCAGAAGCATGGGAATGGTTCTATCAGAAGATGGGGCGTAGCCAATGTCCTATCGTTGATACATGGTGGCAAACAGAAACCGGTGGTTTCATGATAACCCCATTACCGGGTGCTATGATCCTAAAACCTGGCTCAGCAACACGCCCTTTCTTCGGTGTTCAGCCTGCAATTGTCGATAATATGGGAGAAGTACAGCAAGGAGCTTGTGAAGGTAACTTAGTCATTACTGATTCTTGGCCGGGTCAAGCAAGAACACTTTTTGGTGATCACGATCGTTTTGAACAAACTTACTTTTCAACCTTTAAAGGGATGTATTTCTCTGGTGACGGCGCTCGCCGAGATGAAGATGGTGACTATTGGATAACCGGACGTGTTGATGATGTCTTAAATATTTCAGGTCATCGCTTAGGAACAGCAGAGATTGAATCCGCTCTCGTTGCACATCCTAAGATTGCAGAAGCCGCAGTAGTTGGTATTCCTCACAATATTAAAGGACAAGCCATTTATGCTTATGTCACTTTAAATCACGGTGAAGAGCCAACGCCTGAACTTTATACTGAAGTTCGCAACTGGGTACGTAAAGAAATTGGACCAATAGCCACACCAGATATCCTACATTGGACAGATTCCTTACCTAAAACACGCTCAGGAAAAATTATGCGCCGTATCTTGCGTAAAATTGCCTCTGGCGACACAACTAACCTCGGGGATACCTCAACACTCGCTGATCCGGGTGTTGTAGAGAAACTGTTAGAAGAAAAACAGTCTCTATCACTCACTGCTTAATACACAACAAAATAACTGTCATTTAAAAAACGTAATACGACAAAGCAAAGGCATAAAAATGCCTTTGCTAGGCTCTCTTACCTAAAAATCATGGAATGCGGGGGATTAAGCCTCTAAATCAAGTGATAAACCAAACAATTATATAGAGGAGAACTCTGATGAATGCCAATATTTATCAAGAGATAGAAAACAACCCTCGCTTTAAAGAACTGGTTAATAAACGTAGTCGTTTTTCATGGACACTTTCAATTATTACGCTTGTTATGTACGTCTCATTTATCTTACTTATTGCGTTCTATCCACAATGGTTAGGTACACCATTATATGAGGGAAGTTACATTACACGAGGTATTCCTATTGGTATGGGTTTAATCATCGCCTCATTTTTATTAACGGGTATTTACGTTATTAAAGCCAATACCGAGTTTGACAAACTTACCGCTGAAATTATTGAAGAGGTAGAAAAATGAGAAAATTACTCTATGCAATAAGCTTATTTTTCCTCTCCTCAACGGTTGCTTACGCTGCTGCAATAACAGAAGGAGGTGAGAAACAACCGATGAATATTCAGGCCATCATCATGTTCCTAATATTCGTAGGATTAACGCTTTACATCACTTATTGGGCTTCTAAACGTACCCGCTCTCGTTCTGATTACTATACAGCCGGAGGAAAAATTACTGGCTTCCAAAACGGAATGGCAATCGCTGGTGATTTTATGTCTGCCGCATCCTTTTTAGGGATCTCCGCGCTGGTTTATACCTCGGGTTATGATGGGCTTATCTATTCAATTGGATTTCTGATTGGTTGGCCTATCATTCTTTTTATCATTGCTGAACGCTTACGTAATTTAGGGCGCTATACCTTTGCTGATGTTGTCTCCTATCGCTTAAGCCCTAAACCTGTGAGAACACTCTCCGCGATTGGATCACTGGTTGTTGTTGCTCTATATCTGATTGCACAAATGGTAGGTGCCGGTAAATTAATCGAACTCCTTTTCGGCTTAAACTACCATATTGCCGTTGTACTCGTCGGCATTCTAATGGTGCTATATGTGTTATTTGGAGGCATGTTAGCGACTACTTGGGTTCAAATCATTAAAGCTATTTTATTACTTGCAGGTGCAAGTTTTATGGCTGTTATGGTTATGAAAGCCGTCGATTTTAATTTCAATACTTTATTTAAAGAAGCCGTTAGTGTTCACTCAAAAGGGTTCTCTATCATGAGTCCTGGTGGATTGGTTTCTGATCCTATATCTGCGCTCTCTTTAGGTCTTGCTTTGATGTTTGGTACAGCGGGGCTTCCTCATATCATCATGCGCTTCTTTACTGTTAGCGATGCAAAAGAAGCCCGTAAGAGTGTTTTCTATGCAACAGGTTTTATCGGTTATTTTTATATTCTTACTTTTATCATTGGTTTCGGCGCTATCTTACTCGTTAGCCCTAATCCTGTGTTCAAAGATGCCGCTGGCGCTTTGATTGGTGGAACCAATATGGCGGCGGTTCACTTAGCGGATGCTGTTGGTGGTAATTTCTTCTTAGGCTTCATTTCAGCCGTTGCCTTCGCTACTATTTTAGCCGTTGTTGCCGGGCTAACTTTAGCAGGTGCATCTGCGGTATCGCATGATCTCTACGCTAATGTAATTAAAAATGGTCACGCAGATGAAAGACAAGAGCTAAAAGTATCCAAAATTACTGTGGTTATCTTAGGTATTGTCGCTATTGGTTTAGGTATTTTATTTGAAAAGCAAAATATTGCCTTTATGGTGGGGCTTGCTTTCTCAATTGCCGCAAGCTGTAACTTCCCAATCATATTGTTATCTATGTATTGGAAAGGGCTAACAACACGAGGCGCGGTCGCGGGAGGATGGTCTGGTCTATTAGTTGCTGTCACGTTGATGATCTTGGGGCCAACAATTTGGGTAAGTATTTTAGGTCATGAGAAGCCGATCTATCCTTATGAATACCCAGCATTATTCTCAATAATCATTGCTTTTGTTGTCTCATGGCTTTTCTCGGTTACAGATAAATCATCTTTAGGTGAACAAGAAAAAGCAAAATTCCAAGTACAGTTTATTCGTTCTCAAATTGGCTTAGGCATTGAACAAGGTAAACAGCACTAACCATCTAAAATAATGTTATCTTTCTAAACAAAAATAACCCCAAAGTAAATTCCAACTTTGGGGTTATTCATTTTCAATGATTTTATCCATTATTATAAAAATCTTACGCCTATTTCTATTATTTACTTATTTAGAATATTTTTAATCTTTAACTACATATCTATACGATTATTTAAATAACTTATTATGAGTTATTCCACTATTATAAAAAGAAAAATAAATTAAATTAAAATCAATTAATTACAAATAAAAATAAATATAATTTATTTACTATACATCTTATTAATAAAGCTAAAATTATCTAAGTAGTGAGAAAGAAACATAATAATATCAATTTCAGACACACTTCAGCCAAACAAGGCTTGTATTGTCAAAAAGTAAATGGTTAACTTTTTATTCTGTATAAAAAGAGGTGGTAGTTTTTAAATAAATTATGTCTCAATTAACTCATTACGCACTTTTATTTTTCTTATCAATGGCACCTGCAGTATTGGGGGCGTCAACACTGCATATAGAACAAAAAATCTATATTGTCCTTATTGGTTGGCTACTTATACTAATATGTAGTGGCATTTATCGTTCTATTTTTGGAAAAATAATAACCTTTATTACTAGTGCGCTATGGTCTTTAAACCTTTCTATTTCTCTATTTTTCTATCGTGAACACGATATTGCCTTTTCATCATCCATTGCTGAAACTTTTATTAATACCAACGGCAGCGAAACTGTCGGTATGCTCTCTTATAATAAGTACTATGTCTTATTTTATGTATGTGCTTTTGTCATTTACTATTTTTGCATCCATAAAGCCGCTCAAGTATCTGATCTAAAAACGACAAAAAAAAGTGTGATTGCTTTTGTTATCTTAATAGCCATTATTCCAATTTATAAAAGCTTAGCATTAAGAAACGATAACAGCAGTAAATTACTGACAGAATATGCACTTCTCAATACACCTTTTTATAATGCAGCGGCACTTGTTCGAACCTTCCATGAAAATCGCCAAATTAGAAAAATTGCCTCGCAAAAAGTTGAATTTCAATATAATAAAAATAATGATAATACAGAAATTTATATCCTTATTCTTGGAGAGTCCGTTCGCAGAGATCATCTAGGAATTTATGGCTATCCGCACGATACAACACCTAATCTAATGAAAGAAAAGAGTAACCTTATTTTATTCAATCAAGTTTATTCTCCGGCACCAGTAACCATTCTTTCTGTACCAATTTCACTCTCAAATATAGGGTTAGAACAGTTACAAAATAAAAATCATTATGCGGATAATATTGTTTCTCTTGCCAATCATGCTGGGTTTAAAACATATTGGTTAAGTAATCAAGGTGAAGGTAATCAGAAAACCAGTGTTATTTCTGTCATTGCTAATATGGCTCAAAATAAAAAGTGGAATGAATTTATCGGTTACGATGAAGAGCTACTTCCTTATTTAGATAAGGCGCTTAATGAGCCATCTACGCAGAAAAAATTAATCATCTTACATACGTATGGTAGCCATGAGCCGGCCTGTAATCGATTTCCAAGTCAGTATTTAAAGAAATTTACCCAAGAAGATGATGATAACTGTTATGACAGCTCTATCGCTTATACAGATAAGTTAATTAATGACATCATCGAGAGAGTTAAAGATAAGCCAGCTTCTATTCTCTACTTTGCTGATCACGCTTTACAACGTCTCGATAAAAATAAAGAAGTTCGTTATCATCATGGTGTAAATACGCCACGAAAAGAAGCTTATGATATACCATTGTTTATTTGGTATAGCCCATCGTCTATTAAACCGATTATCAATAATGAAGCGTTAAATAAACCTTATTCAACGGTAAATAACTATTGGCTACTAAGTAGTTGGCTTGGAATAGAGCATAACTCTCACCAAAAGTGTCACTCACCATTAAATGAGTGCTATCAACCTAAATCATCAATCACAGTTATTGATGGCAATAAAAATCTCTTAAACTATGATTTATTGCGCTCAGAAGAGCAGGAGCCTCAATAGCATACTCATTAAAAATACCTAAATAAAAACAATACACTCAGTAATAAAAATGTACTTTTTATATTTTCATCATCTACTTTTAATAAGATCTATCAAAGATAACAAGAAATAAAGAGATCAGAATACTAGATATTAAATTAAGTGATATTAGATAATTGATACAAGGATAATCTTACTAATAGAGTTGCCATAAATAGTATTTAACAGCATGAAGATTGGCTATTTTATTGCGGAATATAACAATTTTATTAAGGAATATAGCAATAGTTTCTAATTAACGACTAACAAATAAGCTAGGTAACGTCCAAACGCAAAAAAGCCAACCCATTGGGTTGGCTTTCTCGTCTTATTTAATGCCTGGCAGTTCCCTACTCTCACATGGGGAGACCCCACACTACCATCGGCGCTACAACGTTTCACTTCTGAGTTCGGCATGGATTCAGGTGGGTCCGCTGCGCTATGGCCGCCAAGCAAATTCGGTTTTATTACCCGTTACTGTTGTTTCTTCCTCAGTAACCAGCAATTTCAATCTTAAACAAGCTTACTTCATCTACTGTCGTCTCTCAGACAAAACACCTTCGGTGTTGTCAGGTTAAGCCTCACGGTTCATTAGTACTGGTTAGCTCAACGTATCGCTACGCTTACACACCCAGCCTATCAACGTCTTAGTCTTAAACGTTCCTTTAGGTCACTCTAGGTGACAGGGAAGACTCATCTCGAGGCAAGTTTCCCGCTTAGATGCTTTCAGCGGTTATCTCTTCCGCACTTAGCTACCGGGCAATGCCATTGGCATGACAACCCGAACACCAGTGGTGCGTTCACTCCGGTCCTCTCGTACTAGGAGCAACCCCTCTCAATCTTCCAACGCCCACGGCAGATAGGGACCGAACTGTCTCACGACGTTCTAAACCCAGCTCGCGTACCACTTTAAATGGCGAACAGCCATACCCTTGGGACCTACTTCAGCCCCAGGATGTGATGAGCCGACATCGAGGTGCCAAACACCGCCGTCGATATGAACTCTTGGGCGGTATCAGCCTGTTATCCCCGGAGTACCTTTTATCCGTTGAGCGATGGCCCTTCCATTCAGAACCACCGGATCACTAAGACCTACTTTCGTACCTGCTCGAGCCGTCACTCTCACAGTCAAGCTGGCTTATGCCTTTGCACTAACCGCATGATGTCCGACCATGCTTAGCCAACCTTCGTGCTCCTCCGTTACTCTTTAGGAGGAGACCGCCCCAGTCAAACTACCCACCAGACACGGTCCCCGATCCAGATTATGGACCTAGGTTAGAACATCAAACGTTAAAGGGTGGTATTTCAAGGTTGACTCCATGCAGACTGGCGTCCACACTTCATAGTCTCCCACCTATCCTACACATCAAGGCTCAATGTTCAGTGTCAAGCTATAGTAAAGGTTCACGGGGTCTTTCCGTCTTGCCGCGGGTACACTGCATCTTCACAGCGAGTTCAATTTCACTGAGTCTCGGGTGGAGACAGCCTGGCCATCATTACGCCATTCGTGCAGGTCGGAACTTACCCGACAAGGAATTTCGCTACCTTAGGACCGTTATAGTTACGGCCGCCGTTTACTGGGGCTTCGATCAAGAGCTTCTCCCTAAGGATAACCCCATCAATTAACCTTCCAGCACCGGGCAGGCGTCACACCGTATACGTCCACTTTCGTGTTTGCACAGTGCTGTGTTTTTAATAAACAGTTGCAGCCAGCTGGTATCTTCGACTGGCTTCGGCTCCGTCCGCGAGGGACTTCACTTACCGCCAGCGTGCCTTCTCCCGAAGTTACGGCACCATTTTGCCTAGTTCCTTCACCCGAGTTCTCTCAAGCGCCTGAGTATTCTCTACCTGACCACCTGTGTCGGTTTGGGGTACGATTGTTGGTAACCTGAAGCTTAGAGGCTTTTCCTGGAAGCAGGGCATCAATTGCTTCACCACCTTAGTGGCTCGTCATCACACCTCAGCATTAAGTGACCGGATTTGCCTAATCACTCTGCCTACATGCTTGAACCGGGACGACCGTCGCCCGGACAACCTAGCCTTCTCCGTTCCCCCATCGCAGTTACCACCAGTACGGGAATATTAACCCGTTTCCCATCGACTACGCTTTTCAGCCTCGCCTTAGGGGTCGACTCACCCTGCCCCGATTAACGTTGGACAGGAACCCTTGGTCTTCCGGCGTGCGGGTTTTTCACCCGCATTATCGTTACTTATGTCAGCATTCGCACTTCTGATACCTCCAGCATACCTCACAGTACACCTTCGCAGGCTTACAGAACGCTCCCCTACCCAACAACACATAGTGTCGCTGCCGCAGCTTCGGTGCATGGTTTAGCCCCGTTACATCTTCCGCGCGGGCCGACTCGACCAGTGAGCTATTACGCTTTCTTTAAATGATGGCTGCTTCTAAGCCAACATCCTGGCTGTCTGAGCCTTCCCACTTCGTTTCCCACTTAACCATGACTTTGGGACCTTAGCTGGCGGTCTGGGTTGTTTCCCTCTTCACGACGGACGTTAGCACCCGCCGTGTGTCTCCCGTGATAACATTCTTCGGTATTCGCAGTTTGCATCGAGTTGGTAAGTCGGGATGACCCCCTAGTCGAAACAGTGCTCTACCCCCGAAGATGAGTTCACGAGGCGCTACCTAAATAGCTTTCGGGGAGAACCAGCTATCTCCCGGTTTGATTGGCCTTTCACCCCCATCCACAAGTCATCCGCTAATTTTTCAACATTAGTCGGTTCGGTCCTCCAGTTAGTGTTACCCAACCTTCAACCTGCCCATGGATAGATCACCGGGTTTCGGGTCTATACCCTGCAACTCATTCGCCCAGTTAAGACTCGGTTTCCCTACGGCTCCCCTATACGGTTAACCTTGCTACAGAATATAAGTCGCTGACCCATTATACAAAAGGTACGCAGTCACCTCACGAAGAGGCTCCTACTGCTTGTACGTACACGGTTTCAGGTTCTTTTTCACTCCCCTCGCCGGGGTTCTTTTCGCCTTTCCCTCACGGTACTGGTTCACTATCGGTCAATCAGGAGTATTTAGCCTTGGAGGATGGTCCCCCCATATTCAGACAGGATAACACGTGTCCCGCCCTACTCGTCGAGTTCACAATAACAGCATCTTCAGATACGGGGCTATCACCCTTTACTGCCGGACTTTCCAGACCGTTCTCCTGATGCTGCTGTTGATTAAGACTCTGGGCTGTTCCCCGTTCGCTCGCCGCTACTAGGGGAATCTCGGTTGATTTCTTTTCCTCGGGGTACTGAGATGTTTCAGTTCTCCCGGTTCGCTTCATTAACCTATGTATTCAGTTAATGATAATATCCATTGGATATTGGGTTTCCCCATTCGGAAATCGTCGGGTATAACGGTTCATATCACCTTACCGACGCTTATCGCAGATTAGCACGTCCTTCATCGCCTCTGATTGCCTAGGCATCCACCGTGTACGCTTATTCGCTTAACCTCACAACCCGAAGGTGTCTTTTTCGATGACTCTCTTGGTGGTGATGGCTGCGCAGATTACATTTCATCGTTGGGCAGTGCTCGCAATGCTCACATACTTTAGTATGTTCCGCTTGCTGTGCGCTGGCCGCCTCGAACTGTAAATTGCTCGCTCATCCCACTTTGATGTCAAAAACACATTCAAAGTTTGAGATTTTGAGAGACTCATCAATATACCTCGGTGATATATTGATTTGTTTTCAATTTTTCAGCTTGTTCCAGATTGTTAAAGAGCAAAATAATTCGCAGTATACTATTGCTAATATACTCTGAATTATTATTTTTTATTCAAGAGATTATGGTGGAGCTAAGCGGGATCGAACCGCTGACCTCCTGCGTGCAAGGCAGGCGCTCTCCCAGCTGAGCTATAGCCCCATAATGCATTCTTAATACCGTTTTTTGTTACTCAGCATTCTCTCTTATCGGAAATGTTCCTTTAATTAAGAAGAGAGCTAATCGTAGTGAGACAAGGCATGGAGTAACGAAGTTTACTTTAAGTAAACGAGTTGCTTCATAACGCAGTATCAATACGATTTGGTAGGCCTGAGTGGACTTGAACCACCGACCTCACCCTTATCAGGGGTGCGCTCTAACCACCTGAGCTACAAGCCTATACCGGTATTTCTGCTCGTTCTTCATCAGACAATCTGTGTGAGCACTACACATAACACGTATCTCTTAGGTAAGGAGGTGATCCAACCGCAGGTTCCCCTACGGTTACCTTGTTACGACTTCACCCCAGTCATGAATCACAAAGTGGTAAGCGCCCTCCCGAAGGTTAAGCTACCTACTTCTTTTGCAACCCACTCCCATGGTGTGACGGGCGGTGTGTACAAGGCCCGGGAACGTATTCACCGTAGCATTCTGATCTACGATTACTAGCGATTCCGACTTCATGGAGTCGAGTTGCAGACTCCAATCCGGACTACGACAGACTTTATGAGTTCCGCTTGCTCTCGCGAGGTCGCTTCTCTTTGTATCTGCCATTGTAGCACGTGTGTAGCCCTACTCGTAAGGGCCATGATGACTTGACGTCATCCCCACCTTCCTCCGGTTTATCACCGGCAGTCTCCTTTGAGTTCCCGCCATTACGCGCTGGCAACAAAGGATAAGGGTTGCGCTCGTTGCGGGACTTAACCCAACATTTCACAACACGAGCTGACGACAGCCATGCAGCACCTGTCTCAGAGTTCCCGAAGGCACTCCTCTATCTCTAAAGGATTCTCTGGATGTCAAGAGTAGGTAAGGTTCTTCGCGTTGCATCGAATTAAACCACATGCTCCACCGCTTGTGCGGGCCCCCGTCAATTCATTTGAGTTTTAACCTTGCGGCCGTACTCCCCAGGCGGTCGATTTAACGCGTTAGCTCCAGAAGCCACGGTTCAAGACCACAACCTCTAAATCGACATCGTTTACAGCGTGGACTACCAGGGTATCTAATCCTGTTTGCTCCCCACGCTTTCGCACCTGAGCGTCAGTCTTTGTCCAGGGGGCCGCCTTCGCCACCGGTATTCCTCCACATCTCTACGCATTTCACCGCTACACGTGGAATTCTACCCCCCTCTACAAGACTCTAGCCAACCAGTTTCAGATGCAATTCCCAAGTTAAGCTCGGGGCTTTCACATCTGACTTAATTGACCGCCTGCGTGCGCTTTACGCCCAGTAATTCCGATTAACGCTTGCACCCTCCGTATTACCGCGGCTGCTGGCACGGAGTTAGCCGGTGCTTCTTCTGCGGGTAACGTCAATTGACAAAGGTATTAACTTTATCACCTTCCTCCCCGCTGAAAGTACTTTACAACCCTAAGGCCTTCTTCATACACGCGGCATGGCTGCATCAGGCTTGCGCCCATTGTGCAATATTCCCCACTGCTGCCTCCCGTAGGAGTCTGGGCCGTGTCTCAGTCCCAGTGTGGCTGATCATCCTCTCAGACCAGCTAGAGATCGTCGCCTAGGTGAGCCATTACCTCACCTACTAGCTAATCCCATATGGGTTCATCCGATAGCGCAAGGTCCGAAGAGCCCCTGCTTTGGTCCGTAGACGTCATGCGGTATTAGCTACCGTTTCCAGTAGTTATCCCCCTCTATCGGGCAGATCCCCATACATTACTCACCCGTCCGCCGCTCGTCAGCAAGAAAGCAAGCTTTCTTCTGTTACCGCTCGACTTGCATGTGTTAGGCCTGCCGCCAGCGTTCAATCTGAGCCATGATCAAACTCTTCAATTAAAAGTGTTTGATGCTCAAAGAAATCGAAAACTTAGCTATTCATAAATGAATTTACTTTTGTTGTTCACTCTTCAAGACTTGATACATCTAATATTTTAGAAGATATCGTCTCTGCGAGTGCCCACACAGATTGTCTGATAATTTGTTAAAGAGCAGTGCAACCTTCGCTGCCGTTTCCGGTCTTCTGCGTTGTTGCGAGGAGGCGTATATTACGTTATTCCTCTGAAGAGTCAAGAGTTTTTTCAAACTTTTTTCTTTTCTCTTCACCGTCCTGCGTGGCTTGTTGTTTGCTCATCGCCGGTCAGTGGATGCGCATTATAGGGAGATCTCGGATTAGCGCAAGTGTTTATTTCAATTTTTTTTCTGTTCGCTTTTTTTTTCAACAAAATAAAGAAAAACGCTCTAATTTTATGCTGATAGCGTGAAATCCGAACAGCTTTCTCTAGCCGACTCACGTAAGATAGAAGATAAATTATGGTATAGGTAACCTTTATTATGCAATTTAGCGAACAACGTTCAGCTTCTCAAAAAAATCTTTCTTATATAGTTGCTGAAAAATTAGGTAAACAAATTCTTTCTGGTCACTATGAACCTGAATCTTTGTTACCAGGAGAAATAGAATTAGCAGAATTACTCTCCGTCAGCAGGACTGTTATTCGAGAAGCAATAAAAATGCTTGCAGCTAAAGGAATGCTTTTACCTCGTCCAAGAATAGGTACTCGTGTTACTCCAATGCAAAATTGGAATCTATTAGATAATGATCTTCTTAATTGGTGGATAGACAGTGGTGAATTTAATAAGGTCAGCCATTATTTCCATCACGTTCGTTTAGCAATAGAACCTCAAGCATGTTATTTAGCCGCATTTAATGCAACTGAAAGCCAAAAACAGTCTCTTGCTTTATTTGGTAGAGAAATGCAGTTGCTTGATGAGAATTTTGATAGACAACATTGGTTAGATATCGATACTCAATTTCACTATCTTATTTATCAAGCAAGTGGTAATCCATTCTTTGCCTCTTTCGGCTCATTATTTCTTTCTGCTTATAAAAAGTATTTCGATCTTATTGTGGGTAATGAAACCGTTCAGCCAGAAACGCATAACCAAATTGTGCAAGCTATTATTGATAAAGATGGAATTAAGGCGCGTGACCTCTGTTTAATCTTATTAACGAGTGATTGAATAGTTTTAATACAAATTTTGTAGGTTTTCTGTTTATAATGAAGCGATAATCAAAATATAGAACAAAGACGGTATATGCTTCATGTTGAAATCCGCCAAAAATATGTCTGGGTTGCCTTGGATTGCTGCAATGGCTTTTTTTATGCAGGCTCTCGATGCAACCATTCTTAATACGGCATTACCAGACATAGCAAAAAGCCTTAATCATTCTCCTCTTGCCATGCAATCGGCTGTTATCAGCTATACCTTAACTGTTGCCTTATTAATTCCCGTCAGTGGATGGCTAGCTGATAGATTTGGAACGCGTAAAATTTTTATTATTGCGGTTTCTTTATTCTCAGGTGGCTCTTTATTATGTGCACTTTCTCCTAACCTTACTTTTCTTGTTATTTCACGGATTATACAAGGTATAGGTGGCGCAATGATGATGCCGGTTGCACGCCTTGCTTTATTAAGAGCTTATCCGCGCAGCGAATTATTACCCATTCTTAATTTTGTCACTATGCCCGGATTAGTCGGCCCCATAGCAGGACCTCTTTTAGGTGGGGTATTGGTTACTTATGCCTCTTGGCATTGGATATTTATTATAAATATTCCTATTGGTCTATTAGGTATTTTCTATGCCATAAAACATATGCCTAATTTCACTATGCCAAAACGTAAATTTGATTTGCTTGGCTTTATTTTCTTTGGTTTTGGCTTAGTCATGCTTTCTGTCAGCCTTGATCTTTTTGGTGATAAAAATATCTCTCGATATATTCCTATTGCCATTATTTTAGGTGGCTTTTTTTTACTGGGGTTATACGTCAATCATGCAAGACGCCACCAGCAACCACTTATCCCTCTTAATATATTTAAAACACGAACTTTCTCTGTCGGTATTGCGGGAAATATTGCAACAAGATTAGGTACTGGCTGTATTCCTTTCTTAATGCCGCTCATGTTACAGGTTGGGTTTGGTTATCCTGCTATTATTTCAGGAATGATGATGGCACCAATGGCATTAGGTTCTATTTTAGCAAAATCATTTGTTACTAAGATCTTAGTGAAATTTAGTTATCGCCGAACGCTCTTTGCTATCACGATTATTATTGGTTTGATGATCGCCCAGTTCTCTCTTCAATCGCCAGAAATGTCTATTTATTATCTTGTTATCCCACTCTTTTTATTAGGCGTGGTGATGTCGATACAATTTACGTCGATGAATACAATTTCAT
Source organism: Proteus appendicitidis (assembly GCF_030271835.1). Lineage (NCBI taxonomy): Bacteria > Pseudomonadati > Pseudomonadota > Gammaproteobacteria > Enterobacterales > Morganellaceae > Proteus > Proteus appendicitidis. The sequence goes on from NZ_CP127389.1 coordinate 4,028,175, forward strand.
TGGCTGATTTAACAGATAATAATGCGAGTTCAGGAAATAGTGTTTTAGCGGTTACCCAACAACTCGCTATTAGTTTTGGTATTGCGGTGAGTGCATCTATTTTAGGGTATTTTGATACTGAAAATGTGGGCACTACAGTTGATAACTTTCATTATACTTTTATTACTGTTGGTATCATTACATTGCTTTCTTCCTTTGTATTTTTACTCCTTGATAAACATGATGGTGATAATCTTACTAATAAAAAGAAAAAAGCCTGATAATGTTATTCAAACTAAAAAAGAGAGCCGATGCTCTCTTTTTCTTTATATGAAATAGAAAAATACATTATAAAGATGAAGCTAAAAAAGTATCTACCTCATGACGCCATGGTACTGATGGCTGAGCGCCTGCTCGAGTAACGGCAATAGCAGCCGCTGCATGAGCAAACTTAATCGCAGGCATCATAGATTGCCCTTCTAATAAAGCCGTGATTAGCGCGCCATTAAAGGTATCACCCGCAGCGATAGTATCAACAGCTTTCACTTTAAATGCAGGAACAATACAACCTTTACTATTTTTCTCACTCACCCAAACACCACGGCTTCCTAATGTAATAAGAACTGTTTTAATACCTTTATGATGCAGCACATCCGCTGCTTGTTGAGCGCTTTCATCATCTATTACTTTAATTCCAGTCAGATATTCAGTCTCTGTTTCGTTTGGAGTAATAATATCGACAAGTGATAACAGCTCATCAGGTAATGCTTGGGCTGGTGCGGGGTTTAGTATTACTTGCACATTTTCTTGTTTAGCGATTTCAGCTGCTTTTAATACTGAATCAAGTGGCGATTCTAATTGCATTAACAGAGCATCAGCTTCTTTTATAATATTTCCATAACGCTGAACATAACTTGTATCTAATCGTCCATTAGCACCAGCATGAATACCAATAATATTTTCACCCTGTTGATTAACGAAAATCAGCGCAACACCTGTTGCCACATCATCAATTAACTCAATGCTATTGGTATCAATGTTATCTGTTATTAATTGAGCTTTGGCTTTTTTACCAATATCGTCATTCCCTAAACAAGCAAGAAACGAAATATTAGCACCACAACGCCCAGCAGCAACCGCCTGATTAGCACCTTTACCGCCAAATACCATTTGAAATTGGTTGCCTGAAATGGTTTCACCAGGAAGCGGAAAATGGGCAACATTAAGAATATGATCAGCATTAACACTACCTAAAATCACAAGTTTCTTCGCTTCCATGATTTTTCCTTACTTTCAGTAATAAATTCTAGATGTATTGCATAAATGACATTCAATATTTTAAACCGATCATCTCAGCAACATTAATGAAAAAACGTGATCACTATCGAAACGTTTCGCTAGTAAAACAAAAAAGAACCAAAAATAAGCAGTAGGAAGCTGAATCGATTTTTGCTATAAACAATTTGTGTGCTAATAGAATGTTTGACTATATGCCAGCAATCCTTTTCTGATATTTTCGGAGGGATGAAGAAAATAAGTACCCATGATTAGGAGTGTTTATGCAACTTGCAGAGCGGATTTCACAACTTAGCCAATATCTTGAAACTGGGCTTTATGAGCGACAGTCTGCTATCCGTCTTTGTCTGCTTGCAGCACTGAGTGGTGAGAGTGTTTTCTTACTTGGCCCTCCAGGTATTGCTAAAAGCTTAATAGCTAGAAGAATGAAAGAAGCCTTTAAAGAGGCTAAAGCTTTTGAATACCTAATGACGCGTTTTTCAACACCCGAAGAAATTTTTGGCCCTTTATCTATTCAAGCCTTAAAAGATGAAGGTAAATATCAGCGTTTGGTTGACGGATATTTACCTGATGCTGAAGTTGTCTTTCTAGATGAAATATGGAAAGCAGGACCCGCTATTCTTAATACGTTATTAACAGCGATTAATGAGCGTAAATTTAGAAATGGAGAAGCTGAAGTTGCTATTCCAATGCGTTTATTAGTATCAGCCTCTAATGAATTACCTGATTCAGACAGTAGTCTTGAAGCACTATATGACCGAATGCTTATTCGTATTTGGTTAACAAAAGTTCAGGATAAGAAAAACTTTCGTGCATTACTTATTAATAAAGAAGTAGGCTCTTTTCATATTCCAGAACATCTTAAAATTACCGCAGAAGAGTTTTCACGTTGGCAATCAGAATTAGAAAAGGTCACTTTAGATGACCATCTATTTGATTTAATTTATCAACTTCGTGAGTCTTTAGATAAAAGTGATGCTGCACCTTATGTTTCTGATAGACGTTGGAAAAAAGCAGTACGCCTTTTACAAGCCAGTGCTTTTTTTAATGGCCGTAGTGTTATTTCACCATTAGATCTTATTTTATTAAAAGATTGCCTATGGCATGACCAAGCATCATTTGCATTATTAGATAAGTTATTGCAAAGCCTTTTAACAGAACAAGCCTACCACCAGCTCGAGTTGATTAGAAAAACAGAAAGTTTATGGGCTGAGTGGATGCAATCGACAAGAAGTAAGCAAGATCAACAGGCTTTTCGTTTTGAAAAACAAAGTGGAATGTTTGGACGAAATGCACATTTTAGCCTATCAGATAAAATGCAGGCTGATAAATTTACCCTGTTTTTACACATCCCTCTGCATATCCATAGTATCCAAGTTAACTTTATTACTCTCGAGAAAAAGGCATTAGAAAACTTTTTGGCCAAAGGGGATGAGTTACTCGCACGTTTAAATGGTATTGGTTTCCCTCAATCAATTAATGCACAAATACGCCAAGATGGCGTATTAGAAATTTTGGATGTGAGTCGTCGAACAACATCTCTTTATCAACAAAAAGAGACAGCGCCTGCTGTTCCTATTGGCGATAACAAAGAGTGGCAAGATAAGTTAAAAGATCTGACTCAAGAAATTTATGGTGAGCAGGAAAAATTTAATCATCATCAACCAAATTTATTTATTGATAATGATTGGCTTATTTCCATCGAACAAAGTTTTGTTCAGCTTAATGAAAAATTATCGCAATTAAAAAGCCAAATAAAGTAGTGATATTATGCTGACACTTTCAACATTAGATATGCTTTTAGCTATAAATGAAGGACAGCTTATTGAAGAAGTTATTATTGCTGTGCTTGCATCCCCTCAATTAGCGGTATTTTTTGAAAAGCACCCAAGGCTCAAAAAAGCCTTATTGAAAGATATCCATCAATGGAAAAAAAGCTTACAACAAAGAGTAAAAGAGACATTGGTCCCTACAATGATTGCTGATGAGTTTGCGCTTTATCAACAGACCCAATCATTTGGTAACGCCATATTTAATCAGCAAGTAGAACAAATACTGGCTGAATTAAACAAGCTAGACTCCTCTTTTACTGACGAAGCATCGCAATTGGTTAAAACCAATAAGCCTTTTTCACCCGCTCAACAAGCTTTGTTTATTCAACACTGGCGGATAAGTTTAATTTTCCAAGTCACTGCATTACACAAAGCCTTATTTGACCAAGAACAAGAACAACTCCTTGCAGAACTTCAGGAACGTTTAGCGCTAAGTGGAAGCTTAAGTAATACATTTTCAGAAAATGAGCGGGCTGCTGGGCGTTTATGGGATATGAGCAAAGGCGTTGTAACAAAAACCCCCTTCGATGAGAAAATTATTCAACGTTATAGCGACTTTCTCGATCAACAACCTGAATTGCATAAACTCGCAAGTTTGCTAGGTCGTAGTAAAACAGCAAAATCACTGCCTGAAGAGAGTGTTATTTTTGAACCAGTAACTATTGTTGAGAAAGCACCAGATACAACACCAGAGCAAGTCAATGGTATAGGGCTTAGTGATGATATCTTACGCTTACTTCCGACAGAGCTAGCCTTGTTAGGTATTAATGAAATCGAATATGAGTTTTATCGCAAGCTGGTGGAAAAACAGCTCAATACTTATCGATTACAAGGAGATAATTGGCAAGAGCGTACTGTATTACGTCCAGTAACTCATCATCATGATGAAGAAAGACCAAGAGGACCTTTTATTGTATGTATTGATACATCAGGTTCGATGGGAGGATTTAACGAACAGTGTGCTAAAGCTTTTGGATTAGCATTGATGAAAATAGCGCTAGCTGATAATCGTTCATGCCATGTGATGTTATTTTCTACTGAAACGGTACATTATCAATTGTCATCACCCAATGGGCTGCAAGATCTTATCAAGTTTTTGAATCAGTCATTTAGAGGAGGCACGGACTTAAGTGCTTGTTTAGATAATGTCGCAGAAAAACTAAATAGCCCAGCATGGAAAGATGCTGATGCTGTTGTTATTTCTGACTTTGTCGCCCAAAGGTTACCCGAAAACCTAATCAACAAAATCAAAAAAAGCCAACAGCAACAGCACAATCGCTTCCATGCGGTTACCCTATCCAATTACGGTAAACCCAGTATCATGAAAATCTTTGACCATATATGGCGTTTTGATACTGGATTAAAAAGCCGTTTACTTCGACGCTGGCGCCAATAATTACAGCATATCAGCGAAAGCTAAGCGGGTGTCCTTTTCCCATACGCCACATTGTACTTGTCCAATGTGCTCTTTTTGTAGCAGTAACATCACTAAACGAGATTGGCCAATACCACCACCGATAGTTTGTGGCATATCACCATGCATTAATGCTTTGTGCCAATCTAGTTCAAGACGCTTAGTATCATCTGTTAATGTTAGCTGACGCATTAATGTTTCAGGATCAACACGGATACCCATTGATGACAATTCAAACGCATCTTGTAGAACTGGGTTCCAAACAAGAATGTCGCCGTTTAAACCTTCAAATCCATCTTCGTTTGGTGTTGTCCAGTCATCATAGTCTGGCGCTCTTACATCATGAGCTTCGCCACTTGATAATTTGCCACCAATACCAATTAAGAAAACAGCACCATATTCTTTTGCAATCGCTTTTTCACGGCCTTTAGCATCAAGGTCTGGATAACGACGCAGTAACTCTTCAGTGTGGATAAATTGAATTTGATCTGGCAGGAACGGTACCAGACCAAATTCTTCGCTGACGGCTTTTTCAGTTTCTTTTATTGCCTGATAAATTTTACCCACTGTCTGCTTAAGATAAGGAACTGTACGCTCTTTACCTTCCATCACTTTTTCCCAGTCCCACTGATCAACATAAACAGAGTGGATCTGAGTTAAGCGATCTTCGTCTGGTCGTAACGCTTTCATATGCGTATAAAGACCTTGACCAGAACTAAATCCAAAACGAGCTAATGTTTTACGTTTCCACTTAGCTAATGAATGGACAACCTCAAAAGTAGAATCTGGTAAAGATTTGACTTTAACTTGTACTGCCTTCTCATGACCAGATAAGTTATCTTGAGTTCCATCACCAAGGCGACTTAAGATCGGTCCTTGAACTTCAATCAGTCCTAATTCTTTTTCCAGCAGTCGTGAAAAATAAGATTTAACAAAGCTAATTTGCTGTTGAGTCTGGATGAATGATTTTTCCATTTTTATATTCCTAGTGGTGATGTCGTGTTTCGCTGATATAGATTAAGCAACAAAACAGGTACTAAATTCAATATACTTCATTAAAAATAGCCTTGCTTGTTTTAAATCGTTAAAAATAACGCTATAAAAATGTATTATCGTTAAAAACAGAGAGGATTTATGGACAATATTTATCAGATCGATAATCTCGATCGAGACATACTTCACGCATTAATGGCAAATGCGAGAACACCTTACGCTGAATTAGCCAAAAAATTCGAAGTAAGCCCTGGCACAATTCATGTTCGAGTAGAGAAAATGAAGCAGGCAGGAATTATTACAGGCACTCGAGTTGATATTAGTGAAAAGCAACTTGGTTTTGATGTCTGCTGCTTTATAGGCATTATTCTTAAGAGTGCAAAAGACTATCACACCGCATTAGATAAATTAGATAAGTTAGATGAAGTTGTAGAAGTGTACTATACAACAGGGCAATACAGTATTTTTACGAAGGTTATGTGTAAAAGTATAGAAGCCTTACAAGACGTACTTATCAACAAAATCCAGACAATTGATGAAATTCAATCAACCGAAACCCTGATCTCACTGCAAAACCCGATAATAAGGACGATCAAGCCATAAGAGTAAATTCTTATTTTTTTTTATAACCACATTATCCACAGGTAGATCCCAAGTGATTCACAGCGTACAATAGCGCGTCTTAAACATAAGGAGATCATTAATGAAAAAAGTCACTCTTATTAGTGGCAGTACCATGGGTAGTGCTGAATATGTAGCAGAACACCTTGCAGAGATCTTATCTGATGAAGGATTTGAGACTGATCTGCACCATGGACCTTCTCTTAATGATCTTCCTAATGAAGGGATCTGGCTGGTGGTGACATCAACGCATGGTGCAGGTGATCTTCCTGATAACCTACTGCCTTTTGCTAATGAAATATCGGCTGATTCTGTTGATCTTAGTAATGTCACCTTTGGTGCGATCGGCATAGGAAGTAGTGAATATGACACTTTCTGCGGTGCGATCAGAACATTGGATCAAAAATTGGTGGAAAAAGGGGCTACTCGCCTTGGCGATCGTCTCGAAATTGATATTCAAAAGTACGACATTCCGGAAGATCCAGCAGAAGAATGGATAGCTTCTTGGAAAAATTTACTTTAAATCGAACAAAAAAACAGCAAACGAATGTGGATAACTATGCTTAAAAGCAGGGGTTAACCCGTAGTTATCCATTGTATAAGGCTATATCAAGAAATGACCTGTGCATAAGTCGTCATTTTGATCCCAGCTTATCAGCAGATAGATCACGGATCATTCACAGTATATGATCCTTTACACTTTTATGATCTTTAAATAGAAAATCCACTTATCCACAGAGGATCGCTTCCCTAATAAAAGATCTAATAAAGAGATCTTTAAATAAAAAGATCTTTAAATAATTACCTGCGGATCTGCTCGCTTGTATCTGTCAAAAAGTTGAGTAGAATTCGTTTTCCCAATGCAACACATTCAGCATTCGTAACATTTAAGGTTCACACATGTTTTATCCAGAACACTTTGACGTCATTGTCATCGGTGGTGGTCACGCCGGTACAGAAGCCGCTATGGCTGCAGCTCGTATGGGGCGTCAAACCCTATTACTGACCCACAATATTGATACTTTGGGCCAAATGTCTTGTAACCCAGCTATTGGTGGGATTGGTAAAGGGCATCTGGTAAAAGAGATCGATGCCATGGGTGGATTAATGGCGACCGCTATTGACCATGCAGGGATCCAATTCAGAACCCTTAACGCAAGTAAAGGGCCAGCTGTAAGAGCAACAAGAGCACAAGCTGACCGTGTTCTTTATCGCCAAGCTGTTCGCACTACTCTTGAAAATCAACCTAATTTAATGATCTTCCAACAACCCGTTGAAGATCTCATTGTTGAAAACGACCAAGTAACAGGCGCTGTTACTCGCATGGGCTTAAAGTTCCGTGCTAAATCTGTTGTTCTAACAGTAGGTACTTTCCTTGATGGAAAAATCCATATTGGTTTAGAAAATTACAGCGGCGGTCGTGCAGGTGATCCACCATCAGTTTCGTTATCGCACAGACTACGTGAATTACCTCTACGTGTAGGTCGTTTAAAAACAGGTACTCCGCCTCGTATTGATGCTAGAACTATTGATTTTAGCCAATTAGCTGTTCAGTTGGGTGATACTCCAATGCCTGTTTTCTCGTTTTTAGGTAATGTAGATCAGCATCCTGAACAAATGCCTTGTCATGTCACATACACAAACGAAAAAACACACGACGTTATTCGTAATAACCTCGATCGTAGCCCAATGTATGCGGGTGTCATCGAAGGAATAGGCCCTCGTTATTGCCCATCTATTGAAGATAAGGTGATGAGATTTGCTGATCGTAATTCACATCAGATCTTTTTAGAGCCTGAAGGCTTAACCAGTAACGAAATTTACCCAAATGGTATTTCAACAAGTTTACCTTTCGATGTTCAAATGCAAATCGTAAATTCCATGAAAGGCATGGAAAATGCGAAGATCATTAGACCTGGCTATGCTATTGAATATGATTTCTTCGATCCAAGAGATCTAAAACAAACCCTAGAAAGTAAATTTATCAATGGGTTATTCTTTGCTGGGCAAATTAACGGTACAACCGGTTATGAAGAGGCTGCAGCTCAAGGCATGCTTGCGGGTCTTAATGCGGCACGTTACGCCTTCGATCAAGAAGGTTGGTTCCCACGTCGAGATCAAGCTTACATCGGTGTATTAGTTGACGATCTTTGTACACTAGGTACAAAAGAACCGTATCGTATGTTTACCTCGCGTGCTGAATATCGCTTGATGCTACGTGAAGATAATGCAGATTTACGTCTGACTGAAATTGGACGTGAATTAGGAATGGTTGATGATAACCGTTGGGCGCAATTTAGCGAAAAAGTGGAGTTAGTTGAAAAAGAGCGTCAACGTTTAAGAGATATTTGGGTTCATCCAAAAGCAGATAATATTTCTGAAATTAACGAGTTACTTAATACGCCACTATCGAAAGAAGCTAATGGTGAAGATCTATTACGTCGCCCTGAAATGACGTATGACATTTTGAAAAAAATCCCTCATTTTGCGCCGGGTATTGACGATTCAAAACCACAAGCTGCGGAACAAGTTGAGATCCAAGTTAAGTACGAAGGTTATATTAATCGCCAACAAGAAGAGATCGAAAAACAACTGCGCAATGAAAATGCGACGTTACCGATTGATCTGGACTATAAACAAGTTAGCGGATTATCTAACGAAGTTATTGCGAAACTTAACGATCACAAACCAACATCGATTGGTCAAGCATCAAGGATCTCAGGTGTCACACCTGCTGCTATCTCTATTTTATTAGTTTGGTTGAAAAAACAAGGCCTATTACGCAGGAGTGCATCATGAGTGACTTACTTAATCGGCTAAAAAAGCTGGCTAAGCAAGCCAATATTGAGCTAACCGATCTTCAAGCTGAAAAGCTAATCGGTTATGTTGCTATGCTTGATAAATGGAATAAAGCCTACAACCTCACCTCTGTAAGAGATCCACAACAAATGCTTATCCGTCACATTTTGGATAGCATTGTTGTGAGCCAATATCTTGAAGGTGAAAGATTTATTGATGTGGGTACAGGTCCTGGGCTACCCGGTATTCCGCTGGCGATAATGCGTCCCGATCACCAGTTTGTCTTATTGGATAGCTTAGGCAAGCGAGTTCGCTTTATGAAACAAGTTCAGCACGAGCTAGAACTTAATAATATCGAGCCAGTTCAATACCGTGTTGAAGAATACCAAACAGAGACCCCTTTTGACGGTGTTATCAGTCGGGCATTTGCATCAATGAACGATATGCTTTCTTGGTGTTCACATTTAGTGACTCAAGAACATGGTCGTTTCTATGCATTGAAAGGACAAATTCATCAAGAAGAGTTGGATGAACTTGCTGATAATGGATTAAAAATGCCTGAAAAAGTGATCAGCTTATCCATACCTGAATTGAATGAACAAAGGCATTTGGTGATTATTTAATCAAACATCTTGTGTTTCATTGATCTTTTTTTCATTTTTTGTGCTCTGGCGATAATATTTACAATGTTATCGCCATTTGTTTTATGGGGTTTTATGTGAAACATTAAAATTCACCCAACTAAAACAATAAATTAACAATTTCTTATCTTTTGTTTTAATTCACTTTTTAACCTTGGTTTTTCTCTTTTTATTTCCAAAATAAATTAATAATTCTGTGCATTATAAAAATATTGAATTTATTTAATTAAAATTCGGTTAATTATTTTTCAATTGCCACTAAATTGTTCATAAAAGGGCATTTATTTGTTAACCCCGTTATATAATTTATGAAATAAGCTTTATTTATACTTTTGTATTTGTGATGTATATCACGCTATTTATTTTATTCAGCTCTATTATTTTTACTCTTTTTGTTCTTAATCATTTTTCATAAATGGAACCTTGGTAAGAAATTTAAATTAATCTTCACTTTTTCGCTACTTATTGATTGAATTCATTGCCACGCCCCGTATAATTTGCTCGTTTTTGTCACTTGACACTTTATAGCAAAGACAGTTTGATACATCATTCAGTAATACCTTTTACGATAGCTAGTCTGGAGAATACAAACGTCATGTCTGTCTCCCTCTACAGCGGGAAAGTTGCACTGAAACTGTTATTTTTGCAGTTTATGACTTTTGTTATTCTCAGTGCGGGTTTCTACTTAAAGAGTACAGACTGGAGTTTTTCGGCTTTTTTAGGCGGGTTGGCATGTTGGTTACCCAATATTGCTTTTCTTTTGTTAATGCGCTTACAAAAAGTCAACGACGAAGAAACTCCAGTTCGCATAAACTGGCTTTTTGCTTTCAGTGAAGGGTTGAAGGTTATATTATCAATAGCCTTGCTGATTGTTGCTTTAGGAGTGTTTAAAGCGGCATTTGCACCACTGGTCATGACCTACTTAGCGGTGCTTGTTATGCAGGTCGTTGCACCAGCCGTCATTAACGGTTAGCGTTTTTAACAACAAAAGGGTAATTGGCATCATGTCTGCATCAGGAGAAGCATTAACCACTAGAGACTACATAGGTCACCATCTGAATAACCTTCAGTTGGACCTACGTACTTTCGAGTTGGTCAATCCCCATGCTGAAAATGCGCCATCATTCTGGGTGTTAAATATTGACTCACTTTTCTTTTCAGTACTGATGGGAGCACTATTCCTATGGCTGTTTAGAAAAGTAGCAGTAAGAGCAACCAGTGGCGTACCGGGAAAATTCCAGACTGCAGTAGAAATGATCATTGGTTTCGTTGATAGCAGCGTCCGTGATATGTATCACGGAAAGAGCAAGGTCATTGCACCTTTGGCATTGACTGTGTTCGTTTGGGTGCTGTTAATGAATGCCCTGGATTTATTACCAATCGACTTCATCCCTTATATCGGTGAACACATCTTTGGGTTACCAGCGTTACGCATCGTTCCGACTGCGGACGTGAGTATTACTCTATCGATGGCAATTGGTGTATTTATCCTGATCCTTTTCTATAGCATTAAGATGAAAGGCATAAAAGGGTTTACAAAAGAGCTGACTTTACAGCCTTTTAATCACCCAATTTTTATTCCTGTCAACTTAATCTTGGAAGGGGTAAGCCTGCTATCTAAACCTGTTTCCCTCGGTCTTCGACTGTTTGGTAACATGTATGCAGGTGAACTGATCTTTATTCTTATTGCTGGTCTGTTACCGTGGTGGTCACAGTGGTTATTAAGCCTTCCTTGGGCGATATTCCACATACTGATTATTACGTTACAAGCATTTATTTTCATGGTTCTAACGATTGTCTATCTGTCGATGGCATCTGAAGAACATTAATTATTAACTCTTTGAAGAAATAACTGAAACAAACTGGAGACTGTCATGGAAAACCTGAGTATGGATCTGCTGTACATGGCTGCCGCTATTATGATGGGTTTAGCTGCAATCGGTGCTGCAATCGGTATCGGAATCCTCGGAGGCAAATTTTTAGAAGGTGCTGCTCGTCAGCCTGATCTGATCCCTCTTCTGCGTACACAGTTCTTTATCGTTATGGGTCTGGTTGACGCCATCCCAATGATTGCTGTGGGTCTGGGCCTTTACGTGATGTTTGCTGTTGCCTAATGATGGCAATGAGCAGTAAAAGCATCAAGTTAGTTTATAACCAAGAAAGAGGTATTGTGCTGTGAATTTAAATGCAACAATCCTCGGCCAGGCCGTCGCATTTGTCCTGTTTGTTTTGTTCTGTATGAAATTCGTATGGCCACCAATTATGGCGGCCATTGAAAAACGTCAAAAAGAAATTGCTGACGGTTTATCATCTGCAGAACGTGCTAAAAAGGACTTAGATTTAGCGAAAGCCGATGCAGGCGATCAGCTAGCGAAAGCAAAAGCAGAAGCTCAAGCAATCATTGAATCAGCGAATAAACAACGCACTCAAATGATTGAAGATGCTAAAGCAGAAGCAGAGCAAGAACGTAGTAAGATCGTTGCACAAGCTCAATCCGAACTGGATGCAGAGCGTAAACGTGCTCGTGAAGAACTTCGTAAACAAGTCGCAATGCTGGCTATCGCAGGTGCCGAGAAAATTATTGAACGTTCCGTGGATGAAGCTGCTAATAGCGACATCGTTGATAAACTGGTCGCTGAACTGTAAGGAGGGAGGGGCATGTCTGAAATAGCAACGGTAGCTCGCCCCTACGCCAAAGCAGCTTTTGACTTTGCTGTGGAAAACCAGGCTGTCGATAAGTGGCAGGTTATGCTGGCGTTCACCGCTGAAGTAGCACGCAATGAGCAGGTAACCGAATTACTTTCTGGTTCTTTAGCATCAGAAAAACTGGCTGACATCTTTGTTGACCTTTGTGGCGAACAATTAGATGGTCATGCTCAGAATTTAATTCGTGTTATGGCTGATAATGGCCGTTTATCAACGTTGCCTGAAGTATTGAGCCAATTTATTCAATTGCGCGCAGTACTAGAGTCAACGGTTGACGTTGAAGTAACTTCTGCCATTGAGCTAACTAAACAGCAGCTAGCTAACATTTCTGCAGCGATGGAAAAACGTCTATCACGCAAAGTGAAGCTGAATTGCAAAATTGATAAGTCTGTTATCGCAGGCATGATTATACGCGCCGGTGACCTCGTCATCGATGGCAGTATTCGTGGCCGTTTAGAGCGATTAACTGACGTCTTGCAGTCTTAAGGGGACTGGAGCATATGCAACTGAATTCCACTGAAATCAGCGAACTGATCAAGCAGCGCATTGCTCAGTTCAATGTAGTGAGTGAAGCTCACAATGAAGGTACGATTGTATCCGTTAGTGACGGTATTATTCGTATCCACGGTTTAGCCGAAGTTATGCAGGGTGAGATGATCGCACTGCCGGGTAACCGTTTCGCTATCGCACTGAACTTAGAGCGCGACTCTGTTGGTGCGGTTGTGATGGGTCCTTATGCTGACTTAGCAGAAGGCATGAAAGTTAAATGTACAGGTCGTATTCTGGAAGTTCCTGTTGGGCGTGGTCTGCTTGGCCGTGTGGTAAACACACTGGGTGAGCCGATTGATGGTAAAGGTGCAGTAGAGCATGATGGATTCTCACCTGTTGAGATGATTGCTCCTGGTGTTATCGACCGTCAATCAGTTGATCAGCCTGTACAAACAGGTTACAAATCCGTCGATGCCATGATCCCAATTGGTCGTGGTCAGCGTGAATTGATCATCGGTGACCGTCAAACAGGTAAAACTGCTCTGGCTGTCGATGCTATCATCAACCAACGCGACTCTGGCATTAAATGTATCTATGTCGCTATCGGTCAGAAAGCCTCTACTATTTCGAACGTTGTTCGTAAATTAGAAGAACATGGCGCGTTAGAAAACACCATTGTTGTTGTTGCTTCTGCATCAGAATCAGCAGCGCTGCAATACCTAGCACCTTATTCTGGTTGCGCAATGGGTGAATACTTCCGTGACCGTGGTGAAGATGCACTGATTATTTATGATGACCTGTCTAAACAGGCTGTCGCATACCGTCAAATTTCACTGTTACTTCGTCGTCCACCTGGACGTGAAGCATACCCTGGTGACGTTTTCTATCTGCACTCCCGTTTACTTGAGCGTGCTGCTCGCGTTAATGCTGAGTACGTAGAAGCATTCACTAATGGTGAAGTTAAAGGTAAAACCGGCTCTCTGACTGCGTTACCTATTATCGAAACGCAAGCAGGGGACGTTTCTGCATTCGTTCCTACGAACGTAATCTCTATTACCGATGGTCAGATCTTCTTAGAATCTAACCTGTTTAACGCAGGTATCCGTCCAGCTGTTAACCCAGGGATCTCCGTATCTCGTGTTGGTGGTGCAGCTCAGACTAAGATCATGAAGAAACTTTCTGGTGGTATCCGTACTGCTCTTGCGCAGTATCGTGAGCTGGCAGCATTCTCACAGTTCGCTTCCGATCTGGACGATGCTACCCGTAAACAATTGAACCACGGTCAGAAAGTGACTGAATTGCTGAAACAGAAACAGTACGAACCAATGTCTGTCGCACAACAGTCTTTATCACTGTTTGCAGCAGAACGTGGTTATCTGGAAGATGTTGAAATTTCAAAAGTTGTGCCATTTGAAGCGGCTTTATTAGCTTATGCCTCTCGTGAACATGCTGATTTATTGAAAGAAATCAACCAGACTGGTACTTATAACGAAGAAATCGAAGCGAAGCTGAAAGGCGTGCTAGAAAACTTCAAAGCGACTCAGTCCTGGTAATAACTATTCGGCCTAATAGTTAAACATTAGGCCGTCTGGTTCATGAGGAGAAGCAGAAATGGCCGGCGCAAAAGAGATACGTTCGAAGATCGCCAGTGTGCAAAACACACAGAAGATCACTAAAGCGATGGAGATGGTCGCCGCGTCGAAAATGCGTAAAACGCAGGAACGCATGGCAGCCAGCCGTCCTTATGCAGAAACCATGCGCAGTGTGATTGGTCACCTTGCGTTAGGGAATCTGGAATACAAACATCCATACCTCGAAGAGCGTGAAGTTAAACGTGTCGGGTACCTGGTTGTTTCGACCGACCGTGGTTTGTGTGGTGGTTTGAACATTAACTTGTTCAAAAAACTGCTGGCAGACATGAAAGAGTGGTCTGAAAAAGGTGTGCAGGTAGATTTAGCACTCATCGGTTCTAAAGCCGCTTCATTCTTTGGCTCAGTAGGCGGGAATGTGGTTGGTCAAGTAACGGGTATGGGTGATGATCCAAAACTGTCAGACCTTATCGGTCCAGTCAATATCATGTTGCAGGCTTATGACGAAGGTCGTTTAGATAAACTGTATGTGGTGGCAAATAAGTTCATCAATACCATGGCTCAAGAGCCTAAAATTCTTCAGGTTTTACCATTACCACCAGGTGATGATGAAGAGCTGAAAGAAAAATCTTGGGATTATCTGTACGAACCTGATCCTAAGGCGTTACTGGATACTTTACTGCGTCGTTATATCGAATCGCAAGTTTACCAGAGCGTCGTAGAGAACTTAGCGAGTGAGCAGGCCGCCCGAATGGTCGCGATGAAAGCCGCTACAGATAACGGTGGTAACCTGATTAAAGAACTGCAATTGGTGTACAACAAAGCACGCCAAGCAAGCATTACTCAGGAACTTACAGAAATTGTGTCTGGTGCAGCCGCGGTATAACAGCTAGGTTTACGAATTACGTAGAGGATTCAAGATGGCTACTGGAAAGATTGTCCAGGTAATCGGCGCCGTAGTGGACGCCGAGTTCCCTCAGGATAGCGTCCCTAAAGTATACGACGCTCTTGAGGTTATGAATGGTAAAGAAAAACTGGTGCTGGAAGTTCAGCAACAGTTAGGCGGTGGTATCGTTCGTTGTATCGCAATGGGTACATCAGACGGTTTAAGCCGTGGCTTAAAAGTTGAAAACTTAGGCCACCCAATTGAAGTACCAGTAGGTAAAGCAACTCTGGGACGTATCATGAACGTTCTGGGTACACCTATCGATATGAAAGGTGATATTGCAACTGAAGAACGTTGGTCTATCCACCGTGAAGCACCAACCTACGAAGAGTTATCAAACTCACAAGAACTGCTTGAAACCGGTATCAAAGTAATGGACTTAATCTGTCCGTTTGCTAAAGGTGGTAAAGTAGGTCTGTTCGGTGGTGCGGGTGTTGGTAAAACAGTTAACATGATGGAATTGATCCGTAACATCGCGATCGAGCACTCAGGTTACTCTGTATTTGCTGGTGTTGGTGAGCGTACTCGTGAGGGTAACGACTTCTATCATGAAATGACAGATTCTAACGTTCTTGACAAAGTATCGTTAGTTTATGGTCAGATGAATGAGCCACCAGGAAACCGTCTGCGTGTTGCACTGACTGGTCTGACTATGGCTGAGAAATTCCGTGACGAAGGTCGTGACGTACTGTTATTCGTAGATAACATCTATCGTTACACCTTAGCCGGTACTGAAGTATCAGCACTGTTAGGTCGTATGCCATCAGCGGTAGGTTACCAACCAACATTGGCTGAAGAGATGGGTGTTCTGCAAGAACGTATCACTTCAACCAAAACAGGTTCAATCACCTCTGTACAAGCTGTATACGTACCTGCGGATGACTTAACTGACCCATCACCAGCAACAACGTTTGCTCACTTAGATGCGACAGTTGTACTGAGCCGTCAAATTGCTTCATTAGGTATCTACCCTGCGGTTGACCCACTGGATTCTACCAGTCGTCAGTTAGACCCACTGGTAGTTGGCCAAGAGCACTATGATGTGGCTCGTGGTGTTCAGTCTATCCTGCAACGTTATCAGGAGCTGAAAGACATCATCGCTATCTTAGGTATGGATGAACTGTCAGAAGAAGATAAACTGGTTGTTGCGCGTGCGCGTAAGATCCAGCGCTTCCTATCTCAGCCATTCTTCGTTGCTGAAGTATTTACCGGATCACCAGGTAAGTTCGTTTCCCTGAAAGACACTATCCGTGGCTTTAAAGGTATTCTGAACGGTGATTATGACCACCTGCCAGAGCAGGCGTTCTACATGGTTGGTACTATCGAAGAAGCAGTAGAAAAAGCTAAGAAGCTTTAATACGGCTGACGGGAGGTTGATATGGCCGATACATCGTTCCACCTGAAAGTTGTCAGCGCTGAAAAGCAGTTATATGACGGCGAAGTTAAACGAATTCAGGTAACAGGTAGCGAAGGTGAGCTGGGTATTTATCCGCAGCATACCCCGTTATTAACTGCCATAAAACCGGGCATGGTACGTGTCGTAAAAACATCGGGCGAAGAAGAGGTTATCTACCTTTCAGGTGGTATTCTCGAAGTTCAGCCGACTGGCGTCATTGTACTGGCAGATACAGCTATCCGTGGTCGTGATTTGGATGAAGCGAAAGCGTTAGAATCTAAGCGTAAAGCTGAAGAACACATTCAATCCTCTCATGGTGATGTTGATTATGCTCAAGCATCGGCAGAATTAGCCAAAGCGATTGCAAAACTACGTGTAATCGAATTGACTCGACGTTGATGTAAATAGGCAGTCTATGAATAAAAAAGCCAGTTGGTTCTTCGCTAACTGGCTTTTTTGCGTCATGAAATATTTTGTGTGACGAAATATGTAGTATTATTTGGCATAAACAGGTTTACTTGCCATTCTTTACGGGAGTTATCGGGTTAATTATGTCTAATTCAGCTAAAAGCGTTGTTATTCTTGCTGCGGGAAAAGGCACCCGCATGTATTCACAGTTACCTAAAGTTCTTCATAAACTTGCGGGTAAATCCATGGTTCAACATGTGATTGATACTGCCAAGTCATTAGGCGCTCAACAAACACACCTTGTCTATGGGCATGGTGGTGAACTAATGAAAGAAAAATTAGGTTCACAACCCGTTAATTGGGTACTACAAGCAGAGCAACTAGGTACAGGTCACGCAATGCAACAAGCCGCGCCTTTCTTTGCTGATGATGAAGATATCCTGATGCTTTACGGTGATGTTCCACTTATCACCAAAGAAACGTTAGAACGTTTAATTGAAGTCAAACCAGAAGGCGGTATTGGTTTATTAACGGTTATTTTAGATAACCCAACGGGTTATGGTCGTATTGTTCGTGAAAATGGCGAAGTAACTGGCATTATCGAACAAAAAGATGCATCTGAAGAACAACTCAAAATTACTGAAATCAACACGGGTATTTTAGTAGCAAACGGCGGTGATTTAAAACGTTGGTTAGGTAAGCTCAATAATAACAATGCACAAAAAGAGTATTACATTACTGACATTATCGCGTTAGCGTATAAAGAAGGTCGTAAAATTGAAACGGCTCACCCTCGTCGCCATAGTGAAATGGAAGGTGTGAATAACCGTTTACAACTGGCTGCATTAGAACGTATTTACCAAACAGAACAAGCTGAACGTTTATTATTAGAAGGCGTTATGTTGCTTGATCCTGCTCGTTTTGATTTACGTGGTACATTAACTCACGGTAAAGACGTCGTGATTGATACCAACGTGATTATTGAAGGTGATGTCACTTTAGGTAACAACGTTGAAATTGGCACAGGGTGTGTCCTGAAAAACTGTGTGATTGGCGATAATTCTATTATTAGCCCTTATACGGTGATCGAGGATGCAAACTTAGCGCAAGAGTGTACTGTCGGACCATTTGCACGCCTTCGTCCGGGAAGTGAATTAGCGGATAAAGCTCACGTTGGTAACTTTGTTGAGATGAAAAAAGCAAGCTTAGGTGTTGGTTCTAAAGCGGGTCATCTGACTTACTTAGGCGATACTGAAGTAGGCGCTAATGTTAATATCGGTGCAGGTACTATTACTTGTAACTACGATGGTGCGAATAAATCCAAAACAGTGATTGGTGATGATGTCTTTATTGGTTCAGATACCCAATTAGTTGCGCCAGTTACGGTTGCTAATGGTGCAACAATTGGTGCAGGAACAACACTCACTAAAAACGTGAATGAAAACGAATTAGTGATCAGTCGAGTTAAACAAACTCATATCAGTGGATGGAAACGTCCAGTGAAGAAAAAACAATAATTTTAAGAAAAGGGCGTATATTTCATTAGCGCCCTTTTCTTGTACGCTATTATTCTAAAAACAAAAAAATATCCCCGCTTTCTACAATGGCTTGGGGAACAAACCAATCAGGTATAAGACATCCAAGTGCGAATAAACGCACAGTTTTAGGAATAACACAATGTGTGGAATAGTAGGTGCAGTTGCACAACGCGATATCGCTGAAATCTTAATTGAAGGCTTACGTCGTTTAGAATACCGCGGTTATGATTCTGCGGGTTTAGCTGTTGTGGATAATGACTGTAAAATGACACGTCTGCGAGAAGCTGGCAAAGTACAAATGCTGGCAGAAGAGGCAGAAAAAACACAAGTGATTGGTGGTACAGGTATTGCTCATACACGTTGGGCAACACATGGTGAACCTTGTGAAGATAATGCGCATCCTCATGTATCGGGTACGATTGCCGTTGTACATAATGGCATTATTGAAAACTACCAAGAACTGAAAGCAGAATTAATTAAAAAAGGGTATCAGTTTGCTTCTCAAACTGACACTGAAGTAATTGCTCACCTTGTTAACTGGGAACAGCGCCAAGGCGGTACATTACGTGAAGTTGTACAACGCGTTATTCCTCAATTACGTGGTGCTTACGGTACCGTTATTATGGATAGCCGTACACCTGAGCTATTAGTTGCTGCTCGCTCTGGTAGCCCGCTGGTGGTAGGTCTTGGCGTCGGTGAAAACTTCCTTGCTTCTGACCAATTAGCTCTATTACCTGTTACTCGTCGCTTTATCTACCTTGAAGAAGGAGATATTGTCGAGGTCACTCGTCGCCATGTTCATATTTTTGATGTGAATGGCGAAGAAGTTGTGCGTGATACGATTGAATCAAATGTTCAATACGATGCTGGTGATAAAGGTGTTTACCGTCACTACATGCAAAAAGAGATCTATGAACAGCCTCTCGCGATTAAAAACACGCTTGAAGGTCGTTTAAAATCAGAAACGATTGATCTCAGTGAACTAGGATCTAAAGCTGAAGATATCTTATCTAAAGTTGAACATATTCAAATTGTCGCTTGTGGGACTTCTTATAATGCCGGTATGGTTTCACGTTATTGGTTTGAATCTTTAGCGGGTATTCCTTGTGATGTCGAAATTGCATCAGAATATCGCTACCGTAAACCAGCAACTCGCCGTAATAGCTTATTGATCACATTATCTCAATCTGGTGAAACGGCTGATACATTGGCAGCTTTACGTTTATCTAAAGAGCTAGGATATTTATCATCACTGGCGATTTGTAACGTTGCTGGCTCTTCTTTAGTTCGTGAATCTGAATTTGTTTTAATGACTAAAGCGGGTGCTGAAATTGGTGTGGCATCAACTAAAGCATTTACCACACAGTTAACCGTTCTATTAATGCTGGTGGCATATATGGGACGTATTAAAGGTTTCGCGACATTAGAGCAAGAAGTTTCAACGGCATTACACGCATTACCAAGCCGTATTGAAAGCATGTTATCGAAAGATAAAGTGATTGAAGCGTTAGCTGAAGACTTCTCAGAAAAAAGCCATGCTTTATTCTTAGGTCGTGGCGACCAATACCCGATTGCGGTAGAAGGTGCATTAAAGCTAAAAGAGATCTCTTATATTCATGCAGAAGCTTATGCTGCGGGTGAATTAAAACATGGCCCATTAGCATTAATTGATGCGGATATGCCAGTTATCATCATTGCGCCAAACAATGAATTATTAGAAAAATTAAAATCTAATATTGAAGAAGTGCGTGCGCGTGGTGGCTTACTGTATGTGTTTGCGGATCAAGATGCGGGCTTTGAAGAAAATGAAACGATGAAGTTAATTTCTTTACCTCATGTTGAAGAGCTTATCGCGCCTATTTTCTATACTGTACCATTACAGTTGTTGTCTTATCATGTGGCGTTAATTAAAGGCACTGATGTAGACCAACCTCGTAACTTAGCAAAATCGGTTACAGTTGAATAAATAAAGTTAAAGTTAGCTTTATTCTAAAAAAAACCAGTTATGCTGTAAAAAGCAGGCTGGTTTTTTTTATGCCTAAAAAATAAAACTCTGCCCGTAAATCGATAACAGGCAGAGGAAAATAGCACCATCGGAGAGATATATTGCTATTAAAACAACACAACAGTAAGAACAAAACGAAGTAAGAAAAGAACTAGTTGTAAGACTTAAATAGAGATTGGTTACCTGATTTATCAAAGGCGATCACTTGGTAAGGCTCTTTGTAATCACCTGCATACATACCTAAACTACCTGCTGGCATTCCTGCAACCGCAATACCCGATTTAGATTTATCCACTAAGTTGATATTTTTTAAGCTATCGACAGGGATATGCCCAACTAAATCTTTACCTTGATAAGTCGCAAAGTGGCAACTTAATAAATTATTGGGTACACCTGCTTGTTGATATTTTTCCATTAATTGTGTTTCTGAAACAATATTCACTTTAATGTTAAAACCGGCTTCTTTCATACCATCAGCCCATAACGTACAGCATCCACAACTCTCTGTTTTATAAACCTCAACAATATTATTAGAAGCATAAGCTGTACTTGTAAAAGCAGAGATTGCAATGACAGAAGGCAGTAATAATTTTTTCATTGTTCATTCCTTTTATTAAGTTGATAGACGAAACACTAATCTTTCCCCCTACTGGAAGGTCAATTTAATTAAGGTATAAACGCGTAGAGTTTTGTAAAAAAATATTTATAGAAAACAAAGATATAAATAATACTTTGCTGACCCTTTTTTGATGCTTTTCGGGAATATAACCCGATATAAAAAGAAAAAAGCCTGCATAGCAGGCTCAAAATGGAGAAAACAGGGTAAACGTAGAGTTGAGGGTATCTCATTAAGTTAAATCACCTCTTGCGAAGAGTATTTGTGCTTTAACTTTAAATTACTATAAACCTAAACTTAACCTGAGGTTAAAGCGGAGAAATTTGTATAAAGGGTCCAAATTTATTGATTAAACTAAAATATAAAAAAGTAAAAAATAAAAAGCTAATATATTTCAATATATTAGCTTTTATAATAAACAGACTATGTTTAATTTAAATACAAATTATTTGATAATGGTAATTTGTTTTACGTCGATCTCAGTACTTGTCCATTCTTTATCAACTTTACCTTCAATTCTGACGGTATTATCTGGTGTAACTGTTTGTCCACGCCATCTTTTATTGTCGATATCCACATTGATACCGCCAGTGCTGTCTTCAAAAACATACAGCTCATCACCAATTTTCTTGGTAATTTTGCCCGTTAAGATAACCCAAGTGTCATCGGAAAGATCTTTTGCTTTTGCAACAGTGGTTTCGCTAATGGAAGGACCTTTAAATCCCCCTTGATCTGCACTTGATTGGATAGTGCCTTGAGGAGAAACAAAACCACCATTATTATGAGATGTTGTATTGGCTTGAGATGCAAAAGCCAACGTACTACCAATTAATAATACAAGAATTTTTTTCATATCAAGCTCGCTTTTTGGTTAAAATATAACTAATTATGGTACTTATTTTATTTCAGTTTTATATATAAAAAAGTATGTAAAAGTAAATCTAGGTATTAATGTATCAAATGATTGATGGTGTGATTTAAAAGCCAGAGTTATATTTTATAGTGTTGTTTTTTCCAATATAAGTATCTATCACTAAAGACTTCTTTTCTTTAAGTTAAATCCTCTAGTTATTTCCCCTTAGGATCAGTGTAGACCGTTATTCAAATATATACCCTGTAGGATCATTGTTTTTAGATGTATTACCTCTTATCATCCAGCGCCTTCAAATTTTTTTTAATTTTCCCCTATTATTTTTAGAGGTTTTAGGTTTTATGACTAACGAACGCATTGCCAATCCGGGTCCATTAGGTTTAATGGGTTTTGGTATGACAACGATTTTGTTGAACATACATAATGCCGGTTTTTTCCCCGTAGTCTCAGTCATTATGAGTATGGGAATTTTTTATGGTGGGATCGCACAAGTTATTGCTGGAATTTTTGAGTTCAAAAAAGGCAATACTTTTGGAGCCACTGCATTTACCTCTTACGGCTTTTTTTGGGTAACATTGGTCGGAATTTGGTTATTACCCGTGATGGGCTTAAGTGAACCCACAACACCTCTCTTTTTAGGTGTATTTTTAGCGTTATGGGGAATTTTTACCTTTTTCATGTTTATTGGCACATTAAAAGCCAATAGAGCACTCCAGTTTGTCTTTTTAAGTCTGACCATTTTATTTGCATTACTGGCGATAGGAAATATCACAGGTAATGCACTGATTTTAAAAATTGCAGGTTTTGAAGGTATTATTTGTGGTGCCAGTGCTTTTTATCTTGCAATGGCTGAAGTATTAAATGAGATGTATGGCAGAACAATACTGCCAATTGGTCACAAGTAACCGCTTTATAAAGAAGTGGCTATTTAGCCACTTCTACTACTTGGCTTTTACGGCGTATTAATTTTCTTGCGCACCATGCATAAAGTAACCCGGCAACGACACCGGAAATATGTGATTCTGTTGATACACCTAATTGTCCCGGAATTAAACCATATGCCATTGATCCGTAATAGAATAGAACAAAGAGTGCAATAACAATATCGATTATTTTATGCCGAGTAAAAGCGTGAGCAATAAGTAAAGACCATAATCCAAAAATCCACCCACTTGCACCAACATGAATAGCATTTCGTCCAAAAATCCAAACTAATAAACCGCTTACGATAATAATAAATATGCTGGATAGCACATATTCTCGTAGAGATTGTGTCATGGATAAAAAGCTAAGAATAAGAAACGGGAGTAGGTTACTAAATAGATGGGACCAAGATCCATGAATGAAAGGCGCGATAAAAATACCAATTAAACCTTCACCCGTTCTTGGAATAATCCCCCATTGGAAAAGAGATATGGGGAATAGTGAGTTAATAAGTTGAAGTAAGACTAATATGATAGTTAACCCGCCAAGAAAGGTGAGCCTTTTTTTAAACCAAACTTTATTCATAACATAGCCTTAATAATGTGATGCCGTTGATAAAACACTATAACGCTATAACTATAAATATAAATAGAAGAGCCTCTAATAAAAAAAGAAGAAAGGCTCTTTTTTATTTATTAGTCTAATAAATTAAGGCAAGCAGCTCCACGAGCGCCACCTGCATCACCATGACGTGCTTTTTCTATTGCTGGAATTTGTGCATTTCCATAGACACAGTGTGAGAGATATTCGGGCAATTGATCATACAGTGCATTAAATTGTGATAATCCACCACCAACAACAATTAAATGTGGATCAAGCACAGTAAGAATATTACTTAGATAAATGGCTAACACTTTCATATAACGATCAACGTGTTCTTCAGTTTTCTTATCTCCAGCATAGTATTGCTCAACAATATCAACAGCTCTTTTAGGAGTGTGATTGAAGGCCTTATACATACGTTCAAAACCACGACCAGATAAATAAGTTTCAAAACACGCTTTTTTGCCACAACCGCAGATAATTTTTGGCATTGTTTCGCCAATCACGTTATCTGCGTCCACATTCAGATTCATATGCCCAATTTCACCGGCAATTCCATTCTTGCCAGACAATACTTTGCCATCAATAACAAAACCGCCACCAACACCAGTGCCTAAAATAAGTCCAAGTACAGAAGGATGGTGACGAAATTCGGGGTCCCATGCTTCCGATAAGGCAAAGCAGTTGGCATCATTTTCAACTTTAACCGGTCTATTGAGTATATGTGCAAGATCGTGAACCATAGGCTTGTATTTCGCTGCTGGAACATTAGTGGTAAATACTGTTCCTTCTTTTGCATTAACAATACCAGGAACACCAACCCCGATTTTTCCTCTACATCCTAATTCAATGTCAGCTTCTAAGGTCAGTTCCTTAAAAACATTCAATAATGCCGGATAATCATTTTTAGGTGTAGGAACTCGTTTTTGCCACACTTGAGTCAGATCTTTATCAAAAACGGCAAGCTCTATTTTTGTGCCGCCCATATCAAAACCATAATACATATCAGTCTCTTAATTATTCTGTAAATATTATTTATAGCAACGACAAGGTTGTCGTTACGTGGCCATTTCTATTTCAGTCAATACTTAAGTTATCTCTACTGCTTATATACACTAGGTTAAAGAAGAACAGTGATTGGTGACAGTTGAGTTTTCTTTATCTATTGATTACTACTTTCAATCAAAACACTACGTACTTTCATTAGAGCAAAGCCTAATAAATTTAATCCATTCCAAAGTAGAGGATTGTTAATCTCATTGTCTTGCTCACTTAAACCGACTCCCCATATTTTATCAACGGGGCTTGCTTCAACAAGCACACGATTGCCTGTTGCAATCAGAAATTTACCAAGCTCTTCATTTTGGGAAAACTTAGCGATATTGGCACGAATAACAATATCCATACGGTGTTGTTCCCAAATACCTTGGTCAAATCCTTTTACTTCTCTGCCTAATGCTTTCGCAGAGCCTGGATTAGATGCAGTAATAATGCGCTTTCTAACTTCTATATCATTAAATAGCTTCGCTTTTTCAGCCATCATACAGTGCTCAGCGCTGGCATAACGTACATCATCTAATATAAAAGGTGCAGGATACCATTGGCTAAAGCAACTTTTTGCGATGTCATTGCCTTTACTTTTGTGTCCCCAAAAGTAGATGTACTTTATTTTCTTTCCTGCCCGAAATTCTTTTTTTAATTGTTCTAAATCCATCTTTTTTCCCGTTATGTTGAATACTCCTCATTCACTTTATAAAGATAGCATAGAAGTAAAGAAGGATAGAGTGTCTTTTTGCGATTCTGCTTATAGGTGAAGCGATTCCGCTATTTTGAATTATTCTTATAAAACTAATCTTAATTAGACTTATTTTTGCTGAATGATAAAAAAAATAGCGCTTAGATTACTAGGATTACTCTTAAAAGAATTGAGCTAAAGAGCCTCTTTATTTATATAATCACACAAAAGGATAATCTTAAAACGATATTGCTTACTTAGTATAAAGGTGTAGTTAATTAAGTATTTCTAATATAAAAAAGTGTATTTATCGGTATTTATACTAATTATTGGTATTTATAACTAATATAATG
This sequence comes from Proteus appendicitidis, assembly GCF_030271835.1. NCBI lineage: Bacteria > Pseudomonadati > Pseudomonadota > Gammaproteobacteria > Enterobacterales > Morganellaceae > Proteus > Proteus appendicitidis. Next base: position 4,053,929 of record NZ_CP127389.1, read on the forward strand.
GTTATTATATAATTAAATTAATAACTTATATTAATTGATGCGTTAATTTTCATTGTTACATTTATTATTTGAACTAGGTCACGCTTATACGTTTGTTAAGCTAAATTAACAATATTGTTTTATAGGTAAAATATTACTTAAGTTAATTATTCTGTAATACAGGTTATTCTTAGCGGTATTTACTATAAGTAAATAATAAAACCAATCATAGATTGATAATCTATTTTTGTCTTTTATTTTGATGTTTTTTTCTAAAACTTAACCAATACTGATATATTTTATTTTTTTCTCAGTGAAATAGACCGATCGTAATATGATAAAAAGCAATAAACACAACTTTTGGGTGTAAAAAAAGGGGCTGTTTTGATGATGATCAATATGAATAAATAATCCTTTCTATTTTTAGTTGTTATTTTTTTAGTCTTTTTTGGAATGGGAAAAAGAGGGTTTATTAAAATTGATCTTGATGGGTTCTTTGGTTTTTAGAAGAAATAATATCAATAAATAATTATTTTAGAATTTTATTTTTATAAAATTTATACAAATTGTTATTAATTAACTCTAGTTATTATCTGGTTTCAAAACCTGTTTCTTTAGGTAAAAAAGACGCTATTTTTGATAGTAATAATAAATATAAGATTAAGTAGAAGTACCCATTTTTATAAAGTGAAAATGAGTAGCGTTTTACTTTTTACACTTTTTTTGATGTTGTCTTTTTCATTAAAATAATTATACAATTTAAATTAAATAATCATTACTCCTAATCGGATGATGCTTATTTGTAATTAAATAGATTAGTATTTATAAGATTATTTTACCCTACATAGTTGATGTTCATTAATTGATGATTTAATGAGAGTTTAAATATGAATTTATAAAGATATATTTTTAACTTATTGTAAAAATTATCTATAAGGTTCTCTCTTCCTTATTTTGGATGAGCATCAAATTATTGAACAAGGTTTAGAGTACTGTTATTAAAGGGGCCACACTATGTATGATGATATTAGTAACCTAAAAGATAAGTTTCAGGAAGATGCCTTTGCTTTTCAAGAGTTTTCTTCCTCTACAATACAAGATATTGATAATAAAATAGAATCAGTAGTTATAAATAAAGAAGATAATAATAAAATTAGTAATTTGAGTAATAACACGTTTTCTGAAACTTCACTTGTCGTGAAAAACGAACCAAAACAGCCTGTTACTTCATCGTCTATTCCTTCTTATCACCAGGATGCTTTAGTTGTTAAAGCAAAGAAAGACAATTTAATTAAGAGTAATGAAAATTTGTTAGCAGATAATAAAATATTTGATAACAAAGAAACGGATAGAGTTCATGCCCATGAAAATATATCACTAAAAGATATATTGTCATTTATTGCCTCTGTCTAATCTAAATAAGTAAAACTCTTTGTGTAAATAAATAATATTGACTGGTGTCAATCTTTAGCCATTGTTATTTTATTTTTTAAGATAAGTTTATTTCTTTTCGATATTTATTAATGTCGATAGGGTGCCTTTGTCTTAAGAAAAGATCTATGGCGATGACAAAGGTATGGGTTTATGAATAAAATATTTAAAACATTAATTACGGCTTTTCTATTGATAACAATGTTTTCACTCATTGTTATGCCAATGAGCGCCGAACAACAATATATATTCGGTATTATCAATATATTGTTGTTATTTGTTGTCGGTTTTAAAAAATCAAAAAAACGATTATTAACAATGGTTTTTATTTCATTGTTGATGTCAACGCGTTATCTCTACTGGCGTGCAACAAATACCTTAAATTTTAATACAACTATCGAGGCTGTTTTAGGTAGTGGTTTATTTATGGCGGAGATTTATTCTTGGATAATATTAGTCCTAGGATATTTCCAAACGTCATGGCCATTAAATAGAAAAATAGCCCCTTTACCTAAAGATGTTTCTCAATGGCCTACTGTTGATATTTATATTCCAACATATAACGAAAGTTTGGATGTTGTACGTGATACCGTCCTTGCTGCACAAGCTATCGATTATCCACAAGATAAAATGAAAGTTTATATATTGGATGATGGTAGTCGTGAAGAATTTAAGCAATTCGCAGGTGATGTTGGTGTAACTTACATTGAACGTGAAGTTCATGATCACGCTAAAGCGGGTAACTTAAATCATGCGATGGGATTAACAGACGGTGAGCTAATCTGCGTTTTTGACTGTGACCACATCTCAACACGTATTTTCTTGCAAGCAACAGTAGGTAGCTTCCTTGAAGACCCAAAATTAGCGCTGATCCAAACACCACACTATTTCTACTCAGCAGACCCATTTGAACGTAATTTAAGTGCGGCTAAAGATGCACCCCATGAAGGCGCACTTTTCTATGGTCCTGTTCAACGTGGTAATGATAACTGGAATGCGACATTCTTCTGTGGTTCATGTGCTGTTATGCGTCGTAGCGCTCTTGAAGAAATCGGAGGGATTGCTGTTGAAACGGTTACCGAAGATGCACACACTGCGCTTAAATTACAGCGTTTAGGTTGGAACTCAGCATTTATTGATATTCCTTTAGCCGCAGGTCTTGCAACAGAACGTTTAGCATTACACGTTAACCAACGTATTCGTTGGGCTAGAGGAATGACACAGATATTCCGTGTTGATAATCCAATGTTGGGTCGTGGTTTAACATTCCCTCAGCGTTTATGTTATCTCAATGCCATGCTCCACTTCCAGTACGGTTTGCCTCGTATCATTTTCTTGACTGCACCGTTACTATTTATGTTATTTAACCTTAATATTATCGCTTCATCTGCAAGCATGATATTTGCCTATGCATTACCACACTTAATCATGTCGGTTTATGTAAACTCGAAAAATATCGGTAAATACCGTTACTCTTTTTGGGGGGAAATTTATGAAACCGTCATGGCATTTAGTTTGGTATTACCTACCTTACTGAGTTTAGTTTCACCAAAATTAGGTAAATTTAACGTAACAGATAAAGGTGACTTGCTTGATAAAAGCTATATGGATTACCTCACTGTACGTCCATTAATTATCACTGCACTTCTTCTTATCACTGGGATTTCATGGGTTGTTGTCCGTTACTTATTAAATGACTTCCAAGGTATTGACCCACTGGTTATTGTTTTAAACCTTACTTGGGCAACTTACAGTTTATTTATCATTCTAGCCTCTATTGCAGTAGGTAAAGAGACGCGACAAATTCGTAAAAATACTCGGATCAACGCATCTTTACCGATTACGTTACATTTTGATGATGGCGCTGAATTAACAACGACCACAGAAGATATTTCAATGGGTGGCGTTCGCATTGCCGTAAATAAAATGTCTGAATTTCGCCAACGTAATGTCACTTCAATCACCCTGAATGTACAACGAGATGAAGTTACCGTTCCTGTTGATATGGTGAGTTTAGAAAGCAATCAACTACGTCTTGAATTCTTACCTATTGATTTAAATCTTCGTCGTAAATTGGTGCGCATTGTCTTTGGTCGTGCTGATGCATGGATCCATCAAGCTGATTATAAAGACAAGCCATTTAAAGAATTGGCGGGTATTACACGTTGTATTTTTGAACTGTTCTTTGGTCGTCGCCAAAAAGTGAAAGCGCCAGCAACAAGAACGAAAGCAAAAGCTTCACTCTCTGTGCAATCTATTAACGGGGATGACTAAGCATGAAAAAGAAACTGACATTAATGCTAAGCCTGACGGCGATAGCGATCGCAAGTATTCATCTTTCTCAAGCAGATACCGGAATGTTAGAACTAGGAGGGGAGCTTTTACCTGACCCGACTTCTTATACACATTCACAAGTGCAACAAAATGCGAATAACCCGATCCAACTTGAAGATGGCGTATTGTCTGAAGCGCGTAATATTGAAGAGCAATTAACATTAGCACAAATGGGAAGCCCCTCACCTATCGTGTTATCAGGAAGAAAATTACTTTCTGGTGTGACTTTTAATATGGCGAACGATTTATTTATTGATAAAGCAACATTAACGATGAAGGTGAAAGCGTCTCAAGGATTAATTCAATCTGATCAAACACTTCACTTAATGTTAAATGGTCAACCTATGGGATTTCTACCTTTAGAAGAAGGTGGGCAAGAGCATGAATATGTTTTAGAAATTCCTGAAATGATGTTGACGAATGTGAATAACCTCAGCTTTCGTTTAGCCAATCGTGATGCATTGGATGAAAACCAATGTATTCCTCCACTGGCGGAAGGATTAAGCCTGGTTATTTCACCGGATTCATCATTAGATTATCGAGGTCGCTGGATTAATGGCGGGTATAGTCTGGAACGATTGCCCCTACCGTTCTTTGATCCTGACAGAATGACAGCGACCTCGTTACCTATCATATTGTCAGATAAACCTGACCATGCAGAGGTAACAACGGCAGCTATAGCTGCATCATGGTTTGGCAGTTTTAGCCATGATATTAAGCAAGTTGATTTACCCGTTTTAATGAATCAGTTACCTGAAAGTGATGGTATTTTAGTTGGCTATTCAGGACAAACTATTGCGGGGATTACATTACCTTCAGGAAATAGTGGGCAATTAACTATTGTTGATAACCCGGTCGATCCTGTTTTCAAATTATTACTGATCAGCGGTGATAATGAAAAATCTCTTCGCCAAGCTGTATGGGCGTTAAACAACGGTAAATTGCCACAAAACGATCACTTAGTGGTGCCTTCTCAAACGCTTGCCATGAGCACGGATTACGATGCACCTCGTTGGTTAAATACCAATAAACCGGTTTCGTTAAGTCAAATTGCCAATAATAGTGATGATTTCTCACGCCAAGGTATTAACCATGCACCAAATCAGTTTTCGTTTCGTGTCTCTCCTGATCTCTTTTGGTGGGATGGTGATGCACTGCCTTTAGATTTGAAATATGTTTTTCCTCATTCGGATAAACTAAATAGTCGCCGTTCTTCATTAATTGTCTCTTTGAATAACCAATTCTTAGGTGCATTGTATCCGGCGCGTTCAGAGCCTTTAGGGATGTTAAGACAATGGCTAGGAATGGAGAGCGAACAGCAAAATAGCACGCTCTATTTAAATCCTCGTCAAATTTATAGCCAGAATCAATTACAGTTTTATTTTGATTTACGTGAACCTGATGATTCACCGTGTATTTTAACGGATGGCAGTAGCTTAATTAGCCAAATAGATCCGCAATCAACGCTGCAATTTAAAAATACTTGGCACTACTCAAGAATGCCGAACTTGGCTTATTTTTCAGGAGCGTCATTCCCATTTAGTCGCCGTGCGGATTTTTCACAAACCACTCTACTATTACCTGAAAGTCCAACAATAGAAGAGCTTTATACCTTAGTGAACTTAATGGCGAGATCAGGCTATGCCACAGGCACACCGGTTTCTCATGCTTCAGTTTTTTTAGGTGCTAAAGAGCTTGAGAAAAATAACCTCTCTCAACACGATGTGTTAGCAATTGGCTCATTAAATAGTGAGGGATTTCTACCCGCTCGTTTTTCACAACAAACGTTCTCATTTTTAAATAAAAACGTCGAAATCAAACCGCAATCATTGATTGATAAGGCAAAAGGTTGGATGGCTGGCGATTATTTATCTCAAAGTGGTGATGCTGCAAGTTACTTATCTTCAGTGAAAGATTGGCGTGGCATGATGAGTTTTATCTCACCTTGGGCAAACGATAGGGTTGTCGTATTAGTTACAGCTAAAGGTAATGACTCGATAAAAACCATTATCAATGACTTAAATTTAGCTCAAATAAATGCGGCTATTAAAGGCGACATCACTCTGATTAGCGGTAAAGACACCGTAAAAAGTTTCCATTTAGGCGAACACTTTTCGCAAGGTGACTTACCTTTCTTACAACAATTCCTTTGGTATAGCTCTAGACACGTATATTTGCTGGGTCTTTTAGCTGTTGGTTTTTGTGCGCTGACGGGTCTCGTTACTTATTACTGGTTACAACGTCGTTCAACTCGTCGTTTACATCAGATATCACAGCATCGTTCAGACAAATAAGGGGGGATATAAGATGAAAAATCACGCACTTAATATCATCGTTAAAGTCATCTATGCAGGTTGCATTCTAGGGGCTTCAAGCCAAGTACAAGCAACTGCCGTTGAGGCGAATACAGCTGCAACTGATCCAAATATTGTCAGTTCTCTTATTGAACAAGCTAATTATTGGCACGGTAGAGCGCACGATGAACGAGCAGTAGAAGCACTGCAAAAAGTACTGATTATGGAAAGCAATAATCAGGATGCGCTGTATTTAATGGCATTCTTTACAGCGCAACAAGGTAATGAAAAACAAGCAGCATATTGGCGAGAAAAACTTGCGCAAATTGCACCGCAAGATCCGCGAATTGAAGGATTAAAAAACATCCGATCATCACAATTTAGTGAACAACAATTAGGATATGCCAGAGAGTTAGCCAAAAAAGGGCAACATGAAGAAGCAATAAAAGCGTATCAGCGTTTATTTGTTAGTAGTGAGCCACCTGAAACACTGGCGTTAGAATATTATCAAACCATGGCTGGTGTGCCTGCTATGTTGCCTCAAGCTATTACAGGATTAAAGCAACGTGCTGCATTAATGCCTGATAATAAAGAAACGCAAAAAGCATTAGGATTAACACTAACTTATAACGAAGAGACGCGTCGTGAAGGTATTACTATTTTAGGTAATATCTCAGGTGATGAATCAGCCAAAAAAGGTATGCGTCAAGCTCTGTTATGGCTGAATGTTCGTCCTGATGATGAAGTGTTATATAAAACCTATTTGCAAGCAAACCCGAACGATAAAGCGGTTGCAGAGCATTTCCAAGGCGCTATTCAAGGTAATGCACGCCAAGCAGGTTATACCGCATTAAATAAAGGTAAATTGAAAGAAGCCGAAGGTTATTTCAAACAAGCTTTAGCGGCAGATAACAATGATGCGCAAGCCTTAGCGGGTTTAGGTTATATCGCATTACGTTCAGGTGATTTAACCACAGGTCAGCGTTTATTAAACCAAGCTGCGCAATCAGGTGGTGAACAAGGCAGTAAATGGAAGCAACAAGCGGAAGATGCGGGTTTTTATGCGCAATTACGTGGCGCACAACAACGTGCTAAACAAGGGAATATTCAACAAGCTCTTGATCAATTAGCACCATTAACGGGAGCTTCCGGTGAAAAAGGGTTGTCTGCCAACTTATTGCAAGCTGACTTATTACGTAAGCAAGGTAATTTACCTGCAGCTCATCAATTGCTTTCAGGGCTTTATCAGCAAAATAGCCGTAATGAAAAAGTGATTTCTGCTTATTACTATTTATTAGTTCAGGAAGGACAGAATACGAAAGCAGAACAATTACTGGCTCAACAATCAGCCTCTTTGCGTCAAAAACTGACTGCGAATACAGATCCTTCTGAGAAATTACGCCGTGAAGCGCAAAAAGCATTAGAAAATGGTGATCGTGTTCAAGCAAGACAATTATTGACTCAAGCTCAGCGTAAAAACCCGCAAAATAACTGGGTTTACCTTGATTTAGCGCGCCTAATGGCTGCTGATGGTGATAGCGCTGGTGCAAAAAATATCATTTCACAGCTACAAAACCGTAGAACAAGAGACTCTGATTATGTGGTATCTCTGTTTTATGTTGAGCAAAAAGAGTGGGATAAAGTTTTTAACTTACTCAGTAGCCATAATCAACAAACTGAAGCTGAAAAAGCGTTATTACAGCGCGCTCGTTTCCATCGCCAACTTGCGCAAGCAGACCATTATCGTCAGGCAGGAAACCTTGTTGCAATGCGTAATATTTTACGTCCATTAATTAATCAAGTCGCTGATTATCCAAATGATGTGGGTGAATTAGCAGAAAAATTGGTTAACAGTGGATTAAACGATGAGGCGTTACAATTAGTTGAAAGTGATATTGCAAAAGGCACTAAAGGTTCGGTAGGTAACTATGCTGGCCATATCAACGTTCTCAATGAGTTAGGTCATTATACACAGGCATCTAGCTTGATTAATGATCCCGCTTTACAACAAGAAACACCGATTGTTGAGAAAAAGCGTTTAGAAGTTGCCACTAAAGTTGCGCAAGCAGATAGCCTACGTGAAAAAGGCGAAATTAAAGCCGCTTATGACGCGTTAGTGGTTGCTTTAAAAACATCACCGAATGATCCCGATTTATTAATGGCATTAAGTCGTGTTTATTTAGCGCAATCAATGCCTGAACAATCAAACAAAATTCTTTCTTATTTAGAAAAAGAGCAAGGAAAAGATAGCAAATTAATCCAAGCTCAAATCGAAGTGGCATTAGCACAAAAAGATGGAAGAAAAGCACAACAGTTATTACAGCAAATTCCTTCATCTTCACAACCGGCTTATTTATTACAAGCTGCGCAAATTGCGCAATTAAATGGTGAGAATCGCAAAGCATTAACGTTACTGCGTAGTGCGCAATGGCAAAACAGTGATAGCACATTAAAAACCTCTGCGGGTCAATTAAACGCATTAGGAGGAAGTGATAATCCTGTTCTTGCGGGTTCTATCTATGAACGTAAAGAGATGGCATCGGTTCAACGTTCTATTCGTGAGCTAGAAGAGAAAGTTTCACCTTGGGTACAAGGTGGGGTGGCTATGCGTCATCGTAATGGTGATAAAGGATTATCTAACGTCACTGAAATTTCAGCGCCAATCAGTATTTCGAGTGTGCCTGGTGAAGAGTTCCGTTGGGAATTTAGTGTTAACCCTGTTTCGATGACAAGTGGTTCGGTTTCAGGAGAAAGGGCTAACCGTTTTGGTACGGGTCAGCTTCAACATGCTGAACGCTTTGCTAAAAATAGCGATAACCACGATGAGAAAAACAAAATTAATGCCGATGAAGCCGGTAGTCAACGTGCTTCTGGTGTTGAATTAGGGCTGCGTTTATCAGACAAGAATGTCAGTTTCGATGTTGGCTCTACGCCATTAGGTAAAGATACGGCAACGGTTGTTGGTGGCATCACATATTCACCTCAAATTAGCCAAAATGGGCAATTAACACTAACAGCAGAGCGCAGAGCCATAAAAGATAGTCTACTTTCTTATATGGGGCGTACAGATCCAATGACAGGCGAAAGTTGGGGGCGTGTAACACGTAACGGCGCTAAAGTTCAATATGCTTGGGATGATGGAAAAATTGGGGCTTATGCTGGTGGTGGTTTCTATAACTACGAAGGTAAAAGTGTTGCGAGTAATGATGAAGTGAAAGCGTGGATTGGCTCTTATGCTAAGTTCTATCAAGATGATCAACAAGAAGTAAAAGCTGGCGTGCATGTTGATTATATGAACTTTAGAAATAACCAAAACTACTTCTCCTTAGGGCACGGTGGTTACTTCAGCCCACAAGATTATGTGTCTGTTTCATTGCCTGTTGCTTATACCCGCCGTTTTGAAAAAGGTGAAGTCTCATTAAATGGTGCAATAGGGATACAAAGTTACAAACAAAAAGGTAGTGATTATTTCCCAACGCATGGTTATATGCAAAACGCATTAAATAAACAGAATGCAAGCGATCCTCGTATTAAATCTCAGTACGAAGAGCAAGACGAAACGAATATTACTTATAGATTAGGTTTAGACGCGAAATATTATTTAAACAAAGAAACCGAGTTAGGTGTCAGCTTATCGCATGATACATCGGGTGATTATGCTGAAGATAATATGTGGTTACACTTAAAATATACCCCAGACTTCCTGTCTAAATAATTAAGGAGACAAATAATGAATAAGCATGACAGTGATATCTTACAATTACCTTTTGAAAGTGGCTGGCAAGATCTAACTCAATTATTATTTTTTCAAATTTTAAATGACAATGATATTTCTACTGCTGGAAATAAATTAAGGAATATAGGTAAAGATATTGCCTTACGTTATCCTTTACCTGAAAGCGAAAATATTCAATTACTTGAATCACATATTAATCGCGTATTAACGCTATTTAAATGGGGTTTTGTCACGATATCTCCTGCAATGAGCGAACTTTTACTGGTTCATTGTGCATGGCCTCATTTTACGCAAAGCCAAGATGATGCTCAGTGGCGTGTTGCAAGTGCGGGTGTTTTAGAAGGGTTATATGAAGGTTGGTTAACAAATCAAGGCGGTAATGCCAAAATGCAAGTGCATCGCCAACCTACTGATGCAAAAGATGTCTTTATTTTCCGCTATGCGCATAACTCATCAGCCGAATAATAATATATATGCTTTATTGATGAGCATAGGAGGTCAAAAATGAATGAAATGATATTTAATGATGATAATTCTAAATGCTTATTAATAAAGCAATTTACTAATAATGTTTTTATGATGTTAGTAACAGATATTAATGGCATCATTATTTATGCAAATGAAAAATATTGTGAATTTAATAATGTTCACTTTGAAAATATAAAAGGTAAAAATTACAGCTTATTTAATTTAATTGACGAGAATCAAATCAATTGTTGTGTAAATGGTAATAATGATAATAAAGGAGTATATCGATTAGAAGCCAAAAGAAATAACAATATGCAACAAGATATATGGGAAGATATTAGTATTATTCCTGTATTTGATGAAAACAATTTAATTTCTCATTATGTATTTATTAGCTTGGATATTACTGATAAGGTAGAGCTAAGAAATGAGTTATTTAATAAAAGTTATATTGATTCATTAACTGGAATATCTAATCGACTAAGTATCGTTGAAAAAATTGAAAATGAACGATTAAATATTTTACAACCCTCTTCATTTTGCCTTGGTATTATAGATTGCGATAAATTCAAATCTATTAATGATCAATTCGGGCATCATGCAGGCGATAAAGTATTGTGTGAAATATCTAAACGGTTGTCACAATTAGAAAATAATGAAGTCTATTGTGGGCGACTTGGTGGCGATGAGTTTGCTGTGCTTTTCCCTAAAGGATTACGTTCTTGTTCTGTGATTTTGTTAGAAATAATAGAATCACTTTGGAAATCAATGGAAAAACCCATCAATATTAATTCTGATTTTATGTTAACGCCTTCAATTAGTTTAGGTATTGCTGAATATCCTAAGGACGGAAAAACATTATCTGAATTATTAAAATCCGCAGATGAAACACTTTATTCTATAAAAGAAATGGGTGGTAATAAATATGGGTTTTATTCCGGATTTTAAATAAAAGATTTTAAATAAAAAGTTTTTTAATAAAGATATATAAAAATAACGTTATCTCTTTTTAACGAAGAGGGAGGTGACTGTTTTTAAAATATATCTAGCACTCCTGATGAAATATAAGAGTAAATTTAAAATAATACTAAATATTAGTTTTAGATAAATATCTATTAGAGGATTTTATTATGATGAAAGCGGTTATCCCTGTTGCTGGATTAGGTACTCGTATGTTACCTGCAACGAAATCAATTCCTAAAGAAATGCTACCTATTGTTGATCGCCCTTTAATTCAATATATTGTTGAAGAGTGCGCTCAGGCAGGCGTTGAGGAAATTATTTTAGTTACTCACTCTTCTAAAAATTCAATTGCGGATCACTTTGATACCAGTTTTGAATTAGAAAATATGCTGGAACAGCGTATTAAAAATAAATTATTAGAAGAAGTGCGTTCAATTTGCCCTGACAATGTCAAGATTGTCCAAATTCGCCAAGGGCATGCTTTAGGTTTAGGTCATGCAATTTGCTGCGCTCGTCCAGTTATTGGCAATAATCCATTTATTGTTTTACTGCCTGATGTTTTATTAAATGCACATTATTGCGATCCTCAACATGATAATTTATCCGCAATGATAAAACGTTTTGAAAAAACAGAACGTAGCCAAATTATGGTTGAACCTGTGCCAATGAGCCAAGTGCAACAATATGGTGTTGTAGATTGCCAAGGTGTTTTCTGTCCTCAAGGTAATTGGGCGCCTATTCGTCGTATCGTGGAAAAACCAAATCCTGAAGATGCGCCTTCTAACCTTTCTGTTGTTGGCCGTTATGTTTTCTCTGAAGCTATCTGGGAATTATTAGATGGTCTACCTGCTGGTGTGGGTGGTGAAATTCAATTAACAGATGCAATTGATTTATTATTGAAAAAAGAAGTCGCTGAAGCATATACCTTAGTGGGTAAATCACATGATTGTGGTAATAAGCTAGGATATATGAAAGCCTTTGTTGAATATGGGCTTTATAATTCGGTGTTAAAAGAAGAATTTTCTTCTTGGTTGCAAGACTTTTGTGAAAAAACATTATTACCCAAAACAGAAGTCATAGCAGAAGATGACGTCAGTGAAGCACAAAAGATAGTTGCTATCTTTTGAGTTTATATTGAAATAATATGCAATATGCCGACCGAAATAAAATGACGGTCGGCAATAGCAGGAGAGAAAGGTAATGTCTTTTTGGTACTTATCTCGTTGTCATTATCTATTTTCTACTTTTTTTATTTTAGGTTTGTTGCTTATGGTTTCTCCCTCAATACAGGCAGCAGATACTCAAGTAGGATGGCAACAGTTTAAAGAGCGCTATATCCAGAATGATGGACGAGTTATAGACAGCGCTAACAAAAATATTTCACACTCTGAAGGTCAAGGCTATGGCATGTTAATGGCTGTAATGAGTGATGATCATGAAACATTTAATAAGTTATGGCGCTGGACAGCCGCTTCCCTTTATCGTGGCGATTTAGGCTTATTTAAATGGCGTTACGAGCCTGAAAATAGTGAACATACCCCTGATCCTAATAATGCAACAGATGGTGACATCTTAATTGCGTGGGCATTATTAAAAGCGGGTGAGAAATGGAATGATGAAAGTTATCTTTCAGCTTCTGATTCTATTCAACACGCTATTTTGGAACATACTTTAGTTAAGACAAAAAATTATACTGTACTTTTACCTGGTATTAATGGCTTTAAAACACCAGAAGAAATTATTATTAACCCATCCTATTTTATTTTCCCTGCATGGAAAGATTTTTACCGCACAAGTAAAGATGTTCGTTGGAAAGCGTTAATTAATGATAGCCAGTCTTTACTTAGAAATATGCGGTTTGGTGAATATCAATTACCAACAGACTGGGTCAGTTTGTTTCCAGATGGAAAGATAGAGCCTAGTGAAAAATGGCCTGCACGATTTAGCTTTGATGCAATACGTATTCCGCTGTATTTGGCTTGGGCGCGTGATGAATTAGCGTTACAACCTTTTGTGCAGTATTGGCAGCAATTTGATCGTTATAAAACTCCTGCTTGGGTAAGTATCGATGCTCAAGAGCGTGCTGAATATAACCTCACTCCCGGTATGATGGCAGTGAGAGATTTAACGATGAAAACACCTATTGAAGATGTCGATTTAAGTAAAGATACGGATTATTACTCTTCAGCTTTACACTTATTAGCGGCATTTGCTCAAAACGGGCAATAAGTATATTTAGTTAATTTGAATAATAGATAGCTTAAATTCCTTTTAATACAGAGAGGCATTAAGTTATCTATTTTTTATATCGATAGTGATAAAAAATATTTTTCTAAATTATTTATACTTATTCAAATTTTATAAGTTAATTGTATTTCGTTATCTCTATTTGTTTATAACGTTATGTTATTTAAATAATAAATAAACTTTAATCTATGATCTAAGAATAATTTATTTAATACTATTTATGCTAAAGTTATCTCAATAACTTGATAATGTTATTAATATAATTTCTCATCAACAATAGAGGTGGATAAATGAAAGTTTCAGCACGCAATCAGTTAGTCGGTAAAGTTGTTGATATTATTGAAGGTGCAGTTAATAGTGAAGTGATTTTATCTTTAGCACACGGTGAGAAACTGGCGACAATCATCACCAAAGAAAGCTGTGAAAGCTTAAAGATTAAAAAAGACGGTGAAGCTATTGCCATTATTAAAGCGCCATGGGTTGTTTTGGCACTACCTGATTGTGGTTTAAATTTCTCTGCACGTAATCAATTTGCAGGTAAAGTCACTCAAATCGCACAAGGTGCCGTGAATTCTACGATACATTTAGAAACAGCTAAAGGCTTAGCGCTGACTGCTGTTATTACAAATGAAAGCTTACAAGAGATGAAGCTGGCAAAAGGCAGTGAGGTTTTAGCATTAGTGAAAGCTTCTAGCGTGATTGTTGCAACACGCAAATAATCAAGATGCTATTCTTTTAAAATAAAAAAAGAGGCTAAATGCTAGCCTCTTTTTCATTATTGATATTGCTTGTTTTGTTAGATTTATAATCCCGATCACCTTTTATGCAAGGTCACTAAAATTATTTATCAGTATCACCAGCGACTTTCAGTTTGTCATAGATATAATTTTTATAACTATTAACTAATTTTTCGTCTTCGCAGTCATTTAATTTACCTTCACATAAGTGGCGCATTTGAATGTTTGCTTTGTAGAAAGGGGATAATGGCAAACGAGCGCGCTCTAAGATCATACCACCTAAGAAGCTAATATCCGTTAGTTCACCCGTTGTTATTGGCGCACCTTGCGACAGATTATCTCTTAAGGTGAACTGAGTAATATACGCAGGGTTATTAAACGGTGACTGGTAATTTTTTAGCTCAATATTGGGTTGATGATCACCAAAATAGAGGAACATCGTCGGCTTTTCTCTTTGTGCAACAAAATGAGAGAAATCTTTAATAGCCGGATCGCTAGTAATGATTTTTTCCATATAGTGGCTAAATTTACCCGGAGCATTATTGCTTTCTGTATGACCTGTAATTTGGTACATATCTCGGTGTGATTCATCATAAGGACCATGCTCATACATGGTTAATGAGAATATAAACAGTGGCTTATCAGTCCGTTTTTTCAGTACCTCTTCAACGTAACCCAGCATATCTACCGTCGATATTTTCCAGAGATTTTCTTCTAATGTTCCTGGGTAGCCAAGCTCTTGAGGTTGAATAATCTCATCAATACCCATTTTTTCATAAGCGTAACCAGCATGGTAAGCACTACGATTAAATGGAGTGAGTAACACCGTGTAATAACCTTCTGCTTTTAGTTGGCGGAATAAACTCTCATTAAGTTTATCGACAACAAAATAGAAGACGGAGTTTTTACGCGCACCAAAATCATCGGTATTTAACCCGGTTAATACCGAAAATTCAGAAAGCCAAGTACCACCGCCAAAGGTTTGTACTCGTAATGGGCTTTGCGCACTGACACCTTCATCTTTTTGGAACATAAATAAATCAGGCAGTGCAACATTTGTATCAAATTGATAAATATGAGGATTAACCGTCGATTCTTGTAATAAAACGATAATATCAGGTTTTATATCTGTCTGTGTTTCAGGTAATACGGTTTTGTCTGCTTGTTCAAGGAAGTAATCTGCATTTTCATTGAAATAAGGAGGGTGATAAGCCGTTTGGTAACCAGACATGATTAAATTAGTAACCGTTCCTCGTCCTCCTGGAAGTGTACCTTCCCATTCAGCTTGCCATTTTTCCACGGTGAAATGGAGAGTGGTAAACCCAATGACCATTAAGAGTAAGCTACTTATACGCAAGGCGGGGCGTGATTTTTTGGAAAAACGCCAAGCAATAAACATATTGATAAGAAGCCATATTAGCATCGCAACCAATGCAACGCCGGCCTCCCAATAATGACCTAATGTCCCTAAGTTAGAGCTATCAAAAGCTAAATCAAAGTCAGAGAACATTAATGTTTCTTTGTAATAATGGACTTTTATTTGATTAATAAACTTAGTTATCAGGAAGAGTGTGCCTGTGGTAATAACCGAAAATAAGACACGAGCTGATAAAATAAAGCAAAGAGAAAAAAGAATAAAATACACACCGACGGAAAGTAGTGCAGTATAAATAAACGTTGCTTTCTCAAAAACAATAAAGAGTGAGGCAATAAGAATAAGTGCAAGATAAACACTTCCTAATATTTTTTTCATATCTCTTCCGAGTATAGCGATAAAGAATAAAGGGGATATTTTACAAATATTGTAGGCGATAACCTTAAATAGGCTAAATAACTTTATTTAGCCTAAGTTGACATCTGGATTTAGAATAACCCTTTGTCTCGTAAAATATGAAGATCTTTTTTGCGGCGAGTAAAACCGGTGCGGTCAAAATACTCTAAGATTTGTACTGCTAATTTACGCCCAACAGATAACTCATCACGGAAATCCGCAGCGGTGACACTGCCATTACTTTCATTATATTTCACAATGATAGACGCAAATTTTTCTATTGTTTGGTGTGTATAGTAGCGGTCGGCAATAATCGGAATAATTAAACCTAATTGTGCCGCTTTACGTAACAATGAGCGGATCACTTTCTCATCATTTTTCATTTCATCAGCGAGATCACGTACCCACCAAGGTTCAGATTGCTCAAAATAGACTTTAGCATTTTGCCATAGCGCATCTTGTTCTGGAGAAAAAGCAAGACCATGAGTTGGAAGATGAAGCCAACCACGACTTTGGCTAATAGCACCTTCTTTACGCAATTGATCAATTAAGTGATAGACCAATTCATCATGATAAGTCGGTAGTGCCATCCGTTTTAAACGAGAACGACCCACACCCATTTGATCATTATGTTGTTGATGATATTCCTCAAGCGTATCGAGTAATTTCTGTTTTGCGTTATCCGCATTCTCTTTAGAAAGAATAACGCCAGCAACACTGACTAAGTCAAAGGTTTCTAATAACTGAGCCAGCGCACTTTCAGTTAATTGTTGCGCCCAAGAAAACTGACTTAGAGATAACTCACCTTTTGGTAAACATAACGCTAAATTCGCACTGGCGCTGTCTGCATTATCGAGTTGGTGTAACCAAGTTAAGAATTCTGCTTGTCGCTTGCCTCTACGTGGCGAGTGTAAATATAAGACTTTTGCTGCGGCTAAGGTGCGTTGTGCACTGATATCACGCAAGATAAGTCTGTCGTTATCCACCAGCCAAAGGGGGTTATCAAGAATAAGCTCGGCTAACTGTGGTGTTTCATTAGCATCATTTAAAAGAGCAACACGACCCGTAATATGACGTGTACCGTGGTGAATATGTACCGGCTGCCAATGCTTTAAAGGTTCATCCGCAATTAAACTGACTAATATTTTATGAGATTGATAGTTAGGTGCTTGAGAAAGCAGCCAGTCACCCCGAGAGACGTTTTCTTTACTGACATCACCTGTGATGTTAATTGCAATACGATGTCCAGCACCCGCACGTTCTACGGGCTGATTTTGAGCATGTAAGGCTCTTATTCTTACTGGTTTATCTGCACCCGTTAGCCAAAAGGTATCACCAACAGAAATTTGTCCCGCAAGCGCAGTGCCTGTGACAACTAATCCCGCGCCTTTAATGCTAAAAACACGGTCTATGGCTAAACGAAAACGCTTATGCCATTGAGGGTGTTGTTGTTCTTGCTGATGCAGACCAACCAGATAGTGGCGAAGCTCTGGAATTCCTTCCCCTGATGGGGCTGAAGTGACAAAAAAGTTAGGTTTTTGCCAGCCTAAATTGGCTAACATATCCATTGTTTGTAAACGAACTTCTTCAATTCGTTCTGGGGTAACACGATCGGCTTTGGTGAGAATAACGGTAACTTGAGGACAGCCAGCAAGACGTAAAATAGAGATATGTTCGATGGTTTGTGCCATAACGCCATCGTCACAAGCCACAATTAATAGCGCATGAGAGATCCCTCCGACACCTGAGAGCATATTTGACAGGAATTTCTCATGACCGGGAACATCCACAAAACCAATTGAAGTTCCATCGTCTTGACGCCAATAGGCATAACCTAAATCAATGGTCATGCCTCGTTTTTTCTCTTCAGGTAAATGAGTAGTATCTACCCCAGTAATGGTCTGTATAAGTGTGGTTTTTCCGTGGTCTACGTGACCTGCTGTCGCAAAAATCATAGTAAAAGTGCCTGTATTAATGCATTTTCATCCTCGAGACAGCGCAGATCAAGCCACAGGCGACCATCAGTAATTCGACCAATAATCGGCTTTTCTAAATTACGCCAATGCGCAGCTAACGCATCTAATTGGCTACCTTTTCCATCTTTAGCTTCAAAGGTAAGTGCTGCACTCGGTAAACTTTCAATAGGTAACGAACCACTACCTATTTGAGAAGCACATGAGGATATCGTGATATGGTAATTATCCCCATAATATGCCTGAAAATGAGGCAATAACCGTTGTGCCATGTCATTAATTTCTGTTTGTGTCCGAGTTAACAAACGTAATGTCGGAATTTCAACAGCCATTTTTTCAGGTTGCTGATAAAGGCGTAATGTGGCACCTAAAGCCGCTAATGTCATTTTATCAACCCGTAATGCACGCTTTAAAGGGTGGCGTTGAATAGCCTCAATCCACACTTTTTTACCTAAGATTATTCCCGCTTGTGGACCACCTAATAATTTATCACCTGAAAAGGTAACAAGGTCGATACCTTGTTGCAGATAATCTTGAGGCATTGGCTCTGAAGGTAAACCTAATTCGGCTAAATTAGTCATGGAGCCACTGCCTAAATCGATAGCAGTCGGTAAGTTCATCTCTTTACCAAGTGCGGCAAGTTCGTCGCCATGTACTTCTGCTGTAAATCCTTGAATACAATAGTTACTAGTATGAACTTTCATTAGCAAACCCGTATTCTCATTAATGGCGTTACGATAATCTTTTAGGTGAGTACGGTTTGTTGTTCCCACTTCTTTGAGTGTGCAACCAGCTTGTGTCATTACATCAGGAATACGAAAAGCGCCACCAATCTCGACTAATTCACCACGAGAAACAACCACCTCTTTATTGGGAGCAACCGTTGCGAGCATCAATAAAACGGCTGCGGCGTTGTTATTAACGATACAGGCATCTTCTGCTCCGGTTAATTCACAAAGCAAATCAGCGATCGCGCGATCACGGTGTCCTCTTGATGCACCATCAAGAGAATATTCTAAGGTTGCTGGTGAGCGCATAACTTGGCTAACTGCTTCAATGGCGGATTCTGCCATTAATGCACGCCCAAGATTAGTGTGTAAAACGGTTCCGGTTAAATTGAAAACAGGTTTAATCGAGGATTTTCGTTGTAATCTAATACGATTTTTTAATTCATCTGCCCAATGGTTATGCCATTGTGGTAATGCATTTTCTTGACGAATAATGATACGCGCTTCTTCTTGTAACTTTCGTAAATGCTCAGCAATAAATGTCTGACCATAAGAAGCCACTAAGGCTTGAATGTCTACTTGGTGCAGTAACTTATCAATAGACGGTAGTTGGCTGTAAAGTGAGCGCGTATCATTTGTCATGCTAATACCTAATTATTATTCATTTGGGAACAGGAATGGATTAATGCTGCTACGAGCAAAGCCTTCTTCTTCCATTTTTGCATCAAGAACAATCGACGCTAAATCGTCAGCGATAGCATCCACATTGGCATCTTTTTCTTGATATAAAATTTTCAGATAGCTTCCACAATCACCACAGCTTTCTGCTTTTACAGGGGCATTTTCGCTGTCTAAAGACCAGTAATTTAATTTACCTGTTAATTCACAGTTGGTGCATTTAATGCGTACAACATGCCACTGTGTTTCACATAAATTACAGTGTAAATAGCGTAAACCTTGTGTTGTGCCGATTTGTACCATGCTTGCCACAGGCATACTGTTACAAACTGGGCAGAATTGACGATTTTCACCGTATTCTGTTTTAGCCTTACCGGGAATATTCGCTGCTAATTGCGCCCAGTAAAGAGACAATGCTGCCCAAATAAAGACAGACTTATCTGCTGAGACTTTTGAATATTCATCATTGAGTAATGCCGTTGCCATGTCTTCTAATTCAGTTTCAGACGCTTTAGAGAGATTTTCTAAAGTGATGGTGGCACTTTCAGGCACAACTGGACGTAATTCAGCAATAATTGAGGCTAATAAAGCATGCCAATGTTTACTGCGTTTAAATGTTTTTCTATCTAAAGGCGCTACACCGACTTGCTGCGTAAGGAGTGGGGCAAGATCGACGACTAATGGATTGTCATGAAGTGCTTTTTCTTGCGCTTTGACAATTTCTGCCGCAAATTCAAGGTAATCTGCGAAAGGATTATCTTTTGCTAGTGTTTGAAAACGTTCAGCACGACGCTGATAAAGGTTTTTCAGATTAGGGAATAATACGGGTGGAATAAAACTAATCCCTTTTTCTGATTGCTCTTTACCTAATTGCTCTTTAGGAACGATGCGAATACTCATAACGTTCTATCTTCCTATTATCATAAATTTTATAGTGAATACCCACAGGGTTTGGCTTCAGAATAAATCAAATGTAAACACGAAGCCATGACAGTGGGTAATAATAGCGTGATTTTATTGTTTTTTACGTCTTAAAAATGGGCGTAAATTGAATAAAAAACGGAGGCTAACAAGCCTCCGTTTGTTTAGAAATACACTTTAAGGCATTATTTCTGTGACTGCTTTTCGGCTTCTTTTTTCTCTTCTTCGAGAATTTCACGATACCAACGAGGGTGATGCTTTTTAGCCCAACCGCGAGTTACCCAGCCTTCAATCATGCTACGAATTGAACCTTTTACCCAGAATGCCGCATAAGCGTGAACCAATACGGTAATTATCAGTAAGATTGCTGATAATGAGTGAACTAATAAGGCAATTCTAATCACTGGGATCGAGAAATACTCTGCAAAATAAGGACGCCAAATGATAACACCACTGACTGTCAGTAAGATCAGACTGAGACTTAATGTCCAGTAGATCCCTTTCTGACCCAGGTTGTAGTGACCAATATCGCCAGCTTCTTCATTTTGCAGTACTTTATGAATATTTTTAGCCCAGACTAAGTCATCTTTATCGATAAAGTTGTGCTTCAGATATCTGAAGAACATAAAGATAAAGAGGAACGCCATCAAGCTACCCACGAATGGGTGTAATAAGCGCGACAGCTCTGGTGTTCCTAAAATATTCATGAACCAGTTCAGAGATGGGAAGAAGAAACCCAAGCCGCTGATCGCTGTGAACAGAAAGACAATCACAACGACCCAGTGGTTTATACGCTCTGACGCGGTATGGCGAAGAATTTTATCACCTTTCTTCTTCATCATTTCTGCTCCTCCTTATTCACAGAGGTCTGTGTTTTAGAAGATGCTTCCATCTCTTTGAGTGCTTCTTCTTCATCTTCTTCAGTTGTACGGTTTGGACCGACACCTAAATAGTGGAAAATCGCACCCGCGAAGGTTGCGGCAAAACCAACAGCAGCCAATGGCTTCCAGATACCTTTCCAGAATTTAACGGTAGAGCTAATTTCTGGGTTTTCTGGTAAACCATGGTACAGGTTTGGTTTATCAGCATGATGGAGAACATACATTACGTGTGTCCCACCCACACCTTGTGGATCGTAAAGACCCGCATTGTCGTAACCACGAGTTTGCAGTTCAGAAACACGCTCACTAGCAAGATTGATCATGGCTTCTTTCGAACCAAAATGAATCGCGCCTGTTGGGCAAGTTTTCACACATGCAGGCTCTTGACCGACTTCTACACGGTCAACACATAACGTACATTTGTAAGCACGGTTATCTTCTTCATTAATGCGAGGCACATTGAAAGGACAACCAGCGATACAATAACCACAACCAATGCAGTGTTCTGATTGGAAATCAACAATACCATTAGCGTATTGAATGATAGCACCTTCTGCTGGGCATGCTTTTAAACAGCCCGGATCAGCACAGTGCATACAACCGTCTTTACGAATCAACCATTCCAGCTTGCCGTTCTCTTCAACTTCAGAGAACCGCATCACTGTCCATGATTTCGGCGTTAGGTCAGTTGGGTTATCGTAAACACCAACGTTAGTGCCAATTTTATCGCGAATATCGTTCCATTCAGAACAAGCAACCTGACAGGCTTTACAGCCGATACAGGTTGTTACGTCGATAAGTTTTGCCACTTCTTCCTTGTAATCCCGCACCTGTGGCGCGGGAGTGAGGGAATTGGTAGCAGAGCGACGAATAATGTCTTGGGATTGCAGTGACATAATTTATCTCCTTACACCTTTTCCACATTAACAAGGAACGCTTTAAACTCAGGCGTTTGTGTATTTGCATCACCAACGAATGGCGTTAACGTATTCGCAATAAAGCCTTTCACTGCAACACCTTCAAAGCCCCAGTGAATAGGAATACCAATGGTATCCACTTTGCGCCCATCAACATCTAGGGTTCTAATACGTTTAGTCACCACCGCTTTGGCTTTGATATAACCGCGTTTGGAGCTGACTTTAACGGTATCGCCTTGAACAATGCCTTTTTCTGCGGCTAAACGCTCACCAATTTCAATAAATTGTTGTGGCTGAATAATCGCATTTAAGCGCGCGTGCTTAGTCCAGAAGTGGAAATGCTCTGTCAGACGATAAGTTGTACCGACATATGGGAAATCTTCTGCTTTACCCATATCTTCCCAGTCATCTTTAAAGATGCGCGCTGCTGGATTTGAAACCACATTTGGATGCAGTGGGTTAGTTCCCAATGGTGTTTCAATTGGCTCATAGTGTTCAGGGAATGGACCTTCTGCCATCTTATCGATAGCAAACAGACGTCCCATACCTTCCGGCTGCATAATAAATGGACCTACATCAGAACCCGGTGCAGCGTTGCTATAGTCAGGTACATCAATACCTGTCCATTTGCTGCCATCCCATTCGATTAATTTACGTTTAGGATCCCATGGTTGACCTTGTGGGTCTGCCGATGCGCGGTTATAAATAATGCGACGGTTAAGAGGCCATGCCCACGCCCAACCTAGTGTATTTCCTAATCCTGAAGGATCGGAGTTATCACGGTTAGCCATTTGGTTGCCTTTCTCTGTCCAGCTACCTGCGAAGATCCAACAGCCGCTTGCTGTTGTACCATCATCACGTAACTGAGCGAACGAGCTAAGCAGTTGACCTTTTTTCAGAATGATATTGCCATCAGAGTCTTTTAAATCGACTAATGCTCTACCATTACTTTCTTGTGCAACTTCTGCAGATGTTGGATTATCAGGATCGAAGTAATCCCAAGTCATATTCAACACCTGTTCTGGCATCGCGCCGCCTTCTTCTTTATAGAGTTGGCGTAAACGATGGAAAATACCAGATAAAATCTCAGCATCAGGGATAGCAACACCTGGGGCATCAGCACCTTTCCAGTGCCATTGTAACCAGCGACCAGAGTTAACGATAGAGCCGTCTTCTTCTGCGAAACAGGTTGTTGGCAGACGGAAAACTTCTGTCTGAATATCTGCTGTTTTAACGTCGTTCTCTTCACCATGGTTCTGCCAGAAACACGAAGTTTCAGTATTTAGCGGGTCCATTGTGATAAGGAATTTCAGTTTTGATAATGAACGAATAACTTTGTTCTTATTCGGGAATGATGCCACTGGGTTAAAGCCTTGGCAGAGGTAGCCGTTGACTTCACCTTTATCCATCATGTCGAAGTATTGCAGAACGTCGTAAGGTTTGTCCCACTTAGGTAACAGTGAGAAGCCCCAATCATTATCACGTTGAGCATTATCACCATAGAATGTCTTCATCATACTGACGAAGAATTTAGGATAATTGCCCCAATAGTTAACTTGTCCCGGTACTGTCGCTTTTGGCGTATTTGCGGCTAAGTAGGTTTCTAATGAAGTCTGCTTTTCAGAAGGCAGCGTCATATAACCTGGTAAGCTTTGAGATAATAGACCGAGGTCAGTTAAGCCTTGAATATTGGAGTGACCACGTAGTGCGTTAACACCGCCACCAGCCATACCCATATTACCTAACAGTAATTGGATCATTGCCATGGTACGAATGTTTTGAGCGCCGACGGTATGTTGAGTCCAGCCTAATGCATACAGGAAAGATGCTGTTTTATCTTTCGCTGCTGTTTCAGCAATATATTCACAGACTTTTAAGAAATCATCTTTTGGTGTACCACAAATCTGAGTAACCACATCAGGCGTGTAACGGCTAACGTGTTGTTTTAACAGATTCCAGACACAACGAGGATGTTGTAATGTGGTGTCGCGTTTTGCGAAACCATTTTCATCCATCTCGTAGTTCCAAGTGGTCTTATCGTATTTACGTTTTTCTGCATCATATCCGCTGAATAAACCATCATCAAAATGATAGTCTTCACGGACAATCAAGCTAGCATTGGTATAAGCCTCAACGTATTCTTTTTGATATTTCTTATTTTCGAGCAGATATAAGATAACGCCCGATAAGAACGTAATATCAGTACCAGAACGGATAGGCGTATAGAAATCCGCAACAGCCGCAGTACGGGTGAAGCGAGGATCAATAACAATGAGCTTGGCGTTATTATGGATTTTAGCTTCCATCGCCCAGCGGAATCCCACAGGATGTGCTTCTGCCGCATTACCGCCCATTACGACGATAAGGTTGGCATTTTTCATATCAACCCAGTGGTTGGTCATCGCACCGCGACCAAATGTTGGAGCAAGACTTGCTACCGTTGGTCCGTGTCAGACACGCGCTTGGTTATCGACAGCCAGCATCCCAAGCGCTCTTGAGAATTTCTGAGTTAGAAACCCAGTTTCATTGCTTGCTGCAGAGGCGCAAAGCATACCTGTTGTTAACCAACGGTTGACTTCTACACCTTCTTTATTGAATTTCTGGAAGTTGGCATCGCGGTCTTTTTTGATTAAGCGCGCAATACGATCAAACGTTTCTTCCCATGAAAGTTTTACCCATTTATCCGAGCCGGGTGCACGGTATTCTGGGTGTTTTAAACGACCTTCACTGTGAATAAAATCCACAAGACCAGCACCTTTAGGGCATAATGCACCGCGGTTTACTGGATGGTCTGAGTCACCTTCAATATGGAATATTGTTTCTTTTGCGTTTTTTGCGCCATCGCCCAGACTATACATTAATAGTCCGCAACCGACAGAACAGTACGTACAGGTATTGCGGGTTTCGCGTGCTCTCAGTAATTTATACTGACGTGAGCCTGCTAGCGCAACTGCTGGTGTAAAACCAAGCGCCGCCGCTGTAGTACCTGCCATACCGCCAGCACAGATCTTAAAGAACTGCCTTCTGCTGACCTGCATGGGGTCTCTCCTCATCATACATTGCTTTTACTGACTCTGATTTTCTTCACGAAAATGGAGCTGATTGTTGTTTTATTCCTATTATCCTTAATAGGATCAGGTTCATTGCCTGATAGGTAGTGTAAAATCGTTTTACCCGTATTGTTATTATGTATTAATAAATTTAGGAATTCATCTTATGGATGAAACAAAATCGACAAAATTGTTAACTAAACGTGTAATCATTGGCGTAGATCAAACAATTGTGCAACACAAAGGATCTCTTAACAGACAAGAAGACGATTATATTGCACTCGAAGTTCCTGTTGCATTAGTGTACAACGGAATTTCTCACGTTGTTATGATGGCAAGCCCTAAAAATTTAGAGTTGTTCGCTGTCGGGTTTTCTTTATCCGAGGGCATTATAGAATCTGCGAATGAAATTCGCAGTATCGAAATTGTAGAAAGTTGTAACGGAGGCATTGAAGTTCAAGTTGAATTATCAAGTCGCCGCTTTATGGAATTAAAAGAGCGACGCCGCAATATGACTGGCCGTACTGGCTGTGGTATTTGTGGAACTGAACAACTAGAAGAGATTTTCCGACCTATTACACCGTTACCTTTTACACAAACATTTTCACTTTCAAATCTTGATAAAGCTTTAGAGCAAATGACAACCGTTCAAGAAATCGGTGAGCTAACGGGGTGTACACATGCTGCTGTTTGGTTGTCGCCAGAAGGTGAAATGCAAGGAGGATGTGAAGACGTCGGTCGTCATGTTGCGCTTGATAAACTTTTAGGTATGAAAGCACAAGAAAAATGGCATGAAGGCGCGGTATTAGTTTCAAGCCGAGCAAGCTATGAAATGGTACAAAAAGCGGCCATGTGTGGTGCTGAAATTTTATTTGCCGTTTCTGCTGCAACCTCTTTAGCGGTTGAAGTTGCTAATAAATACAATGTTACGCTGGTGGGTTTTTGTCGTCGCGGAAGAGCGACGGTATTTACGCATCCACAACGACTGACAGATTGACTAAATCAAATGAAATTTTTAAAAATAGGCGTAAATCGTTTTATGTAACAATTTACACCTATTTAATTTTCTCTTTTATGGCCACAATGCCCCTAATTTGTAATCCCACTCTTTAGGTTTGATGGGGATACGTCCTGCATTTGGGGTAAAGGTCATTTCGCTAAAGATAAGCCTATTTTCAGACATTAAAAAGTCAACTCGACAATAATTAAAGCCATTTGCCATTTTAGCGGCTAATTGCAACATATTTTCAAATTGAGTTGGTTTTTCAACAAGTTCTGGTGTGTTGGGATCTTCTAATGTGATGGGTTGTAACTGCCAATTTGTATCGTACACATTTATATACTCATTCCCTTTGGTATCAGAAATATCAATTTCAGCATAATGAGGCTGACCATTAAAGCAGTGAAGACGACAAGTCGTTGGTATCATTGGATTTTGTGTATCAAATAAATCAATATATTCTTCACAGATAATTTGAGCTTTGATGTTTTTATAATGCCATTCACGAGTGACGGGATAGAGATTACGTTTTAAATGAAATTGAAGCTTTTGCTTTGCTTTTTCAAAATCAAAAGTTGCTTTATCAAGGCAGATAATTGTACTACCACTATCGTGATTACATTTGAGTACAAAACGTGAAGGAAGTTGAGTGATATCGATTTCATCAGGATGAGAATAGGTATTAATGATAGGAACCAGATAGTGTGGACCAATCCTTTCGATGACATACTCTCTTACTTTGATTTTATCTGCTAAGCGCGTATAAATTGGGTTTCTATCGAATAGCATACGTGCATTGATTTTTTCATTAAGTGATGTCGGTATTTTAAAGTTGGGTTGATAACCTAAGTTACGAATAAATTTATTCTTTAAATAGATTCGATCAGGCAATGCGATAGTTCGAAATTGTTTGAAATAATATTCTATGATTTTCATAAGCTAATGATTATTTTAAATAGATAAGTGAAATAAAAACTAACTTTTCTGTGGGTTAAACTTCTATCTAAAGAAACAAGTAAATTAAATAGAAATTAAGAGAATAATGTCAGTTATTGATATGCTTATATTTTTTATTTATATAAACTTAGAAAGTATTAATGTAGGTTAATATTCAAAGTGCTTATTTTAATAAAAGAAAAAATGATGACATTAAGAGAGAGTTAACAAAGAGGAATATTGATTAAGAATATATTAATTTGATGACCATTTGGTTATATGAATTGGTTTATCCCAATTATTAAAGCGTAACCCTTTGCCTGTTCTATTTCCGTGCGCATCTAATATCTCATAGTACTCTTCAACAATTTGGCTACGACCACGTTGCCACTCATTGGCTGTTGCAAAAGGATCAATTAAATAGATATCACCGACAACAGTATATAACTCCCCTAAATAGCGAATTTTCTTCGTACTACTATTTGAATAGTGGGAAAACATAATTTGGTAGGTTTTATAGTGTTCAGGCTGACCATAAGGACCATACTTCATGGCAATATAACGGATACCTTGAGGATCAGAATGGCTTGCACCACCCGGAACAGGCATATCTGGCGTGATATTAAAAAGAGTATATCGAGAGGTTGCGGTCGGTTGCCTTAATGCTTGTCGATAACTTTGTGTATTTAATCCTGAAGCTGTCCATGTTCTATCCACTAAGCCATCTCCTGCCAAACAGGAAACAGATGATCCTAATAATGAAATAACTATAAATAGGGACTTAGCAGACATAAACACTCCTTTATTGCCATTATTATGCCAATAAATAAGGTATTTGTTCCGTGAAACAGAGGCGTATAACCCTGTTATTTCTAGCTGTTATCTCATTTCATTCCAAAATGTTATCAAACGTAAAGAATAAGTGCTTATTAATGCATTTTTGGTGGTTATTAATTTTATTTATTTATTCTATGTTAGAATAATAAAAAGGAAGAGTGAAATAGGATTAATAATTAATCATGGATACCCGTTTATTGAATGCTTTTGTTGTTTTAGCGGAAACAGAACATTTTGGTGAAGCCTCATCAAGGCTTTGTATTAGCCAACCGGCACTCACTAAACAGATAAAAACGCTGGAATCTCAATTAGGTGTCACTCTTTTTCAACGAGGACGTCACGGAGCAAAATTAACGCCTGAAGGACAGTATTTACTGAGTCAATCTCAAGCAGTTTTAACAGAAGCCCGAGTATTAGAAAAACAGGCACGTCAATTAAGTGAACCTCAAAAAGCAGAGCTTTATGCAGGATTTGGTTTGTCCTCATTAAATTTTATTACACCATTATTGGCAAAAATTAATCACGCTCACCCTGATATTACCGTGCATATTGATGATATGCCTTCTAATACAATGGAAGATAAATTACTTTTAGGGGAGCTTGATTTTGCGTTTTCACGTTTACCTGTCACAGCGCCACTAAAGGGTATTTCATTAGTACAAGAGCGATTAATGTTAGCAATTCCCACGCAAACTATTAAGGTGTTAGAAACTGATGATGATCCATTACACTACTTTAATACGCTTGGGCTTATTCAGTTGGTTCCTGAAAAGGGAAAAAAACTGCATCAACAAATCGATGATTTTTTGCTGCATCATCAAATCAAACCTCGTGTATTGCAGCAATCACAAGATATTCAAACACAGTTAGCGTTAGTTTCTGCTGGATTAGGAATGGCATTGGTACCTAAAAATGCAGAACTTATTTGTGATAAACAAAAAGTCACTTTATTGCCACTGTCAGGTTTGTATACACAATGGGAAATAGGTGTTATTTGGAATAATAATATTCAGAATAAAGATCGTGATATTTTTATAAAAATAATTCCTGAGGAAATAAATAAAATATAGTGAATGAAAAAAGGCTTTAATTTTGGCAATGATTATATTTTAAAATATAGCTTATAAT
Organism: Proteus appendicitidis; assembly: GCF_030271835.1. Classification (NCBI taxonomy): domain Bacteria; kingdom Pseudomonadati; phylum Pseudomonadota; class Gammaproteobacteria; order Enterobacterales; family Morganellaceae; genus Proteus; species Proteus appendicitidis. The sequence continues at coordinate 4,082,938 of NZ_CP127389.1, forward strand.
AAAGCTAAGATACCTAATAAATATTAATTAGTTTTAAAACGAATAAAGATAAATAATTGCGAGTTTGTTCACAAAAATAAACATAAAATATTCTTTGTTTTTTTATGTGTTTAAATAAAAAATTAAGTTAAATCATTTAATTAATTTAATTCTCATAATATAAGTAAGGTTAATTAAAATCTTTTTAATTAAAATCTGTTATTTACAACAAAAGAGATTTATTTAATATTACCTACGCCAGAAACAGCGAGCTTTATATTCGAAAGTGAAGCTGTAAAGATAAAGTAGTAATACCTCTGTAGGTGGCTACTTATTATTTATAATAAGTAGCCACACCCTCAAACTAATGATATGGAAATTATTATGAAAAATGTTAATAAATTATCTTGTGCATTATTTATATTAATGGGTACGCATACTGTACAAGCTGAAATTCATTCTAATCAAAGCGGTCCTTTAACGACGATGGAAGTGGGAGCAAGTGATGCTGTTAATCGAGGCTATCATCAAATGCCAGGTGGAGAGCCGGGTGTTGGTATTAGTGGCATAGGAGGTGGGAAAAAAATTGGTTTTGCTTCGTTAACATCGCCAATGATGGGAAGTAGTGCGGATAGTAATGGAGTTTACACTATTCAGCCAAATGAACGTACGCCTGCTAGCCATCGAGATATGGGGGTTTTTCATTTCGCTAAAATTACGGATGCCAATGTCTATTTTGGTGACTGGGCAAAAACAACATCAGTAACGGATGCGACACATCAAACCTATTATGTTGGTAAAGACGTCACAACCACATTACCAACAGATAGTGCCACTTATACGATAACGGGTATTAGCCAATACAGTGGTAGTAACTTACTTTCAGGTTCGTTTGATGTTGATTTCTCACAAAAGAAAATTGACGGTTCATTGGCAAATAGCCAACGTACGGTTGAGTTAGAAAATGGAAATCTTTATACCGCAAATAACCAAGTGACGTTTTCTGCAGATGCGAAAGAAGGCTCAACATCAGGGGTTGTTGAAGGAGCCTTTTTTGGCGAGAGTGCTGAAGTGTTAGCGGGTGTTGTGGTGTTCAGTTCGGATCACACAAAAGATATTGGTTTTGGTGGTGCGAAAAATAGCAGTGAAAGTGAAGAAATAACAGCAAGCACGGATGCTTCTTAATTTTTTCAAAAATAATATTATAAATTTGTTTGGTAATACAATCGGTTAATTCTTTAAAAAGTGGTATTAGTGGTCATTAAGCTAAATGTTAGCAACAGATAATCAGGTATAGGGTTATCTGTTTTTTTTTATCAAAAATAAACCGATCTTAAGGAATAGGTCGGTTTTTATTATAAGGATATACCATGAATTATTATCGACCTTTCATAAGAAGGTTATTGGCTTTACTACTTATTTTTTTATCATTTAATAGTATGGCGATAGAAAATAATGATAAATTATTGCGTGATCAATTTAATAAAAGAAGTGTCGCGGAAATTGGTCAGCAACTTTACCACTATTTGCAACAACAGCAGTGGCAAAAAGCCGAACAATTATTGCTTTATTATCAACAACAGCCTCAATATGAAGTATTACTTGTCAATTATGCAAAGGCGTTACTGGCTCAAAACAGAGGCGATTTTTTAAATGCTGAATTTTATTATCAGCAGCAACTTAAGCAAAAAGCCGATTTTATCCCAGCACAAACAGGGTTAATTCAACTTTATTTTCATTTGCGAGAATATAAAAAAGCACAGCAGCAACTGAATCAATTGAATAATATGATTGATTTACCTAAAGATATTATCCAATCCATTGCATTTTATAAGGTTAAGTTAGCATCTTATTTTCAAGGGCAACGTTTTTATCAACTTAGCTTCTTTTATGATGATAATATTAACCATGCACCTGATTTACCTGATAAAATTGTCTCACAATCCACTCAAAGAAAAATAACGTTAAGAGGTGCAAAACCTATCGCATCAACAGGTCTTACTCATTATTTTTCTTTTTATCAGCCTTTTATCATTTATTCTCACCATACTTTTTCTTCTTATAATTATGTACGATATATAGATTATCATTCTCATCGTAGCGCTAATTTTTTGGCATTATACACCCAACTGGGTTATCGCTATCAAAAACCTCAATACCAATGGTTAATAACACCTTATTACGAATTAAAAAAATCACAAGCTCAATATGAATATCAAGCATGGGGTAGTGAAACACAATTTTTTTATTTTTTTAATAAAAAGCAAACTATTAATTTAAGTTTTGATTATAAAATAAAGAAATATCAAAAGGCGCTAAATAATCTAAATAGTCAGCGACTTAGTTATAGTACTAATCATAACTATTATTTAAATAATCGAGTGCATTTAGTTAATCAATTAAATTATCAATTAGAACGTAAAAAAAACACTTTATTAAATTATCAGCTATATGGTATAAAAACTGGCGTTTATTATCCATTGTTAGAAAATTGGAATATATCTCTTTTTTTATAGTATCAATTTAAATATTTTAATAACTATAATCCTTTTTTAAAAAAGAGAAGAAAAGACAATAGCTTTGTTTTTACAACCAATATTAAAAATAAATCACCCTTTATTTTAGGGTTTTACCCCGCAATAGAGTTACGTTATACCCGAAGATTAAGCAATGTGGATTGGTTATATCAATATCAGCAACATGAAGTGTTATTTAAATTAGAAAAACAATTTTAATTAAATAAGTTACTTTCTTTATCAATTAAATAGGTAAAACAATGCATATAATGCTTTTTAGAAAGCGGAAAATTGTTTCAATCTTCGTATCTCTATCGCTATTTTCTCCTTGTTTTTATCTGCAAGCCAAAGAAGATAAAACCGATCTTGGTCATATTCAGGTTTCAGATAATAAAGAAAAAGATAAACAAGGTTATGCTCAAGTTTATGAGAAAGATGTCTCTAATGTTTATTTAGGTAAAGAGCTATTAGAGCGTTATCAGGGGGTATCACCAGCGGACTTACTAAAAAGTGCGATTGGTGTTTATAGTGGTGAAGCACGTAATGGTGGAGCGCTTGATCCGAATATTCGGGGTATTCAAGGGCAAGGGCGAATTCCTGTTACTGTGGATGGAACAGAGCAGGCAATTACCGTTTACCGTGGTTACAGTGGGGCATCTAATCGTAACTATATTGATTCTAATTTGATTAGTAGTATCTATATTGAAAAAGGTCCTTCATTAACCCCGGATATGAAAACCGGTATCGGTGGCGGTATTGCAGTAAAAACCTTAGATATTCGAGATATTGTGCCTATTGGTGACTCTTTTGGAATTAACTTTAAAGGGGATATTAGTAATAACTCTACACGATATAAAGAAGTTTATATGAATATGACTGAAGATTATCGTAAATATCCAAATTTCTATCAGCAAAATGCATACCTTATTGATCCTGCTTTAGAAATCACACCTCAAAAAAGTAAAATAAAAAACTTTCGAGATTATTCTTTTCGTTTAGGTATCGGTTTTGAAGAGGAAAAATTTAATTTATTATTTGCCTATGCATTACGAGAAAAAGGTAATTACTTTGCAGGAAAAAGAAATGCCAAAAATTATAGTGAGACAGATAAAGACTTACTTGAATCAGTTCATGTAAGAGACGGCGCAAGAAATTTTGAGCCTTATTTACCGTTTATTGCTCATATTTATCGACCTGATAATGAAGTACCAAATACCTCTAATCGTAGTCGCTCTCTTTTAGTCAAAGGGGCATTATTTCCTGAATCAGCACATCGTTTTTCCATTAATTACCGATACACTGACTTACTGTTTGGCGATATTATGCCATCACGTTTAAGTTGGGTTCGTTATGATAAAAATTTAGTAAATCAATGGCCTTTAGGAAATATTACACAACAAGCAGGAATATTAACTTATCAATATAAACCAGAAGATAAAAAAACAGACTTATTATTAAGGCTATGGGGTAATTTAACCTCAGGTCATACCAATACTCGTGGTGGTAAACCAAGAGAGCCGAAATATGTAGATTTCAATATTAATAACTGGAATCTTAATATCGATACTGGATTTATTGATACATCTTCTCTTTATCAAGAAAATAATCGTTACGGTATTGACTTATCATCAATACTTAAATTATCACCTCAATTTTCTATTTCATTTTCCAGTAACTATCAATTTGAAAAATTAGATAGCGATGAAATTAACCTGCCAGAGGGGCTTGATTTTGTTACCGCAGGGCGAGCAGGGCAACGTCATGAAATTAATTTAGCCCTTTCCACTGATTGGAAACCGCTTTCTTGGTTAGCTATTACTGCTGGCGGTAAATATCATTATTATCATTTAACAGATATTTTTTTAAATAATAAGCGACAAAATAAAGTAAAGGGGTATGAGAAAACACCTTCTGTTAGAGGTTTTGTACTTCCTTATCGACGCACATTAACTGCGGAGGAGTATTTATTATATAGAGCAATTCACCGGATTGATGTGGAGACGTTACCTGAAGAGCTTAAAAATTATCGACGTTATCCAGAAATAGACAAAAAAGTGCGTGAGTTTTTACACTCTAAATTTGTTTATCCTGAATATGAAAAATTATTACCTGAAATAAAAGAAAAGATTATTAATAGTCATGAAGTTAAAAGAATTCAGGTTGATATGATGCAAGAAGATTTTCTTCGTGATGAACAAGGAAATCTCAATATAAAATCTGCCCAAAAACGCCTTATGATCAGGGAACATACCGTTTTACTTTATGATGAAAATGGCGAATTACCTAAAAGTAAAAATATGTTCTTAAACGGTTATTTTAATATCAATGAAAAAGTACCTGATCCAATTACAGGTAAATTAGTTAATAAATATGAAATGGGGGTTTCTAAATCAATCCCTATTTATCTTGACGATAATAAAGATAAATTTTTACCTGAACCTAGTTATCAACATGGTGCATTTTCACCCTTGGTATCTGCAACGGTGTATGCCAACGATATATTGCGTTTTTATGGACGCTATACTGAGCAACTGCGTTTACCTAATTTATTTGAAGATACTAGCGGATTTTCAGGCTCTAAAGCCCGCTATTATGGTTTTAAATTAAAACCAGAACGAGCCAAAAGTACAGAGTTTGGGTTTGTGTTTGATTTTACCGATTGGCTTAATATAGAGCGCCATGCTGACGTTAAAATTAATTATTTTTATACCAATATTGAAAATGTGTTTGATAGAGATGCGAATTGGCAAATTAGGCAATTTGAAAAGCAAAAATTAGAAGGGTTGGAAGTTCAAGCACGTTTTGATAACGGTTTTATCTTTATGGATACCGCTCTCGTTTATAGTCATAAAAATAAGGTATGTGATAAAAATGCTTTTAGTAACTATGATCCCTTTGGTTTCTTAGGTATTAAAGAGTGTATGACAGGGGGATATCCCGGTGGTTTTTTGCGTACCTCTATTCAGCCTAAATATTCGGTTAATTTACATTTAGGTACTCGTTGGTTAGATAATAAATTAGAAATAGGTAGCCGCTGGCTCTATTCATCAGAAGTAGAAAATAAAGATGAAAAATGGCTAAAAGAAAAGTTACCAAGAGAAATGTACGGTCAAAATAATAACCCGATGCGTTGGGCAGAAGTCTTTACCGTTGATGCCTATATTAACTATCAATATAGCCCTAATTTATCTTTTGAAATAACGGGCAGTAATTTATTAAACGAATATTACATTGATCCATTAACGCGATCAGGTATGCCCGCACCGGGAAGAACGTTCCGATTAGGTGTTACTGCACAATTTTAATTAAAAGAAAGTAAGGAGCTTTTATTTATGTTGGCACTTTCTGTCAGGCATCCGCTTAATATTTATTATTGGCTAATAGGGATATCGTTAGTTTATATCACCATATTAAGTTGGGTGTTACGTTCACTTTCTATGACAGAAAGTGCGCACCATATTCATCAGCAACAAGAAAATACATTATCCGTTTACCAAGTGGTATTTTCACCTCCCCAACAATCGACAGTCGTACCAGAGGCTTTAGTGGAAACGGAACCTCAAGAAACGCCCGTTGTTTTACCAAGTGCCGAAAAAGGAGAGTTTGTTGAAGCACCCAAGAAAATACCTGAAAAACCCAAAGAAAAACCTATACCCATAAAACCAATCACACCAGTGAAAAAGCCAGTGGCGCAAGAAAAAGTAGAGCCGTTAAAACAGACTGATTTAGAAAGCCAAATAGCGCAAATGACATCCGAAGCATCGGCAGAAAGCTTAACGCAATATACTGCAAGCTCGTTAGCAGGAAGAAGTCATGCATTAAGTGAAAATGGAATAGGGCAAGGTGAATCGGATAATCACTATATTAGTTCACTGCGTCGAGAAATAGAACGTCATAAACGTTATCCTTCACAAGCACGTCGTATGCAACATGAAGGTCAGGTAGTGGTGAGTTTTTCACTAACATCAGAGGGTGCGGTTTCAAGGATTGAGATAGAAAGTACTTCTGGTATTTCTTCTCTTGATAATGCGGCTATTGCTGCGGTTAAACGCGTAAAACCCATCGGCCCTAAACCCGAAAGCTTATTAAATCCTTTAGTTGTTTCATTGGATTTTCAATTAAATTAATAGGATAGATAAAACACCTAAAGCACAATGGCAATTTAGGTGTTTTTATCAGAGTTAATTATTAGAACAGCACCGTCATATCGGCTAATACTGTATTGGGATTAGAAAAGTGCAAATGAAAATAGAGATTTGATTCATTTTCACGGGGAAATAAATATTCTAGTTCAAGCTGATAGGTACGAAATAAAGCTTTATTTCTTGTAATTGGATGATTAAGTAAAGGTGTTATTTTATAAACGATATTGTTCTGATTTAGGCCAAGAGAAAAGGCATTTGAAGCAATTAAAGCACCGCTAATGGCATCACCAGTTCTTACTGAAATTAAAAGTGTTTGTTCACTTTCAGCAGCGCACTGTAATAACACCTTCATTTTTTGTGTATTATCTGTTTTTCCAATCGTTTCTTCTGATGGTAAGCAAAAATAGGCTTCTTTATTTAGCAAAATACAGTTTTTACCCACCAGCATATCACTATAACCAAATAGAGCTTTACTTAATTGTGTATCAAACCCATGATTTAAATCCAATTCATAGCTTTTTTGTGGTATCGGTAAGTGGTTTTTAGTTTCTAGCGTAAGAGAAGCATAACCGTCATAAAAACGGAATATAGGCGCAGATTCTATTAGCCGAGAGTCTGATTTAGCATTGCATTGTTCATCATTATGGTTGCTTAAATAAAGATTTATACCATTAAAACAGTAACCGGGAATATTCATATAGTATTTATAATATCGATTACCTGCTCCAATGATAAAATGACCATTATTCACATCATCAAGTACCATATAGTCTAATTTACCCTCAAGGGCATTAGAAATATAACGTACAGAAGGGAAAATTTGATCAGGTGATAAATATGACTTACTACTATCTGGCGTAAAAAAGATTTCTGTTTTTAATTCATCATTTCTATCACCAGTTACACCATAACAACCTTCATATTGATAACTATCTTTTACTTTTTCAATACTTAAGTAATTGTGTTTAATACGAATAATGGTATTAGCATGAGAATAAGCTTCCATACTTTGCAACATAGATGTTCTATGTAAAATATCTTTGCCAATAGCGAAATAGGTATCGTAATAATTCAGATTGGGATAGTGACTATAATCATTCCCATAAAGCTCTAAACTATTCCAATGAAATAATGGTGTATTAAATTCAATTTCAAAACTGTGTTTGACCCAAGATTGATAATAAGAAAGGCCAGAGGTATAAAGACCTGATAAAAAAGTATTACATTTATTATAGTCATCTTGAAATACATTAGCCGTTTGTTTATAAATTGCAGAATGAATAGCCGTATTGAATTTATCGATACTGTCTCTTAGGTTTTTTAAATTACTTTTAAAGTAGTCGTCTTCCAATTCAAGTTTATCTCTATTCGTTAAGATATCGCAATGTGCCGCAACAAAAAGGGCGCAACAGTGACAATAAAAAGGTAATCCCGCTGATTGCGCTAAATTTAATACTAAGGGTTGTTGAGAAACGATGATATAAATAACAGCATCAAAATGGTTGAGTACTTGTTCCCGTAAATCTTTTTTTTGTTGAGTCGAATAATTCATTGTGGGATCAAGATAACGAGCAAATGAATCAGAAAATAACTGATAAACGTTAGATATTACCTCTGTGGTGAATTTGATTGTCTCAACGTTATTCTCAGCGATTTTATTATCAATAATATGAGAGATATGTTCGATAATTTGCTTAGCTGATGATTCATTTTTCATATTTTTGCTCATTAGACCAAAGAGTGCAGCGGTGATTTTTGATAAAACACCACCGGCAACAGGCACTAAACTAATCATATGCCCAATCACTGTTTGGCCTACAACCATTGGAGCATTTAACGGATCTTGCTCATTAAATCTATCAACAATCGTTGGCAATGTATTATCGTTGCGATTTATCATATCTAGCATGCCATTTTTGAGATCTTGATAATTAATACTGATTAATGGTGTGGTTGCTGGTAATGATGATGGGCTAATTAGTATTTTTAACGGATTAAAATGCATAATGAAGCTCCTTATTTAAAAATTAATTCCATTTTTCACGGTGTAATAATTGAATATTGTCCCTTATTTTTTTTATCGTTGATCCCCAACGGGATTGATCATCATTAGGATCATTATTATCTATGTCTTTTAGCCTCCAAGGTTGAGGATCGGACATCACGATAATATTGTAGTTTGTTGGTTGTGTTGAACTCATCTTTATTTCCTTTCTTGTGTTGTTGTCCTCTCTTTTTTGCATCAAATTTCATATATTAACAATTTCATTTATTATCATGGGGTTATGATAAATTAAACGTATTTCATTTAGCAGGTATGATTAGGTTCTTAACTCTCATTTCATTAAGGTATGACGATGTTTAGAAAGAGAGAGATAAAATTTATTATCTGCCTTAATCCGTGTTTTTTAATTTGGTGATAACACTATATAAAGTGTTTTTTGTGCGCTCATTCTCATTTTTCCTATCACAACCCCACAAATCCATGTTGTTAATGATATTGATTATGATTAACATTAATAATTACGTTTATTATTTAAAGTAAAGATTATTTACTTGGAAAGTGGTCATGTTTAAATCCGTTGTCTCTATTGCCTGTCTTTTTCTTTTTTCTTTTATTGTTAATACAGCAAATGCTTTTGATGTTGGCGCTGATAGCCAATCTTGGCCTCGTACTTTTACAAGTGTTGATGGCACTAAAACCGAAATTAAAGCAAAACCACAACGTATTTTATCTGCATCGGTTTCTATCACCGGAACGCTTCTTGCAATGCAAGCTCCTGTGGTTGCAAGTTCAACTGCAGCCAATGGTCTGTTTTTTGCCCAATGGGATAAAGTAGCAAAAGAGAGAAATGTTGAAAAACTGTGGTCTGCGGGCAGTGTTTCATTAGAGATGGCTTATCTTTATGCACCTGATTTAATCGTTGTTTCTGTAAATGGGGGAGATACGGTTTATCCTCAAGTTGAGCAATTTAAACAAATCGCGCCTACCATTGTTTTAGATTACGGCAAACAGAGTTGGGAAAGCCTGGCTTTACAATTAGCACAAGCCACTGGACAAGAAAAAGAGACAGATACACTATTACAGCGTTTTGCAAATATAGTAAAAGAGGGGAAAGACGCGCTACAACTACCAGAAGGTCAGGTCAATATTATCTCTTATTTTGGTGCCGGTACTGTTAACCCTGTTTCACTAACCACCAGCCCTCACGCCGTATTATTACAACAACTCGGTTTTACCATTGAAAGCGCAGATCTCGCTTGGCAACCGAAAGATAAACCTGTTTCAGATTTTGTGTGGGCTCAATATGAGCATTTAACACAACTCACCGCACCCACAACGTTTCTATTAAGTGGAACCGCTAAAGAAGCCGATGTATTTATGGCTGATCCTATTCTTGCCAATTTACCTTCTATAAAAAATAAGCAGGTTTATGGTTTAGGCGCAAATTCATTTCGTATTGATTATTACAGCGCGCAAGAAATTATCAATGAGATGGTCGCGCGTTTTAGTAAACATAAGCAATAACGTATGTTTACTTCTCACCACAACATAAAATGGGGAATAAGAGGCGCTATTTTCCTCTTGTTCTCTTTTGCACTATTAAGCTTATTTGTAGGCAGCCGACATGTTTCTATGTACACGACATGGCAGGCTTTTATCGATTTTGATACGACAAATAGTGAGCACTTATTAGTGCGCTATCTACGTTTTCCTCGCACATTATTAGCGATAGTTATTGGCGTCGCATTAGGCGGAGCTGGAACATTAATGCAAGCTCTGACACGTAACCCACTTGCTGATCCCGGTTTGTTTGGCATTAATGCCGGAGCCATGGTTGCGATTGTCTCTTTAATTGCGCTAACGGGGATCACTGATGTCACTATTTACATGTGGTTTGGTTTATTAGGAGCTTTTTTCGCAGGTATTGGTGTTTATCTTCTTGGTGGGATAAGGCATGGGCTTAATCCTGTAAGAATGGTGCTTGCAGGTGTTGCTCTCTCAGTGGTTTTACTCGCTATCACACAGCTTGTTACGGTAAATAGTGATGAACGTGTTTTCGATCAATTCCGTCATTGGGTTGTGGGTTCATTACAAGGACGTAGCTTCGATGTGTTGTATCCAATTACTGTATTGGTGGTGATTGGAAGTGTGATTGCTTATTCACTTACTCGTTCATTAGATATCGTGACTTTAGGTGATGATATTAGCCATGCGTTGGGAGCTAATCAAAAACGAGTTTGGTTGTTATCAGCTTTTGCCATCGTACTTCTTGCAGGAAGTGCAACTGCAGCGGTTGGTCCTATTAGCTTTTTAGGATTAACCGCTCCTCATTTTGCTCGTCGTTTAGTCGGCGCTGAATATCGACGTATCTTACCGATGTCGATGTTGATTGGTGCATTAGTGATGTTAGTCGCAGACTGCTTAGGGCGGTTAATCGGTACACCAGGGGAAATTAGCGTCGGTATTATGATCTCACTGATTGGTGGACCTTTCTTTATCTATCTCGTTAAACGTTGGCGGATCATTACATTATGAAACCTAAAAATAATGAGATTATCTGCCAATTGGGTACATGGTCTTGGATCTTATCTCTAAAAGATATCATCATCGCCTTTATTTTGTTTTTATTGATGATTTCTCTCGCTTTTTTAGCCTTAACAACAGGTAAGTTTCCCATCGAATTTTCTACATTGATAGATATTGTTGTTGGACAATCAGAAGGTGGCATCAAAGAGAAAATCGTAATGGATATTCGCTTACCTCGCCTACTTACTGCAATGGGCGTTGGGGCTGCATTAGGTATTTCAGGCGCTATTTTCCAGTCGATTTCTCGTAATGTTTTGGGTTCACCGGATGTTATTGGTTTTACAACAGGTGCAGCAACGGGGGCATTACTTCAAATCATTATTTTTAATGGCACGGTTGTGGATATCGCTATTTCTACGTTAATAGGTGGTATGGCAACGGCGTTAATTGTTTATCTACTGTCATTAAAAAATGGTGTTATGTCTGGTTACACCATGATTTTAGTCGGTATTGGCATCGGTGCCATTTTACATGCCTTTAATGGTTTATTGTTGGTAAAGGGCAATATTGATAATGCCATTATGGCTAATCTCTGGCTTGCAGGTTCGCTAAATGCGCGTACTTGGCAACACGTTTATCCTACTTTTATTGGTTTACTGATCCTTGTTCCACTTATCATTTTTTATGCTAAGTCATTAACGTTAATGGAAATGGGAGATGACATGGCACAGCAATTGGGTGTCCATGTGGGTAGAGTGAGATGGGTGATGATTTTTAGTGCCGTATTACTTGCCTCATTAGCAACAGCCAGCGCTGGGCCAATTGCCTTTGTTGCACTCGCTGCACCTCAATTAGTGATCAGATTAAGCCAGTCAGGAAAACTACCCATTGTAGGCTCTGCGTTAATGGGATCACTCCTTTTACTTTCTGCTGATGTGTTATCACAAAACCTACCCATCAATATTACGATGCCTGTTGGTTTAATGACGGGGGTTATTGGTGGGCTTTATTTGCTGTGGTTACTGACAAGAAAACAGAGAACTTAAAATAATAATAAAGGAAGTAAATATTTACTAACTTAAGGATGAGTCATGGGATGGTCGCCAAAAAGACTAATTAAACATTTGGGATGTAATGAGGGTATTTTATAAATCGTCTAATGGCATGCTCTATGGCATGAAAGGTATAGACTTATGTCTACAGTTCTTACTCTACACGCTAAAAAAGCGACAATAACAACACTTGTGCAAACAGCTTTGTTAGGCACTTTATGTATTGCCGTTCCTAATGTAAATGCACAAGAAATAGAAAAAACATCAACGTCACAAGATAACAAAAAACACGATGAAAAAGTGGATGTATTAATTGTGACGGGTGAAAAACTGAATAAATCTATCTATGACACAGGCTCCAGTGTCACAGTCTATGATGCGAAAAAAATAGAAGCTATACCCAATGCAGATGTGAATACATTACTACAAATGACTCCTAATATTGTTGATAACGGGAATAGTAATGCGTTACCTGCCATTCGTGGTGTTGATGGTTCAGGACCTGCACAAGGTGCCATTGCTTTTTTAGGTGGTACACGCCCAAGAGTTAATTTCTCTGTTGATGGTCGCTCATTTACCTATAACGAATTTGGCTATGGCGCTCAATCATTATGGGATGTAAATACGGTTGAAATTTTCCGTGATCCACAAAGTTATGTTCAAGGTCGTAATGCTATTGCGGGCGCGATTTTGGTTAAAACCCAAGATCCAACATTCTATTGGGAAAATGCAGTAAAACTGGGTGCGGGTCAGCAAGATTTTCGTGAATATGCGGTGATGACGTCAGGTCCACTGATTGAAGATAAATTAGCATTTCGTTTTACCGCAGAAAGACAAGAGCGTGAAAGCTTTGTGCATATGGATAAATACTCGCCAACGGGTGATCCGCGCGATATCCATTCCAATACATTTCGTGGAAAACTGCTTTATGACTCTTTAGATAATCCTGATTTTAAAGCCAAGCTAACCGTTAGCCATCTTGATAGTCGATCACCGCAAAATGAGGCCAATATGGCGAGCAATTTAGCGCCAAATGCACCCTCACGTTTTCGCCCTGTGATTAAACGTAAAACAACGAGTGGTATTTTAAATACAACATGGGAAGCCAATAATAATTTAAGTGTAGAAAATACACTGATTTATACCGATTTCTCAACGCGTCGCTTAACTGAAGCACAAAGCCCTCGTGCAGATATCGATGCGAAAGAGTTTGAGTTTGAGCCAATGTTACGCTTTAAAACAGACAGTGAAGCATTAAGTGGGATTTTTGGTCTGCGTTATTTCCATGCTAAACAAGATGAGTTTGTGAATATCTTTGGTGGTAGTTACTTTGACGATAAAACAGAAACGGCTTCGGCTTATGGTTCATTAACTTATGCGTTATTCCCTGAAATTGATGTCACCTTATCAGGGCGTTTTGAACGAGAGCACCACACGCGTAATGGGGGAAGTAAAGCCGTTGCTATCGATTTTGATGAAACCTATAACACGTTTCTCCCTAAAGCGGATATCGCATGGAAACCCGCTGTGAATCAAACTGTCGGTTTTGCTGTTGGTCGAGGTTATAACGGTGGTGGTGCGGGTGTGACTATTGGTCAGCCGATTGTCACTTATGTGTATTCACCTGAGTATGTGTGGAATTATAGTCTCTATACACGTAATAACCTGTTGGATAACAAGTTAAGTGTGATGACGAATTTGTTTTACAACGACTACAAGGATATGCAACTGCCTTTCTATTTAGGGCCAAATTCTTCCACTATTCGTAATGCGAAAAAAGTTGAAACTTACGGTGCCGAATTAACAATTGCTTATCAACCAATAGACTCTCTTGAGTTAAATACAGGTGTTGGTTTATTAAAAACTAAAATCAAAGACTTTGGCAACAGTGGTATTGAAGGAAAAGAGTTAGCCCGAGCGCCAAGTTATACGGCGAATGTTGGTGCTAAATATCAATTAACACAGGCTATGGATATTAGCGGTAATGTTCAGTTTTCGGGGGATTACTTCTCGAATGCGAATAATGCAGATAGTGGCAAAGTAGATAGTTTCTGGTTAGCTAATTTGCAGCTTGGCTATAACTTTACATGGGGTAGAACAACGTTATTTGCCCAGAACTTATTTGATTCAGATAAGCGAATTCTTATTCCTGATAATAATAAAGATACCGCTATTTACCAGCGTCCTCGCATGATTGGTGCTTCAGTAGAAGTTCGTTTCTAAATATAAATCACAGCAAAGGGTGATGTTTATTTATCACCCTTATTTTGCTTAATGTGATCATTTAATAAAAAGACAATGTTATGCACAATAGCCGATTACAGACACATTCTTTACAGTTGGGATATCAACAGACAACGATTTGCCACGATATTTCGCTTTCTATTCCTGATAAAAAAGTTACCGTCATTATTGGTCCCAATGGTTGTGGTAAATCAACGCTATTGCGTAGCTTGTGTTGTTTATTAAAACCATTATCAGGTCATGTTTCATTAGATGGTCTGCCTTTAACGACATTGCCAACCAAAAAACTGGCTCGCCAAATCGCGTTATTACCACAAACGATGCAAGCGCCTTCTGGGATCAGCGTGGCTAATTTAGTGGCAAGAGGACGCTTTCCACATCAAAGTTTTATGCATCAATGGAGCCGAGAAGATAAGTTAGCCGTAGAAACAGCAATGAAAGAGACAGGGATTGTAGAATTTGCAGATAAAACGGTAGATTCGCTATCTGGCGGTCAACGGCAACGTGTTTGGGTCGCGATGATATTAGCGCAACAAACAGAAATTTTGCTGTTAGATGAGCCAACAACGTATTTGGATATCGCTTATCAAATTGAATTACTCAATATATTTCGAAAGCTCAATCAGCAACAAGGACGTACCGTCGTTGCCGTTTTACATGATTTAAACCAAGCGTGTCGCTATGCAGATAATTTGGTCGTGATGGTGAAAGGAAAAATCATTGCGCAAGGGGAGCCAAAATCTATTATCAATCAAGCGTTAATTAAACAAGTTTTTGATTTGGAATGCCAAATTATTCCTGATCCTGTTGTGGGAACACCAATGATTGTACCTTGCTAACGATATTGCTAACTACGCTACTGACTGCGTTGCTGAGAAACAAAAAGCGGCTTTAGCATGACTAAATACCGCTTTTAGATTTAGGTTAGCATAAATCAATTACGCTGTTTTCGGCCATTTATTGGCAACCCAAAGCCCACTCATTTTCATCGAATAACCAAATAAAACGCCAACGATTAATGAAGGAATGGTTTGAAAGAGATCCCCTTGAGCAGCAAATATCGTGCATGCGCCAATAAAGGTGCCAGGAATATAAGCAAGTAGCGTACTTTTGGCTTGAATGCACATAACAAAGGCAATAACACCGGTGACAGCATAGCCAAAAATAGAAATATCACTAAAGACTTGGCTACCATAAATAATCGCCAATGCCCAAATTACGCCACTCATTATGGTCGCCATAGTAACGGCTAATCCTTTAATACCCTCTTTAGGATAAGCAAAATAGGCGGTACAACCTAAAAAGCCAGCCCAGCTTAATAAGTCAAATTGATTAGCAACAAATGCCCAAATGGCAGAAAGAATACCTGTTGTCAGCGCAGTAAAATAAAGCGTTCTCACGATAGACTCTTAAATACAAGGGGGATATTTACCCAGTTAACTAAAGGCGAAGTTTAGCATTGTCATTAGTTGATTTACTATATTTAGATCATTAAAAAGCATAATTAAGATGCGTATTTATGCGATATTTAATATCTCTTTTTATTAGAAAAAATAAAAACAGAAAGTAAACGTTTGCGTTGTCGAAATAGTTAATTAGTAAATAAATTAATTTCTAGATTGTTTAATAGAGATTATTAATAAATGAATCATTATTATTTAATAATATGAATATAAAAGGTAAAAAGAAAATAAGTGAATTATTTTTAATTTGCTTTTTCTTGAAAAAGTTTCGTTACTAAGCGCAATGTCGATCTCTTATTATTTACCTGCTATAACAGTTAAAAGCATATTTACACGGTATAGCAGGTAATGGCTAAATAGTCGCTAATCGTGTAGAGCGTGCTTTCATACCATTCAATATTGTATTGCTAATCTCAGTAGGGAAGTCTTTAGGAAGTTGTTGTTTTACACGTTCTATTACACTGTCCATTTCTGTATAAAAATAATTAAAAATATCAGTCAGTAATGAACGTTCAAATCCAACAGTTTCGGCAGTTTTATAAAAGTGACGAGGGAATATTTGCTCTATAGCGTATTTTTTACCACGGCTTGCTTGTAATCCCATTGCGAGTTTTGCATCTCGTGGATTAAGCCCTCTCCCTCCAAAATTGGGATAGATAGACATAATGTCGTAAAGAGGAGTGAGATGAAAACGCCCTTCTTGGTTGATAAAAACAGAAAAATTCTTTGCATGCCCATCTGTTGCAGCCAAAAGCCAAAACAGTACTTGTGCCTTCATAAAATGAAAACGGTCTTGATCGGCATTTGATGAGCCAAGTAAATAACTCATGATATCGATAATACCTGGCCCGCCTTCGTTTTCATATTTTAGGGCTGAGGGTATATTTAGAATTTGGCAAAAATCTTCTTGGGGTAAACGTATTATCCACGATTTATCTGATGAGTATTTTCTATCAAAACGTTCTACAGCAAGCGCTTTAATATTTTTTGTTTTAATAATAGAGCAGTGAGGAACAGAGAGACCAAATTCTTTGGCAATTAAGGTACAAAGATATTCATTTTCTACACTATTCGATAAATCCATTGTATAGGAATGACCTTCAATAACACCAATGGGCAGCTTAATAATATGTGTAGTCGGCGTATTATTGTGTGGCACACACCAATGATCATCTTTTAAAAGTAATGCCGTTTTTTCTTGCGCGCCAGCGATAGAAATTCTGAAATCAGTATACTCTTCAAGCATACCAAGTGGAGTACTGGATTGATATCCTAGCAGAATTCTCTCCAGTTCAGATTCGTTAAGTTTGCTATATTCTATTTTTTTGATATTAGCTGGCGTACTTCCATGAGGAAGTAACCTTAATGCACCGACGGTATCTGCACCAACCGCAGTTAATAGATCAAATGGTTGGTTTGAATTCGCATTATAGCGAGTCACAATGCGATTTCTAATTTCAGTATTATCAGGTAAAAGGTTATCAAAGAAATTATAGACGCAATCACCTTGATATTCTTGCAGTTGCAGTGGCATAGAAAGAGAAATAGGACGACTTCCTTGTTGGTTAACCCATTCTTCTGCATATTGAAATGAATGCGCCCCTGAGCTTTTTTTAGTAAAAATGCCCACATAGTATTCATTCATATATACATCAAGGCTTGCCATTTACCACTCCTCTTTCCATTCACTTTTACGTGCTAAACTATTTTTAGCATCTTTAGGATGAATTTCCATCTCTAAATTCAGTGCAGAGAGCAGCTTGAAAAAGGTTTCGAGTTTGGTGGAATTAGGGTTAAGTTCAAAATTGGAGACGGTGTCTTGTCGAATTCCTACTTTTTGAGCGACTTTACCTTGAGAAAGCTTTTTTGTTAATCGTACATCTTTTAGATGCACGCTGAGTTGATAGGCGTTAATTATGATCATCATGTTCTACCGGTTATAGGCGTTAAAGTCTAATATACCGGTTATAGCGTGTAGTTCAAGACTTAATGGCTATAGCGTGTAGATTTGATTTTACCTGCTATAACCGTTAAAAGCATGTTTACACGGTATAGCAGGTAAATATGAGTGATTACTTCCCAATACAGAAACTAGAGAAAATACGACCTAATAAGTCATCAGAGGTAAATTCGCCTGTGATTTCGCTTAATGCTTGCTGAGCCAGTCTTAATTCTTCTGCCAATAATTCGCCTGATTTTGCATAAACCAGTTGCTCATGACCTTGTTGTAAGTGCTCTGCTGCAGTATTTAAGGCTTGTAGATGGCGACGACGCGCTAAGAAACCACCTTCTGTATTACTATTAAAGCCCATGGCTTCTTTTAGGTGATCGCGCAGCAATTCAATACCCATGCCATCGCGTGCGGATAAGCGGATCATCGGGTAATTACCTTGTGCCGTGATCTCGACATTTTCCCCTGTTAAATCTGATTTGTTACGAATAACAGTAACAGGCAAGGTATTTGGCAAACGAGCCATAAATTCAGGCCAGATATCTTCGGGTGTTGTGGCATCGGTTGTGGTGCTATCAACCATAAATAGCACTCTGTCTGCTTGCTCAATCTCTTTCCAAGCACGCTCAATACCAATACGTTCAACTTCATCACTGGCTTCACGTAAGCCTGCTGTATCGATAATATGCAAAGGCATACCATCAATATGAATATGTTCACGCAATACATCACGCGTTGTGCCAGCAATATCGGTAACAATCGCTGCTTCTCTGCCTGCTAATGCATTCAATAAGCTTGATTTACCCGCATTAGGGCGACCCGCGATAACTACTTTCATCCCTTCACGTAACAGGCTACCTTGGCGAGCTTGAGCACGAACATCATCTAATTCAGCAATAACAGCGTTAAGTTTTCCTTCAATGATCCCGTCAGAAAGAAAATCAATCTCTTCATCAGGGAAATCAATGGCAGCTTCAACATAGATACGCAAGTGAGTTAATGACTCTACCATTTCGTTAATATGAGAGGAAAATGCACCTTGTAATGAATTAATCGCTGAACGTGCCGCTTGTTCTGAGCTGGCATCAATTAAATCGGCAATGGCTTCGGCTTGTGCTAAGTCGAGTTTGTCGTTTAAGAATGCGCGTTCAGAAAATTCCCCAGGATTAGCAATACGCACACCGGGAATTTGTAAGATACGTTTTAGTAATAAATCCAGAATAACGGGGCCGCCATGACCTTGTAGTTCTAGAACATCTTCGCCTGTAAATGAGTTCGGATTTGGGAAGAAAAGGGCGATACCCTGATCAAGCACTGAGTTATCATCATTGCGAAATGGCAGATAATCGGCATAACGAGGTTTAGGTAATTTACCTAAGACAGTTTGTGCCACAAGTGCCGCTTTAGGGCCAGAAACGCGCAGGATACCAACACCGCCTCTTCCCGGAGGTGTGGCCTGAGCGACGATAGTATCAGTGCTATGCATGGTGTACTCGCTTAATCAGAATCATCATATCAATATAAAAAACAGAAGGCGGTCATTGTAGACCGCCTTCGCTATTTTATGTCACTTTCCTTTGAATGTAACCAAGGAAGAGGTTTTTCCTCATGTGACCTTATTTTTTGTCTCTGCTGTGTAAGCCACGTTTTTCCAGACCGCGGTAAATTAACTGCTGCTGGATAATGGTCACTAAGTTACTGACGATATAGTACAGAACCAGACCTGATGGGAACCACAGGAAGAATACGGTAAATACAACCGGCATAAAGGTCATGATTTTTTGTTGCATCGGATCAGTCACTGCTGTAGGAGACAGTTTCTGAATGACGAACATTGTCACACCCATTAATAATGGCAGAATGTAGTACGGATCTTGCGCAGATAAGTCTTGGATCCATAACATAAATGGCGCATGACGTAATTCAACAGAACCCATTAGCATGTAATACAATGCAAGGAAGATTGGCATCTGGATAATTAGTGGTAAACAACCACCCAGAGGATTCACTTTCTCTTGTTTGTATAACGCCATCATTTCTTGGCTCATACGTTGTTTGTCATCACCAATACGTTCACGCAGTGCAGCCAGTTTTGGTTGCAGTAAACGCATTTTCGCCATGGAGGTGTACTGCGCTTTAGTCAGCGGGTACATGATACCACGAACGATAAAGGTGATCATGATGATGGAGAAGCCCCAGTTACCGATAAAGCTGTGAAGGAATTTCAACAGTTTAAACAGTGGCTGAGAGATAAACCATAACCAACCGTAGTCTACAGATAGGTCTAAATGTGGCGCAATAGCTGACATTTCTGACTGAATTTCAGGACCAACCCATAATGTTGAGCTGATATCAGCACTGCTATTTGGTGCAATTGTCACCGGCGCTGATTTATAACCAATCAGAGCAATAGATTTGTTTTCTAAAGTGATAGAGTAGAAGTTATTGTTCTGACTCTCTTTAGAAGGAACCCATGCTGTTGCAAAGTACTGTTGTAACATTGCAACCCAACCATTATTGGTGGTTAGAGATAAGTTTTTATCTTCGATATCACCAAAGCTGTATTTTTTATAGTTGGTTTCATCTGATGAGTATGCCGCACCACGATAAGTGTGTAGCGCAAAGTTGCTGCTACCTGTATCACGGCTTTCTGGCAATTTAACAGATTGTTTTAACTGACCGTAGAAGTTCATGGTCAATGTTTTATCTGTTGTATTCTCAATTTTGTAATCAATACCGATATCGTACTGACCTTTCTTCAGAATGAAGGTTTTGACGAATTTTACGCCTTCTTCATTTACGAAAGTCATAGGTACACGTAATTCATCTTGGTTTTCACCAAGTACAAATTCGTTTTTATCAGCACTATAAACTGGGCGAGATTTCTGATCTGGACCATCAGGGCCGATTAAGCCACTTTGAGCCTGATACAGGAATTGTGGTGTAGTTTCCAGTAAACGGAAAGGTGTTGTCGAATTAAGCTCGGCGGGATAGGCTAACAAATCAGCCTCATCGATAGTACCGCCCTGAGTATTGATGCGAAGATCAAGTACGTCAGTTTTTACGGTAATCAATTTTGCCTGCTCATTGCTGTTACCAGTTACAGCAAGACTATCACTGCTTGGCACGTCCGCTTGTTGCGAGACCTGTGCGGTAGTGGTGGTGTTTTGTGAAACTTTATCACCCTCCCACTGCTGCCAGATCAGGAAAGAAACGAACAGCAAAGCGATGAATAGAAGATTGCGTTGCGAATCCATCGTTAATTTTCTCTGTTATCGTCGTTTTTTCTAGGTGGGACAGGATCATCACCACCTTCGTGTAAAGGGTGGCATTTTAATATGCGTTTCACTGTTAACCAACTACCTTTTATCATTCCAAACCTGCGCAATGCCTCAATTCCGTAATTAGAGCACGTAGGATTAAAACGACAACGAGGCCCCAACAGAGGACTAATCCCCAGTTGATAGCCCCTAATCAGCAAGATCAGGACTTTTGAGCCAAGCGACAATGACGACGCCATAATTTACCCAACACTTCCGTCAATTGATGGTTATCAAGTTCAGCAACCCCTTTTCTTACTAATAGCACAAAATCCATCGGCGGTAATTCGTGCTGATGTAAACGAAAGTATTCACGGGCTAATCGTTTAATACGATTGCGCTCATGAGCACGTTTAACGTTTTTCTTTGCGATTGTTAGACCGATGCGGGGATGCCCCAGCTCATTCTGGCGACCCAAAATAGTAACTTCTGGAGAACTCGCACGTTGTGGTTGCTGGAAAACAAAATTGAAATGCTTGGGAGTTAACAAACGTAACTCCCTTGGAAAAGCGAGCTTAACCACGGAATGGTTAGCTTTTATTATTTCGAAGAAACGGTCAGACGAGCGCGGCCTTTCGCACGACGGCGAGCCAGAACCTGACGACCATTTTTAGTGGCCATACGAGCGCGGAAGCCGTGGTTACGGTTGCGCTTCAGTACAGACGGTTGAAAAGTGCGTTTCATGGCGATTTCTACCTACTTAATATAATTACTGATTCAGCAAATGCGTTGACAGACAGGCGTGCAATAAATAAACAAGCCGGTACTTCAATCGCAGCATCAATGATGGAAAGATGCGGGATTGTAATAAAATCACTCAAATGCGTCAATGAAGATGACGCTTTAAGTACCGATTTTTGTCGTCTTTTTTAGCAAACCCGATAATCAATCCTGACTTATGCGCAACGAGTACGCTTATTAGCGACCTAAAAAAGGTCTTAATAAGTGACTTTGTTGGTACAAGCACGCAGGGTGCAAGATTATACGGACTCATGGTGAAAGCGCAAGGATCTTTAGTGGATCAAATGAGAGATATTTGATCGCTTTCTATAAGAAAGGGATATTTATGTGAAGAGAAAGTTATCCCCAATTGCTATTTATAGGGTGACTCAAGTACACTAGAACGCCTTTGCATATTTCATTTGGTGAATTATCGTAAATCAGCAAGCCTGTGGATAAAAACCATAAAAACTGTGCAAAAGAAAGAGGATCTTCGTTTCATTTTGCGATATGATCCCCCGTCACGATCAGAATAGCCAGTCTGCGATCGTGAGTCACGATGTAAAAAAATCGTTGTCACCAAGAGTTGTTCCTTATTAAGAATTGAAGAGGAACGGTGTTGTGCACTTTGTATTTAGGCGCACAGTGTTTAACTGCATTGTTTGATTGCATTGTTTAACTACATTGTTTAACTGCATTTTTCCTGTTTATTTTTTAGTCTTGTTTTTTAGGGGAGTCCGCC